>JANNOJ010000044.1:0-157965 GCA_031399025.1 Erythrobacteraceae bacterium | reverse complement strand
CGCGCGGTCGCCGCCGATCAGCGCGGCGGAGAGGCCGAAGCGGGTGTCGTTGGCCGCCGCGATCGCCTCCTCGAAGGTCGCGACCCGGATCACCTGCAGCAACGGCCCGAACAGTTCGCCATCGGGCCGCGGGTGCACCGGCGTGGTGTCGATCAACCCCGGCTTGAGAAAGGGCAGCGCCGGGTCGGGGCGGGTGAGCGGCACCAGCGCCTCGCCGCCCCGCGCCAGCAGGTCCGCGTAGCCGTGCAGGAGGCCCTCGGCGGCCTGGTTATCGATCACCGGGCCGATGAACGGCGCGGGTTCGTCGAACGGCCCCCCGACGATCATCCGGTCGAGCAGCGCGGCAATCTCCGCCACCACCGCGTCGTAGAGCCCGGCCTTCACGATGAGCCGCCGGGCCGCCGTACAGCGCTGCCCGGCGGTGGTGTAGGCCGACTGGACGATCAGCCGCGCGGCGGCTTCCAGGTGCGCGGTATCCCACAGCACGATCGGGTTGTTGCCGCCCATCTCCAGCGCCACGATCTTGCTTGGGCAGCCCGCCAGCGCGCGGTTGATGGCGAGGCCGGCGCGCTCGGAACCGGTGAACAGCACGCCATCCACCCCCGCATGGCCGACCAGCGCCCGGCCTTCCGCCGGCCCGCCGACCAGCAGCTGCAGCACGTCCGCGGGCACCCCGGCGCGGTGGTAGCACTCGGCGAGAAACGCACCCACCGCCGGGGTCTTCTCGCTGGGCTTGAACACCACCGCATTGCCCGCGAGCAGCGCCGGGACGATGTGGCCGCCCGGCAGGTGCGCGGGGAAATTGTACGGCCCGAGCACCGCCAGCACGCCATGGGGCTTGTGCCGCACGAAGACCGCGCCCGGTGCCGAGGCCCCGAGGTCGCGCGTGCCGGCGCGCTCCGCCTGCGCGCGGACGGAGATTTCCACCTTGGCGATCACCGCCGCCACCTCGGTCTTCGCCTCCCACAGCGGCTTGCCGGTCTCGCGCGCGATCAGCTCGGCGAACGGCGCCTCGCTGCGGCGCACCTCTTCGGCGAAGGCGTGGAGGAGCGCGATCCGCTCGGCCAGTGGCCGCATCGCCCAGGCCGGCCAGCCGGAGCGCGCCCGCGCCACCGCGGCCTCGACCTCGCCGACATCGCCGCGCCACAACTCGGCCCCGGTGGCGGGCTCGTGGGAGACGATCGCGGCGCTCACGGCAATGCGTCCTCGTGCCGGCGCAGGTGTCCGGCGGCGACCGGCGGCCGGCCCAGCGCCTCGCCCATGCGGCGCAGCGCCGCCACCTTGTCCGCCAGCACGGCCCAGTCGTCGCGCTCGGCGATCGCCGCCCAGATCGCTTCGACCTCGTCGATCAGCATGCTCTGGGGCGCCCCATCGCGCCAGTACGGATGATCGAGCGCGCCCGCAGCCCTGTCCCCCAGCGCCTGGGCCAGCGCGCCCGTCGCCGCGCGGCCGCCGCGGTGGCGGAAGAAGAAGGCGTCGGGCCCGATGCCGTCGGTGCGCATCACCTGCTCGGCCGCGCCGATAAGCGCGGTGTCGGCGTCGGGGCCGGTGCTCGCGACCCCCAGGCGCCAGCAGAAGCGGCGTTGCAAGGCTTGCTCGTATAGCGGCCCGAAGCGTTCGAAGGCGGCGACCAGCGGCTCGGCCGCTGCCAGCCGCCGCAGCGCGCCGCCCAGCTGCGCCAGGTTCCAGCGGATCGCCTCGGGCTGGCGACCGAAGGCGTAGAGCCCGGAATGGTCGAAATAGGCCGCGGTGAAGCCCGGGTCCCAGGTCGGCAGCCAGCGCCAGGGGCCGTAATCGAAGCTCTCGCCGGTGATGTTCATGTTGTCGGAATTGAGCACGCCATGGACGAAGCCGGCGACCATGTAGGAGGCGGCAAGGTCCGCCAGCCGCTCGACCGCCTGGTGCATCAGGACCACCGCCGGCTCGTCGAGGCCCGGGGCATCCGCGGGCGGCGGCGGCCCGGGGAACTGCGCCAGGCAATAGTCCACCAGCGCGGCGAGGTGATCGTCCTCGCCCAGCGTGGCGAGCCGCTGGAAGCTGCCGATGCGGATGTGCGAATGGCTGAGCCGCACCAATACCGCCGAGCGGGTGGGGGAGGGCTCGTCGCCGCGGACCAGCTCCTCACCGGTCTCCACTACCGAGAAGGTCCTGGAGGTGTAGACGCCCTGCGCCTCGAGCATCTCGGTCGCCAGGATCTCGCGCACGGCGCCCTTGAGCGTCAGCCGCCCGTCGGCGGTCCGGCTGTACGGGGTCAGCCCGCTGCCCTTGGTCCCCAGGTCGAGCAACCGGCCATCCGCATCGCGCAGCTGGGCGAAGGTGAAGCCGCGGCCGTCGCCGATGTCCGGGTTGTACGTGCGGAACTGGTGGCCGTGGTAGCGCAGCGCCAGCGGCTGCGGCAGGTTTCCCGCCAGCGGTTCGAACCGCCCGAAATGCGCCAGCCACTCCGCCGCCGTCAGCCCGTCCAGCCCCACCGCCCGGTCCCAGCGCAGGTTGCGGAAGCGCAGCACCGTTGCGGGAAAGTCGGCCGGCTCGACCGGATCGGCCAGCCAGCCGGCCAGCGCGATGATCGGCGTATCGGGGCGGTAGGCGGCGGCCTCCGCGAGGGGGCTTGCGACAGGTTGCGGTTGTGCGCTCATCTGCCATTAGTGGCCACCCGCGGGGCCGGGCGCAAGGACGAGGCCGGCCCGCAAACCTGCCCACCACGAGGAGCACCACTCGTTCCCATGCCTCCCGCCTACGAAGACCGCCGCTGGACCGGCGCCGACGGCCTCAGCCTGCATTATCGCGACTATTCCATATCGCCCGGATCGCCGGGAGTTGATCGCCCGCCGATCCTGTGCATCCCCGGCCTCACCCGCAACGCGCGCGATTTCGAGCCGGTGGCAGAGGCCTTCGCCGGCGAGTGGCGCATCCTGTGCGTCGACCTGCGCGGCCGCGGTGACAGCGATTACGCGAGGGACCCGGCCAGCTACACGCCGGCGCATTACCTGGCCGACTTCGCCGCGCTGTTCGACCAGGCGGGGCTCGACCGGGTGGTCGCCATCGGCACCTCGCTGGGGGGCATCATGGCCATGCTGCTCGCCGCCCAGGCGCCCGGGCGCATCGCCGCGGCGGTGCTGAACGATATCGGACCCCAGATCGAGGAGGCGGGCCTGGCGCGCATCCGCGATTATGTCGGCCAGGGGCGCAGCTATCCCACCTGGATGCACGCGGCGCGCGGGCTGCAGGAACAGGCCGGCGAAGCGCATCCCGATTTCGCCCTCGCCGACTGGCTGCGCCTCGCCAAGCGGCTGATGTGCGTGGGCGGCAGCGGCCGGATCGCCTTCGACTACGACATGAAGATCGCCGAGCCCTTCGCCCGGCCGGCGGATTCGGGCACGGCGGTCGATCTGTGGCCGGTATTCCGCGCGCTGGCCGGGCGCCCGGTCGCCGCGCTGCGGGGAGAGCTGTCGGATATCCTCTCGGCCGCGACGCTGGCGCGGATGGAGCGCGAGCTGCCGGGGCTGGACGCGGTCACCATCGCGCGCACGGGCCATGCGCCGACGCTGGAAGAGCCGGCGGCCCAGGCGGCGATCGCCCGGCTGCTGGCGCGGGTGCCCTAGCGATGGCCGGATCGGGGCCGCCGCGCATGCTCCACCTGCTCGCCGAGTTCGACGACGATCCCGCCGCCCGGCGCCTGGTCCGTTTGGTCGACGGGCTCGGGCGCAAGGCCGACCACGCCATCGTCGCCGACCGCCGCGACCGGCGCCAGGCGGCGCGGCTGTTGCCCAGGGCAGCCCAGGTGTCCTGGCCGCGCTTCCCGCCGCTCACCGGCAGCAATCTGCCCGGCCGCCTGCTGAAGCTCGCCGCGGCTATGCGCGGGTACGATCTGGTGTGCACCTGGGGCGCGGGCGCGCTCGACGCCGCGCTGGCGCACACGCTGTTCGCCGATGTCCACAAGCTCGCCCCGCTGGCGCATCACGAACTCAGCGACGCGCCGGCCGAGCTGGGCGGTCGCGGGCGCGCCTGGTACCGCCGCTTCGCGCTGGGTCGCACCGCCGCGCTCATCGTCCCCACGCGGGCATTGGAGCGTCTGGCGCTGCGCGAATGGGATCAGCCGCGCACCCGGGTGCGGCTGATCCCCGACGGCATCGACACCCGCGCCTTCGCCACCAGGGCGCGGCGCGACCAGCTGCCCGGCCTGATCAAGCGCAAGGACGAGCTGTGGCTCGGCACCCGGGCGCATGCGGGCGGGGTCGAGCCGCTGGCACTGGTCCGGGCGCTGGCGCTATTGCCGCCGGCCTGGCAGCTGGTCGTCGCGGGCGAGGGCGCGCACCGGGCCGAGCACCGCGCCGCGCTCGAGGCGGAGGCGGCGGTGCTCGGGATCGAGGACCGGCTGCATTTCGCCGGGCTGGTCGCCGAAAGCCGCCAGCTGCTCGGACTGCTCGATTGCCTGGCGCTGCCCGCGCCCACCGCATCCGACCGCACGCTGGTGATCGAGGCCATGGCCGCCGGCCTGCCGGTCTTGGCTCCCCGCAACGTGGCGGCGGCCGCGCCCCTGGCCAGCGCCAACGGCCCGCTGCTCTACGACAGCGACGATCCCGCCGGCCTGGGCGAGGCCCTGCGCCTGGTCGCAGCCCGCGCGGAGGAACGCCGCCGGATCGGCCAGGCCAACCGCACCAGGGCCCGCGAGGAGTTCGACGAGAAGCGCATGGTCGAGCGAAGCTGGGCACTCTACGGCGGGCTCACCGGCCGGGCCGCCCGGCCGGCCGCGGCGGACCTTGCATTGGGTGCCGACTGAACCGAACACTTCATCCACGGTTCACCGCACCCGCGCGAGACGCGCGCCATACCACCGCGTCGAAACCCGCAATTGAATCTGCGCGCCCATCCGCTACACAGCGCGCCCTGATCCGCAAATGAAGCACCCGCCCTTGGCCTCCCGACCTCCCTCCCTGCCTGATCCCGTTAGCCGCCGGGCTCCCGATGAGCGTATTCTCGCCGAGCGGTCCGTGCTGATGCGCGAGGTGGATGAGGCGGTTCGCCAGGAGCAGGTGGGCACCGCGGCGCGCCGATACGGTCTGGCGATCGGCGGCGCGGTGCTGGCGATCCTGCTGCTGTTTGGCGGCTGGCTGTTCTGGCAGAACCGCGAGGATGCCCGGCTGGAGCAACGCTCCGAGGAGCTGGTCGGGGCCATCGACGAACTCGAGGCGGGCAATGCGCGCATCGCCGATGCCGAGCTGGAGGCGTTGCTGGCCGATGCCTCGCCCGGCGGCGAAGCGGTGGCCCGGCTGCTGCGCGCCGGCATCGCGGTGGACCAGAACCGGGCCGAGGAGGCGGTGGCGCTGTTCGACCAGGTGGCGGCCGACCAGAACGCGCCCGGACCGTACCGCGACTTCGCCGCCATCCGCGCCGTCACCGTCGGCTACGATGCGCTGCAGCCGCAGCAGGTGATCGACCGACTGGGCCCGCTGGCGGTCCCCGACAGTCCCTGGTTCGGCACCGCCGGCGAGCTGGTGGCGCTGGCGCATCTGCAGCTCGGCGCCGAGCAGCAGGCCGGGACCTTGCTTGCCGCCATCGCCCGCGACGAGGAGGTGCCGGAGACGCTGCGCGCCCGCACCCGCCAGCTCGCGGGCCTGCTCGGCTATGATGCGGTCGAGGAGGTCGACGCGACGCAGGCGATTACGGCCGGCGGCGGTCCCGCCGGCCCGGCCGCGCGACCGGCCGCGCCAGCCGCCGCGGGAGAGGCCCAATGATCGCCGCCATGCCGATTTCCTCGCACCGGAGACGCGCCGCGCCCCGGCCCGCCGCGTGCGCCGTGGCCGCGGCCCTGCTGCTCGCGCTCGGCGGCTGCGGCATCTTCGGCGGCGGCGATGATTCGCCCGGCACCCCGACCATCGGCAATCGCCGGCCGATCCTGTCGCGGATCGCCACCGCGGTCGAGCCCGATGCCGCGCTTGCCGCGATCAGGGTGGCGCTGCCGGCCGCGCGCGAGAATGCCGATTGGGCGCAGGCCGGGGGCAACGCCGCGAAATCCTCCGGCCATGTCTCGCTGGCGGCCACTCCGCGGCAGGCCTGGCGGGCGCAGATCGCCGGCTCGAGCAACCGCCGCCGCCTGGCTGCCGCGCCGGTCATCGGCGGCGGGCGGCTCTATGCGGTCGATACCGAAGGCGTAATCCACGCCTTCGATGCCGCCAGCGGCGCGCGCGTCTGGACCCATACGATCGATGTAGCCCGCGAGCTTGAGGATGCCGCGTTCGGCGGCGGCGTCTCGTTTGCCGACGGGCGGGTCTATGCCGCGATCGGCACCGGCGACGTGGTCGCGCTCGATGCCGCCACCGGGGACGAGCTCTGGCGCGTCAAGCCGGCCGGCCCCCTGCGCGGCTCGCCCACCATCGCCTTCAATTCGCTGTACGTCATGACGCAGGACAACCAGATCCACGCGCTCAGCACCACCGACGGCAGCCCGATCTGGCAGGACGCGGCGGCCTCGGGCACCTCGGGCGTGTTCGGCGTGGCGGCGCCGGCGGCCGGGCAGGGCACGGTGGTGGCCGGCTATTCCACCGGCGAGCTGGTCGCCTATCGCTACGAGAACGGCCGCAACCTGTGGTCCGACGCGCTCAGCCGCACCTCGATCTCGACCCAGGTGGGCACGCTGACCGATGTCGATGCCGACCCCATCATCGATGGCGGCCAGGTATTCGCCTTGGGCCAGGGCGGGCGCATGGCCGCCTACGAGCTCACCACCGGCCAGCGCATCTGGGAGCTGACGCTGGCGGGCGTCTCCACCCCCACGGTGGCGGGCGAGTGGATCTTCACCCTCACCGACGATTCGCGCCTGCTCGCCATCGCCCGGGCCACCGGCCGCATCAAGTGGATCACCCAGCTGCCCCGCTGGGAGGACCCGGAGGATCGCGACGGGCCGATCTTCTGGACCGGCCCGGTGCTGGCGAACGGCCGCCTGTGGATCGCCAGTTCGCAGGGCGAGATCCGCTCGGTCGACGTGACCACCGGCGAGCCGACGGACTTCACCCAGCTGAACGACCCGATCTCGCTGCCCCCCATCGTCGCGGGCAACACGCTCTACATCCTGGACGAGGGCGGCCGCATCACCGCCTGGCGCTAGTTGGTAGGTCGGGTCGCTAGGCGTTCCCGACCACGAAGCACCCCGCCGCCACCAGCGCGCCGGCCCGGCGGTTGGAGCGGAACCGGGCGAGCGGATTGGCCCCCTGCGCCAGATCAGCGCCGCCGCCATCGAGCGTCGCCGCTTGCCAGGCGAGGTGCAGCCCCGCCGGCGCCAGCGCCGACAGCGCCAGCCAGTCGCCGCGCGCCAGCCAGAAGGCGAGCCCCCAGCACGCCAGCGCCGCGGCGTAGAACAGCGTCACTCCGGCCCGCACCCGCGCTCCCAGCCGCAGCGCGCTCGAACGGATGCCCACCAGCGCATCGTCCTCGCGGTCCTGCATCGCGTAGATCGTGTCATAGCCCATGCACCAGAAGAAGGCGCCGGCGTAGAGCGCGGCCAGCACTTCCAGCCCGTCCGAGCGCAGCGCCACCCAACCCACCGGCGCGCCCCAGGTGAACACCAGCCCCAGCCACGCCTGCGGCCACCAGGTGATGCGCTTCATGAACGGATAGGCCGCCACCAGCGCCAGGCTGCCGACCGCCACCAGCTGCGCCTGCCAACGCAGCTGCAGCAGCACCACCAGGCCCACCAGGCACAGCATCACCAGCCACACCCACGCCGCCCGCACGCTCACCCGCCCGCTCGCCACCGGGCGCAGCGCGGTGCGCGCCACCCGCCGGTCGAGAGCGGCATCGAGGATGTCGTTGTAGACGCATCCCGCCCCGCGCATGGCCACGGCGCCCAGCAGCAGCCAGGCGAGCAGTTCGAGCTGCGCCCCGCCACCTGCCAGCCACACGCCCCAGGCGCAGGGCCAGAACAAGAGCCACCAGCCGATCGGCCGGTCGAACCGCGCCAGCAGCGCATAGTCGCGAAAGGCCCGCGGCAGTCGCGCCACGAGGCCGCGGTGCTCGCTGTCGGGCACGATCGGCGGCGGGGCGGGGCGCGGGTCCATCGCCGGCGTCCTAACCGCTGGCGGGCGGCGGCGGAAGGGCAGGGTCGCGGTTCGGCGCCGCCCTTGCCGAGCTTGTGCGGTCGAGCGAATCGGGCAAAGAAGGCGGCTCGCCCGTTCGAAGGATTGTTCATGCGCATCCCAGCCCTCCTCGCCTGCGCCACGCTCGCGGCGGCCTCCGCCCCGCTCCAGGCCCAGGCCGACGGCACGCCGACCACGCCCGCCGGCATCATGGCGCTCGAGATCCTCCAGGAAGCGATCGCCGTGCCCACCGTGGAGGGCCGCGGGCAGATGCCGGTGCTGGCCGACAAGCTCACCGCCCGGCTCCTCGCCGCCGGCTTCGCCGCCGACGACATCGCCTTCACCGCGATGGGCGAGACCGGCTACCTCACCGCCCGCTACCCGGGCCGCGACAGTGCCGCCAAGCCGATCGTGGTGCTCGCGCACATGGACGTGGTCGAGGCGAACCCGGCCGACTGGGAGCGTGACCCGTTCACCCCGGTGGTGGAGGACGGCTTCGTGTTCGGCCGCGGTGCGGTCGACAACAAGGGCGACCTTGCCATGGTGATGGCCGCGGTGATCGACCTCAAGCGGCAGCGCTGGGTGCCGGCGCGCGACATCGTGCTGTTCTTCACCGGCGACGAGGAGACGCAGATGCGCACCACCTTCGCCGGGGCGCGGGCGCTCGCCAACGCGGCGCTGGTGCTCAACGCCGATGCCGGCGGCGGCGAGCTCGCGCCGGATGGCGCCCCCTTCGTCTACACCGTGCAGGCCGCCGAGAAGACCTATGCCGACTACCGCCTGACCATGACCGATCCCGGGGGCCATTCCAGCCGCCCGGGGCCGACCAACGCCATCGCCAGCATGTCGCGCGCGCTGGTGAACATCGCCCAGTACCGCTTCCCGCCGCAGCTGAGCCCGCTCACCAAGGCCTATCTGGAAGGCGCCGCCGCCCAGGCCGAGCCGGGTATCGCCGCGGCCATGCGCGCTTTCGCCGCCGACCCGAGCGATGCCGCGGCGGCCGAGCAGCTCTCCGCCCGCCGCGAATATGTCGGCGTGATCCGCACCACCTGCGTGCCCACCATGGTCGAAGGCGGCCACGCGCCCAACGCGCTGCCCCAATCGGTGAGCGCCAATGTCAATTGCCGCATCTTCCCCGGCACCCCGCGCGTCCAGGTGCAGGCGACGCTGACCCAGCTGATCGACGATCCGGCCATCACCATCGCCTTCGCCGACAACGGCACCATCGAATCGCTCGAATCGCCGCTCGATCCGGCAATCATGGGGGCGGTGGAGGCGGCCGTGCACGAGCGCGCCCCCGGCCTCGCCATCGTCCCCGGCATGAGCGCGAGTGCGACCGATTCAATGCATTTCCGCGCGCTCGGCATCCCCGCGCTCGGGGTCTCGGCCAGCTTCATCCGCCCGCAGGACAGGTTCGCCCACGGCCTCAACGAACGCCTCCCGCTCGCCACGCTCGACCCCGGCGTCAAGCAGTGGACGACCATGCTCACCACCATCGCGGAATGAACCGCGGCCGCTGACCGCCGCGAACCGATGCCCGCCACGCATCAGCCAAGAGGTCCGGCCTGGCCCCCGCGCAGCGCCCCGCGGCTGTTCGTCGGCGAACCGCTGAGCGCCGGCGCGGCGGTTTCGCTCGCCGGCCCCCAGGCGCATTACCTCGCGCGGGTCATGCGGGTGGGCGCGGGCGATGCAATCGTCCTGTGCGACGATGCCACGGGCGAATGGGCGGCGCGGGTGGCAGCGGTGGACAAGCGCACCGTCGATCTGGCGGTGGTCGAACACCTGCGCCCGCGCGAGCAGGTGCCCGATTTCTGGCTCGTCCCGGCGCTGCTCAAGAAGGACCGCTTCGACCTCGTGCTGGAAAAGGCTACCGAGCTCGGCGTCGCCGCGATCCGACCGGTCGTCACCCGCCGCTGCGTCGCCGACAGCCTCAATCTCGCGCGCGCGCAAAAGATCGTCACCGAGGCGGCGGAGCAATGCGCCCGCAGCGCCTTGCCCGAACTGGCCGAGCCCGCGCCGCTCGCCGCGCTGCTCGCCGCCTGGCCGGCCGAACGCACGCTGTTCTTCGCCGACGAGCTGGCCGATGCGTCGCGCGGCCAATCCGCCGCCGCCGCCTTCGCCGCGCAGCGCGGCCCCGCCGCCTTGCTCATCGGTCCCGAAGGCGGCTTCGACGATGCCGAGCGCGCCGCCATCGGCGCGCTGCGGGCGGCGCAGGCGATCTCGCTGGGGCCCCGCATCCTGCGCGGCGAGACCGCCGCCATCGCCGCCACCGCCCTGTGGATGGGGACCGCCGGCGATTGGATCGGCGAGCGGGCAAAGGTTACGTCCGCCTGAACAATTCCCGCTGGTACAAACTTTCGCCGCCACCTAACGGCCAGCATCATGAGCACGCGCAAGACGACCGACCTGCAGGAGCGCCTGATCGAGCGCCGCGACCAGCTGGTCGCACCGATGCAGGCGGGCGAGAAACCGCGCGAGCGCTGGCGCATCGGCACCGAGCACGAGAAGCTGGTCTACAAGCTCGCCGATCACCGCGCCCCGTCCTATCACGAGCCGGGCGGCATCCACGACATCCTCACTGGCTTCCGCCAGTTCGGCTGGGAGCCCGTGATCGAGCAAGGGCCCCGCGGCAATCCGCGCGTCATCGCCCTCAGCGGCCCCGACGGCAATATCAGCCTCGAGCCCGCCGGCCAGTTCGAGCTCTCCGGTGCCCCGCTGGAAACGCTGCACCAGACCTGCAACGAGGCCGCCCGCCACCTCAAGCAGTGCAAGCAGGTCGGTGAGGCCTGCGGCGTGGGCTTCCTGGGCCTCGGCATGTGGCCCGACAAGACCCGCGCCGAGCTGCCGATCATGCCCAAGCAGCGCTACCAGATCATGCTCCAGCACATGCCGCGGGTCGGGTCGCTGGGCGTGGACATGATGCTGCGCACCTGCACCATCCAGGTGAACCTGGATTATTCCTCCGAACCCGACATGGCCAAGAAGTTCCGCACCGCGCTGGCGCTCCAGCCGCTCGCCACCGCGCTGTTCGCCAATTCGCCCTTCCTCGAAGGCCGGCCCAACGGTTTCCTGAGCTATCGCAGCCATATCTGGTCCGATACCGATCCGCATCGCACCGGCATGCTGCCCTTCGTCTTCGAGGAAGGCTTCGGCTACGAGGCCTATGTCGATTACATGCTCGACGTGCCGATGTACTTCGTCTTTCGCGACGGCCGCTACCTCGACGCCGCCGGCCAGTCGTTCCGCGATTTCCTGCGCGGCGAGCTGCCCGCGCTGCCCGGCGAACTGCCGCGCCCGTCCGATTGGATCGACCACCTCTCCACCGCCTTTCCCGAGGTCCGCCTCAAGAGCTTCCTCGAGATGCGCGGCGCGGATGGCGGCCCGTGGAACCGCATTTGCGCGCTCCCGGCGCTGTGGGTCGGCCTGTTGTACGACGACACCGCGCTCGACGCCGCCAGGGACCTGGTCAAGCACTGGACCATGGCCGAGCGCGAGCAATTGCGTACCGTCACCCCCGCGCAGGGGCTCGCCGCCCCGCTGCCCGGCGGCGCGGGCACGCTGCGCGACCTTGCGCGCGAGGCGCTGGCCATCGCTCATGCGGGCCTTGCCGCGCGCGGTCGGCTCGATGCCGGCGGCAGCAGCGAAACCGGCTTCCTCGAGCCGCTCGGCGAGATCGTCGAGAGCGGCAAGGTTCCCGCGCAGCGCTTGCTCGACAAGTTCCATGGACCGTGGGCCAACGACATTTCCCGCGTGTACGAGGAGAGTTTCTAGCTTCTTGCGGCGGGCACCGGCGCGCCTGCTCGCCCGATCGTCGCGAGGCGGCCGGCGCTAAACCGATTGTTTACCCTTGTTGGCTAATCCTTCTGGTCGAACCGGCGCGCCCGGCTCCATCTGCGAGGATTTTTTCCATGGCGGGACGTTCAGAACAGCGGGCCCAACCGATCGCCCAGGCCGGGCTCGACCGGCGGATGGTCCCGCGCAGCGAGATCAGCCTCGGGGTAACGCTCCACCGCGTCGACGACGCCGCGGTGATCCCCGCCGCCATCGCCAACCTCTCGGTCACCGGCTTCCTCGCCGAGCTTCCCGAAGGCGCCACCGTCCCCGATCTGCTCGACGTGGACCTGCCGCATGCCGGCCGGCGCAAGGCGCAGGTCATGTGGCGCAGCGGCGCCATGGCCGGCTGCACCTTCACCGTCCCGCTCGCCCGCGCCGACATCAGCGCCG
The DNA here is from genome assembly GCA_031399025.1 of Erythrobacteraceae bacterium. GTDB lineage: Bacteria > Pseudomonadota > Alphaproteobacteria > Sphingomonadales > Sphingomonadaceae > CBDBZL01. The sequence goes on along the minus strand of JANNOJ010000044.1, from coordinate 145,669 downwards.
CGCGCCTCAAGAGCTCGCATCTCGGCCCTTCTGAAGCCGAGCCGCCGCAACTCGCCCCGACGGACCCCATCTGGGACCTCGCCCACGAAGCGACCGGCGCGGAAAAGTGGCCGCTGCCCGCCCGCGCAGCCCTGATCGCCACGGGCGCCATCGTTCCCTGGGCGCCCCTCGTGGGGCTGGCAATCATGCTGGCCTGATCGGCGCCGCGCGCCGATCGGGTCGGGCGGCGCTCGCGCGCCGAGCACGTCCGGCCGCGAGCAACACCGGAGACAATGCGTCGTGGCGCGAGCTGCAAGCGCCCCGCGCTCGCCCGGCGATCACTCTGCCGCGAGCAGTTCCTCGGCCACCCCCAGGTCGACGCTGACGAGCCGGCTGACGCCGCGCTCCACCATCGTCACGCCGAACAGGCGATGCATCCGGCTCATCGTCACCGCATTGTGGGTGACGATCAGATAGCGCGTCCGGGTCTCGCCGGCCATCGCGTCGAGGAGGTCGCAGAAGCGCTCGATATTGGCATCGTCGAGCGGCGCGTCGACTTCGTCGAGCACGCAGATCGGCGCCGGATTGGTCAGGAACAGGGCGAAGATCAGGGCAATCGCCGTCAGCGCCTGCTCGCCGCCCGACAACAGCGTCAGCGATTGCAGCCGCTTGCCCGGCGGCTGGGCGTAGATTTCGAGGCCGGCCTCGAGCGGATCGTCGCTGTCGACCAGCGCCAGGTGCGCCTGGCCGCCCTCGAACAGCCGCGTGAACAGGCGGCGAAAGTGCCCGTCCACCGCCGCGAAGGCCGTGCGCAGCCGCTCGCGCCCCTCGCGGTTGAGGCTGCCGATCGATCCGCGCAGGCGGGCGACCGCTTGGGCCAGCTCGGCCTGTTCGGCGGCATTGGCGCCGTGCTCGGCCTCGATCCGCGCGAGTTCCTCGGCCGCCACCAGGTTGACCGGGCCGATCCGCTCGCGCTCCGCGACCAGCCGTTCGGCGGCGGCGCGCTCGGTCTCGGCATCGGCGACGCTCGCGGCGTCGAAACCACAATTGCCCGCGAGCAGCGGCGGCGGGCACCCGAACCGCTCGCCTGCGAGCCTGGCCGCCTGTTCGCGTAAGCCGATGGCGTTCTCGGCGCGGGCTGCAAGGCCGGCGCGCGACTCGCGGGCCGCGGCGAGCGCCTCGCCCGCGGCCGCCAGTGCCGCCTCGGCCTCGCGCGTGGCCATATTCGCCTGCGCGAGCTTCGCCTCGGCCGCCTGCAGCTCGCCGGCCAGGCGGGCGCGCACCTGCTCGCCGCTGTCGAGTTCGCGCAGCAGCCCGGCCGGCTTGACGGCTATCGCCGCGCGCTCGGCGGCAATCTCGGCGAAGCGCTGCTCCATCCCCGCCAGCCGCCGCGCCGCATCGCCGGCGCGCGCCTGCCAGCCGCGGATGTCGGCGCGCTGCCCGGCCACGCGCTCGCGCGCCACCGCCAGCGCCTGGTCCTGCGCGGCGAGCGCGGCCATCGCCGTCTGCAAGACCCGGCGCGCCTCCTCGTGCCCCAGCCGCGCGCGCTCCAGCTCGGCCCGCCCGGCCGCCGGATCGGCCAGGGCCGCGCGCCGCGCACCCGCCTGCGCCAGCTCCGCCTCGGCGGCCCGGTATTGCCCCGCCAGGTCGGTCTCCGCGCGCGCGAGTTCCTGGCGCCGCCCCGCGAGCCGCTCGTGCGCCGCCTCGGCCTGGTCGAGCGAGCGCAACGCCTGCCGCTCGCCTTCGGCCGCCTGCGCGGCGGCGCGCTCGCTCCCCACCAGCGCCGCCTGCAGCGCCGCCAGCTCGGCCCGAGCCGCCGCCTCGGCGGTGCCGGCCGCTGACGCCGCCGCGCGCAGCCCCGGCAGCAAGGCACCGAGCTCGGCGAAGCGATTGTCCGCCTCCAGCCGCGCCGCCTCGGCCGCCCCCTCGCCATTGGCCACGAACCCGTCCCACCGGCGCAGCAGCCCGGCGCGGGTCACCAGCCACTCGCCCGGGGCGAGGGCGCGGTCATCGTCGTCTTCGGCGAAATGCACCAGCGCCAGCCGCGCGGCGAGCTCGGGCGGGCATTCGCGCACGTGCCGCGCGAGACTGGTGGCGAGCGGGGCAGGCGCCGCCGCGCCGCCCCAGAAGCGCCCCTGCGCGCCGGGCGGCAGTGCCCCCAACGGCACCTTCGCGTCGCGCCCCAGCACGGCAGCGAGCGCGCGCTCGTAGCCGGGCGCGGCAGCGATGCGGTCGAGCACCACGGGGAGCCCGCGGCGATCCTTCGCCGCCTTCGCCCGGCCTTCGCGCTCGCGCCCCAGCGCCTGCCATTCGCGCTCGATCCCCGCCAGCTCGGCGCGCGCTCCCGCCAGCGCTGCGGCGGCCGCATCGCGCGCCTCGCCGAGCCCGGCCTTGCGCTGCTCGAGCGCTTCGAATTCGCCACGCGCCTGCAACAGCGTCGCCGCCGCCGCTGCCGTCGCCTTCCGCGCCGCTCCCAGCGCCGCCTCCGGGTCATCACCGGCCGCCAGCCCCGCGCGCTGCCCCGCCAGCCGCTCGCCCTCGCGCGCCAGCCGCGCCAGCCGATCCTGCCCTTGCGCAATTTCGCCTGCGGCCACCCGCCATTCGGCCTCGACCCCGGCATGTTCGGCGGTGCTGCGCGCGAGCGCCAGTTCGGCCGCCCGCGCCGCGCGCTCGGCATCCTCCACCCGCGCGGCGAGCTGCGGTCGGCGCGCTTCGTCCTCGGCCAGCGCCTGGCTGCCGGCGGCGAGCGCCGCCTCGATGGCGTGCAGCGCCTCGGCCGCATCGCGCGTCAGCCGGTCGGCGTCGCCGCGATCGGTCTCGAGCCGCACGCGCTGGCGGTCGAGATCGGCGAGGCGCTCCTCAGCCGCTTCAAGCTGGCTGGCGAGTGTCGCCAGGCGGTGGCCATGCGCGCTGGCATCGTCGCGCCGGTCGGCGAGCAGGTCGCGCGCTTCGGCCAGTGCGGCGAGGGCGCCGGCCTGCGCCGCCTGCGCCGCCTTCGCGGTCTCTTGCGCCGCGCTCACCAGCCCTTCCGCGGCGAGCGAATCGGCCTGCGCGCCTTCCGCCACCGCGGCCGCTTCGCGCCAGCGCGCGAACAGCAGCCGCGCCTCGGCCAGCCGGATCGCCCCGCTCAGCGCGGTATAGCGCTCCGCCTGGCGCGCCTGGCGCCGCAGCGATGCGATCTGCCCGTCGAGCCCCGCCAGCAGCTCGTGCAGCCGCGCCAGGTTCGCCTCGGTCTGGCGCAGCTTGCCCTCGGCATCGCGCCGGCGGACATGGAGCCCGGCAATGCCCGCGGTCTCCTCCAGCATCTGGCGCCGCTCGGCGGGCTTGGCGGCGATCACCGCGGCGATCCGCCCCTGGCTCACCAGCGCCGGCGAGTGTGCTCCGGTCGCCGCGTCGGCAAAGGTGAGCGCCACATCTCGCGCCCGCACGTCGCGCCCGTTCACCCGGTAGGCGCTGCCCACGCCGCGCTCGATCCGCCGGGTGACGACCAATTCCTCGCCCGCATCGTCCGCCGCGTGGAGCACCACCTCGGCAAAATCGCGCGGCGGGCGCGTGGCGGTGCCGGCGAAGATCACGTCCTCCATCCCACCCGAGCGCATCGAGCGGGGGGAGTTCTCGCCCATCACCCAGCGGATTGCCTCCAGCAGGTTGGACTTGCCGCAGCCGTTGGGGCCGACGACGCCCGTGAGCCCGGGCTCGATGAACAGGGTGGCCGGCTCGACGAAGCTCTTGAAGCCTGCCAGGCTGAGCTTGCGGATCAGCATGGCGCGGCGGTACGCCGAGACCGCTCAGGCCGCGCCGGGCAGCCCCCTCGCGATCGGCCTCGCCTCAACGCGCTCCGGCGCGCTGCAGCGCGGCTTCGACCTGGGCCCAGCCGGTGCCGTCGAGCCGCGTGCCGTTGAGGAAAAAGGTCGGCGTGCCAGTCACTTCGTCGGCGGTGGCCGTCTCCTGCGTCAGCGCGGCCAGCCGCTCGACCGCCGCCGCGTCGGCGAGGCAGGTGCGCGCCTGCTCGGTGCCGATGCCGCGCGCGGCGAACCAATCGATGAAGCCCGCGGTCTGCGCCATGCTGACGAAGCGCTGGTCCTCGGGCAGGGTCATGGCCTGCTCCACCGCCGCGGTATTGGCCTGCATCGGCGCCAGCACCGCATCCAGATTGTCCCACACCTGATGCGCCAGCGGCACCGCCGCCTGCTCGGCGCCGCATTCCAGCATGCGGGTGAGCAGCAGGTCGGCCGCCCCGTGGATGAGCACGCTGCGGAACTCGAAACTCACCCGGCCGGAATCGATGTAGTCGGTATGCAATTGCTCCTGGCTCTCGGCCGAGAAATTGGCGCAGGCGGGGCAGGTCAGCGAGCCGTATTCGACCAGCCTGATGGGTGCGGCGGGATTGCCGACCAGCCAGCCGCCTTCCGGCGTGCGGGTGGCCTGCTCGTCCCAGCTCGCGCCCGCCGGGGCGGCGACGGGCGCCACCGGCTCGGCCGCGGCCACGCCGGCATCCCCTTCCGCCTCTCCGCAGGCGACGAGCGCCAGCGCGAGGGTCGAAGCCAGGGCGAGGTGGCATAAAGCGCGCATCATGATCATCCTATTTGTGAATCTAGCCGATGCGGGGCGCCCGGTCCAACCGGGCGCCCCATGCAAGGGGCGTTTTGCACAGGATTGCCGGCGGTGCCAGCCTACGGGCGCGCGTCGAGCACCCGCTGCAGTGCGGGCCAGGTGTGCACGCCCTCGAGCAGCGCGCCGTCGACCGCGAAACTGGGTGTGCCCGTGACCCCGAAGCGTGCGCCCTCTTCCTGCGAGGTGGCGGCGATCGCGCGCGCGCGCGCCTCGTCGGTCAGGCAGCGGTCAAGCTGGGCGATCGAAAGGCCGAACGGCTCCATCAGCTCGTAAAAATCGAGATCGGACGCGATCGCCCGCATCCGTCCGTCCATCGCGCCGGTCGACCAGCGCTGCTGCTGCGCCGGCGTGGCCGCGCGCGCCTTGGCCATCCACCGCTCGTGTGCGCCCATCATCGCGCGGTGGCGGGCGAAGAACCGCGGCGACGGCCCACATTCGGTGGCCAGCGCGGCGGCCAGGTCAATGGGGTTGCGGATCAGGTGGCGCACCTCCACCAGGACCTTGCCGGGGTGGATGTAGCCCACCCGCAGCGCCGCATCGGATTGCTGCTCGAACTCGGCGCAATGCGGACAGGTGTAGCTCACGAACGTCAGCAGCGTCGTGGCGGCTTCGGGATTGCCCACTCGGTGCCCCACCCCGGTGGCGGCGAAGGTGGTGTTCCAGTTCTGCGCCACGGCAGGCGAGGCGACGGCCAGCAGGGCGGCGGCCACCATCATGGCCCGGCGGCTGCCATCGGGCTGGTTCATCGCGACCGGTCCTCCTCCTGTTCCTCGCTGCGGCCCAGGCTGCGGGCGAGCGATTCGAGCACCGCGCGCAGTTCCGGGTCGCCGATGTCGCGCAGGCTTTCCCCCAGCTCGAGCGGAATGGGCCGGAGCGAGGGCGGCGCGCGCCCCGGACCGTGGCCCGGTTCCAGCCCCGCGCCCTCGCCATGCGGCGGCTGAACGGACCCTTGCCGCAGCCGCACCTTGGCGACCGCGGCATAACCGAAGAAGCGGTTCACCCGGGTGATGATCTCGGGGATCACGTGCTGGATCAGCGGGGCGTGGGCCGGCAGCACGACCAGGTGCAGCGTCCCGCCGCTCTTCTCGCCGAAGGGGAAGCGGATCAGCTCGGGCGCGCACACCCGGGCGTGCCGCTCGCCCACGATCTCGGGCCAGCGGGTCACCACCGAGCTCTGGACGAAGCCGAACTTGCGGAACGCCGTGCGGCCGATCTGCGGCACCAGGTCGGCCACCTGGCGCGCCGGGCCGCCGCGGGGGCGTTGGTAGGGCCGGGGTTTCGCGTCGGCCTTGGCCTTGACCGGGCGAGGGGGCAATTGCCGGATCTGCGCGGTGGGGTGCGGCTCGGTCGGTGCGGCGACTAGCCCGCCTTCATCCTCATCCTCGTCGTCGCGTTTCATCTCGGGCTAGCTCATGCCATAGACGGGCGATGGAGGATAGGGTCGCCCCCGCATTGCTGGCCTGGTACGATGGCCATGCGCGCGCGCTGCCCTGGCGGCTGCCGCCCGGCAGCACCGCGCGCCCCGATCCGTATCGCGTGTGGCTGTCCGAAGTGATGCTGCAGCAGACCACCACCGCGGCGGTGGCTCCGTTCTTCGCCGGCTTTCTCGCGCGGTGGCCCGATCTCGAGGCGCTCGCCGCCGCACCGGAGGAGGCGGTGATGGCGCAGTGGGCGGGGCTGGGCTATTATTCGCGCGCGCGCAATCTGGTCGCCTGCGCCCGGGCGGTGGCCCAGCGCGGCGGCTTTCCCCGGACCGAGGCCGAACTGCGCGCGCTGCCGGGGCTGGGCGCCTATACCGCCGCGGCGGTGGCGGCGATCGCCTTCGGTCATCGCGCGGTGGTGGTGGACGCCAATGTCGCGCGGGTGGTCGCCCGCCTGTTCGCCATCGACACGCCGCTGCCGGGTGCCCGCAAGCTTATCCGCGCGGCCGCCGAGCTGGTCACGCCCGCCGTCCGCGCGGGCGATTTCGCCCAAGCCATGATGGACCTTGGCGCCACCGTCTGCACACCGCGCAACCCGCGCTGCCGGCTGTGCCCGCTCGCCGGATCGTGTCGCGCGCGGGCGCAGGGCCGCCAGGCGGAACTGCCCGCTCGCCCGGAAAAGCGCGCCAGGCCGCACCGCCGCGGCACCGCCTGGTGGATCATGCGCGAGCGCCGCGTGCTGACCACCACCCGGCCCGGCCGCGGCATGCTGGGCGGGATGCGCGCGCTGCCCGACGACGGCTGGTCGGCCGCTGGCGATGGTTCGGGCGAGCCGCCGTTCGCCGGCCACTGGCCGCTCCTCGGCGCGGTGCGCCACGCCTTCACCCACTTCACACTCGAACTCGAGCTGCGGGCGCCTCGCGGCGAAGTACCGCCCCAGACCGCGGGCCAATGGATTCCCATCATCGACCTACCCCGGGCCGGCCTGCCCGCGCTCTACGCCAAGGCCGCCGCCCTGGCGCTCGCCGCGCTAGATGATCCCGCCGCCCAGCATCAGTCGCAGCAGCGCCAGGACGAACACGACGAGGCAGAAATTGCGCCCGCTGTTGGAGGTGGACAGGGCCCCCAGGCCCGCGCCCACCAGCGCCACCGGCAGGACGAACCAATTGCCCCAGCCCAGGAAGGGGATGGTCGCGGGGATCGCCAACGCCAGCGCCAGGATCCCGGTGAGGATGGAGAGAATGTTGAACATCGTGTCTTATCTAGGTAAAACACCACGGCGTGGCAAGCCGGACAATCGCGCCCTCGGGCCGACTTGCCGCGCGGCCCGATCTGCGCCGCGGCGCTTGAGTTTGGCGTAAGCTCGCCTGGAGGAGATAGCGCGCCATGGCCCATCCCACCCCCGCTCCCACCCTCTCCCGCCGCGCCGTGCTGCAAGCCGCCGCCGCGGGGCTCGGCGCCGCCGCCACCGCCCGGTCCGGTCTCGCCCGCGCGCCGGAACGCGAGCAATGGCCCGCCGTCGCCGCGCTGATCGACGAATATGTCGGCTCCGAGCGGGTCGCCAACATGGTCGCCGCGCTGGGCTGGGGGCAGGAGGCGCCGCAATTCCTCGCCCGCGGCACGCTGGCGTTCGACAGCGCCGCCGGCGTGGGGCCCGATACGCTCTACCGCATCTATTCCATGACCAAGCCCGTCACCGGCATGGCGGCGATGATGCTGGTCGACGAAGGCGTGCTGGCGCTCGACCAGCCCGTCGCCGAGATCCTGCCCGCTTTTGCCCGGATGCAGGTGCAGAAGGTCTATGACGGCCCGATCACTCCCGACAATCTCGAGCCGGCGGCGGCGCCGATCACCATCCGCCACCTGCTCACCCACACCGCGGGGCTGGGCTACACCTTCATCCAGCAGGGGCCGATCGCCGAGGCTTACGTGCGCCACGGGCTGATCCCGGCGATGGTCAGCCGGCTGCAGGTGGTCCCCGGCTTCAGCGGCCCGCGCGCGCGCAGCCTGGCGGATTTCGCCGACCGGCTGGCGCGCCTGCCGCTGGTCCGCCAGCCGGGCACCAGGTGGGGCTATTCGCTGAGCCTGGACCTGCTCGGCCGGGTGATCGAGGTCGCTTCCGGCCAGCCGTTCGAGACCTTCCTGCAGCAGCGCATGTTCGATCCGTGCGGCATGACGAGCACCTGGTTCACCGTCCCCGCCGGCGAGCGGGCGCGCCTCGTCACCAGCTATTTCGACCTTGCCGGCATGCCGCTGCCGATTGATCCTGGCGCCAGTTCGGTCTACCTCGACCCGCCGCCGTTCGCTTTCGGCGGCGCCGGGCTCGTGTCCTCGGCGCGCGATTACGACCGTTTCCTGCAGATGCTGGCCGGCTACGGCGCCATCGAGGGTCGCCGGGTGATGCGCGAGGCCGCCGTCCGCCTCGCCGTCAGCGACCTGCAGCCCGCCACGCTCGCTCCCGGCGGCGGCTTTCCCGATACCGGTGGCCGCTCGTTCGGGTTCGGCGCTGGCGGGCTGGTCGGCCGGGGCGCGGCCGAGGGGCTGTTCGGCTGGTTCGGCGCGGCGAGCACCGTAGGCCTCGTCAACTTGCGGCACGGCCTGCGCCAGACGCTGATGACCCAGCTGGTCTCCTTCACCCCCCAGGTTGTGCAGGAGCGCTTTCCCGCCGCGGTCGCCAGCGATGCCGCGGCGCTGCTGGTCGCGCCGGGCTGATGGCGCCCAAACCACCGGGCCTGCCCGCCTTCGCCGGCTATCCGCTCGATCGCGCCGACCACATCCGCGGCGATGACGCCGCGCTCGCCGCCCGGCGCGCCGGCGGCGAGGGCCGGCTGCTGGTGCTCGACGGTCTCGCCCCCGAGCTCGGCCCCGGCGGCCGGCTGACCTTCGCGCCGCTCGATCCGTCCGACCCCCGCGAGACGGTGTTCCTGGGCCTGCTGGCCGAGCGCCCGCTGTTCGCCGCCGTGCCCGCGGTGGGTGACAGCGGCCCGGCCTATGCCCCCCGCAGCATATGGACCGACATCGCCCGCCTGCCGCTGGACGAGCTCGCCCTCTACGGCACCGCCCGCAGCCTGGTCGACTGGCACGCGCGCCACCGCTTCTGCGCCCGCTGCGGCAGCCCCACGCGCCTGGCGAAAGGCGGCTGGCAGCGCGATTGCCCGGCCTGCGCGGCGCAGCATTTCCCCCGGGTCGATCCGGTCGCGATCATGCTGGTGGAACACGCGGGCACCGGCGAGCTGCTGCTCGGCCGTCAGGCGCGCTTTCCCCCGCGCAGCTATTCGGCCCTGGCCGGCTTCGTCGAGCCGGGCGAGAGCATCGAGGAGGCGGTCGCGCGCGAGGTGCTCGAGGAGGCCGGCGTCGCGGTCCGCCAGGTCGGCTACATCGCCAGCCAGCCCTGGCCCTTCCCCTCGCAGCTCATGCTCGGCTGCCACGCGCTGGCCGATTCGCGCGCGCTGGTGATCGACCATACCGAGATCGAGGACGCGCGCTGGTTCACGCGGAGCCAGGTGGCCGAGGCGCTCGGACGCGGCCAGGAGAGCACCACCTTCACGCCCCCGCCCGCCCGAGCCATCGCGCACCTGATGCTGGAATGGTGGCTGGAGCGCGGCTGAAGGGGCGGCAGGTGGTCGGCGGCGAGCCGTCGATCAGCGTCGATCCGCTGGCCGACATTTTCGTCGCCGGTGCGCCGGTGTTCGGCCTGGCCGACCCGCTCGGCTGTTCCAACGATGGCATCGTGCAATCGGCGCCTCGCAGCCCGGTCCCTCACACCAGCCCCATGTGGCTCAGCTTGCGCAGCAGCTTGCCCGGCATCGCGTCGCCCGCGGCCTCGCCCTCGGCCAGGTCGCGCGGGGCGGCGGCGTCGGTGAGGTAGCGCCAGCCCTGGTGCGCCCGGCGGGCCACCGGCTGCACCCGGATCAGCCGCGGCTCCAGGTCGATCCACCAGCGCCCGCCCTCCTGCTCGCGGAAGCCGATGATCGGCGAGCGGGCGACCAGCGCGTGCTCGTGGACCCAGTACAGCGAGCCGCCGATGCACTCGGCGTGCCGCGTGGGGCGGTAGCGGGTGTTGACCGGCACGTTCGGGCGGCCCTCGAACCAGCGCTCGATATCGGCGTAGGTCTTCGCGCCGAAGGCGATCTTGGTCAGGTGGAGCGGCATCGCGCCGATCTGGGTATGCCGCCCCGCGTTTTCGAGGGCGCAAGGCCCTGTCCTACAGGCCGCGCCGGGGGCAGGATGCGGCGCGCTGCCTGCCGTGGCGCCGCGTGCCCCCGAATTTTACAGACGCCGGAGTGTAACCTTCGAAAACGCCCATCAAGTCACTGAAACAGAAAGGGAAAAGCGGGAAAACCAAAGGTTGCACCCTGTCACCTTCGTCACCTTCGCCTCACCCGGTGAGCCCGAACGCCACCGCCAGGCCGAGGAAGGCGAAGAAGCCCATCGAATCGGTGATCATCGTCACGAACACGCTCGAGGCGACCGCCGGGTCGGTGCCCATGCGCTCGAACAGCACCGGCACCATCACGCCCGCCAGCCCCGCGGTCACGATGTTGATGATCATCGCCCCGGCGATCACCCCGCCCATCGCCGGCCCGAACACCGCCGCCACGCCCACCCCGATCACGCTCGCCACGGTGGCGCCGTTGAGGAAGGCGACCTTGAACTCGCGCCACAGCATCCGCCGGGTGTTGGAACGGGTGAGCTGGTTCATCGCGATGGCGCGCACCGTCACCGCCATGGTCTGGGTGCCGGCATTGCCGCCCAGCGAGGGCACGATCGGCATCAGCACTGCCAGCGCGGTCAGCTGGGCGATGGCGCTGTCGAAGAAGGCGATGATGAAGCTGGCGATGAGCGCGGTGCCGAGGTTGGCCACCAGCCAGCGCACCCGGGCGAAATAGGCATCGCGGATGGGCTCGTTGATGTCGCCTTCGCCCGCGCCGCTCATCAGCAGCGCGTCCTCGCCGGCCTCCTGCTGGATGATGTGGACGATGTCGTCCACCGTGAGCTGGCCCACCAGCCGGCCGCTCCTGTCCACCACCGCGGCCGAGATCAGCGCGTATTTCTGGAACCGGAGCGCCACCTCCTCCTGGTCCATGTCGACCGGGATCAGCGTCTGGTCGCGCAGCATCACGTCGGCGAGCGCGATGTGCCGCGGGCAGCGCAGGATCCACGAGAGGTGGCAGGTGCCCACCGGATGATGGCGCGCATCCACCACGAACACCTCCCAGAACTCGGTGGTCAGCGCGTCGTTGTCGCGCAGGTAGTCGATGAGGTCGCCCACATTCATCGTCTCGGGGACCGCGACCAGCTCGCGCTGCATCAGGCGGCCGGCGGTCTCCTCGGGGTAGGACAGCGCGGCCTCTACCGCCAGGCGGCTTCCGGGCTCCATCTCGTCGAGGATGGCGCGCTGGTCGGCGGGCTCCAGATCCTCGATCAGCTGCACCGCGTCGTCGGTGTCGAGCTGGTCGGCGATCTCGGCCACCATCGCGGCGGGCAGCGCCTCGATCATGGAGTCGCGGACGTAATCGTTCAGTTCGGCGATCACCTCGCCGGTCATCAGGTCGGTGATCGCCGCGGCCAGCGCGCGCCGCTTGTCGGGCTCGAGCAGCTCGAGCAGGTCGGCGATGTCGGCCGGGTGGAGCGGCTCGACCAGGTCGTAGGTGCGCGCCTCGTCGCCGTCCTCGAGCGCCGTGCGGACGCTGGCGACGAAGCCGGGCTTCAGCCGGTTCTCCTCGTCGAACTCGCCGCCGCCCTCTGCGCCGGCTTGGGCGTCGCTGTCGCGGGCGCGCAGATCGGTTTCGGCCATGCCCGGGGCTCTATTGCGGCCCGGCCCAAAAGCAAGGCACGCCGGGCGGGGTCCAGCGCCGCACTTACTGTCCCGTGGCGCGTGACTTCCGGGCGCACATCCCTATGTGGGGCGCGCAACCGAGAAAGGACGCGATCCGATGGCCGAAAAACTCACCTTCACCCTCGACACCGGCGATGGCGCCGAGCGCGAAGTGGTGATCAAGCTGCGCCCCGACCTAGCGCCCGGCCACGTTGCGCGCATTGCCGAGCTGGCGGGCGAGGGCTTCTACGACGGCGTGGTATTTCATCGGGTGATCCCCGGCTTCATGGCTCAGGGCGGCGACCCGACGGGCACCGGCATGAGCGGCAGCGACCGGGCCGACCTCAAGGCCGAGTTCAACGCCGAGCCGCACGTGCGCGGCGTCTGCTCGATGGCCCGCACCAACGCGCCCGACAGCGCCAACAGCCAGTTCTTCATCTGCCTCGATGACGCCCGCTTCCTCGACAAGCAGTACACCGTCTGGGGCGAGGTGGAGAGCGGCATGGAGCACGTCGATGCCCTCCCCACGGGCGAGCCCCCGCGCGCGCCGGGCAAGATCGTCAGGGCTATGGTGGAATAGCGGAAGGGGTGGGGTGGGCGGGCCTGTTCCGCTCGGCCACCTACAATTGCGCTTCGAGCAGCCAGTCGTGGAAGATGCGTACCGGGCGGCTCTCCAGGTCGACCGGGCGGCAGACGAACCAGTAGGAATAGGGGCTCTGCACCTCGATGTCGAACAGCTTGGCGAGGCGCGGGTCGTTGTTCCGCTTGAGGTGGTCGTCGTGCATCATGGCGATGCCCAGGTCCTGCGCGGCGGCCTCGAGGATCAGCTGGCCGGAATCGTAGTGGTCGATGGCGTTGGGCTGCAGCGCCTGGTAGCCCAGCGCCGCCTTCCAGGCATCGAAGCTCAAGGGCATGTCGGTGTGGATGAGGAAGGTCTGCCGGGCCAGCGCCTCGATCCCCGGGTTGGGTCCGAGCTCGTCGGCGAGGCGCCGGCTGCAGATGGCGTGGACCGTGTTCTGGTCGAGCTGCACGCCGTGGAAGCCCACCGCCGGCTGGGTCATCAGCAGCAGCGCGGCATCGAGCGTGTCGCCCACCCGGTCGATGAGGTGGGGGCCGGTGTCGATGTCGATATGCAACCGCGGATGGCGGGCGCGCAGGTCGGGCAGCTTGGGGAACAGCCGCTGGGTCCCGAACAGCGGCAGCACCCCCAGCCGCAGCCGCAGCAGCTGCAGGTTCTCCGACTGCGCCTCCACCGCGATCGCGAGCGATTCGAGGTGCGGCGCCACAGCGTCGTAGAAGCTGCGTCCCTCGTCCGTCAGCCGCATGGCCTGGCCCGAGCGGGAGAACAGCTTCTTGCCGGTGAAATCCTCCAGATTGCTGACCCGCCGCGACAGCGCCGAGGGGCTCAGCCCGAGTTCGGCGGCCGCCGCCCGCGCCGAGCCCAGGCGCACGACGCGCACGAAAGCTTCCAGGGCGCGGAGAGGGGGGAGACGGCGCATACCGACGGGGTATTGCGGTTCCTGCAACTATGGTCGAGCAACAAATTGTCGCAGCGCACCAAAGATGCCACAGAGCCCGAAATGGTGCCTGCATCCCGCGCCGCAAGCGCCTCGGGATCGAGCAAGCCGGCGCGAGACGCCGAGGCCTGCTCGGCGGGTCAGCCCGGTTCGGTGATCGCCTCGTCTTCCTGGAGAAGGGGGCGATGCAGGCGCAGGCTGGTGACGTGGGTCTCATCGCCGGCGATCACCTCGATCCGCCAGCCGCTCGGATGGGTGAGCTGCGCGCCGGGCTGCGGCACCTGGCCGGCGAGCACGAAGGCCAGGCCCCCCAACGTGCCGACCGCCTCCTCCACCTCGGCGATGCGCGGATCGCCGACGATCTCGGCCACGTCGTCGAGTTCGGCCCGTGCGTCTGCCTCCCAGACGCCCTCGCCGAGCAGGACGACGAGATCCACAGGGTCCTCGTCGTGCTCGTCCTCGATCTCGCCGATGATCTCCTCGACCAGGTCCTCGAAGGTGATGATGCCGTCGGTGCCGGAAAATTCATCGACCACGATGGCCAGGTGAATACGGCGCGCGCGCATGTCGGCCAGCACGTCGAGGGCGCTGCGCGCCTGGGGCACGTAGAGCGGCTCGCGCATCAGCTCGGTCCAGTCGTCCGGCGGCGGATCGGCGCCGGCGAGCCGGGCGAACACGTCCTTGATGTGCATCATGCCGATGATGGCATCGAGCGTGTCGCGGTAGACCGGCACCCGGCTGATGCCATGCTCGGCGAACAGCGCCACCAGCTCGTCCCAGGCGGCATCGGCCGAGACGGCGATGATCTCGCCGCGGGGAATCGCGACATCGTCGGCGCTGTGGTCGCTGAAATGGAGCAGGTTGCGCACCATGGTGCGCTCGGTCGACGACAGATCGCCATTGGCGCCCGATTGCGCCTCCTGGTCGTCGCCCTCCTCGTGCTCGTCGATCGCCTCTTCCAACCGCTCGCGCAGCGAGGTGTCGCCCTCCTCGAACAGCCGGCGGATGGCGTTCCACAATCCCCGTTTACTGTCCGCGTCTGCATGCGGGGACTCGCCGCTCTTGCCTGGGTCGGGCATCGCCCCGCCGCTGTCCTTGTGCCTGTGGCCTCAGGAACGGCCGCCGGCCGTGCCCTCCTGTTCGCCCGCATATGGGTCCGCAATGCCCATCAGCGCAAGCGCCTTCACCTCCAGCGCCTCCATCGCCTCCGCGTCGCCGGGTGAAAGCTCGTGATCGTGGCCGGCGAGATGGAGCAGGCCGTGGACGATCAGGTGGGCGGCGTGATGCTCCAGCGGGATGCCCTGGTCCGCCGCCTCGCGGGCGCAGGTCTCGAAGGCGAGGGCGACATCGCCCAGCAGTTCGGGCGGGCCATCAGGGGCGAGCGCCAGCAGCTCGTCGCGCCCGAGCATGGGGAAGGAGAGCACATTGGTCGCCTGGTCGCGCCCGCGCCACTGGCGGTTCAGCGCGTTAATTTCGGCGTCGGTGGTGAACAGGAGGCTGGCGGACAGGCGCGGGTTGGCGAGTTCGGGGACGATTTGCGCGGTGGCGGCGGCGGCGCGGGCCGCCAGGTTGGGCCAGGCGCTCGGGGGCCAGCCCTCGTGATCGACCTCCAGCTCCACTCGTCCACCCTCGCCGCTCGCTCACCAGCGCAACGCGCCGGGCTCCAACCTGGTCAGCAATCCAAGCTCGACCCGCCCCGCCCGTGCCCAGCCTGCCCAAGCACCGTTGTTCCTTTCGCGCGCCGATCGGAAGAAAAGTGATCTTTCGACAGGCTCGGGACGAGCGGCGTAAGGGGGTACGCCAGCCGCACCGCGAGTCAGCCGTCCGGCCCCTCGTAGGCCTCCACGATCCGCCCCACGATCGGGTGGCGGACCACGTCGGCGATGCCGAAGCGGGTGATGCCGATGCCCTCGATCCCCTCCAGCCGGGCGACCGCGTCGTGCAGCCCGCTCAGCCGCTCGCCGCCGGGGATGTCGACCTGCCGGGGGTCGCCGCACACCACCATCCGGCTGTTCTGGCCGAACCGGGTGAGGAACATCTTCATCTGCTCGCGGGTGGTGTTCTGCGCTTCGTCGAGGATGACGAAGGCGTCGGCCAGGGTGCGGCCGCGCATGAAGGCGATGGGGGCGATCTCGATCTCGCCCGAGGCCAGCCGGCGGTCGACCTGCTCGGGCGGCATGCAATCGTAGAGCGCATCGTACAGCGGCCGCAGATAGGGGTCGACCTTCTCCTTCATGTCGCCGGGCAGGAAGCCCAACCGCTCGCCCGCCTCCACCGCCGGGCGGCTGAGGATGAGGCGCTGGACGCTGCCGGTGATGAGCTGCGAAACCGCCTGCGCCACCGCCACGTAGGTCTTGCCGGTGCCCGCCGGGCCGAGCGCGAAGATCATGTCGCGGCTGGCGAGCTGGCGCATGTATTCGGCCTGCATGGCGCTGCGCGGCACGATGGTCTTGCGCCGCGTGCGGATGGTGATCGGCGGCGCGTGCTCGTCGCCGGTGATGATGCCTTCCAGCGTGGGCTCGTTCGACATGGCGATCAGCGCCTCGACCGCGCCGGTATCCATCTCCTGGCCGGCGAGCAGGCGCGCGTGCATCTGGCTGAGCACGTCGCGGGCCCGGGCGACCCCGTCGGGCGCGCCTTCGATCGCCACCCGGTTGCCGCGCGCGCCGATGTAAACGCCCAGGCGGTTCTCCAGCTGTACGAGGTTGGCGTCGAATTCGCCGAACAGGGCGCCCAGCACCGCCTGCTCCTCGAACACCAGTTCCGCCCGTGCCCGGCGGGCCGAACCGCGGCGGCTGTCGGGCAGGTCCGGAGCCCAACGCTGCGCCGCGTCTTCGGATTGGGCGACCACTGCCGCAAAACCCCGACCATCGCGGGCTCCCCGGCGTGCGTTGTCTGCCTTGCGGGCCATGCGCTCCTTTCGCGGACGGGCTTGCCGGGGCCGAGAATAGGGCGGGCATTGCCGGGCGCAAGCCAAGGCTTGGCCCAAGGCGGTGGAAAGTCATGCGACCGACTTAATCTCCCGCCGCGGGCCGCCTTAATCTTCCCGCCGCGGGAAGCGGGCCGGGCTAGGCGCCAAGGGTCTTGCTCGCGCGCACCAGACCCTGCATGGACCTGGGACCCGCCGCGACCAGTGCGACCTGCACCAGATCGCCGATGGCGGTGTCCGGGCGTTCGAACACCACCGATTGCAGCCAGGGGGACTTGCCCAGCCACTGGCCCGGCCGCTTGCCGCGCCGCTCCACGAGCACCTCGCAGCTTGCTCCCACGCTCGCTGCGTTGAACGCGAGCTGATGCCGGCCGAGCGCCGCCTGCAGCCGCTGCAGCCGCTCGTCCATCGCTTCGATCGGCACCTGGCCGGCCATGGCGGCCGCGGGCGTGCCGGGGCGCGGCGAATATTTGAAGCTGTAGGCCTGCGCGTAGCCGACCGCATCGACCAGCGCGAGCGTCTGGGCGAACTCGGCCTCGGTCTCGCCGGGGAAGCCGACGATGAAATCGCCCGACAGCGCGAGGTCCGGCCGGGCGGCGCGGAAGCGGTCGAGCAGGCGCAGGTATTGCGCGGCGGTGTGGCTGCGGTTCATCGCCTTGAGCACCCGGTCCGAGCCGCTCTGCACGGGCAGGTGCAGATAGGGCATCAGCTTGGCCACTTCGCCATGCGCGGCGATCAGGCCGTCGGTGACGTCGCCGGGATGGCTGGTGGTGTAGCGGATGCGGGCCAGGCGGGGCAACGCGGCCAGCGCGCGGATGAGGCCGTCGAAGCGCACCGCATGGCCGCGCGCATCCTCGCCGGTCCAGGCGTTGACGTTCTGGCCCAGCAGGGTGATCTCGCGCGCGCCGGCTTCCACCAGCTGTTCGGCTTCGTGCAGCAAATCGTTGTAAGGACGGGAGATTTCCGCACCGCGCGTATAAGGCACCACGCAATAGGTGCAGAACTTGTCGCACCCTTCCTGCACGGTGAGGAAGGCGCTCGGCCCCGTGCGGCGGCGGCGGGGGAGGGCGGCGAACTTGGCGTCGGCCGGCATGTCGGTATCGCTCGCCCGCTCGCCCAGACTGGCGCGCTCGATCAGTGCGGGCAGGCGGTGATAGGCCTGCGGGCCGACCACCACGCCCACCATCGGGGCGCGGGCGAAGATCTCCTCACCCTCGGCCTGGGCGACGCAGCCGGCCACCGCGATCAACGGCCGCGAGCCGTCCAAGCGGCGCAGCCGGCCGATCTCGGAATAGACCTTTTCCGCCGCCTTCTCGCGGATATGGCAGGTATTGAGGACGACCAGTTCGGCATCTTCGCCCTCGCCCGCGGGAGCGAGGCCGGTTGCCACCAGCAGCTCGGCCATGCGCTCGCCGTCGTAGACGTTCATCTGGCAGCCGAAATTGCGGACGCGGAAGGTCTGGGGGGAGCCGGTTGGAGGCATGGGAGAGGGCGCATAGGGCATGGGCGGGCCGAGTCAAAGCCGCAAGGCGTGCCTGATGGCCTCCTGGGCGGCGCCGGCCATGGTCTTGCGGTCGGCGAGCTGCGCCCCGTGCAAGGGGTCGCAGAAGCGGATCGTCAGCCGCACTGGCGCCAGGCGGGCGAGCACCCGCAGCACGTTGTGCAGCCCGGGCTCGTCGCCGACCCAGGCGATCTGCGGCGCATTCGCATAGTCCAGCGCAACCGGCTGGACCTGAAGCTCGCCACCTGCAGAATCGGCGCGCTCGACCGCCGAGAGAAGCGCGCTCTTGAACGGGTGCAGGCTCCGGCCATCGCCCGTGGTGCCTTCAGGAAAGACGACCAGCCGCCGCCGGGCGAGCGCCGCGGTGAGCTGGCCCACCTGCGCGGCCACCGTGACGCGTTGCTCGCGCGCGATGAACACGGTGTCGTTCTGCGCGCACAGCCAATGCAGCGCCGGGTTGTCCGCCAGCGAGCCCTTGGCGACGAAGGCGGCGCGCGTCTCGCCGGCCAGCGCCAGGATATCGAGCCAGCTGACGTGATTGGCGAGGAGGAGCAGCCGGCCAGAGGCGGGATGCCCCCGGGTGCGCACCCGCAGCCCGGCCAGGCGGCCGACGACGGCCAGGAACAACGGCGGCAGCAGGGAGCGCCGGCGGGCCCGGCTGAGCAGCAGGTGCGCCGGAATGAGCAGGAGGAACCAGGCCAGGATGGCGCCGAGCCGCACGGCCACCACCGCCCAGCGCCAGCCCAGCTGCGGCCAAGCCGGGTGCGCCAGGGCAGGCAGGGTCTCAGCCGTCGCGATCGAGGCGCACGCCGAACAGTTCCATCCGATGGTCGACCAGGCGATAGCCCAGCTTCTCGGCGATCTGCCGCTGCAGCGCCTCGAGTTCGGCGTCGACGAATTCGACCACCTTGCCCGTCTCGACATCGATCAGATGGTCGTGGTGCGCCTCGGGCGCGGCCTCATAGCGCGAGCGCCCGTCGCCGAAATCGTGACGGTCGAGGATGCCGGCTTCCTCGAACAGGCGCACCGTGCGGTACACCGTCGCGATCGAAATCTTTGGATCGATGGCCGAGGCGCGGCCGTGCAGCGCCTCCACATCGGGATGATCGTCGCTTTCCGAGAGCACGCGGGCAATGACCCGCCGTTGCTCGGTGATGCGCAACCCACGTTCGGCGCAGAGCGCCTCGAGATCGATGGTCTGGTGCAAGACGGCTCTCTGCGCGCGACCTCCACGGCGGACGCCAGCGCCTCACCGATCATAGACCGGCAGGGCGCATTTTCAACCGTAATGGCGCCGGGGCGATGCCGGCAGGAGCAGTCTCGCGCGGGGCCTCAGGCCGCGGCAGGCGCGGCGGCTTTCTTGCGCCCACGCCGCTGGCCGGGTTTGCGTCCGAGGCCGATTTCCTTGGCGAGCATGCGGCGCTTTTCGGCATAGTCCGGGGCAACCATCGGGTAGTCGCTCGGCAGGTTCCAGCGTTCGCGATACTCGGCCGGCGTCATGTTGTGATCGGTCATCAGGTGACGCTTGAGCATCTTCATTTTCTTGCCGTCTTCGAGACAGACGATGTGATCGGCCTTGATCGACGAGCGGATCGATACTGCCGGCTCGCGCGGGACTTCCACTTCCTTCTCCGCCCCGAGGCCGGAAAGCGCCTGATAGACGTTCTCGATCAGGGTGGGCAGATCCTGCACTTCGACATTGTTGTTCGAGACATGCGCGGTGACGATATCTGACGTCAGTGTGATCAGCATCTCGCCCATGCCGCCTTCAATCTGTTCCATTTGGTTCCTCTTTTTCTTGCGACCTTGTGTTCTTCACTCAAACGTTAAACGAGCGAACACGCCAGAAGTGCCGTAGCGTTATCAGGATTACAAGAGGGAAGGTTAAAAAATCGGTCATCCAAGAGCTATTGGGATGTTCTCCTAATCACAGATGCGGGAGAATGTCAGAGCATCGAACTGAGCATTGCCCCCGGAACAATAATAATTGCGCCTTCGGCCCACTTCGCGAAAGCCGCGGCCACGATACAGACCCTCCGCCACGTTTCCCTCGCGCATTTCCAGAAACAGCCGGTGCGCGCCCCGTCGCCCGGCTTCCTCGATGAACCGGCCGAGCAGCGCGGCCCCGATCCCGCGACCGCGCCAGCCGGGCCGCACGGCGATCAGCAGGAGTTCCTCCTCGTCCGCCGCACCGCGCGACAGGGCAAAGCCGGCGGCGCTGCCGGCTCCGGCAAACGGCTCGCCGGCCGGACCGGCGAGCAGGCAATAAGTGTTGGCCGTGGCCAGCGCGTCGGCGACCTGGCGCCTGGTCCAAGCCTCACCGTAGGCCGGATCGAAGGCGACCTCCATCACCGCCATGATGTGATCGAGTTCAGCGCTCATCCCCACACGGCACCGCCCGCGGCTGCCCGGTCGCGGCTCATCAGCGCCGTCGCGTCGGGCGGCCGACCGTAGACGAGCGCAAGCGAGGTCGTCAGCTGCACGGGCGGCAGCTCGGGCAGGCGGCGGGCATCGGGCAGCAGGAACTGGGCAGTGCCGGTGCCGCGCAGGCCCACCAGCGCCTCGGCCGCCGTCCCGACGACATGCGGATGGCGCGCCCGGCGGGCGGCAGCGCCAGGCGGGAGCGAGACGAGCCCGCCTTCCGGCTGGCAATCGGTGGCGAAATCCTGGACGAACCACTCGCCATGGCCGGCCAGCATCGCCACGCTCACCGGCACCTGGCCGCCCGTCCGCGCCATCGCCGCGAGCAGCGCCAGCGTCGGGTAGCCGAGCACCTGCGCGCCCCAGGCCAGGCCCAGCGCGCGCGCCGCGGCCAGGCCGATCCGCACCCCGGTGAAGCTGCCCGGGCCGAGCGACACGCAGATCCGATCGGACCGGCCCCGGTCGGGCAGCATGGCGATGAGCGGCACCAGCCGCTCGGCGTGTCCGCGCCCGATCTCCTCCCAGGCGCCGGCGAGCAGCGTCTCCCCCTCGAGCAGGGCTACCGAGCAGGCAGTGGTCGCACATTCGATGGCCAGGGTGCGCATGCTCGGGCCCGGTCAGCGCAGCTGGTTGAAGGTCTCGAACTCGGGCCGCGGCGAGCGCTCGAAGATGCTGGAGCGGTCGCCATAGCCGATGGCGCACAGCCAGTCGGCGCGCCAGCGCGGCTGGTCGGCGAAGAAATCCGCGGTCACCGCCTGCTGGTCGAACCCCGACATCGGCCCGCAATCCAGCCCGAGCGCGCGGGCGGCGAGCATCACGTAGGCGCCCTGGAGTGCCGAATTGCGCAAGGCATTGTCGCGGCGGACCTCCTCCTTGCCGGTGAACCAGCTCCTGGCGTCGGTATGCGGGAACAGCCAGGGCAGCTGTTCGTGGAAGTCCAGGTCATAGCCGATGATGAGGCAGACCGGCGCGGTGCGGATCTTGCGCTTGTTGCCCTCGCTCGCATGAGCGGCAAGGCGGTCCTTGGCGGCTTGCGAGCGGCACCAGACGAAGCGCCCGGGCTGCTGGTTGGCCGAGGTGGGCCCCATCTTGGCGAGCTCGTAGAGCTGCCGGATCTGCCCCTCGCTCACCTCCCGGTCGAGCCAGCCATTATAGCTGCGCGCCTCGCGGAACAGCTGATCAAGTGCGGAATCGGGCAGTGTCTGCGGCATGATGAGCGGTCCTCCTGGCTGGCGCGGTCAGGCGGCGCGCACTTCCAGCACTTCGGGCACGTAATGCCGCAGCAGGCCCTCGATGCCCTGCTTGAGCGTGGCCGACGAGCTGGGACAGCCCGAGCACGCGCCCTGCATGGCGAGATAGACCACCCCTTCGCGGAAGCCCCGGTAGCGGATGTCGCCGCCATCGCCCGCGACCGCCGGCCGCACCCGCGTCTCGATCAGGTCCTTGATCTGGGCAACCACTTCCTCGCTGCCGGGATCATCGCCGATCTCGTCGGCGGCATCGGCCGGCACGGCGATGCCGGAGGCGCTGCCGGTAACGAACAACGGCGCCTGGCTGACGAAATGGTCGAGCAGGATCGCCACCAGCTGGGGTTTGAGCGCAGCCCACTCGACCCCCGGGGCGATGGTGACCGAGACGAAGTCGCGGCCGAAGAACACGCCGGTGACCTCGCCGGTATCGAACAGCGCCTGCGCCAGCGGCGAGGCTTGGGCCTCCTCCGGGGTGGCGAAATCGCGCGTGCCGGTGGGCATTACCGCCTGTCCGGGCAGGAACTTGAGCGTTGCGGGATTGGGCGTGGGTTCGGTCTCGATGTACATGGGCTTCGATGTAGGGACGCGGCGCGCGGCGGGCAAGGCCGCACCGGCGAGGGGTCGCTCAGCCCCCGAAACCGCTCCGCCAGCGTGGAATCGGCGGTCGCACTGCCATTTTGCCCAGCATTCACTGGTCCTTCATCGCCTGCGCCTCTATCTGGGGTGCATGATCGTGTTGTCGCGCGCCGCCCGCGCTGCTTTGCTCGCCCTGGTGATCGTCTCTGCGCCGCTGCTGGCGCAGACCCAGGCCGCGCCCCCGCCCGCTGTCGCGGCCCCGATCCTGGCCGGTCCCAGCTTCGCCAAACCCGATGATCCGTGGATCTACCGCGGCACCGACATTCCGATCGATCGCGAATGGCTGATGGGCGAGCTGCCCAACGGGCTGCGCTACGCGGTGCGGCGCAACGGCGTGCCGCCCGGTCAGGTGTCGATGCGCGTTGCGATCGACGCCGGCTCGCTGCACGAGCGCGAGGAGGAGCGCGGTTTTGCCCATCTGGTCGAGCATCTGACCTTCCGCCAATCGCGCTATTTCGGCGACAGCGAGGCCATCCCGCACTTCCAGCGCTGGGGTGCGAGCCTGGGCAACGACACCAACGCCACCACCAGCCCGACGCAGACGGTCTACAAGCTCGACCTGCCCAATGCCCAGCCCGCTCGGCTGGACGAGAGCGTGCGGCTGTTCGCGGGCATGATCCAGGAGCCGGCGCTGTCCGCCGCCAACCTGGCGGCGGACGTGCCCATCGTGCTGGCCGAACGGCGCGACCAGGCCGCCTCCGGCAGGCGGATCGCCGATGCCACGCGCGAGCTGTTCTTCGCCGGGCAATTGCTCGCCAGCCGCTCCCCGATTGGCACGGTCGAGACGCTGGCGGGCGCCACCCCCGAAGCCATTCGCGCCTTCCACCGCCGCTGGTATCGGCCCGAGAACGCCGTGGTGGTGATGGTGGGCGATGCCGATCCGCTGGTCCTCGCCGGCTTGGTCGAGAAGTACTTTGCCGACTGGCGGGTCGCCGGCGAGCGCGCGCCTGAGCCCGATTTCGGCGCCCCCCAGCCGCCGGCAGGTGCGCCGGCCGGCGGCGAAAGCCTCGGCGATGGCCTGCCGGTGGGCGAGACCCGCGTATTGGTCGAGCCCGGCCAGCCGCGCGGAGTCACCTACGCGATCCTGCGACCGTACGAGCAGGTGCTCGACAACCTGGAATACAATCGCGGCCTGCTGATCGACTCGGTCGCCCTGTCGATCATCAACCGCCGGCTGGAGAGCCGCGCGCGGGCGGGCGGCGACTATCTTTACGCCGGCGTCTCGCGCGACAAGGTCAGCCGTTCGTCGGACGGCACCTACGTCTCCTTCGCGCCGCTGACGGATGACTGGTCCGCAGCATTGGCGGACGTGCGGGCGGTGATCGCCGATGCGCAGGCCTCGCCGCCGACCCAGGCCGAGATTGACCAGGCCGTGGCCCAGCTCGACATCGCCTTTGTCGACATGGTCGGCCAGGCGGAGATTCAGGCGGGCTCCAAGCTGGCCGACGACCTGGTCGGCGCGGTCGACATCCGCGAGGCGGTGGCGGCGCCCGAGACCTTCCTGTCGGTGTTCCGCGGGATGACCGACCGCTTCACCCCGGCGACCATCCTGGCGCGCACCCGCATGCTGTTCCAGGGCGACGTGGTGCGCGCCGTGCTCCTCACTCCCCAGGCCGGGGAGGCCGACGATGCGGGCCTGCGCCAGGCCATGCTCGCGCCCGTCACCGGCACCGGCCCGGTGCGCGCCGAGGCCGGCGCGCTGGCCTTCTCCGATCTGCCGCAGATCGGCGATCCCGCGCTGCCCATCGCCCGAGAACGCCTCGGCTTTCGCGAGGTGGAGAAGGTGACCTGGGCCAACGGCGTGCGCGCGCTCGTCTGGCGGACCGACAACGAGCCCGGCCGCGTCACCGTGCGGGTGCGTTTCGGCAGCGGCTGGCAGGGCTTCGCGCCCGACGAGGGCGTCTATGCGCAGCTCGGTCAGCAGGCGCTGGTCAATTCGGGCATCGGGCCGCTCGACCAGGACGATCTCGATCGCCTGGCCGCGGGCCGCAAGCTGTCGTTCGATTTCAGCATCCAGGAAGGCAGCTTCGGCTTCGAGGGCCTCACGCGGGCCGAAGACGTGGCCGACCAGCTCTATCTGTTCGCCGCCAAACTCGCCCAGCCGCGCTGGGATGCAGCCCCGGTCGAGCGCGCCAGGGCCAGCGCGGTGATCGCCTACGACAGCCTCGCGAGCAATCCCAGCGGGGTCATCAATCGCGATCTCGACTGGCTGCTGCGCGACCGTGACCCGCGCTTCGCGACCGCCGATCCGGCAACCCTGCAGGCCGCCACTGCCGAGCAATTCCGCGAAGTATGGTCGCGCCTGCTGGCCCAGGGCCCGGTGGAGGTGGACGTGTTCGGCGATATCGACCGGGAAGCGACGATCACGGCGCTGAACCGCACCTTCGGCGCGCTGCCCGCGCGCGCGGCGCCGGCGGCCACGGTAGCGGCGCGCGAACCCTCGTTCCCCGCCGCCACCGCCGAGCCGGCGGTGCTGGCGCATGGCGGCGACCCCGATCAGGCTGCGGCCGTCGTCGCCTGGCCGACGGGTGGCGGCAGCGCCGGGCTGAGCGAGGCGCGCAAGCTCGAACTGCTCGCCCAGCTGTTCGCCAACCGCCTGCTCGATGCCCTGCGCGAGCGCGCCGGCGCCGCCTATTCGCCCTACGTCGCTTCCAACTGGCCGCGCGATGTGGCGCAAGGCGGCACCCTCCTCGCCCTGGTCCAGGTAGCGCCCGAGGACGTCGGCGGCTTCTTCGCCGAGGCGGAGCGGATCGCTGCCGACCTCGCCGCCACCGGCCCGACGCCCGACGAGCTTGCGCGGGTGATCGAGCCCGTGCGCCAGTCCCTCGCCCGCGCGCAGACCGGGCATACCTTCTGGCTCAACCAGCTCGACGGCGCGGCGTTCGACCTCAATTTGGTCGTCGCCACCCAGCCTGCGCGGCTCTGGCGAGATTATGTCGACACCACCGCCGATGAGTTGCGCCTGCTCGCCCAACGCTATCTCCAGGGTCGGGGGCCCTACAAGCTCGCCGTGCTGCCGCAGGTGATGGCATCGCGCGCCGACGAGGTCATCGCCGCGGCGCAATAGGTGCGTTAGGCGCCCGCCGTGGACGATGTAACCTTTGCCAGGCACGGCGGTGGGCTGTAAGGGCTTTGCCTTCCCGACAATTCGAGCACCAGGCTAGGCAAGTGGCACACAATTGGACCCCGGAAAGCTGGCGCGCGGATCGCTTCCAGGCGCTGCATCTGCCGCGCTACGAGGACCAGGCCGCGCTGGCCCGGGCCGAGGCCACGCTGGCGGGCTTCCCGCCGCTGGTGTTCGCCGGCGAGGCGCGCCAGCTCACCGCCCGGCTGGCCCAGGTGGCGGCGGGCGAGGCCTTCCTGTTGCAGGGCGGTGATTGCGCGGAAAGCTTCGCCGAGTTCGGCCCCAACAATATCCGCGACACCTTCCGCGTGCTGCTGCAGATGGCAGCCGTGCTCACCTTCGCCAGCAAGATGCCGGTGGTGAAGGTGGGGCGCATGGCCGGCCAGTTCGCCAAGCCCCGCAGCTCGCCCACCGAGACGCAGGGGTCGGTCACGCTGCCCAGCTACCTGGGCGACAACGTCAACGCCATCGAGTTCACCCCCGAGGCGAGGGCCAACGATCCGCAGCGCATGGTGCGCGCCTATAGCCAGGCGGCGGCCACTCTCAACCTGCTGCGCGCCTTCGCCGGCGGGGGCTATGCGAACCTGCGCCAGGTCCACCAGTGGACGCTCGATTTCATGAGCCGCTCGCCCTGGGCCGACAAGTTCCGCAACGTGGCCGACCGGATCGGCGAGGCGCTCGATTTCATGGATGCCTGCGGGATCGACCCCGAGAACACCCCGCAGCTCAAGACCGCCAGCTTCTACACCAGCCACGAGGCGCTGCTGCTGCCTTACGAGCAGGCGATGGCGCGCCAGGATTCGCTCACGGGCGAATGGTACGACACCTCCGCCCACTTCCTGTGGGTGGGCGATCGCACCCGCTTTGCCGGCAGCGCGCATGTCGAGTTCCTGCGCGGCGTGGGCAACCCGCTGGGCATGAAGTGCGGGCCGAGCCTGGAGCCCGATGCGCTGCTGGGGCTGCTCGACACGCTCAACCCGGCGCGCGAGCCGGGTCGGATCACGCTGATCGCCCGGTTCGGCCATGACAAGGTGGAAGCGGGTCTGCCGCGCCTGATCCGCGCGGTTGCCCGCGAAGGCCATCCGGTGGTGTGGTCGTGCGACCCGATGCACGGCAATGTCGTCAAGGCCGGCAGCGGCTACAAGACGCGGCCGTTCGATCGCATCCTGGCCGAAGTGCGCGGGTTCTTCGCCGTCCACCGCGCGGAACGGACCTATGCCGGCGGCATCCACATCGAGATGACCGGGCAGGACGTGACCGAGTGCACCGGCGGCGCGGTGGCGATCACCGACGAGGGCCTGGCCGATCGCTACCACACGCATTGCGACCCGCGCCTCAACGCCGCGCAATCGCTGGAACTGGCGTTCCTGCTCGCCGAGATGCTCAACCTGGAGGTTGGCGACCGGCAGCGCGACGCGGCCGAGTAGGGCTTCCCGCTCGCCGACCTGACCCAAGGTCCCGGAGGTGGCGGTGGAACATACCGGGTCCTGGGGGTTTCCAACCCGCGAACCAACCGCCATGTTGGGCCCGACGGATAGCGGTGTGAGGAGAGCGACGTGCCGGAACCCCGCATCCGCCCGCTGGCGCATTCCGCGCAGGACCCGGCGACGCGCTATGCCGCCACCAGAGCCCTCAGCGAGGCGCTGGTCGCGCCCCTGTCCGAAGCGGACGCCACGCTGCAATCGATGGACGATGCCTCGCCCGCCAAATGGCACCTGGCGCATCCGACCTGGTTCTTCGAGACCTTCCTGCTGCGCGACCGCGTGCCGGGCTACCGGCTCTATCGCGAGGACTGGCCGTTTCTGTTCAACTCCTATTACGAAGCCGAAGGAGAGCGCCTCGCCCGGTCGGATCGCGGCATGCTCTCGCGCCCGACTCTGGCCGAGATCCGCGACTGGCGCACGCGTGTCGATGCCGCGCTCGCGCCGCTGCTGGGCGATCCCGCGCTCGCCGACCTCGTTGAACTGGGCATCGCCCACGAGCAGCAGCACCAGGAATTGCTCCTCACCGATATCAAGCACGCGCTGGCGCAGAACCCGCTCGGCCCGGCGATGTGGCAGCCGCCGAGCATCGCCTGTGGCGTGAGTCCCGGCGGAGGCCGGGACCTCAGGCAGCCCGGCGCTTCGCTTGGGAATTTCGTGAATCCCCGCGCCGGCGGGGACCTGGGGCAGCCCGGCGCTCTACCTGAGCGAGGTTCCCGCCGGCACGGGGACTCACACCAGGGCTCCTGGCTCCACCATCCCGGCGGGATCGCCCGCGTGGGCCACCAGGCCGATGGCTTCGCGTTCGACAATGAAGGCCCCGCGCATCGCGTGCTGCTCGAGCCGTTCGCGCTGTCGAACCGGCTGGTCACCAACCGCGAATGGCAGGCCTTCATCGACGAGGGCGGCTATCGCAGCGCCGCGCTGTGGCTTTCCGACGGCTGGGCCTGGGTGAACCGGTGCGGCATCGCCGCGCCGCTCTACTGGCGCGATGACGCAAGCGGCCCGCAGCAGTTCACCCACCACGGCTGGCGGATGCGCGACCCCGAGCGGCCGGTGACGCACATCTCGTTCTACGAGGCGGACGCCTTTGCCGCCTGGGCTGCCGGGACATGGGAAGGCGCCCGCCTGCCGACCGAGTTCGAGTGGGAGGCCATCGCCCGCGGCCAGGACCGGCCCGGCTTCGATGCCGCCGCGGGTAATCAGCTCGATCATCCCGACTTGTGGGCCGCGCCGCCGCTTCCGACCGGAACCGGTGAGCTGTTCGGCGATTGCTGGCAGTTCACCCGCTCGGCCTACCTGCCTTTTCCACGGTTCCGCCCGGCAACCGGCGCGGTGGGCGAGTACAACGGCAAGTTCATGGCCGGGCAATGGGTGCTGAAGGGCGCGTCCTGCGCGACGCCGCGCGGGCATTCGCGGGCGAGCTACCGCAATTTCTTCTACCCGCAGCAGCGCTGGCAGTTTACCGGCCTGCGCCTCGCCAGGGACGCCTGAGATGAGCCCGACCAGCGGGATTCAGCTCGTCGACCGCGATGATGCCGGGGTCGATCGCAGCTTCCGCGCCGATGTCCTCGTCGGCCTGGCGCAACCCCAGAAGGCGGTGCCCGCGCGCTGGCTCTACGACGCGGCCGGCTCGCAATTGTTCGAGGAGATCACCCGGGTCGCCGAATATTACCCGACCCGTTCGGAAACCGAGATCCTGGAGGCCAACGGCGCCCACTTCGCCAGGCTGATCGGCCCCGGCAAGGCGGTGGTGGAGTTCGGCTCGGGCTCGTCGGTCAAGACCCCGCTGCTGCTCGCCGCGATCGCGCCGGCTGCTTACGTGCCGCTCGATATCTCGGGCGAGTTCCTGCGCGCCGCGGCGGCCGACCTGGCGGGCAAGTTCCCCGGGCTGCCAGTGCATCCGGTCGAGGCCGACTTCATGAAGCCCGTCCACCTGCCCGCCGAGGTGGCCGCGATGCCCAAGCTGGGGTTCTTTCCCGGCTCGACCATCGGCAATTTGGTGCCGCTGACCGCGGTGGACCTGCTGCGCTCGATGAAGGAGACGCTGGGCGAGGGCACGCACCTGCTGATCGGCATGGACCTCGTCAAGGACGTGGCCGTGCTGGAGGCGGCCTATGACGACGCGGCCGGGGTGACGGCCGAATTCAACCTCAACCTGGCGCGCCGGATCAATCGCGAGCTGGGCGGCACCCTCCCGGTCGACCGGCTGCGCCACGAGGCCCGCTGGAACGACACCTTCGCGCGGATCGAGATGCATCTGGTGGCGCAGGAGGCGATCGCGTTCACGGTCTCGGGCCGGCGCTTCGCCATGCAGGCAGGCGAAAGCATCCACACCGAAAACAGCCACAAGTTCGATCGCCGCAGCCAGAACCTGCTGCTGCTGGCGGGCGGCTGGACGCCGGTGGAACGCTGGCTGGACCAGGGCGATTGCTTCTCGCTGATCCTGGCCGAGGCGACCGCCTCGCGCGACGCGCCATGAGCGGCGAGCGGAATAGCGGCGCGGCCGGCTGGCCGGCGCTCGACTACGCGGCCGACCACGACACCTATACCACCTGTCACCTGGTCCTGCAGCTCATCGGCAAGCTGCCGCTGCGGCTGCATCCCTGGGAGAACCACGGCTGGCACGTCGCCTTGCGGGTGGCGCCGCACGGCTTTGTCACCCGCACCATGCCAGGTGGCGACGAGCCTGCCGCCGCGGGCCGCCATTTCAGCGCCGAGCTGGACGTTCGCGCGGCGGTGATTCGGGTCGCATGCGAGAACGGTTCCAGCTGGCAGGTGCCGGTGCCCGGCCGCACCATCGCCCAGCTGCATGGCGACCTCGGCCGCATCCTGGCGGAAGCCGGCCTCCCGGCGCCCCTCCATGGCGGCCCCAACGAGATGGCCGATCGCGTGCCCTTCGCGCACGATCACCGCCCGCGCGCGTGGGACACCGACGCCGCCTGCGGCTTGCACGCCGCCTTCCTCGCCGCCGATCGCGCCTTCGCCCGCTTCCGCTCGCTGTACTTGGGCAAGAGCTCGCCCAGCCACCTGTTCTGGGGCAGTTTCGACCTCGCCGTCACCCGCTTCTCCGGCCGCAGCGCGCCGGCGCATCCGGGCGGCATCCCCAACCTGCCCGATGCCGTCACCCGCGAGGCATACAGCCACGAGGTGATCAGCGCCGGCTTCTGGCCGGGCAACGCGCTGCCCGATGGCGGGGTGCAGGAGGCGGCGTTCTACGCCTATGCCTATCCCACTCCGGCGGGGCTCGAAGAAGCCCATATCGAACCCGCCGCAGCCGCCTGGAACGCAGCGCTGGGTGAGTTCGTCCTGCCCTACGCGGCGGTGGCGGGCTCGGCCAGCCCGGAGGCGACGCTCCACGCCTTCCTGCATGCCACTTACGAAGCCGCCGCGCGCCTGCTCGACTGGCCCGAAGGCCTGACCGTGCGCCGGCCAAGCTACGGCCAGCCCCCCACCGATCTGCCGACGCCGTGATTTCGCCGACCGACGCAGCAGCCTGCATCGCAATCCGCACGCCGGGTCGCTATATGGCCGGCAATGGCTGATCCCACCATCGCGCTGGCCCCGGTCTGGGACCAGCTGGTCAACTCGTTGCGCGAGCTGCCCCAGTCGGGCCTCCTGATGGCCGCGGTGGTGGCCATGGCGGTGGGGATCCTGGGCTCGATGTTCATGCGCCGCGCCCCGGGTTTTGGCCGGTTGCTGCGCACCGCCAGTTCGCTGGGGCTCATGGCCATTCTGCTGCTGGTGGTACTGCAGCTGTCGCGGATGGACCCGCGCTTCGAGATGGCGGTACCGCAGCTCGGCTTGCCCGAGCAGGTGGTCGAGGGCGGCGAGACCCGGGTGGAGATCTCGCGCGACGGGCATTTCTGGCTGGCGGGCACGGTGAACGGCGCGCCGGCGCGCTTCCTGGTCGACACGGGCGCCACCATCACCGCGGTGTCGTCGGAGACGGCCAGCACCGCCGGGCTCGAAGCACGCGGCGGCGGGCTGCCGGTGATGATGCAGACCGCCAATGGCCCGATCAACGCCGAGATGACCTCGATCGACGAGTTGCGCTTCGGCAACGTCGTGGCGCGCGGGCTCGACGTCATCATCGCGCCGGGCCTGGGGCGGACCAACGTGATGGGCATGAACCTGCTCTCGCGCCTCGCTTCGTGGCGGGTGGAGGGCGATACGATGATCCTGGTGCCGCATCATCCACAACCGGTGGTCGAAGCCGTCGAATAGCAAGGCTTAAGTGGAGTGTCCTGTCGCGGCGAGGAGTACTATAATGAACAAGGATAATCACGATACGGAAGGTCAGATCGTTTTGATCGGACGGCCGCCTCGGATCGGCGTACCACCGGGTATGAGTGTGATGCAAAAGCCTGGCGTGAGTCCGCAAGAAGTCTCCGTCGGGCAAACTGTATCTTTCTGTGGCCTTTTGCGCACTGAAGCAGACGGGAGCCACTGGCTGACGCAAGAATCGCCGCACATCGAGATGCTGGTTGATCTGGGTGCTTACCGCCCTTTTGCGCCAGGCGGCATTTACCTGAATGTTCTCGGCGTCCTTCAAAGGCGAGACGGTGACGGGGCGCAGCGCATCATTGTCGCAAACGATGTTCAAAAGTTCATGTAAATCTGTCACCAAGCATCCCGGCGCCCAGGATCGCCAGGATGCGCACGTCGATCGCCAGGCCTCGCGCGCGCGCCTCGGCCACGAAGCCGGCGATCTGCGCCACCGGCACCTTGTGGACGAGGATGTCCTCGCTCTCGTCGCCGCCGCCCGGGCCGACCCGTTCCAGACCCTCGGCGCGGATCAGCGAGAAGCTCTCGCCCAGCATGCCGGGGGACGACCAGAACTCGCCCAGGTCGATCCATTCGCGCGCCCGGTAGCCGGTCTCTTCCTCCAGCTCGCGCCGGGCGGCGGCCATCGGCGCCTCGCCCGCGCCGCCCGCATCGTCGCCGATGAGGCCGGCGGGCAGTTCCAGGCAGCGTCGGCCGACCGGCACGCGGTACTGGTCGATCAGCACCACCTCGCGCTGCTCCGGCAAGCCGTCGAGCGCCAGGATCACCGCGGCGCGGATGTTGCGCGAGCGGGTGACGTATTCCCAGCGGCCCCGTTTGCGCGCGGTCACCCACTTGCCCGCCCAGGTGATCTCCTCGGGCGCGTTCCAGTCGGCCACGCTCATGGCTCGATCCTCACTCGCGCGATGCTCACAGCTCGATCAGCCGGTCGGGCAATTCGTTGGTGTCGTCCCCGGCGCGGGGGAAGTGCCGGGCCAGGATCACGCCAACGTCGCGCACGCCGGCCACGAGGCCATCAGCCAGCCGGCCCTGCTTGATCTCGACCAGCATGTCGGCCATCGCCGCGCCCCAGGCTTCGGGCTCGACCTTGCCCACGATCGCCTGGTCGGCGACGATCTCGGCCCGGTGTTCCTTGAGCGAAAGGTAGATTAGCACGCCGGTCCGGCCATGCGTGCGGCGCTCGGCCCCCACCTTGAACAGGTCGATGGCGCGGTTCTCCACCCGGTCGGTCTTCACCTTGCCGGGAACGAGCGCCAGCCGCACAGGCTCGGACAGCTGCACCAGCCAGGCGAACAGGAAAGCGAGGATGCCCAGCGAGGAGGCGATGGTGAACAGCTCGGCCGGGGTCCAGGCTGCGTTCCAACGATTGATCAAAGCCGCGAGCGGGCGCAGCAGCGCATCGGGGAAGAACGCTGCCAGCGTCAGCAGCGTGAAGGCGACCAGCGCCGCCCAGGCCAGCGCGATGTCGGAATAGCCGTCCGACCGCGCGGCGACGACGGTGACGATTTCGCCCGAGGTATGCGCCTCGGCCGCCGCCACCGCTTCGCTGACCTTCGCGTGATCCTCGCTGGAAAGAGCCGGCATTACCAGCTCCCGCTCGCGCCGCCGCCGCCCGACATGCCGCCACCGAACCCGCCGAAGCCGCCGCCTCCACCGCCGCCGCCCCCGAAGCCGCCGAACCCGCTGTCACCGCCGCGTCCGCCGCTCAGCGAACTGATCGCAGTCCACAGCAGGATGTCGCCCACCGCGCCGGCCGCGCCGTAGCGTCGCCGCCGCCGCCCGCGCGCGCCGCGGCCGAACAGCAGCATGAAGCCGCCTATCATCGCGATCCAGAAGATGACGCCGACGAAACTGGCGCCCTCGCGTTCCCCGACATTGCGCCGCGCGGCCGCCTCGGCCTCCTCGATCGCTGCGCGGCTGGCGGGATCGGCGTCGAGGACGCGGATGATCTCGTTAACGCCCGCGACGATGCCTCCGCTGAAGTCTTCGGCACGGAAACGCGGCACGATGGTGTCGCGGATGATGCGGCCCGACAGCGCATCGGTCAGCGTGGCGGTAGTGCCGTAGCCGCTCTCGATCCGCAGCTCGCGGGCGGCGGGAGCCACGAGCAGCAGCACGCCTTCGTCGGTGCGCTCGCCGCCGATGCCCCAGGTCTCGTACATCTCGACCGCGTACATCTCGACCGTCATGCCGGCGAGATCGGGCACCGTGGCGACGACGATCGCGCGCCCGGTGGTGCGGTTGTACTGCGTCAGCCGCTGGTTGAGCGCCTGCTCGGCGGCGGGCGCGATGACGTTCGCCCCGTCATAGACCGGCACCGTGGGTCGCGCAGGCAGATCCTGCGCCGCCAGCGGCCCGGCCATCAGTGGCCCGAGCACCAGCGCCAGCAGGGCAAGCAGGCGGGACATGCCGATCCTACCCGCGCGGATGGCCTTAATTGTTCGTGCCCGTGGCGGGCTGTGCCGCTGCCGGCAGGTCGTCGTTCGCCGGCGGCGCGGCCTGCGCTGCCGGTGTCGCGGGCTGCGCGGGCGCGCCGCTCATGTCGCCGAACTCGACGTCGGGCGCGGTCTGCGAACCGGCTTCGGCCTGGAACGGTACCATCGGCTCGGCGCCGTAAATGACGTTGGCGGCGATGGTGGCGGGGAAGGTGCGGATGGTGGTGTTGTAAGCCTGCACCGCCTCGTTGTAGCGCGTGCGGGCGACGTCGATGCGGTTCTCGGTGCCTTCCAGCTGCGTCATCAGGTCGGCGAAGCGGCCCTGGCTCTGCAGCTGCGGATAGGCCTCGACCACGGTGCGCAGCTGGCCGAGCGCCTGGGTCAGCTGGTTCTGCGCCGCCTGGAAGCGCTGGAACTCGGCCGGATCGGAGAGGTCGTCGCTGGTGATGTTGATCGAGGTCGCCGAAGCGCGCGCCTGCGTCACGTTGGTGAGGATCGCGGTTTCGGACTGGGCCGCGGCGCGCACGCTGGAAACGAGGTTGGGCACCAGGTCGGCGCGGCGCTGGTAGGCGCTCTGCACGTCGGCCCAGCGCGCCTTGGCCTCCTCCTCGGCGGTGGGAACGGTGTTCACGCCGCAGGCCGCGAGGCCGAGCGAGGCGAGGGCAACGAAAGCAAGCCTGGTCAGGCGGTCGATCATCGCAAGAATCCTTCAAGTGCCAAGTGTATTGCTCAGATAGCACGCCGCTTGGCAATGACAAGGACCCGGCAAGAGGCTTGTCGGCCCCCCTCCGGGCTGGCAAGCCTCGGCTAGTAGCCGGGGAGAGACGACGATGCTGCGGGACTTCCGGGAGTTTATCGCCAGGGGCAACGTGCTTGACCTGGCGGTGGCGGTCATAATCGGCACCGCGTTCGGCGCCATCGTGACCTCGTTGACCGACGATATCATCATGCCGCTCATCGGGGCGATCGTGGGGGGCGTGGATTTCTCCAGCTATTTCTGGCTGCTCAGCGTGCCGCCCGATTATGCCGGCTCGCTGACCGATTACGCGGCACTCCGGGCCGCGGGCGCGGCGATGATCGGTTACGGCGCCTTCGTTACCGCGGTGTTCAACTTCGTGATCCTGGCGTTCGTCATCTTCCTGCTCGTGCGCTATGCCAAGCAGGTGACCGCCCGCTTCGCCGACGATGCAAAGGCCGCAGTGGCAACCGAGATCGAGCTGCTCACCGAAATTCGCGACGAATTGCGCCGGTCGCCTTAGCCGCCAGGCTCGCGCGCTCACTTCACATTAACCGACAATGCCCTATATGGATTGCTGCCGGCTCGTCCGGCTATGGCGATAAAGTGCGGTGCGAAATAGGCACAGCGGACCCGGGGGCAGTACCCGGCGGCTCCACCACAAGGTCTGTCCGATCTGCTCGGCAGGTCTCCTGACGGGGCCGAACTAGGATCGACGTGTGTTGAAAGGCATCGTTTTTGCTCGGGCTGAGTAACCCGTTCAAGGCTCAAAACCCAACAAGTGCCAACGACAACGAAGCACTTGCTCTCGCCGCGTAACCTGACGGCCTAACGGCCTGATCTTACTAAGCTACGAGCACGGTTCGGACCGAACCGGGTAACAGAATCGGAAACCGGGGGCCCGGGGGAGCCTAGCAACAGAATCCCCCACCTTGCCTTGGGTGGCAGTTCGGCGTCATTGCGAGAGCCCGGAGTCGTAACCGCCACATGATGCTGGCGGCGAGGGTGGATGTTGCCGAGGAAGTCGGCGGCGAGTGTCGTACCGGGCCGCGAGGCGGGGGCAGTGCTCGCGGCGGCAGAATGCGTGTCGCCGGCGTTGCGGCCCTTGTCGAGCGTCTGGCCGAGGCAGCTTTTACAGCGCCGATTGCGTTTGGGCGCGATGCCGGGCCGCGCCTGGGCGCTTCGATCAGGTCGCGGATGCGTGGCCATCGTAGGCGCGGTCGGCAGAACGATACGGCGCGGCGTCAGGCCGGTCGGCAAGTTGCCCCGCCGCCCGGCTCGGCAGCCTGATCCGCGGCAGCGGGAACGCGCGCGCGGTCGACCTGGCGGTCGGTGACGGCGTGGAGCCTCGTGCCGCGACCGCCTCGGCTGACCTCGATCGCCTGGAAGTGCGCCCCCTTTTTCCGCCCGCCGCCGAGCGGCGCGCCGCTCCATGCGTGCTGTCGGGCAAGAGCTCGGCAGGGATCCGCCTGCCGCCGCGAGCGACGCGAACCCGGCGCGCCAGCCGCCTTTGGCGGCAGGCGGATCGCCGGCGCATCCTTCCAGCGGCACCCCACCGCAGCACCTGGACCAGGCCGCTGATCACCCGCCGGTTCCCGACCGGCGGGCGCCCCCGCGCGGCTTGTCCCGCGGCAGCTTCGCCCGATTGTGGATCCGGCCTATGGTGCCAGCGCTAGGATGAGATCGCCGAGCCTGCTCGGATGCCGCAGGCGAAAGCTCAACCTGCGAAGGTAGCGCCTGCTATACCCATCACCCCGGGCGAACACACGAATAGTCCGCCAGCGTCAGGTTCGTTCGCCAGCGCCGCCTCGGTCAACCCAGCTCGAGAGGTCGTGATGTAGAGCGCGTCGAGATTTAAACTTCCGAACGCACAGCACGTGACCCGGCTGGCAGGAACGTCGACGATCCTGTCGATGGAGCCGTTGGGCGCAAAACGGATGACGCAGTTTCCTTCCCAACGGGCATTCCAGACATAGCCCTCGGCATCGACGCAAGCACCGTCGGGATATCCGACCACGCCAGGGCCAACAAACACGCGTCGATTGCGTAAGTTACCGGTGGCGATATCGACTTCGAAGGCCCAGATTGTTTCTGCCAGCGTATCTGCGAAATACATGGTTCTGCCATCCGGACTGAAGCAGATGGCATTAGGAATACCGATGCCGTCGATCACCTGACTGATCTCGAGACCTGGATCGACGCGGTACAGTACGCCGATCGCCTCGGTCACATCCTGAGCCCCGCCACCCTCGTCAAAATTATTCATCATGGTGCCAATCCAGAATCGTCCATGCGGATCGCACCTACCGTCATTGCTGCGGCAACGTTCATCGGCATGCGGATAAGGCGCAACCGGCACGAAGCTTCCGGTAGCGGGATCGAAATTCGCCAGTCCCGAGCGAGCTGCGACGATCAGCGTGCCGTCGCCGCGCGACGCAAGAGCGGACACCATCTCAGGTGTGCTCCAGCTATCGTGTCGTCTGGTCGCGGGGTCGTAACGATGGACCCGGCTAGGCATAGGAATATCTACCCAGAAGATCGCAGCGCTGCTGGCGTCCCAAATTACGCCTTCGCCCAGGCTGTTTTTACATGCGACGATGCAATCTGATGAAATCGAGTTCATAGAAGTGCGATTTCTCCCTTCGCGCGTTTGGGAATCCGTATCATTCGTTCTTGTCTGAGTACAGCGTGATGCTGGCGGGCGTTGCCTGTCGGCCGAGCATCGGCCTGAGCCTTGCTGGCGGTGAGCCTAGCCGCGCATCGACCTTTTTGTATCCTCGAGCCCAAGGCGCAACAGGTCAACCATCGCGCGTCGAGCACTCGCGGGCTTTTGGTCGCGGATTGCCTCATAGACAACATAATGGTCTGCGAGGGGGTCGCGCGGCAAGGCGTGCTGGCGCTGCTTGAAGATTGTCGTCCATTGCACTGCAGCAGCAATGCCGCTTGCCAGGCTGGATATTGCTTCATTGCGAGTAGCTTCAAGCAGCACCTCATGAAAGTCGCGGTCTGCAGCTTGTCCCTCAGCAGTAGCCAGAGTGGCACGCTCGATAATCTGCAGTGCTAACAGCATCCGCGCTAACTGCCCAAGATCACGCCGCTCGGCAGCCATTGCTGCCGCCGCCGGCTCGA
Organism: Erythrobacteraceae bacterium; assembly: GCA_031399025.1. Classification (GTDB taxonomy): domain Bacteria; phylum Pseudomonadota; class Alphaproteobacteria; order Sphingomonadales; family Sphingomonadaceae; genus CBDBZL01. The sequence continues at coordinate 108,391 of JANNOJ010000044.1, read as the reverse complement.
TAACCCCACGCAACTCAAACAGGTCGTTGATGAAACTCTCGTCCGGGATCGTCTCGAACGACCAAGCGAGCAGGTCGGGATCGAGATGGTTCCAACGATTGCGGGGGTTGATGGTCGTGCCCACTTTGGGTCGACTGCTGACCATACCTTTTGCCCCGAGGATGCGAATTGCCTCGCGATAGGCCGTCCGTGAAACCTTGAGCTGCTCGGAAGCCGTGATTTCGTCGCTCAGCACGTCCCCAGGCTGATATTTGCCTGAGATGATGGCGATGCCAAGCTGGTGCGCGATGCTGCCGTGGATCCGCTCCACGGAACGGGCATCTGCGTTCTGCGCACGGGTCGCCATCTTTGCTCCTCCCATTTTGATCGGCACGAACGCACAGCCGGTCTCAGGCGGCCGATCATCCCGTATCACAGATACTGAATGCATAGCGACATTGCAGGCGCGCAGATCGACGCGGACCCGGTTTCCGGGGCGCAGGATCGCCCGGCCGCCACCCACTACCGCCTCGGACGACGCGTTGAGGATCGAGGCCGATGCGCTCGTCCCCGACCGGCGGCCGAAGTTCGTTTCGCATTCGGCAGTGGTTGCGCCGTAGCCTCCTCCCCGATAGCGGTACTCACGAGCCCCGCCGCAATGCCAGCCACGACATCCAGTCGACATGCGGGGTCGACGATCGTTCCTCCACCGTCACTCGCTTGTTCGAGTTGACGAGCACTGCTTCTCGATATACTCGGACAAATCAATGAGGATCAAGCATCAACCGCTAGATCGCCATGAAAGGCTGCTCGGGAGGCGGAAATGACCGGCAACCCATGCCGCAAATCACCCTCGGCGGCGATCGTGGTCGGCAAGCAGGAGTTGATAATCCCCGCAAGCCGTCGGCCAACCTTGGATTGCCGCAAAACCGTCGATGATGAGCAGATGAGGTTCCGATGTGACTGAAGCAGCCAGCGTTTCGCGGTTTCGCGCCCAGGCCGGCGCGACCGGCGTGTCGATCGATCCGTTCTACCCCAGTTCCACGGCCGCGGATGTCGCCGCGGCGTGCGCCCTCGCTGATGCCGCATGCGACGCCTTCCGCGCCACCGCGCCCGAACGGCGCGCGGCATTTCTGGAGGCGATCGCGGACGAGATCTTATCGCTTGGCGATGCTCTGTTGGAACGGGCCTCGGGCGAAAGCGGCTTGCCGATCGCCCGGCTGACCGGCGAGCGCGCTCGCACCGTCGGCCAGCTCAAGATGTTCGCCGATCTGGTGCGCAGCGGCGCCCCGGATCGTGTCCATATCGACCAGGCGCTGCCCGATCGCCAGCCGCTCCCCCGCCCCGACATGCGTCGCCGGATGATCGCCGTCGGTCCGGTCGCGGTGTTCGGCGCCAGCAACTTCCCGCTCGCCTTTTCGACCGCTGGGGGTGATACCGCCTCGGCGCTGGCGGCGGGCTGCCCGGTAGTGGTCAAGGGCCATCCGGCGCATCCCGGCACCGGCGCGATGATCGCCGACGCCGTCCTGCGGGCCACGCGAGCGACCGGGATGCCCGAGGGTGTGTTCGCGCATCTGGCGGGGCCTGGCAATGATCTGGGCGCGGCGCTGGTGGCTGATCCGCGCATCATGGCAGTAGGCTTCACCGGCTCGCGGGCAGGCGGACTTGCGCTGGTTAGGATTGCGCAGGCGCGGGCGGTGCCGATCCCGGTTTATGCCGAGATGAGCAGCATCAACCCCGTCTTGTTGTTGCCCGCAGCGTTGGCCGCGCGGAGTGCTTCGCTGGCGAGCGCGTTCGTCGGATCGCTGACGTTGGGGGGCGGGCAGTTCTGCACCAATCCGGGCCTCGTGCTCGCGATCGACGGCGAAGGCCTGGATGCATTCCTGGAAGCGGCGGCCGAAGCGATCGCCGCCGACGACCCGGCGCTGATGCTTACGCCGCAGATCCATGCGTCCTATCGCGACGCCACCGCCGCGTTGGCGAGCCGTAACGACGTCACGACGGTCGCAACGGGGCCGCCGGGCGCAGGCCCGGGCCGCGCGCAGGCGCATCTGTTCAGCATCGATGCGGACCGTTTCCTTGCCGATCGGTCACTCGGCCATGAGATGTTCGGTGCAGCGGCGATTGTCGTGCGCTGCCGCGACGCGGCGCAGCTCCAGGCCGTGCTCGAAGGGCTCGAAGGACAGCTTACCGCGACGCTGCAAATGGATCACGCCGATATCGCTCTTGCGACAGCGCTGCTGCCGCTGCTCGAACGCAAGGCGGGCCGAATCCTCGCCAATGGCTGGCCCACCGGCGTCGAGGTCGTCGCGGCTATGGTGCATGGCGGGCCCTATCCCGCGACCTCGGATGCACGCACGACATCGGTCGGTGCGCTCGCGATCGAACGCTTCCTGCGCCCGATCTGCTATCAGAATCTCCCGCAGGCGCTGCTGCCCGCCGTGCTGCGCGACCAAACCGACGATTGAGGGGGCTGATGCGCCTGTTGCAACACCGTGCCGCCGATGGCGCGCGCGCCGTGATCGCCGCCGATAACGACGGCGCTCACCTCGTTCCCGGTGTCGTCAGCGTTGTCGAGCTGGCATCGCGCGCGATCGCAGACGCGACCGATCTTGCCACGTCCGTCGCGCGATGCGGCACCGGTGCGCCGGTCGATCTCGCCGCGGAACTGGCGGCGGGGACGCTGATTGAGCCGATCGATCATGCCGATCCGGCGCATCTGGTGCTGACCGGCACCGGCCTTACCCATCTCGGTTCGGCAGAGGAGCGCGACAACATGCACCGCGCGGCCGCGGCGGGCGATGCGCTCACCGATTCGATGCGAATGTTCCTCGAAGGCGTCGAGGGCGGCCGTCCGGCCGCGGGCACGACGGGGGTGCAACCCGAATGGTTCTACAAGGGCGATGGATCGTGCCTCGTGGCCCCCGGCGCGCCGCTGGTGTCGCCCGCATTCGCGCTGGACGGCAGCGAAGAGCCCGAGCTGGCGGGCATCTATCTGATCGGCCCCGACGGCACGCCGTTTCGCCTGGGCTTCTGTCTGGCCAACGAGTTCAGCGATCACATTACCGAGCGGCACAATTATCTGTGGCTCGCGCATTCGAAGCTTCGTCAGGCGGCGCTCGGCCCCGAACTGCTGGTCGGCCCGGCGCCCGCCGAGATCCGCGGAATGAGCCGTATCCTGCGCCACAACCAGGTCATCTGGGAAAAGCCGTTCCTGACCGGCGAGGCGAACATGTCGCACAGCATCGCCAACCTGGAGACGCATCATTTCAAATATGACCTGTTCCGCCGGCCGGGCGATATCCACGTCCATTTCTTCGGCACCGCAACGCTGTCGTTCAGCGATGGCATCAGAACCGAGCCGGGTGACATGTTCGAGATCCAGGCGCCTCCCTTTACCCTGCCGCTCCGCAACACCCTGGCTATCGCTGCGGTGGAGCTGCAATTGGTTCACGCACTTTGAGCAGCGCGGATCGAGCCCCGGTGCGGATCGGCATGGTCGGGATCGGCAAGATCGCGCGCGACCAGCATGTCCCCGCCATCGCCCGATCGGGCCGGTTCGAGATCGTCGCGACTGCAAGCCGCAATGGCCGGATCGACCACGTCCCCGCGTACGAGACGCTGGCGGACATGCTGGCCAGCACCCCGTCGCTTGAGGCGATCGTCATGTGCCAGCCGCCACAGGTGCGGTTCGACGCGGCTCGGGAAGCGCTGGCGGCGGGCAAGCATGTGTTTCTCGAAAAGCCGCCGGGCGCGACGCTGAGCGAAGTCGAGTTGCTGCATGATCTGGCGCGCCAGCAGGGCGTTACGCTGTTCGCCGGCTGGCATTCGCGCTATGCTCCGGCGGTCGAGCCGGCACATGCCTGGCTTGCAGGCCGAAGGGTACGGGCGGTTACAATCGACTGGAAAGAGGACGTTCGCGTCTGGCATCCGGGGCAGGCGTGGATCTGGGCACCCGGCGGCTTCGGGGTGTTCGATCCGGGCATCAACGCGCTCTCGATCGCCACACGCATCCTGCCCCTGCCGATGCTGGTCGAGAGTGCCAGCCTGTTTTTCCCGTCCAACCGTGCTGCGCCGATCGCCGCGACGATTGCGCTGCGCGATCTTGGCGGCGCACCAATCGCGGTGACGCTCGACTGGCGCCAGATCGGGCCGCAAAGCTGGGACATTCGGGTCGACACCGACGCTGGCGAGATGCTGCTCAGCCATGGCGGGGCCAAACTCAGCATCGCGGGGATCGACCAGCCGCTAATGGCGGAGGCCGAATATCCCGGCCTCTACAACCGCTTCTCGCAACTCATCGCCATGCGCGCCTGCGATGTCGACAATACGCCGCTGCGCCTGGTCGCCGACGCCTTTCTGCGCGGCAAACACCATGAAACTGACCCCTTCGATGATTAGCGCCAGACGAACGGGCTCGAGGCCGCGACCGTGACTGCTGAAACGCCCGGATCGATCGATGCCGATTTCAACATTCTCAACACCTGCCCGCGGCTCGGCCTGGCCCTGCAACATGCTTGTGCGTACCTGGCAGGAATGCCAGCCGCCGGGCGCTGGTGTCGCGCGACCTGGGGGCGGGCGAGGCGCCGATCGGCGAGCGGGATCGCGCCTGGGCGGTGGACATCCCCACCGGGCAGAAGGTGTGCGCGCCCGATTGTCCCGATGAGCTTCCCGGTCGCCCGAGCAGCCGCCCGCGCAAGAACGCCATCGCCGAGGCCAAGTCGATCGGCCAGGGCGATGCCGGAGCGGCACGATGGCGCAGGGTCGTTGGCGGCGTCGCATGAAGGGACCGCTGGCGGCCCGGCGTGCTGGCGTGGGCGGGTGTGTCGCGATCGACCGCGCCGGCGTATCCACGACCCGGGCGCGCCGCACCTGCGGGGCGAGGAATATGGCTCGTGGACGAACATCGCTCGACCGGCGAGCGCCAATCATCTGCCGCGACCTGCCGGCGGAGACGTCGAGCGGGAAGAAGCTGGCCGGCGGCCGTAACGGCCCGGTGGGCCTGCGAACAGGGTCATCGGCCAACTCAAGGAAGAACTCGGCCCCGATCACTGGGAAGGCCGATCACGGCAACGGGGTGCCCCGACACGCCCGCGCGGCCGATCGCCCCAACCTTCCTGCACCCGCCGCGGCCCCAGCCGGCTTAAGGGGGAACGACAATCGCCGCTCGGCCAGCGCGACCCGGCCCGCCGGCGATCCGGCCAGCCACCGTCGAGCGCCGCGCCAACCACCCCCGCCGCCAGCGGTCCCTTCGTGACGCCGCGCCGCGCGTTAGATCCACGCTCCAAGAGGCCATTTTAGGCGTGAGAGTAGCAATCGAGGGAGCCGGTCCGAACCAACAGGGCGCCGAGTTCGAGTAGGGAGTCTTGGAAGGTACGGCAGTGACGGCGTCTGGCGAAAGTATCCGGCCACGCATTACGGATGCCCGAGTGATTTTTCTGTCCTTCCACGATCTCGGCAGAGCTGCCGTGGGACTTGGCATCGCCGGCGGAAAGGGTGCAGATGTCACGGCTTGCCAAGCCCCACCGGCTCGCTCACACTCGGATGTTATGACCCCGAACATGCCACTGGCTAAGTTCCTGCCCTATCAGTTGTCGCTGACCTCGAATGCCGTCAGCGGGCGGATTGCCCAAGAATACCGCGTGCGCTTTGGTCTCAGCGTTCCCGAGTGGCGAGTCATGGCGGTGCTCGGCGACGCGGGGCCACTCACCCAGCGCGACCTTACCAAGCGCACCCTGATGGACAAGGTAGCGGTCAATCGGGCGTGCAAAGTACTCGCGGATCGCGGATTGGCAACGCGCCGCCCGAACGAGCAGGATGGTCGATCGCATCTGGTGGAGCTTACGGTGAAGGGCGTGGATGTGCATTCGCAGATCATGCCGTTGGCCAGCGAGATGGAACGACACATGTTCGGGTGCTTCGACAATGGCGAACTCGAGCAGTTCCGGGTGTTGCTGGACAAGGTGCGCACCCGGCTCGACGACTTCGAACCGGAGGCTCTGAGCGGGGACTTCGGCTTGAAGTAAACCGACTGCTTCCCTCGAGTGGGGGCGTCACCACTGGTCAGCCGCGAGCTGCGAATGCGTCCATGATTGAGCAGGCGGCCGGTCCCAGAATAACGATGAACAGCACGGGCAGGATGAAAAGGATCAGCGGTACGGTCATGATGGCCGGCAGGCGCGCAGCCTTTTCCTCGGCGCGCATCATCCGTTCGTTGCGGAATTCTGCCGAAAGTACGCGCAATGCCGACGACAGGGGAGTTCCGTAGCGTTCGGTCTGGATCATGGTGGTCACCACTCCGCGCAGCGATTCCAGGTTGACGCGGAAGGTGAGATTCTCGAAAGCCTGACGCCGCTCGGTGAGGAAAGACAACTCGATTGCAGTGAGCGCGAGCTCTTCGCCCAACTCAGGAAAAGCGCGTCCCAGTTCCTTCGCAACGCGATTGAAGGCGGCATCAATGGTCAAGCCCGCCTCGGCACAGATGACGAGCAGGTCGAGTGCGTCCGGCAGCCCCCGCTGAATGGCTTTGGTGCGCTTGCTTGCCAGGTTCTTCAGATACACTTCCGGACCTTTATACCCGGCAATAACGAGACCGGCGAAAGCCAGGAAGCGGCGCAAGCTGCTCCATTCCGGAAAAACTTCGATCCAGTACAGGGCAACTACCCCAATAAATCCGAGCAGGATGGGCAGGACCATCCTTGCAAAGATGATCACCACCGCGAGTTCCTTGTTGCGAAAGCCGGCATGCGCGAGCTTTCGCTGGATGGCGCGGACTTGGCTTTCCTGCAGGACCTTCATCGATTGCAGCGTGTTCCTGACCCGGTCGGTAGCCTGGCTGGCGCGCACGACCCGCTGGCGCTTGCGGCTGCCCTGGACGATCAATCCGGTCCGCAATTCGTCCCGCCGGGCATTGAGCGCCTTCACTCGGCGCGCCATCGGGTCGCGGACGGTGAGCGCCGCGTAAATGGCCAGCAGGACGGCGGCCGCGGCGAAGCCGGCGAGGAGGGTGCCGAGGAGGACGACGTCGACGCCGAGCAGGCTTGGCCCTGAGGCGGATCCGATCATGTTCGCTGCGTCTCCCGGGTCAGATCTCGAAGCTGACCATTTTGGCCATGATGAAAACGCCGATGACCATCCACAGCATGCCGCCGAGCCCGGTAACGATCAGTCGTTCATCGGCGAAGAACCCGGCAAGGTAATCAGGGCTGATCCACCAGATCATTGCAAATACAACAAATGGCAGCGCACCGACAATGAGTGCCGAGGCTTTGGATTCGGAACTGAGCGCGCGGATCTTAAGTTTCATTTGGGCGCGCTTACGCAGAACATCGGCAAGATTAGAAAGGGTTTCGGCGAGATTTCCACCGGTCTCCCGCTGGATTGCGAGAGTGATGACAAAGAATTGGAACTCCGGGATTCCCATTTTGTCCGCGGTCACCTGCAGCGCGTCCTCCATGGTACGACCGATCTTAATTCTCTCCACGACCGCGCGGAATTCAGCGCCAACTGGACCTGGAACCTCCCGCCCCACGATACTTAGCGTTTCGCCGACCGGGAGCCCGGAACGCAAGCCTCGCACCAGCAATTCGATGGCGTCCGGGAATTTGGTGGTGAAGCCGCCTAGCCGACGCTTGACCAGGCGACCTACCACCAGGTGGGGAATACCCGCGCCGAGTACGATGCCCAAGCCAAGCGCCAGCATGGCCGCGCCGGTGCGAAGATAAACGGCAAACGCTATGAAGAGCGTCAATCCAAGACTGACCCAGATGTACTGAGACAGGCTCCAGCCCATTCCGGTGCGCTCGAGTCGAAGCCCCAGGGCGTCCAATTGCGAGCCAGAACCCGCGAGGCGAGGTGCTTTCGGACGGCGCGCCGCAATCGCTTTGCGCAGCTGACTTTCGACCCTTATTGAGGTGCTTTCCGAATGGCGCAGACGGACGGCCTCCAATCGGCGCTGACCTGCCTTCGCCGGTGCGGGTACCGCGAAAAAGGCGTAGCCCAGAAGCATCAGAGCAGCCAGCCCGCCCCCGAGGATCAGCGTCGATATGCTCATAGCCACGCTCCGACAAGGCGGATTCGTTGCAGAAAGGCCGCCGAGTTGATCACGCGGCGGGGCGAGCCGCTTGTTCGGTCTTTACTACCTGCTTCTTGCTAAGAAGTGCCTTCAAATCGAAGTTGCCAAGCAGGGATTTCGGCTTGACCGAACGCTCTTGCGCCTCACCCAAGGCGAGCTCCGATTTGCCGATCTCTCGAACAAGCTCGGCGATCGGTACAATAACCTTGCTCTGGCGGTTCCCTTGGGCGAGTGTCTGACCTAGCCTTGCAGCCTGAATGGCAGCCTTGTGATCGTAAGGGATGGCGAAGTTGATGGGCCGCTCAATGGCGGCAGAGAATTCAGTCGGACTGATCTCTCCTGAACCGGGCTGTACTTTGTTTGCAACGACGATGACTGACGTTTTAGGCGCGTTCACCTTCAGCCAGGACAAAATGCGGATTGCGTCGCGCGCCGATGCCAAGGTCAAATCAGTGGTTAGCACAACTGTGTTCAGCTCCGCCAGCAACTGCGGAAAATTGATCATGATCGAGCGCGGCAGATCGATTATGGTCGCCTCGAAGGCTTGGCGGAATTCCTGCTCCAGCCGAAGGAAAGCAGAACCGTCAGTCATCAAACCGGCGCTGAGTGGCGCCTCCGCCGACATTATCGCTAGCTTTTCGCTGGCACGGACCATTGCACGCTCGATGAACATGCCATCGATGCGGGCGGGGTCCGCGATCGCGTCGGCCAGCGCCCGGCCGGGTTCGAGGTCAAGCGCCAGCGCCGCGGTACCGAAGTGGACGTCGAGGTCGAGCAGGGCTGTTGATCGTGCGTGCTCGCTGCTCAGCAGAAAGGCTATGGAGGTCGCCAAGGTCGAGGCGCCAACGCCGCCTCGGGTTCCTACCACCGCTGCCGACAAATGGCGCGTTTGCAACGCGTCACTCTTGTCTCGCGGCGTGCTCATGGCCTGCCGGGCTCGTTCAAGTGCATCGTGCAATTGCGCCGCCGAAAGCGGTTTCAAAAGGTAGTCGTGGATGCCGCGGGCGACGAGATCGCGATAGAGCGTCACATCGTTGACCCGGCCGACAGCGAAAACGATCGTGCCCGGTTCGCAAACCTCTGCAAGGCTCTCGATTTCGCTCAGTGGATCGCCTGCCTCAGACAGATCGATCATCATTATCGCCGGGCTCGTAGCGACCGACAGCGCCTGCACCGCCGCCCGCAAGCCGCCCTTTTTGCATGCGTCGGGCCGCCAGCCGAGTTCATGTGCGACCGATTGCACAACGTCGAGCGTCAGGTCATCGGCAACGAAGGCGAGGAATGGCTCGCGCCCGTTTGGCAGCGGAGTGGACAAAGTTCTATTCATCTGCGGTGCCTTGGCTAGACACGTTGCTGAGCCCGTCGCTGCCGGTCGGCTCGATCGCGCGATAGCTCGCGATCGCCTTGCTGGCGCTCATCACGACGGTTTCGCCCACAGCTTGCGATCCGGCGAGCAAATGCTCGGGATCGGCGACCATCGCCGCCAGATTGCCATTGACCGAGCAGCCGAAGCCGGGGCTGGTGGAGTTGTCGAGGTTGGCGGCCGAGTTGGCGGACCAATCGGGGCAGTTTGGCACTTGAGCCCGACTGCGCTGGACCGAAACGCGAAGCTTGCCCGGCTCGACATCGATAGCGGATACCAACGTAGCATTGCTTGCCAACGCGCCCTGGGCAGCAGCGATGGCCCCGACCTCCGCGGCGACGCGGGGAGTTCCCGCAACGAGCAAGCGGTCGGAATAGCCAAGCCCGAGCGTTGCAAACCAGGAGGCGAGCCTGCCCCGTTCCCCGGGTGGCAGTTCGCCATCGACAAGCGTCAACTCGAGCGTGTGAATGGTGCGTTCGACCACCGGCTGGCGCACTGAGTAGAGCGAGGGGTTCGCGCCTGGCGCACCGCATCCAGCAAGCAAGATGGCAAGTGCGACTGCAATGGCATGGGCGGGTGTTGATTTGAGTATCATCATCACTGTCCCTCAACGGTTGCGGGGGTGGCTGGATCTCCGGCGACCGGCGAGCCCATGCCGATGGCGTCGTGAATTGGCGCGGCGGCCTGGGGCAGCGGGCGGGAGGCACCTGATGTCGCTCCCGATTCCCGGTTCAGCAGGAGTTGCTCGGCCATCGAGGGCACGGCATAGCCGTCCGTAGGGAGTCTGATCTCACGATCGTGGACCGGGGTCACGAGATAGGGAGTGACCACGATGACCAGTTCGGTCTCCCCTCTGCGGAAATCGCTCGAGCGGAACAGATTGCCCAGGATCGGGACGTCGCCCGCGCCGGGGGTCTTGTCGATCGTGCTGGTGGCGTTGTTGCTGAGCAGACCGGCGATCATGAAGCTCTGGCCTGAGCCGAGTTCGACGGTGGTTTCGGCCCGGCGGATGGTCAGCGCAGGAATCTGGTAACCGTCGATCACGACCGCGTTTTGGGACGAGAGTTCTGATACTTCGGGCCGCACGCGGATAGAGATCCGGCCGCTGGCGAGCACCGTGGGCGTATAAGCAAGGCTGACGCCGTAGTTCTTGTATTCGATGGTGGTCGTGCCGAGCCCCTGGCTGAGCGGGATGGGGAATTCGCCGCCCGCCAGAAATTCGGCGGTCTCACCCGACAGCGCGGTGAGGTTGGGTTCAGAGAGCGTGGTCACCAGCCCCATGGTCTCGCCCGCGTCGAGCGTGCCGAGCAGATCGAGACCAAGGATATTGCCGGCGAGGCCCAGGGTAGTCGAATCCTCTTTGGTGGCAAATTCATAGGCGGTTCCCTGGCTGTCGGTGGTAATGCTACCGGCGTCCCCCCGGGAAAGGCCGAAGGTGAACCCGCCCGTCTCGTCGCGCGTGACCAGATTGCTGCCCAATGCTCTGACGAGCGAGCGGCTGACCTCGGCGAAGCGGACGCGAAGCATGACCTGCAGCGGCGTTGCCGTCTTCAGGCGTGAAACGATCAGCGCGTCCGGACCCATGAAGGCCTGCGCCAGCCGCTCCGCCTCGGCAGCGTCTTCCGGCGCGGCTACGGTGCCGGTCAACAGCACGGTATTGGCGCTCATCGTCGCAACACTGATCTTGGCCTCGGGCATGGCGAGCTTGAGCATCTGGTCGACGCTGGAGAGGTTCGTGCCGACCCGCACATTCGCCGACCACACGACATCGCCCGATGGGTTGCTGGCGTAGATCGTGGTCTCACCGCCGGCGATGCCGAAAACGAACAACTGGTGGGTGGACTTGACCTGGACGTCGGCGATACCCTGGCTGGCGACGAAGATATCGCTGATCGCCGCCGGGAGCGTGACCAACTCGCCGCGGCCGATCGACAGGTCGATGGTCTGCGCGGCGCCGACCGGCTGGTTTACCGGCGGCGCGGTCAGCTGGGCATGGGCTGCGCCGCCAAGCATGGGGATGACGGGAACCAGGGCGCAGGCAGCGGCAAGCACGGTGCGGGCGAGGCGTAGTGACATGCGCGGGCTCTCAATCTGTTCTGATGGGTGCGTTCGGTGTACGGGCGATGGTTCGGGGGCGTGGCTCATGGCGGTGAGTTCCCGCCAAGGAGATCGCCGGTGCGGCCCAAGCCGCCGGCCTGGCGGTCGAGCAGCGCACCCGGGCCGCGGCGGACCGGTTCCACGCTGGTCGTTGCCCCGCGGGTCACCCGGACCGTGGGACCGGTGGATACAGGGGTTTGGTCGGCGGGCGTTTGGTACACAATTGTTGGCTGAGGCTGCACGGTTGGTTCCGGCGCGCGGGTCGGAGGCGGCATGGTCCGGCGCTGGAAGCGGGAGACATCGCCGCCGGTCTGGTAGGTCGTCGCGCCGTCCTGAGGTCGCCGCATCACCTCGTTCAGCAGCTTTTCCTCTTCCGCACGCGTAGCATCGTCAGGGAGGTCGACATCGCCTGCCGCGATGGCGCGTTCGAGCTCCGACTGATTGTCGGCGATCGAGCGCAGCGACAGGCTGAGCGTGCCGATGGTCTGCGCCACCGCGATCTTCTCGGCGATGGTTGGCGTCACCTCGAGGGTGACCATGCTGAAGGCCTGGACGTCGGTCTGACCGGTCTCGGTGGTCGTGCTTTGGGTCGATTGGTCGGTCGCGAGGACACGCAGGTTGCGCAGGATCGTCTCGGAGGCGCTCAGCGACTGGCCTTCGCCTTCGACGGTCTGGGTGAGCACGAGATCCACCCGATCGCCCGGAAAGACGAAGCCGGCGACACCGGTGCTGGCCGAGACGGTGATGGTCACCGCCCGCATGCCCGGGCCCAAGGCGGCGGCAAGGAACCCGCGATCGCCCGGCGCTACGAGCGAGCCTTGCGTCACCGGCTCACCGGCGGTCAGGGGATGGCGCACGACGGTTCCGAGAAGCTGCGCGACATTGGCCTCGCCGTCCACGTAGTAGGCGTCCTGCACCAGTTCGCGGGGCCAAAGCTGGTAACCCACGGCATCGGCGGTGATGAGCGTCCCGACCGGCAGGCTGCGCTTGGCGACCAGCACCTTGGGACCCTGCTCCTGCGGTTGTGCCGCCTGCGCCGCCGGCGTGGCAGCGCCCGCGAACATGCTGCGGGCGGCGAGCGCGGCGATGACCGCCACGATGAGCGAGGCGGCCAGCAGAAGAAGCTTTCTACGGTCCATGATGCTTCAGGAGCCTTTCAATAATCGCCGCTGGCGCGGCCCACTGCGTCTAAGCCTGGGATGGTTAAGAAGGAGTTACCTCGATCGCGGCCCAGGCGTTCGTGGCCGGCAGGTAGTCGAGCCCGATCACGCAAAGGCCGGCGAGCGCGATGGCGACGCCATAGGGTACGGTCAGCCGGCCTGGCCGCCCGCCATGTGGTTGGCGTGCAAGGTGCCAGGCACCCACGACGATCGTCAGTACGCCGCCCAGCAGGGTCATCAAGATGAGCAGTTTAAGGAACAGCGACGGCTCGATCCACAAGGCGAGCGCGGTCAATAGCTTGACATCACCGCCGCCCATCGCCCGGATGGCGAACAGCCCGGTGAGGATGGCCATGCTGGCCAAGGCGACGGCCAATTGCTGGGCGATATCGGGCCACAGCGAAAGACCGCTCGCCCACCAGAACAGCGGCGCGCCAAGCGCGATCGCGGCGTTGAGCGGGTTGGCGATGCGGCGGGTCGACAAATCGGTCCAGGCGGCGCCGAGAAGTGCGATTGCCAGCGCGGCGAGCAATGCGTAGCGAAACGGGTCTTCGGCCATGCTGGCTGTCCTGCGATTCTGTCGTCGCAGGCAGTGCTAGCGATCAGGACTTACTAAATGGTAACCATGCGAGAAGGAGATCGCGATCGCCCCCGGTATCAGCGAAGCCCGCGCCGCCTTCGAGCGCCGGGCCATCCCCGAGGGCGCGCGCGAATGGCGCTGGCAGGCGCCTGATGGCCATGCGATCCGGGTAATCGATTGGTCCGAGCCGGACGATGCGGCGGCTGGCGGCGCCATCCTGTTCATGGCCGGACGCGGCGATGCCTACGAGAAATACCTGGAGACGTTCGAGCACTGGCGGCGAGGCGGCTGGCGGGTGAGCGCGGCCGACTGGCGCGGCCAGGCGGGCTCGGGCCGGTTCGGTCGCGATGCCGTCACCGGCCACATCGATGATTTCGCGCTGTGGGTGGACGACCTCGCGCGGTTCTGGCGCGAGTGGGCGCAGCCTCGCGCCGCATGTGGGCCGCTGGTGCTCGCGGGCCATTCGATGGGCGGCCATCTGGTGCTGCGCGCGGTCGCGGAGCGGGCCGTGCAGCCGCCCCCTGCCGGGTTGATCCTGTCCGCGCCGATGCTCGACGTACGCCCCGAGCACGTGCCGCAAAGCGTCCGCCACCTGCTCGCCCGGGTCATGACCCGCATCGGCGATGCGCGCAGAATGGCATGGAAGTACAACGAGAAGCCGGGCCTGCTTCCCGGCGCGCGCCAGGCGCTGCTGACCCACGATGCAGCGCGCTATGCCGATGAGCTGTGGTGGCGCCGCGAGCGCCCGGAGCTGGCCATGGGGCCGGGCAGCTGGGGCTGGGTGAACAGCGCGATGCGCTCGATCCGGGCGCTGGAACGGCCCGGCGTGTTGGAGGCGGTCGACCTGCCCGTCCTCCTGCTGGCGACCCGTGCCGACCGACTGGTGGGCATCCGCGCGATCGAGCGGGCGGCGGCGCGGTTGCCCGACGTCGAAACCCTGATCCTGGGATTCGAGGCGCGGCACGAGATCCTGCGCGAGACCGATGCGGTGCGCGACCCAGCCCTGGCCGCGATCGATGCCTTCCTGGACCGCCTCCGACCTGTCGGCAGGGACGCGCGATGAGCGAAACCTTCGACATCGCGGTGATCGGCGCGGGGATCGCCGGGGCCAGCATCGCCGCCGAAGCCGCCGGCCATGCAAGCGTCGTGATGCTCGAGGCGGAAGACGTTCCAGGCTACCACACGACGGGACGCTCCGCCGCATTCTGGGAGGAGTGCTACGGCGGGCCCGATATCGTGCCGCTTACGCTCGCCTCGGGCGCGTACCTGCGTGACTTGGGCGCGCTCCACCGGCGCGGCGCGCTGTATGTGGCGCGTTCCGGGCAGGAGGACGAGGTGGAGCTGTTCCTGCGTCGCTTCGCGGACACGAGGGTGACGGTCGAGCGGATCGGCGCCGAGCGGCTTGCCGGCATCGTTCCCGGTCTGCGCGCGGACTGGGTGCATGCGATCAGCGAGCCGGCCTGCGCCGACATCGATGTGGCGCTGGTCCACCAGCACTATCTGGCGCTCGCCCGCCGGGGCGGGGTGTCGCTGCGCCTGCGGCATCGCCTGCTCGCGGCCGAGCGCGAGGGAGACGGCTGGCGGCTCGATTTCGGCCCGGCGGGGGAGCTGCGCGCCAGGGTGGTGGTCGATGCCGCGGGCGCCTGGGCCGACGAGGTGGCCACGAGATGCGGGGCCCGGCCGCTCGGCATCGTCCCGCTGCGGCGCACGGTGGCGCAGCTGCGCACCGAGCCGCCGCCGCCGGGCGATCTTCCGCTGGTGCTCGATCTGGCGGGAGCGTTCTACTTCAAGCCCGACGGCGCCCGGCTGTGGCTCTCGCCCCACGACGAGACGCCCAGCGAGCCGTGCGACGCGGCGCCCGAGGAACTGGACGTGGCGCTCGCCATCGACCGCTTCCAGCAGGTGGTCGACTGGCGGATCGCGGCGGTCGAGCGCAAGTGGGCGGGGCTGCGCAGCTTCGCGCCCGACCGGCGCCCGGTCTACGGGGCGGACCCGGCCCGTGAAGGCTTCTTCTGGTTCGCCGGGCAAGGCGGTTTCGGCATCCAGACCGCGCCTGCTGCTGCCCGGCTGGCCGCCCAGCTGCTGCTCGGCCTGCCGCGCGATGCGCTGACCGAGCGGCTCGATCCCGCACTCTATGTGCCGGCCCGGGTGCGAGTCGAGGCTGGCTTGTACTAGCTCAGGACTCACAATCACCCCATGATGATGGCGGCGAACTGTATGTTGCCGAGGAGGTTGGGGGCAAGCTTGTCGTAGCGGGCGGCGAGCGGAGGGCAGTCCTTGAGGCGGCAGAACATGCGCCCGATGGCGTTGCGGCCCTTGCAGCAGGGTCTTGCCCAAGCAGCTCTTTCCGACGCGTTGCGCTTGGGCGCGATGTTGGGGACAGGGCCTTGATGCGCGATCGGGCCGCGGACGCGGTTGCTGTCGTAGGCACGGTCGGCGGCAACGATTCAGCAGACAGGCAAGGCGCCCGGCAGGTGCTCGGCGGCGCGACATTCGGCGCCCTGTCCCGGGGTCAGCGGGACGGCGTGCGGTCGGTGCCGCCGGGCGCGTGCCGCTGGCGCGGCTGGCGCGGGGTGATGGCCGCGCGGCCGAACTGGCGACCGCGGCGCTGGCCAATGGCGCGCTGCTGCCCGTCGAGCGGCGATCTCCGCCCGAGGCGCTGCCTTCCCCGGGCGAGACGGTGGAGATCAGGCCGTAGAGGGGGCGCCAGGTCCATGTCGGCGGGCGGCCGGTCGGCGAACCGTTTCCCTGATCTGGCGAGGGCAGGTCGCCGTGTTGCGTTGCAACAAATCTACAGCTCGACCCTCCTTGCGCCAGATCGGCACCCATGAGGTGGGAGCGCTTGAAGCGGGCCGGGTGCGCGGCTAACGCCACCGCCATGTCGGTCACCCGAGAACAGGTCGCCAAGGTGGCTGCGCTGGCGCGCATCCGCATGAGCGAGGCAGAGCTCGATCGGATCGCGCCCGAATTTGCCAAGATCATCGACTGGGTGGAGCAGCTGGGCGAGGTCGACTGCACCGGCGTCGAGCCGATGACCGCGGTGATCCCCCAGGCGCTGCGGCTGCGCGCCGACGTGGTCGATGCCGATCCGCTCACCGGCGGCGGGGTGCGCGAGGCGGTGCTGGCCAATGCTCCGGCGGCCGAGCACGGCTTTTTCGGCGTGCCCAAGGTGATTGAATGAGCCCCGTTCATGCGAACATCCCCGCGAGGGCGGGGATCGCGGGCCGGGGCGCGCGGGGCTGCGGGCGCGGGGTCCCCGCCGGCGGCCGGACTCACCCAGGGGTCGCGACAGCGTGACCCAGATCACCGACCTGGGCGTGCGCGCACTCCGCGACGGGGTGGCCGACGGCGCCTTCTCCGCGCGCGAGGTGGCCGAGGCGTTCAACGCCAACATCGCCGCCGCCGGGGTGCTGAACGCCTTCATCACCCCAACCCCTGAGCACGCGCTACGGGCCGCGGATCGGGTGGATGCCGACCGCGCCGCCGGTAAGCCGCTGGCGGGGATGGCCGGCGTGCCGATCGGGATGAAGGACCTGTTTGCCACTCAGGGCGTGCAGACCAGCGCGGGCAGCCACATGCTCGAAGGCTTCGTTCCGCAGTACGAAAGCACCGTGTCGCAACGGCTGTGGGACGCAGGGTGCGGCATGCTGGGCAAGCTCAACCTCGACGAATTCGCGATGGGCTCGTCCAACGAGAACTCCTATTTCGGCGAGGTCGCCAGCCCCTGGCGGCGCCGCGAGGCGAATGGCGCCCTGGCTAACGCCAAGCTCGCGCCGGGCGGGTCGTCGGGCGGCTCGAGCGCGGCGGTGGCGGCGCGGCTGGCGCCCGCGGCGACGGGCACCGACACCGGCGGTTCGATCCGCCAGCCCGCCGCCTTCGCGGGCATCTGCGGAATCAAGCCCACTTACGGGCGCTGTTCGCGCTGGGGCATCGTCGCCTTCGCCAGCAGCCTGGACCAGGCCGGGCCGCTGGCCCGCAGCGTCGAGGATTGCGCGATCATGCTGGGCGCGATGGCCGGGTTCGATCCCAAGGATGCGACCAGCCTCGACCTGCCGGTGCCCGACTGGTCGGCCAGCCTGTCGGGCGATCTGCGGGGCAAGCGCGTCGGCATTCCGCGCGAATACCGGGTGGATGGCATGGACGCCGAGATCGTCAGGGCATGGGACGAGGGCATGGCCTGGGTCAGGGACGCGGGCGCGCAGGTGGTCGAGATCAGCCTGCCGCATTCGAAATATGGCCTGGCCGCCTATTACATCGTTGCGCCGGCGGAGGCCTCGAGCAACCTCGCGCGCTACGACGGGGTGCGCTACGGCCTGCGCGATCTGCCCGAAGGCGCGGGGCTGCAGGACATGTACGCCGCCACGCGCGCGGCCGGCTTCGGCGCGGAGGTCAAGCGGCGCATCCTCATCGGCACCTACGTGCTCTCGGCCGGGTTCTACGACGCCTATTACACTCAGGCGATGAAGGTGCGCACGCTGGTGCAGCGCGATTTCATGCAGGCCTTCGGGCAATGCGACGTGGTGCTGGCGCCCACCACGCCCACCGCCGCCTTCGCGCTCGGCGACAAGACCGACGACCCGCTGGCGATGTACCTCAACGACGTCTTCGCCGTGCCCGCCTCGCTTGCCGGCCTGCCGGCGATGAGCGTACCGGCAGGGCTGAACGCGCAAGGGCTACCGCTGGGCCTGCAACTGATCGGCCGGCCGCTCGACGAGCAGAGCGTGCTCGATGCCGCACTGGCCATCGAGCAACGCGCCGGCTTCACCGCGCGACCGGCGAGGTGGTGGTGAAGATCGGCCTGTTGTCGAACGAGCGCATGGCGCGCAACGTTAACTGGACCACCCTTTCAGACCCGCTCTACACCGAAATCGAAGCCATCGCCGATGCGGTGCGGATCGCTCCGCCGCCGCTGACGCTCGGCAATGCGGGCGGATACCTGCGCGCAATCCGCGAGGCATACAAGGTCCAGGCGCTGTTCGGCATGAACGGCCACTGGCGGCCGGAACTGCCGCTGTTCCTGGTCTCGGCGCCGCGAGTGGGCGTGCTGCGCACCACCTTCTACGTCGATCCATGGCGCCCGCAGCTCGGGCGGATCCGCGCCAGCGACCGGTTGCTGCGCAACCACATCGCCTTCATCCCGTATCGCGAGGCGATGAACCTGCTGCAGCCCAGCGGGCCGGGGCGCTACCTCCACCTGCCGTTCGCCGCCGATACCAAGGTATTCGCCGATCGGGGGCTGGAGCGCGACATCGACATCCTGTCGATGGGCCGCCGCTACGAGCCGCTGCACCGGGCGATCCTCGCCTATGCCGATGCGAACGGGCTCAACTACCAGTTCCGCGAGCGGACCGGCTTCATCGAGAACCCGGTGGACCTGGGCCGGCTGGCGAGCCGGGCGCGCTACTTCGTCTGCACTCCCACCGATCTCAACCCGCATCGCCCCACGGGCGGGTTCAGCCCGATCGTCATGCGCTATTTCGAAGGCCTGGCGTCGGGCTGCCGGCTGTTGGGGGCGCTGCCGAAATCGGGCGAGTACGAAGCAATGCTGCCGCGCGGCGCGATCCTCGAGGTGAAGGTGGATGGCAGCGACTTCGCCGAGAAATTCGCCCGCGACAATTCCGACCAGAGCTGGCTGCCCGCAGTGGCCGCGGCCGCCCAGCTCGTCAGGCGCGAGCATGGCTGGGATTCGCGGGCCCGCACCATTGTGGAGGCCATTGCGGCGCGGTGCAGCAGCGGGTGAAGCGAGCCGACCCGGAGGGGCGAAAGCCGCTCAGCCGTTCGCCAGCGCGGCGAGCAGCGCGGCCGGCTTCACGGCCACCACGTTGCCCATGCGAAACTGGTCGTCGTTGTATTCGTAGCGCTTGAAGCCAACGTGGTTGGGGTACAGGCGACCCACCTTGTAGCCGTGCTGCTCGAGCAAGTCCTGCGTCCGCTCGAGCGTTTCGCCCGCCGGCAACCAGGTATTGCCGTACTCGAACTGGATCATGGCCGGCGCCTGATCCGACCCCAACAATCGGTTCGCGCCGCGCAGCACCGCCGCATCATGACCCTCGGTGTCAATCTTGAATAGGGCCGGGGCGAACAGGGCCTCCGCAATCATCGTGTCGACCGTGCAAAACCGCGCCCGTGCTTTCGCCCGTGCGTAACGCCCCGCCATGGTACGAGCATCCAACCGGCCGGCGAGCTACAAGCATCTTCCCAAGCCGGCGATCGATCTTTACGCCTTGTTCCATGCAGACACATATCTTGCAGCGCGCCAGCGGCGCGTGGGAGGTCGTGATCGGCCTTGAGGTGCATGCGCAGGTGACCAGCAACGCCAAGCTGTTCTCGGGCGCGAGCACCGAATTCGGCGCCGAGCCCAACACGCACGTGAGCCTGGTCGACGCGGCGATGCCCGGCATGCTGCCGGTGCCCAACCGCGAGTGCATCCGCCAGGCGGTGCGCACGGGCCTGGCGGTGGACGCGCAGATCAACCGCTGGAGCCGGTTCGACCGCAAGAACTACTTCTACGCCGATTTGCCGCAGGGCTACCAGATCAGCCAGCTCTACCACCCGCTGGTGGGCGAGGGGCAGCTGCTGGTGGATGCCGACGAGAAGGCGGGCATTCCAGAGGACCGCTTGATCGGCATCGAACGCATCCACGTCGAGCAGGACGCGGGCAAGCTGATGCACGACCAGCACCCGAGCATGAGCTATGTCGACCTGAACCGCTCGGGCGTGGCGTTGATGGAGATCGTCAGCCGGCCCGACCTGCGCTCGGCGGCCGAAGCGGGGGCCTATCTGCGCAAGCTGCGGGCGATCCTGCGCTATGTCGGCAGCTGCGACGGCAACATGGAAGAGGGCTCGATGCGCGCCGACGTCAACGTCTCGGTGCGGCGGCCGGGTGAGGCGCTCGGCACGCGGACCGAGACCAAGAACGTGAACTCGGTGCGCTTCGTGATGCAGGCGATCGAATACGAGGCGCGCCGCCAGGTGGCGCTGATCGAGGACGGCGGCACGGTGGTGCAGGAGACGCGGCTGTTCGACCCGGCCACCGGCACCACCCGCTCGATGCGCTCCAAGGAGGACGCGCACGATTATCGCTACTTCCCCGACCCCGACTTGCTGCCGCTGGAGCTTGACGAGGCGTTCCTCGACGAATGCCGCGCCAGCCTTCCCGAGCTGCCCGACGCCAAGCGGGCGCGCTACGTGGCGGCGTTGGGCCTGTCGCGCTACAATGCCGCGGTGCTCACCGCCGAGGTGGAAACGGCGCGCTGGTTCGAGCAGCTGCTGGGTGCGACCGCCGGGGCGCAGGGCAAGCCGCCGGCCGAGGTGGCGAAGCAGGCGGCCAACTGGCTGATCTCCGAGCTGTTCGGTGCGCTCAACAAGGCTGGCTTGGCGCTGGACGGCGGGCCGGTGTCGCCGGCAGCGGGCGCCGAACTGTT
Source organism: Erythrobacteraceae bacterium (assembly GCA_031399025.1). Taxonomy (GTDB): domain Bacteria; phylum Pseudomonadota; class Alphaproteobacteria; order Sphingomonadales; family Sphingomonadaceae; genus CBDBZL01. The sequence goes on along the minus strand of JANNOJ010000044.1, from coordinate 87,714 downwards.
GGCGCTGGTGGGCGCGGGCACCATCTCGGGCAGCATCGCCAAGCAAGTGCTCGAGACGATGATCGCCACCGGCGAGGGCGCCGCGGCGATCGTGGAGCGCGAGGGGCTGAGGCAGGAGAGCGACACCGCCGCGATCGCGGCGGCGGCGGACGCGGTGCTGGCCGCCAATGGCGACAAGGTGGCGCAGTATCGGGCGGGCAAGGAGGCGCTGTTCGGCTTTTTCGTGGGCCAGGTGATGAAGGCCATGCGGGGCCAGGCCAACCCGCAGGTGGTGAACGAGGTGCTGAGGGCGAAGTTGGGCTAGCTAATCGGCGAGATTGAAGTTCGAAAGCACCTCGTATTCGATGCTCTCGTTGTCGGCCTGGATGATCCTTATCCGTGCTCCCCGGTAAGCAACCACATCGGAAGCGCTCAGATCGTACTCGGCATCGTTGGTGAAGGCCGAACGCGCCACGCTCCCGGCAAATTCGCGATAGCTGATCCGTATCCGGTCACCGACCCGGCCGCTGTAGATCAAGGTCTGCTGGAAGTTGTTCTCCGAGACCATCGGGCGCTCGGTGAACTCATAGGGATATTCGCTATCGCACACAGGAATACTCATCCCGTATGTATTGGGCACGATCAGACAGGTTTCCTGTTCGGTGGTGGAGAAGCGAATACCGCTGGGCATCGAGCCTGCACTTATTGCTTGGGAAGAGCCTCCGCCCATGCCTTGGGAAGCGCCGCCCATGGCGCTCATACCTGCTCCCAGAAGATTGGACCCTCCGCCGAGCAGACCACCACCCATCCGAACCTTGCCAAGCTCCCGGTTCGCATTGCCGGTTTCGAACCCGGTGAAGACGTATTCCTCGTCGACCCCGATCTGCGGATAGAACCCCGGCGTCAGAACATAGCCCTTGATGGGGTTTTCCTGGGGCAGATACACTCCTCGCGAGGTGGTGGCGGTGCCCTGCTTGAGCATCTCCTCGCCCAAGGTGGCCGAACGAACCTCGTTGAGCGGCGGAAAGCTGATCTGCTCGGTGCGCGGCACGTAATTGTTCTGAACCGACGAGCACGCCGTCAAGACACCTGCAGCTACACACACGGCCACCTGCGATCGCATCTTTGGCCCACCTGCTCATCGTTGATAAGGTGCAGAATAGCTCGCGGCGAAGTTCGCGCAACCATTGAGTGCCACCGCCCCGCCGATTGGCCGGGCACCGCAGCGCTCAGCCGCCCGCCGTCTCGCGCACCTCCACCGGCAGGCCCAGCGCTTCGAGCTGCGGTGCCACCACGCTGGCATCGCCCACCACCACGAACACCAGCTCCTCGCGCCGGAAGGTGGCGAGCGCCTGCTCGTCGAGCTGAGCGGAAGTGAGGCTCTGGTAGCGCCCGCTCAGCGTTTCATAATAGTCGTCGGGGCGGTTGTAGAGGACGATATTGGCCAGGCCCGACAGCACGCCGCCGCTGGTCTCGAACTGGCCCGGAAGTTCGCGCACGTTGCCGTTGACGAGGCGGGTGAGCTCCTCACCGGTGACGCCGGAGCCACCCGTGTAGGCGGTGAGATCCTTCATCAGCTCGGCGATCGATTCGCCGGTGCGGTCGGCCTGGACGGGCGCGCTGACGATGAAGGCGGTGCGCTCGATCGGCTGGCGGATCTGGCTGCGCACGCCGTAGGACCAGCCCTTGGTCTCGCGCAGGTTCATGTTGATCCGGCTGAGGAAGCTGCCGCCGAACACCTCGTTGGCAGCGCTCAGCACCAGCAGGTCGTCGGTGCCGACCTGATCGAGCACCCGGCCGGCCATGATGACCGATTGGGGCGAGGCGGGGCGATCGAGCAACACGATGCGCTGCTGCGGCGCGGGGATCGCGGCATCGAAGCTCTTCGCCGGAGCGGGCGCGGCGGGCGCGGCCCAGTCGCCGAAGCTCTCCTCCAGCAGGCGGACCACCTCGGCCAGCGTGGTGTCGCCGACCACCAGCACGCGGGCGGTATCGGGCCGCAGCCAGGCCTGGTGGAAGCCGGCGAGATCCTCGCGGGTGAGCGCGGCGACCACCTCGCGCGTGCCCGTGCCGCTGGGCGGGCGGCCATAAGGATAGGCCTCGCCGTAGAGGATGGGCAGGATGGCGCGCTGGGCGAGCGCGGAGGGGTCGTTCAGCTCGTTGTCGATGCGGGTGAGCTGCTGGCTGCGCACGCGCTCGATCGCCGCCGGATCGAACGCCGGGTTGCGCACGAAATCGGCCAGCAGGTCGAACGAGGCGGCCAGGTTCGGGGTCACGGCGTCGAGGCCGAAATTGGTGGTGTCGCTGTCGGCAAAGCCACCCAGGTTCACGCCCAGACGCTCCTTGGCGATGGCGAGCTGCGAGGAATCGAGGCTGGTGGTGCCCTCGTTCATCGCCTGCAGCATCAGCGATTGCAGGCCCAGCCGGTCGGCCGGGTCGGCGGCGTAGCCGGCATCGAAGGCCACCCGCACGCTGACCGTGGGGACCGCGTCGCGGCGGGCGAAGTACACTTCCATGCCGTTGGCCAGCGTGGCCCGCTCGATGTCGGGGAAGTCGAGCGTGGCGAGCTCGCCCACGGCCGGGAGCTGCGAGCGATCGGGCGCGGCGGTGCCGGCGGCGGCGGCGCTGGTGCCGTCCTGCGAATAGAACGCGGGACCGGCCAGGCCGCCCTCGGCGATGAGGCCGCCCGCGCGCGCCGGCGCGGTCACGAAGCCGCCGCGGTTCTCGCCGCCTTCGGTGCGGGTGCCCGGCTCCACGGTGAGCGCGAAGACCGGGCGCGAGAGCCAGCGCTGCGTCACTTGCCGCACCTCGCCTGGCTGCATCGTGGCGAGCTGGGCGAGCTCGGTTTTGTAGTGCGCCGGATCGTCGTTGTAGAGCAGGCCCTCCGCCAGGATCGGTGCCTTGCCGGAGAAGCCGCCGGTCTGCTCGAGCCCGCGGATGGTGCTGGCGGTATAGCTGGTGGCGGCGCGCAGCAGCTCGTCCTCGCTCGGCCCCTCGGCCACGAAGCGGGCGATCTCGGCATCGAGCGCGGCGGCGAGTTCCTCGGTCGTGACACCGGGGCGGGCATCGGCCCACACGAGGAACTGGCCGGCCTGGGCGAAGATCTGCGCGGTGGCGACGACGCTGACCGCCTTCTCCTGGCTGCGCACCAGCGCCTCGTCGAGCCGCGAGCTGGCGAGGCCGCCGAGCACCGTGGCGCTGAGGAACAAGGGGACGTAATCGGGGCTGTCATAGCCCGGGATCGCCCACATCCGATAGACGCGGGGGGTGGCGATCTGGTCGTAGATGGTCTTGGCGAGCGGCTCGGGCAGCGTGGGGACGGGGGCTGTAACCGGAGCGATCTCGGGGCCGGCGGGGATGGCGCCGAACCAGTGCGTCACCTTCGCGCGCGCGGTGGCGACGTCGATGTCGCCCGCCAGCACCAGCACCGCGTTGTTGGGGCCGTAATGGTTGGTGAACCATTCGCGCGTGTCGTCGAGCGTGGCGCTCGCCAGGTCGGCCATCGAGCCGATCGTCGAATGGTGGTAAGGGTGACCGGAGGGGTAGAGGTTCTCCAGCTGCTCGTAGTCGACCAGGCCGAACGGCTGGTTGTCGCCCTCCCGCTTCTCGTTCTGGACGACGCCGATCTGGTTATCGAGCACTTCCTGCGTCACCGCGCCGAGCAGGTGGCCCATCCGGTCGCTTTCGAGGAACAGCGCCACGTCGAGCGCGCCGGTGGGCACGGTCTGGAAGTAGTTGGTGCGGTCGAACCAGGTGGTGCCGTTGACGTCGGTGGCGCCGATCTGCTGGAGCGGCTCGAAGAACTCGCCCGGCACGTTCTCGGTGCCGTTGTACATGATGTGCTCGAAGAGGTGGGCAAAGCCGGTCTTGCCCTGCGGCTCGTTCTTCGAGCCGACCTCGTACCAGACAGATACCGCCACCACGGGCGCCTTGCGGTCCTCGTGGACCAGCACGGTCAGGCCGTTGGGCAGTTCGAAGCGCGCGTAGGGGATGTCGACCCGCGCGACCAGGTCCGCCAGCGGCGCGGGCTGCAGTTCGGCGAGACCGGTATCCTCCTGCGCGGCGGCGGGGGCGGTGGCCAGAGAGTTGAGGCAAAGCGCGAAAACGGCCGCTGCGGCCGAGTACAGGAATCTATGCATTCCGACCCAATATCATGCCGTTGGTCGATTGACAGCGGCAGTAACGATCATTCGTCGATCCGCATCAACGGTTCGCCCATGCGGATCCGCCCGCCTTCGCGCAGCGTCTCGTGCGGCTGATGGGCCGGCGGGGCGATGACGACGATGGTGGAGCCGTGCTCGAACCAGCCCATCTCCTCCCCCTTGGCGAAGCGGGGCGGCGGCCGCGGCCCGATCACCCGCTCGCCGCCGGCGCGGACCGGCAGCAGCGGGTCGAGCCAGGGCAGGCGGATGCATGCCACCAGCACCGCGGCGACGGGGACGAGGACCAGCGCCGATCCCCCCGCCAGCCGCACGCTGATGGGCGCGCGCTCGTTGCGGCAGAACAGGCGCTCGATGCGTTTCAGCGCGATGGGGTTCACGTTCCAGGTGTCGCCGGCGATGTAGCGCACCTGCTCCACCGCGAGATCGTGCGGGGCGTGGAAGCGGTGGTACATGCCGGCGGTGAGGCGCAGCGTGACGTACCAGCCCTCGCGGAACGCGGCGGCCTCGGCGGCCGAGCCGACGAGGTCGGCGATGGGATATTCGAAGCCTTTGATCTGCAGCGCGGTGCCGGCGGTGATGCGGCCGTGCGCGCCGACGATGGCATCGCACGGACTGGTGATGATCGCGGGATCGGGATCGATGCGGCGCGCGCCGGGCCGCAGCTCGCGGATGAAGGCCTCGTGCAGGCTGCGGTAGCGGCGGGGTGCGGCATCGGCGAGGTCGACGTCGCAGAACAGCTGCCAGGCGGCGATGGAGACGGCGCGCACCGGCGCTGCCTCCACCTTGCTGAACCAGCCCATGAAGCGCGTGAGGGCCTGGCGCGGGATGCGGTTGGTGAGCAGGAAATTGACATCTTCCTGACTCACAAGTGTCCGAAGAGAAGCGCGCAGGCTCATTGTGCGCGCCGGCCTAGCGCGGATCGGGGACAATACCATGAACATCGCACGTTGGCTGCTGGGCGGTGCCGGGCTGGCGCTCGCGGCGCACAAAGGTACGAGCTGGGGCCGCGACCGGCTGCGGCTGAGCCGGGCCAAGCACCGGGGCCTGGTCGGCCACGTGCGGATGGCCAAGCGCGTCGCCGGCCTGGTGCCGCATTACGAGTTCGACGAGCACGAATTCTTGCGCGCCGACGATCCGCCGCAGGACGTCGCGGCGGCGCGCACCGCCGGCTTCGCCCGGCTGGCGCGGCTGTACGAAGCGCGCTTCCCCCTGACCAGCGCCAAGACCGCCGAGATGCGCGGGAGCATTCCCGACCTCGCCTTCACCGGCGCCTATCGCGTGCCGTTCCCGTTCAGCCGGGTGGTGCGCGAGGCGCTGCCCGCGGGCGCCTTCTGGCAAAGCTCGCGCGGGGTCATGCTGACCGACCTCGATGGCAACGAATTCTACGACCTCACCGGCTCCTACGGGGTGAACCTGCTGGGCAACGACGATTACCGGGCGATGATCGCCAGGGGCGTCGAGACCGCGCAGGCGCTCGGCCCGGTGCTCGGCGGGCTGCACCCGGTGGTGGCGGACAACGTGACGCGGCTGAAGGCGATCAGCGGGCTCGATGCGGTGAGCTTCCACATGTCGGGCACCGAGGCGGTGATGCAGGCGGTGCGGCTGGCGCGCTACCACACCGGCAAGAGCCACCTGGTGCGCTTCGCCGGCGCCTACCACGGCTGGTGGGGGGACGTGCAGCCGGGCATCGGCAACCCGATCCCGGCGGAGAACACCTACACGCTGGCCGACATGAGCGAGGCGAGCCTGGAAGTGCTCGCCACCCGCGACGACATCGCCTGCGTGCTGGTCAACCCGCTGCAGGCGATGCACCCCAACGCGAGCGCGCCCGGCGACAGCGCGCTGGTCAATTCCAGCCGTCGCGCCGGGGTGGACCGGGCGGATTACACCGCCTGGCTGGCGCGGCTGGCCGAGGTGTGCCGCCGGACGGGCATCGTGCTGATTGTCGACGAAGTGTTCACCGGCTTTCGCCTCGCGCCGCGCGGGGCGTGCGAATACTTCGCTATCGCGCCCGACCTGGTCACCTACGGCAAGACGCTGGGCGGCGGCCTGCCGGTGGGCGTGCTGTGCGGGCGGGCCGACCTGATGCGCCGCTACAAGCCCAAGCGCCCGGCCGACATCTGCTTCGCGCGCGGCACCTTCAATTCGCACCCCTACGTGATGGGAGCGATGGACGCCTTCCTCGCCTGGCACGCGAGCCCCGCGGCGGCGGCGGCCTACGATGGCCTGGACGCGCGCTGGAACGCCCGCGCGGCCCAGCTCAACGCCCGGCTGGAGGGAGCGGGGCTGAGCCCGCGCGTTGCCAATCTGGGTACGGTGTGGACGTGCTTCTACACCAAACCGTCGCGCTACAACTGGCTGCTGCAATATTACCTGCGCGCCGAGGGCCTGGCGCTCGGCTGGACCGGGACCGGGCGGTTCATCTTCAGCCTGGCGTTCACCGAGGAGGATTTCGCCGCCGTGGCCGACCGCTTCGTGGCCGCGGCGCAGGCGTTCGAGGCCGACGGTTGGGCGTGGGGCCCGCCGGGAGCCTCGAATCGCGAGCTGGGTCGGCAGATGATGCAGGAATTGGCCGGGGCGAAGCTCGGCCTGCGGTAGGTCGGCGCAAAGAGCGCTCGCACCCCGCGCCAATTGCCTTGCTATACGATGGTCAGCCGCGCGAGGCGGGGCGCCAGGTCAGCGCGTTGCGGGCGAGCTGGAGTGGGGCTTTGGCGTATAGCTTCATGTCGTGGAACGGATCGGTGATGATCTTGGTCGCCCAAACCAGCCCCGTTTCCACGTCGCGGATGAAGAACAGCTGCACGGTGCGGAAGATGAGCGCGCCAAGTCCGATATTGAGCCAGACGATGCCAAGGTTCTCCAGGAAACCCATCACCGTGGTGTGCGGATCGGAGAACAGGCCGAGGAAGGTGGGATCGAGCAGCAACGGGATGGGCGAGAGCGCCCACAGGCTCATCAGCACGACCTTGCGCAGCAGATTGTAGCCGACCTTGACCTCTTCCTTGTACTCGTTGGTCGCCTCGTTGACGTGATCATAGCCCTTGGGCTCGAAGAAGAAGTGCCCGGCCTGGCGGCTGGTCATGGCAAAGCACCAGGCCAAGAGGGCGGCAAGCCACGGATAGTTCCACACCAGCGCGTAGCACAGCACGAAGGTGGCCGCGGAGAAGAAGTGGAGGGCCTGATTGACGATGCTGTGATGGTAATAGCGGTGATCGTCCCAGCGCTGCTCGGACAGTTGCTCGCGGAAACGATTCATCTATGACTCCGTCGGTAATCGGCTTCTTACTCGACCGCCATCGCCCGGCGGGCAAGCCTCAGTCCGCAAGCTTGCGATAGCGCACGAGCGAAAAATGGCCAAGCGGGGGGAGCGGCAGATTCTCGACCAGCTCTACCCGGCCGTTGGCCGCGGCCCAGGCCTCGTAGCGGCTGTAAGGAAATTCGGTGCGGAAGCCGAGCCGGGTGGTGACCGGCATCAGCGCCTTCTCGATCCCGCCACGCAGGCCCGTATTGGCGCCGATGCGGGTGGTGATGACGATCTCGCCGCCGGGGCGGATCACGCGCACGAACTCGTCGAGCGCGCGCTCCGGATCGGGCACCGCGGTGACGACATACTGCGCCACCACCACGTCGAAGCTGGCATCGGGGTAATGCAGCTCCTCGGCATCCATCACCGCGATCTCCTCGACGTTGTCGAGGCCGAGCTTGCGTTTGCGCTCGCGGGCCTTGTCGAGCATGGCATCGGCGATGTCGACCGCCACCAGCCGGGTCGAGCGCTTGTAAAACGGCAGCGATATGCCGGTGCCCGCGCCCACTTCGAGCACGCGCCCGCCGGTGGGTCCGACGGCCGCCTCGGCCCGCTGGATGGAGATGGCACGACCGTCGGTGAAGACCTTGCCGAACACCATGTCGTAGATGGGCGCCCAGCGATCATACGCCGCCGCAACGCCTTCGGTCCGCATCTGGACGGAACTTGCCAATGATGTCATGACGACGGGCTATGGCTGGCGCATGTTACAAGTAAAGGACAATTTTGTGTCTAGTCTCCGCTGGGTGAAATATGGTCGACCGCTGATCCGGGGCGGCCGTCGCGGACCAGCAGGGTGAGGCCGAACGCGGCATAATTGGTCGCCTGCTTGAGCAGCGCAGTCGCCACGAACATCGCCGCCAGCGCCGCCTCGTTCACCCCCATGCTCCCGGTCAATTCCACGCCGATCGCCAGGAACACAAGGTCGCGATTGGGCAGGAAGGGCAGTTGGTTGACGAGCAGCTGCACGGTCAGGAACAGCAGCCAGGTCTCCAACGGCACGATCGGCAGCACCACCATCCATTGCAGCACCTGCGCCAGCTGGACGAGGCCGATGCGGCCCAAGTGGATGGCAAAGACGCGCGCCGCAGCCCGCCCGCCGATCCACAGGATGCGCCGGCCGAAGCGGATGATCAGCGCGATGACGACCCCGAGCGCGACCGCGGCGACCAACAGATCGGCCCAGGTTCCGGTCGGGCGCTCGCCGATGGCTCGCGCCAGCAGGTCGCCCTGGCCGGACAGGACGAAAACCAGCGCGATCCCCGCGGTGATCACCGCCGAGGCCGCGCCCGAGAGGAGGGAGGAATCCTTCAGCCCCGCGATCAGCCGCCGATCGGGCAGGCCGAGCCGCCGCCGGGCCCACAGCGCGAACCACACATCGCCGGAATAGCCGAGCACTAGATTGTTGAGCACCCGCTTGCGCACCAGCGTCCAGAACGGCGCCCGCGGCGCGGCGGGCCAGATGGTGCGGAAAATCAGCATCTCGCTGATCGGCAGCACCGCGAACCCGACCCAGTAGATGAGGTAGAACAGCGGGTTGACGGGAACTTGCGCCACCAGCGCCTGCGGCCCGATGCGCCACAGCTGCCAGCCGATGAACCCCGCCATCCCGGCAATGAAGACGACGCGCAGCGGCAGCCGCCAGCGCTCGAGGGAGGCGCCGATGACCGCGCCCCTCGCCTTGATGCGGCTCGCCAGCGGGGTGGTGACCATGCGGCGAGTGCGCTGCGGCGGCGCGCGCGGCTTGTCAACTCGAGCCCGCGGCCCTAGCCGCCCTGGGTGGCCAAGCGCATTGCCCTTCTGCTTCCGTCGTTGATCGCCGGCGGGGCGGAGCGCGGGGCCATCTTCGTGGGGCGGGTACTCCAGCGCGCCGGCTACAGGGTGGACCTGGTGGTGGCGGTGGCCAAGGGCGCGCTGCGCGATGATCCCTGGGTCCGCGCACACCTGGTCGCGTTGCGCGCGCCCAACGAGCTGCTCGCGCTGCCCGGCTGGCTGCGCTACCTGGATCGCGCCCGGCCTGACCTGGCGATATCTTTCGTGCACTCGGCCAATTTCGTCTCCGGGCTGGGCGGGATGCTGCGGCCCGGCACCCCGTTCATCGTCAGCATCCGCAATACGCTGGCAAGGACAAGGCGCGGTCAGTGGTGGGTGCGTCGGTGGCTGGGCCTGGGGCTCGAACGGCGGCTCTATGCCCGGGCGCGATACGTGCAGGTGGTGTCGCACGAATTGCTCGACCAGGCCGGCGCGCTGCTGGCGGTGAGCCCCGAGCGCTTGTGGCTGACCTACAACAGCGCCCAGCCCGACGAAGGCGCGGCGCCCGCTCCACCCGCGCCGGGCGACGCCGCAGCGATCGCCGAACTCGCGCCGTACCTCGTGAGCGCCGGACGGCTGGTGCCGATCAAGGGCTTCGACACCGTGATCCGCGCCTTCGCCGCGGCGGCGCTGGCGGAGCCGTGGAAGCTGGTGATCGTGGGCGAGGGGCCGCTGCAAGCCGAGCTCGTCGCTCTCGCTACGGCCGAGCGGATAGCGGGCCGCGTGGTGTTCGCCGGCTATCGCGATCCGCTGCTGCCCTGGCTGGCGGGCGCGCGCGGCTTCGTCTTCGCCTCGCATGGCGAAGGCTTCCCGCGCGTGCTGCACGAGGCGCTGCTCGCCGGACTGCCGATCGCCGCGGCCCGTGCGCCTGGGATCGGCGAGGTGCTGGGGGAGGGGCGGTTCGGCCGGCTGCTGCCCGGCGGCGACCTTGCCGCAATGGCCGGCGCGATGCGCGACATCGCCGCGGGCACGCTCGCCAGACCCGAGCAGGCCGCGCTTGCCGGGCACCTGGCGCGGTTCACGCCCGAAGTGGTGGGCGCCAGCTACCTGGCCATGGTGCGCGAGGCGATCGGCGCGCCATGAACTGGAGCTTCGTGATCGCCTATTACAACGAGGCCCACTTCCTGCCCGCCACGCTCGCCAGCCTGGGCGCGCAGACGGTGAAGCCGTTTCGGCTGATCCTGGTCGACAACGGCTCTACCGATGGCTCGCCGGAGCTGGCCAGGCGCCTCGCCGCCGAACTCGACGGGGTCGAGACGGTGCATGTAAGCGAGGAAAAGCCGGGCAAGATCTACGCGCTGGAAACCGCCATGCAGCACATCGCCACGCCCTTCGTCGCATTCGGCGACGGCGACACCACCTATCCGCCCGATTACCTGGCAGCGGCGGAGCGCGCTTATGCCGCCGGCGGCGAGGATCTGGTGGCGGTGATGGCGATCGGCGTGCCCCCGCCGCCGCACGGCCTCCCGGCGCGCTGGAAGCGTTTCGTGCGCACGGGGATTTCGGCCCGCCTGTGGCCCACCCAGACCCATACCGGCGGCTATGGCCAGACGTTCCGGAGCCAGGCACTGCTCGCGGCGGGCGGCTACGCTCACCATTTCTGGCCCTATGTGCTGATGGACCACGAGATCATGCAGCGGGTGCTCAAGCTGGGCCGCGCGGTCTATCCGCCCGATTTCTGGTGCGTCCCCTCGCGGCGCCGGGCCGACCGCCGCCGGGTGCGCTGGACCCTGGCCGAGCGGCTGCTCTACCACGCCTGCCCGTTCGCCTGGCGCGACCGGTTCTTCTACGCCTTCCTCGGCCCGCGGTTCGAAGCGCGCGGCGCGACCCACGCCAAATTGCGCGAAAAGACCTGGCAACAGCCCTGACCCTCTTGTGATGCATTCGTGCAACACTCATCTTTCGCGGGGAAGCTGAAGGGTAGGGCCATGAACCTGGAAAAATTCACCGATCGCGCCAAGGGGTTTCTCCAGAGCGCGCAGACCATCGCCATCCGCAACTCGCACCAGCGGATCGGCCCCGAGCACCTGCTGAAGGCGCTGCTGGAGGACGATCAGGGCATGGCCTGGGGGCTGATCGGGCGCGCGGGCGGCAATCCCAAGCTGGCGGTGGACGAAGTGGATGCGGCACTGGCCAAGGTGCCGGCGGTGTCGGGGAGCGGCGCACAGGCGACGCCGGGCCTCGACAATGGCGCGGTGCGCGTGCTCGACCAGGCGCAGCAACTGGCCGAAAAGGCGGGCGACAGTTTCGTGCCGGTGCAGCGTATCCTGCAGGCTTTGGCCCTGTCGGCGGATACCTCGGCCGGGCGGGCGCTCAAGGCTGCCGAAGTGGACGCCAAGAAGCTGGAGGCGGCGATCCAGGACGTGACCGGCGGGCGCCCGGCGCACAGCTCGGGCGCCGAGGAAAGCTACGACGCGCTGAAGAAATACGCCCGCGACCTCACCGAGGTGGCGCGCAGCGGCAAGCTCGATCCGGTGATCGGCCGGGACGAGGAGATCCGGCGCACGATCCAGATCCTGGCGCGGCGGACCAAGAACAACCCGGTGCTGATCGGCGAGCCCGGCACCGGCAAGACCGCGATCGCGGAAGGGCTGGCGTTGCGCATCGCCAATGGCGACGTGCCCGATTCGTTGAAGGATCGGGCGCTGATGAGCCTCGACATGGGCTCGCTGATTGCCGGCGCGAAGTATCGCGGCGAGTTCGAGGAGCGGCTGAAGGCCGTACTCGATGAGGTCAAGGGCGCGGAAGGCGAGATTATCCTGTTCATCGACGAGATGCACACGCTGATCGGCGCGGGCGCCGCCGAGGGCAGCATGGATGCGGGCAATCTGTTGAAGCCGGCGCTCGCCCGCGGCGAGCTGCATTGCATCGGCGCGACCACGCTCGACGAATACCAGAAGTACGTGGAGAAGGACGCCGCGCTCCAGCGCCGGTTCCAGCCGGTGTTTGTCGACGAGCCGAGCGTGGAGGACACCATCTCGATCCTGCGCGGGCTCAAGGAGAAGTACGAGCTGCACCACGGCGTGCGCATCACCGATGCCGCGATCGTGGCCGCGGCGCAGCTCTCCAACCGCTACATCTCCGACCGCTTCCTGCCCGACAAGGCGATCGACCTGATGGACGAGGCCGCCAGCCGCATCCGCATGGAGGTGGAGAGCAAGCCCGAGGAGATCGAGGGGCTCGACCGGCGCATCATCCAGCTCAAGATCGAGGAGCTGGCGCTGGCCAAGGAGACCGACCGCGCCTCCGCCGACCGGCTCGGGGCGTTGCGCGGGGAGCTGGCGAACCTCGAGCAGCAATCGAGCGAGCTGACCACCCGCTGGCAGAGCGAGCGCGACAAGATCCACGCCGAAGCCAGGATCAAGGAGGAGTTGGACGCCGCGCGCATCGAGCTGGAGCAGGCGCAGCGCATCGGCGACCTCGCCAGAGCGGGCGAGCTCTCTTACGGGCGCATCCCGGCGCTGGAGAAGCAGCTGGCCGAGGCCGAGGGGCTGACCCAGAACGCCATGCTGCGCGAGGAGGTGACCGCCGACGACATCGCCGGCGTGGTCAGCCGCTGGACCGGCATCCCGGTCGACCGGATGCTGGCGGGCGAGCGCGAGAAGCTGCTGGCGATGGAGGAGACGATCGGCAAGCGGGTCATCGGCCAGGCCGCCGCGGTGGAAGCGGTCTCGCGGGCCGTGCGCCGCGCCCGCGCCGGGCTCAAGGACCCGCAGCGGCCGCTCGGCAGCTTCCTGTTCCTGGGCCCCACGGGCGTCGGCAAGACCGAGCTGACCAAGGCGCTGGCCGCCTTCCTGTTCGACGACGACCGGGCGCTGGTGCGCATCGACATGAGCGAATTCATGGAGAAGCACGCGGTCGCCCGGCTGATCGGCGCGCCGCCTGGCTATGTCGGCTACGACGTGGGCGGGGTGCTGACCGAGGCGGTGCGGCGCCGGCCCTACCAGGTGGTGCTGTTCGACGAGGTCGAGAAAGCCCATGCCGACGTGTTCAACGTGCTGCTGCAGGTGCTGGACGACGGGCGGCTGACCGACGGCCAGGGGCGGGTGGTGGATTTTTCCAACACCCTCATCATCCTCACCTCCAATCTGGGGAGCCAGTACCTCTCCAACCTCGGCGAAGGGCAGAGCGTCGCCGACGTGGAGCCGCAGGTGATGGACATTGTGCGCGGGCATTTCCGGCCCGAATTCCTGAACCGGCTGGACGAGATCATCCTGTTCCACCGCCTGGCGCAGGAGCACATGGCGCCGATCGTCGACCTCCAGGTGGCGCGGGTGCAGGACCTGCTCAGGGATCGCAAGATCGTGCTGGATCTGACCGATGCGGCGCGCCGCTGGCTGGGCCGGGTGGGCTACGATCCGGTCTATGGCGCCCGGCCGCTGAAGCGCGCGGTGCAGCGCTACCTGGCCGACCCGCTGGCCGAGAAGCTGCTAACGGGCGAAGTGGCGGACGGGGCCACGGTGAAGGTCGACGAGGGCGACGGGGCGCTCAGCATCGCGCTGGGCTGAGCCGCCGGGAGAGTGCCTGCGGGCCGGTATTGCGCAAGTCAAGAGGGGCCGGATCGCTCCGGCCCCTCCAGATGATCGCGAGTATCGCGCGTCCAATTACAGGCGGACTTACAGGCGGACGCGGGCACCCAGGTAATAGCGGCGGCCGTACACGTCGTAGACGTCGGCCGCAGTGTCGGTCCCGGTCACGTTATAGCTCGTGCCCGTGAGCAGGTTCGGGGCGCCGTTGTCGAGGACGTTGTCGACGCCGAGATAGACCTGCAGGTAGTCCGACATGTCGAACTGAACCTGCGTGTCCAGGTAGAATTCGGGGCTCTGTCGGAAGCAGCCCGCTTCTAGGTCGTAGGCAAAGCAGAACTGGTCGTCTTCGGTCGATGCGCCGATATAGGTGCCGGTGAAGCTCCACCGGAACAGATCGGTCATATAGGCCAGGTTGGCGGTGAAGCGATCCTTGGCCGTGCCGATCTCGCCTGCGGAGGGATCGACGTCCTCGCCTTCGAGCGGGGTGTAATCGTTCTTGAACACATGCGTGTAGGCGACCCGGGCATCGAGCCGGTCGTCGGCGACGAGACCGAGCGGCATGGTGTATCTCACCGTCGCGTCGATGCCATCGGTCTCGAGGATCGCCCCGTTCACCGACAGGGCATTGATCAGATCGATCGAGCCCGAGCTGTTCACCGCGGTGGCCGTGTCACGGCGCGTGATCAGGTCGCAGAAGGTCTGGTTGCCGTCTTCGTAGCACTGCTCCAGGGTGAACTGGCGCGGGAACGAGGCGATCACGTCGGTCACTTCGATGTTGTAGTAATCGACCGTGAGGGTGAGGTTGCGCAGCGCGGCGATCGAGCGCGGGTTGATCACCGTGCCCACGGTCCACGATTTGGCTTCCTCCTCATTGAGGTCGGGATTGCCGCCGTCGAAGCCGCTGATGCCCTGGCGGTCGGCCTGGCTGAGCGTGAACACGCCGTTGGCCGCGATGTTCGCCGCCACGCCGGGCGCGGCGCGGCAATTATCGCCCAGCGCACCATCGCCGGTCGGCCCGATACCCTCGCACGGATCGACGAGGCCGGACGGGAAGGTCTGCGACAGGCCGGAGAACAGCTCGCCGACATTGGGCGCCCGAACCGCTACGGCATAGGTGCCGCGGATGCGGACATCTTGGATCGGCTGCCAGGTGCCGGTCACGTTCCAGCTGAACACCGTGCCGACGGTCGAGTAGTCCGACAGGCGCACCGCGCCGCCGATTTCGAGCAGCTCGAAGAACGGCGTGTCGGCCAGGATCGGCACCGCCACCTCGCCGAAGGCCTCGTAGACCTCGAACGAGCCGCTGGTGTCGGGCAACACATTGCCCGCATTCAAGCCCTGGTTGGTGAGGGCGTCATTGTCCTCCGACGAGGTCTCCTTGCGGTACTCGACGCCCGCGGCGACGCCGAGCGGGCCCGCCGGCAGGTCGAACAGCGATCCCGAAAGGTTGCCCTGGATGACCTGCTGGGTAATGTCGGTCTGGTAGGTGCCCTGCGCCTGGATGTAGTCCACCGCGTCCTGTGACAGGGAATCGTAGCCGAAGATATTGGCCGGCTGACAGCCATTGGCCCGCGCTTCGGCATCGGCACAGATCGCTTCCGTGGTATCGCCGTCGAGGTCGACGTCGTCATAGTCCTGGACCGCCGCCAGCGCATCGCGGAAGTTGACCACGTTGACCTGCCCGTTGGAGATCTGGTTCTCCGAGACAGCGCCGTAATTGTAGCTGGCATCCCAGCGGAACTGCTCGTCGAGGAAGGTGCCGTCGAGGCCGACCACGAAGCGATAGAAGTCGCGATCGGTGCTGCCGGTGCGGTTGCCGAACTCCGACAGGCGGCGGGCGAAGCCGATGTCGCGCAGGCCATCGCCGTTGCCGTCGGTTGCAGCCGACAGAATCTCGCTGGGAACGTAGGGATTGGCGACGATCTGGGTGGTGTCCGCCGTGGCCGGATTGTTGTCCCAGTCGCGCGTGACGTAGCTCTCGACGTTATAGCCGCTGTCTGACGGATAGATGCCGTTGGAGCCGCCCGATTCGAGGGGAAAGGGCTCGATGATGCGCGAGGACGTGGTCCGGTTGAAGGTGCCCTCCATGAACACGTTCAGCCCGTCGGTGAGCGCGTAATTGGTGGTGGCGGCGAACAGATAGCGTTCCACCGGAACCGCGATCGTGCGGTAGTACTGACGGTTGAACCCGTCGGCGCCCGGGTCGCCGTCGCCGGCGCCGTCGCCGTCGGTATCGGGTCCGTTGGTGCTGGAACCCAGCTTCAGATTGCCGTTGTCGTCGTAGGTGTAGGTTCCGCCAGAGGTGATGAAGCGGCCCTGCGGCGGGAAGCTCGAGTAGAAGGGCTCGTATTCCTCGCCGAAGGTGTCGGGATCGTCACCGAAGAGCGCGAAAGTATCGTAATCGTCGACCTCGGTGTTCTCGCGATCGCGCGAGAGGACGCCGTTCTCCTTGGAATAGCCGAGGTGGACCATGATGTTGCCGTCGCCATTGGCGAAGTTGGCGCCGGTGGTCAGGTTGAGCTGGAAGCGCTCGTCATCGCCTTCCTCGGTGATGCCCGCCTGGGCGCTGGCCTCGATGCCTTCGAAGTCGGTCCGGTAAAGGAAGTTGACCACGCCCGCGATGGCGTCCGAACCGTACAGCGAGGAGGCGCCGCCGGTGAGGATGTCGATGCGCTCGACGAACTGCGTGGGAATAACGTTGAGGTCGACGGTGGCGCTGCCCGCGAGCGAGGCGACCACCCGGCGGCCGTTGATGAGGACCAGCGTGCGGTCCGAGCCGAGATCGCGCAGATCGACCGTGGCGACGCCGGTGCCCGAGTTGAGGAAGGCCGAGTTGGTGCGGCTGAGCGCGGGCGTGCCGAACACCGGGTTCTCGAGCAGCAGTTCCTGGATGTTGGTGACGCCGGCATCGTCGATGATTTGGGCATCGACGATCTGCAGGGGAGCGGCCGATTCGATGGTCGGCGAAGCGATCCGCGAGCCGGTGACGATGATGGACCCGGTGATTTCGGGAGGGCAGTCCTCGCCGGGGGGGCAATTATCATCCGCCAGCGTTTCCGCGGTGGGCTGGCCCTGCGCGAAGGCGGGTCCGGCGAGAATGGCAATGCACAGCGCGAGCGGCGCGCTGGTGTGCCGGAGAAAGGTCTGGGTCTTCATGGCGGGTCTCATCCTCAGCAGAGCGGGTCGGTGAACTGGAAGCATCCGCCCGCCATGAAGGCGGACCGGACGGCCGACGTCTGTCGAGGAGGTTTCCAGTCCCTCTAAGATTGCCGTTTAGGGAAGCGGCGGTTGATGAAAAAGCACAGGTATCAGGCGACACCAAATTGCATTGTAGCCGTCACTGTTTTGCAACACGCTTGAGCATTGCGCCTCTGGCGCGGCTTGGGCACAGTGATCTGCGCCTTCCGCCGCCCACCCTGCGGGTCTCGGAGCGGCGGAGCGGAGGTTCGGGTTGAGAGCGGCAGCGCGGTTCATGGCAGTCGTCCTGCTGGGGAGCGCCGGCTCCCTCGCCGCGCAGGGCGAGACGCCGGGTGAGGGTCCGGACTGGGCGCAGGATGCCGAGCGGGTCTTCGCCTGTCGGCAGCTCGCCGATCCGGCCGAGAAGCTGGCCTGCTTCGAGCGCGAGGTCGCGGCGCTCGAGACCGCCGTGCGCGGCCGCGACGTGCTGGTGCTCGACCGCGAGGATGTCAGCGAGGCGCGGCGCGGCCTGTTCGGCTTCAACCTGCCCGACATCCCCCTGTTCGGGAGCGGCGATGATGACGAGGACGAGGGCGAGGACGAGGGCGAAAGGGACGGCGGCGATACCGGCCAAGGCGAGGACATCGATCGCCTCGAGGCCAGGCTCGTGCGGGCGAGCGAGACCGCCACGGGCCGCTGGCTGATCCAGCTCGATACCGGCGCCCGCTGGCAGCAGATCGACGATACCCGCATGCTGCGCGAACCGCGGCCCGATGACACGGTGGTCATCCGCAAGGCTGCGCTGGGCAGCTACCTGGCCAGCATCGGCGGCGCGCGGGCGATCAGGGTGCGGCGGGTCGAATAGGCCCGGAAAGGACCGCCGGGTGCGGCGCTCAGGCGTAACCCAGCAGCGCGCGCAGGCCCGGCGCGGCAAAGTCGACCAGCGCCCGCTGCCCGGCGCTGAGCTGGCGGGGGATGGCGACGCCGCGGTCCGACAGGTTCTCGCGCGCGGTGCCGCTCTGCCGGCGATCGGCGCCGATCGCCACCCGTTCGCGCCAGTCGGCGGGCACGCTGGCCAGGCCGGCCGCTTCGAACAGCGGCAGGAAGAACGCCGCCGCCGCCTCGCCGTCCAAGCGCTCGAGTGCATTGACGATGTCCTCGTAGCGCACGATCGTGCAATCCGCGCCCTTCCAGGCGACGGCGTTGAAGGTGAACAATTCGCGCAGGCTCATCGCCTTGCCATGGATGCCGAAGATCATCAGGTTGATGAGCGTGTCGACGGTCATCTCGCCGTTCTTGACCAGCATGGAATTGTCGCCGAACTCGTCCGACAGGAAGAACCGCGCGCGGGCCAGGACCCAGCTGTACGGGTCGCGCACCAGCACGAGCTTGCGCGCCGGCGCAGTCTCGACGGCGGATGCGTCCGAGAACAGCAGATGGCCCCAGCTGAGCATGGCTCTGGCCGGGTCGAAGGCGCGCCTGTGCTCCTGGAGATTGCCCCACTGGATGAACTGCATCTGGTACTGGTCGGCCACGGGGACGAACATGCGCATGATGTTGCGCAGAAGGTGCGAGCCCGATTTGGGGACCGAGTTGAGGAACAGCGGACGGGTGAGCGGCGCCTGCGCAAAGCGACGGTTCTCTTGGTCGAGCGTATCGGGCTTGAGACGAACGGGCGTGCTGTTGGGTCGGCGGGGCGGCGGCGGTCGGCTCATAGGCGACGGATAGGCCAGGCGGGCCGGGCGGTAAACCGGCCGCCTCGCCCAGGCTGCCGGCTGTGCGCCTCAGTACTGGACGTTGAAGTTGACGAACGCGCTACGGCCGATGAGGTCGTATTGTGAGTAGAAATTGCCCAGACCGAACTGGCGGATGCCATCGCCGCCCACCTGCGAGGTGCGCGGCGGCTGGGTGTCGAACAGGTTGGAGATGCCGGCCGTGATGCGGAAGTGCTCGGCGAAATCGCGGGTCACCGACACCGAGTGGTAGAAGGTCGCATCGGCGGTGAGGTCGAGGCACACTTCGGAAGGGTAGGTGCTGTAGGACGGGCACAGGTCGGCATTGTCCTCCAGCCAATCCTCGCGGTCGTCCGTGGCGCCGATCACGTCCATGCCCCAGAACACGGTCCACGGGCCGGAATCGAGCGCCGCGTTGAAGTCGCCGACGAAGATCGGCTGGCCAGCCTCGCCGTTCTCGTCCTCGAACAAGTCGTCGGAGAAGGCGATCGTGTCCTTGGTCTGCCAGGTCATGATCCCCTGAAGCGTAAGGGTCGCGTCGCCGGGAAAGTCGTGGACGATCCTGGCGGTGACATCCACCCCGTTGTTCTGCTGGCTGCTCACGTTGATGAAGCCGTCATTGACGACCGCGACGTTCGACGGATCACCCTGGTTCCAATTCGGATCGGACGGGTCGAGGTCGTCGACGCGCGCGAACAGGTCGCAGATCGGATCGTCCGGATAGAAATCGGATGTGTAGCAGCTTAGCAGGATGTTGCGCGCGCCGAGCTGCGCCACCTCGTCGTTCACCTCGATCTGAAAGTAATCGACCGCCAGGCTGATGTCGGTGTCGGGCAGCAGGGAGAAGCGGGGCGTGAGGATCACGCTGGCGGTCCAGGCCTTGGACGTCTCGGGGTCGAGGTCGCCGATTCCGCCATATTGATAGATGTTCGTCTCGATCCCAGCGCCACTGTGGGTGTCCGGCACCCCCTCGGCGGCGCAAGCGTCGGCAACATCCTGGCCGATATTGCCGTTCGCCAGATTGACGCCCCATTGGATGCAGGGATCAAAGTCGCGTTGAGCCAGCGTATCCACCTGGTCGCCGAGGAATTGTTCGAACAGCGCCGGCGCGCGGTAGGAGGTGCCGTAGGTGCCCCGCAGGCGCAGGAAGTCGGTGATTTCCCAGTCGAGCCCCAGGCGGTAGGTGAAATTGCCGTTGTCCTCGTCGCTGAACCCGTCCGAAGCCCGGGTCGCCTTCACGTTGGTCACGCGCCCGGCCGCGGTGAAGTTCAGCGACTGGATCAGCGGCACGTCTTCGATCAGCGGCAGCCTGAACTCGCCGAACGCCTCCAGGGTCTGCGAATCGCCCGCGGTGATGGCGGCGCCGATGCCGTTGAAAGCGTTGCCCGCGAGCGTGATGGGGCCAGGCACGTCGTTGATTTCGTCCTCGCGGTAGGTTCCGCCCAACGCGACGGCCAGCGGACCGGCCCACAAGTCCACGAGGTTGCCGTCTACGACCGCCTCGCCGTACCATTGCGTGTATTCGGTGTTGCCGACGTCCCAAGCGTACAGGAACTCCGCTTCGGCTTGGGTATAGCTGCCGTACATCACGCGCGGGCTGTACCAGTCGACATCGACGCACGGCCGATTGCTGATCGGGGTCACGGTGCCGACGCATGAGCCGTTGCGGAAATTGGCGGCGTCGAGCGCGTCGCTCAGAGCCGTTTGGGAGGCGTAGGTACCATCCGAGCGCGACCACTGGCCGTAGACGTCATAGTCCCAGCCGGAGAAGATTTCGCCGCGAACGCCGCCGACGCCGCGGAGATACTCGACCTCCACGCTGTTATCGACCAGGTCGGTGAAGCCGGTGGGGCTGAAGAGCGCGGTGCCCGTCCAGCCTTGTGCGTAGGGATCGGCCGCGCCGGGAGCC
Source organism: Erythrobacteraceae bacterium (assembly GCA_031399025.1). Taxonomy (GTDB): domain Bacteria; phylum Pseudomonadota; class Alphaproteobacteria; order Sphingomonadales; family Sphingomonadaceae; genus CBDBZL01. The sequence continues at coordinate 67,108 of JANNOJ010000044.1, read as the reverse complement.
AGGCCGCCAAATCCATCGGCGCCATAGCCGAACACGTAGACTTGGCTGGAAGCGTTCACATAGGTCTGGCGTTTGTTGTACAGCAGTTCGGCGTAGACCTCGGCCCACGGGGCTAATTCGTAGGCCGCATCCACATAGAGGGTGTAGAGATCGGACTTGGGGATCACCGAATCATTGTCCATCCGCGGATGGTAGCGATTGGTAAGCGCCGAGGAGGCATAGGCCGGGTCGCCGGCGTCATAGGCGTAGCCGACCGGGTACCAGCCGGCCGGAACTCCGATCTGGGACTGGTTCTGCGGGGTCGACACTGCCGGCAGATACATGCCCAGGTTGTCGTTTCCGTAGCTGTACTGGAACAGCGTGACGTCGCCCCGGCCCTGGCTGCCGGGAATGGTGGTGTTGTCGCCCGGAACCTGGTTGTAATAGTAATAGGTGTAATCGTAGGCCCACACGTGGCCCCAGGTGTTCTCGCTATCGCCCGAGCACTCGTATCTGCCGGTCCGCGGATCGATGAGGTCGGCGCGCTCCGAATAGCTCTCGTCGGTAAAGACATAGGCTTCGGGGCATTGCAGGTAGCTGCGGTCACCGCGCCGCAACTCGTTCTGGCGATAGTAATTGGCCGAGACCAGGATGTGACCGCCGTCGAAGGTCTTGCCCCAGGTCGCCGCCGCCGACCATTCCTCCCCGCCCCCTTCCTGCGGCAGCGAGCCGAAGAAGTCGAACTCGACGCCGTCGGTTTCGGTCTTGGTGATGAGGTTGACCACGCCCGCGACCGCGTCGGAACCGTAGATCGACGAGGCGCCGTCTTTCACGATCTCGACCCGCTGAACGATCGATTGCGGCAGGACGTTTAGGTCGAACGCCGATACCGCGCCACGCGTGCCGGCAGGGCCGGCGCGCCGGCCATTGAGCAGGACCAGCGTGCGTTCGGGACCCAGGCCACGCAGCGAGATGGTCTGCGCGCCGGCGCCGCCATTGGTCACGAAGTTGGACGAGATCGCCGAGGTGATCTGCGACGATCCCGCCGCGAACGGCGAACCCTGGAGCAGGTCGGCGATGCTGATGAGGCCCTGGCGAACCGCCAAAGTTGGATCGATCACGGCTATGGGGGAGGGCGAGGAGAACTCGTCGGGGCGGATGCGTGAACCGGTGACGTAGATCGGCTGGTCTGTGGCCGCGGGCTGGCTTTCGGTATCGACCGCGTCCAAGGGGTCGTCGACGTCGGTAATCACCACCTCTTCGCTAGGGGGTTCCTGAGCCAGAACGGGCTGCGCCGCCAGCGCGACGCTCAGGCCGACCGGCGCGGTCGCTACCTTCAGCGCGGAGCGGATGGTCATTGCTCGGTCCCCTCCCCGGTCGGCTGATCCCACGCCAAGTACCGATTTTGTGCCCCGGTCGGTACCTGCACAGGTGGCCAAGCACCCTATGTCAGGCTTGATCCAAGACCACTGCGGTGGCAATTTTCAATCGTGACATGGTTTAACATTGTTTGAATCGTGTGGCGCTGTGACAACAGATCGGTGGAGCGGAGAGATTGCTGCTCCTTGACCCTGAGGGCGCGGTGGCTACGGACCGGATGGGTCGCGCCTGCAAGATGGCGGCTCTGCGGGAGACGGGCGATGCAGGTCGGCGATACGATCGCCGCGGTGGTGACGGGCGGCGCCTCGGGCCTGGGCGAGGCCAGCGCGCGGGCGCTGGCGGCGCGGGGGGCGAAAGTGGCGCTGTTCGACCTCGACGCCGAGCGCGGCCGCCAGGTTGCCGCCGAGATCGGCGGGGTGCTGTGCGAGGTCGACGTGGCGGACGAGGCTTCGGTCGATGCCGGCTTTGCCCGAGCGCGGGACGCGCACGGGATCGAGCGGGTGCTGGTGAACTGCGCCGGTATCGCCACGATCGGCAAGATCGTCCGGCGCGACAAGGAGACAGGCGAGATCAGCCATCTGCCAGCGGCGCTGTTCCTCAAGACGGTGCAGGTGAACCTGGTGGGCACGTTCCAATGCATTGCCAAGTCGGCCGCGGGGATGATGACCCTGGCCCCGCTGCAGGACGGCGAGCGCGGTGCCATCGTCAACACCGCCTCGGTGGCGGCGGTCGACGGGCAGGTCGGCCAGCTGGCCTATGCCGCCTCGAAGGCGGGCATTGCCGGCCTGACCCTGCCGGCGGCCCGCGACCTGATGGGCGAGGGGATCCGGGTCAACACCATCCTGCCCGGCGCCTTCGCCACTCCGCTGTTGGCGGGTTTGCCCGAGAAGGCGCGGGAGGTGCTGGCGCAATCGATCCCGTTCCCCAAGCGGCTCGGCAAACCTGAAGAATTCGCCCAGCTCGTCGTGACCATGATCGAGAACGGCTATTTCAACGGCGAGACCGTGCGCCTCGACGGAGCGATCCGGATGCCGCCGCACTAAAATGCCACCCCCTAAGGAATGTGCAGCTTCAGCGTGAGTTGATGACCCGCAAGAATCGGCGCTTTTCCCCGAGTATCGGCGCATCGTGCGCGGCCGATGCTCCTCCGCCTGCGCACCGGCGCGCTTACGTGATGGTGAATTCGCCCGGCATCTGCGGGGCGCCTGCGGTGCCGCACCGCAGGGTATTCGGATCGATCCGATCGGAAGCCACGGGCCAGGCGCCGATGCGGCGGGGCTGGCGAGAGCCGCTTCGTGCGCATTGAGGGTGTTGCGTACTGCGACGCGGACCCGCCACGGCCCGATGTCCATCCTGCTGAATGCGACAGGCCGCGCAAACGGACGCTGGCCCCACAGGCGGGCGGCGCCAGTTGCCCCTCTTGTCCAATGGAGGGCCGGCCGAACATTGCCAACGGACGGGTCCCCAAGGCAACTTCTGGTTGGACCTGGCGGGCGCTTGCGGGCGAGCTTGGGCAGCCGACATCCTCGCCGGGCAGCTGCCGATCAGGTCTGATCAGCGCCTGGCGCGGGTCGCACGCTTGGTGATGGGGCGGTCGCTTCACCCGCCGCAGGGGCATCGGGCGCGAAGCCTTCGCCGTACTGGATTTCGGCGGAATGGCGCGCTTGCTCCAGCCAGTCCATTACTCGCGTGCGAACTGATTGCTGCGCCACGGCGTTTTCGGCAAGCATGCGCGACTGTGCCGGATCGAGTGCCAGGCGCCGCTTCTCGCGGATAACGCCTGCGACCATGCCGTTACCCTCCGGGATCAGGAACGGCTCGCCGTCGGGTAGCTGGCTCAGCTGCCGGACGATTTCGGTCGGCAGGCTTGCGCTGTCCCAAGTCAGCCTAGCACCGCGGGCCGCGATTTCCTCATCGCTCAAGATGCGCTGGATCTCTTCGAAGGTGGCGGCCCCCGCCAGTCTGTCCATCACCTCGGCCTCCCGGGGCCGGGCGAACTGCAGGCCGTCGACAGCATAGATCGTCCGCGCACTGCCCCCGGCCAGGTTGGTCCGGAGAAACGCGGCGATCTCTTCGTCGCTCGTTCGGTTGCGCGGCGGCGCCAGCGATCGCACCGCGGCATCGGCAAGGAGCACGTCTCGCATCCTCTGCTCCTTGAGGATGTAGTCGGGCGTACGGTCGAGCTCGGTTTCCTGAGCCATGCCCGACAGCAGCTTGCGGTTGATGATCGCCGCGAGCGCCGCTTGGCGCGCTGCCGGATTCTCGGAGTCCCGGACGCCGCTCTCGGCAAGCTCGTGGTTGAACTCGGCAAGCGTGATTTCATAGCCGTCTACCGTCGCCACCGCATCTTCGCCCGGTTCCTTGCTGCCGCAGCCGGCAAGCGTTAGAACAAGGCTGGCGAGGGCTGCCAACAGCAACGGCGCACGCCTCGTCGTGCCACGTCCGGTCATATCGTGCATGCAATCCTCACAAGACTGGGATCGAGAAACGCTCATGGAAACCCCTTACGATTGGCTGACGGTGGCGGTTTTCGCATTCCTCGTCATCCTGTTCCTGCATCGGTCGGTGGATGTCGACAATCCGAAGGACCACCTTTGGCAATATCTGCTGGCGGGCTGCGGATGCGCGTTCACCAACTGGCTGGGAAACGAAGGCTATGATGTGCCCGCCGTCGCCGCCTTGCTGGCGACGCTGGCCTACATCTACTATTTCTTGCGCCCGTTTCCCTTCCAGTCCGGATCGGAATAAGACCACCGGGGATGGCCGCCGCCGCCGCTGGCGAAGACGCGAAGTCAAACCTGCCCGACGAGCAGCTTGCGGGTCGCCGGCTGCGCCTCGCGCATCAATGTTGCGATGAATCCTCGCAGGATGGGCAGCGCGGCCGGACCATCCTGCGCCACGGTCGAGGTGCGCACGAGAATGCCGTCGGGCACTTCGCCTGCCAGATTATGCCGGACCACCGAAATACGCTGGGCCAGCTGCGTCGTGGGGAATTCGTTGCCGATCCGCGTCCAGTACAAGACCTGCTCGGGGCGGATCTGCGATGCGGTGTCGAGCAGGCGCGCCGAAATGACGGGCTCGTCCGGCAAGCGGAGGTCGAGCGTCTCGGCCCGCCTGATTTCGAACCCGGCTGCCGGGTAGCACAATTCAGGCCGGTGCAACTGCATGTCCCGCCCCTGCAGCGAGCCATATGCGAGCAACAGCGCGACCGCCGCTCCGGCGCCATCCTGATAAACCCGGACGAGCACGTCGTTGTAGGTTCGATCAGATAGGTCACCCTCGGCGGGCACCACGACGCCTCCGGCGTCGATCGCGCGCCAGTCGGCGAAGCGCGCCGGAACCAGACGGTCGAGCGCGCCTTCGGGCAGGGGGTCGATGGAGGCTTCCCGCGCTGCGGCAAGGGCGATGCCCGAGCAAGCGAGGCCGAGGCCGCCAACGATGATGTTGCGCCTGGTGAGGCTCATGCCGGTCGCTCCCGCATGAACAGGCCGAGCAGCGCGTCGGCGAAAAACATGCCGCCAAGAGCGACGGCGAAAGTGATGAGGCCGGCGGCATCGTGCATGATGCCCTGCGCCACATTGCTGCCCGCGTGGTACGTCAGCAGGACCAGCAGGATGACGCGCACCAGATTGGCGAACACCGCCAGCGGCACAATCGCCAGCATCAGGAGCGCGGCGCGGCGCAGGTTCGAGTTCCAGTTGAGGTGCACGTACAGCATGCCGATCGCGGTCAGGGAAAAGATCGACATCAGGCCGGCACAGGCGGTTGCGACCAGCAATTGGTATTGCCCGACCTGAATGATGGCGCCGGTATGGGCCACCGGATAGTCGACGATGTGCAGCAGATCCACCGCGGTGCGCGAGATCCAGATCTTGAGCGGCTGCGTCAGGTCGATGATCAGCGAGCCCGGCGGGACGATCAGGAACGCGAGGTAAACCACCGGAAACCAAAGGCGCCGCATGGCGCGCGGCCCGAGATAGACGACGCCCAGGAGCAGCAGGAACAGGTAAAGCGAGGCGGTCTCGACGCTCTGGACGCCGAAAACGCGGGAGAAGATCCACGCCAGGCCGAGCGCTGCAAGCGGCAGGGTCCAAAGCCCGCCGCGCACCGGCCGCGCTTCGGCCGCCAACCAGGCCCGCTCCCGCCAGATCAGCCACAGGCCGGTGGCCAGAATGATCGGACCGTGCACGCCTTCTTCGGTGGACCAGTACTGGCTACCCATGGTCACCACGGTAGGCAAGACCATGGCCAACAGGCCGAAGATGGCCAACAGCGCGCTGGCAGACCAGCCCTTGCCGACTGCAAGCTCCCAGCGGGGCAGCCCTTGCGCGAGAAGCGCCATACGATCCTTTCCCTTGAAAAGAGGTCTTGCCTTCTCCGGCTGGACACCCGGTGAAAGCCAATAACCGGAAGGGGGGCTGCCTGTAAAGCAAAGGTCAGCAACCGCCCGCCTCCAGCTGTCGCATGCTGGGCCTTGCCTATAGCGGGTCGAACGTAGCTTATTGGTTAATGCCCGGCAGAGAATGTGCCTCCACCCTGCGCCGATGAAGGGCCAGGCGGCTCTCTGCTGGGCCCTGTGAACGGCAAGCTTCGAGGCGAGGCTGCGCGAGTGATCGGGCAGCAGGAGCGCGAGGGGGTTCGGCGGGCTCTGGGTGGCTGGGCCAGCATCGCGGTGGAAGCCTCGCTCAGGATTCTGCGCATTCGCCGGCCGGGTGGTTTGAACCGAGTAGCCGGTATCCTTGATGCGCCAACGGGCGTTGGACAAGTTGATGACGTTGTTGGTCGGCGCATTCCCCGCCGATTCGCGGCGGTTCTGGCCGGAGCCCAGCGTCGAGCAGGCGCTGGCAATCGAGGCCAACCCGGGGTCGACGGCCGTTACGCCGCTCGCCGCACCAGCGTGGAGACGTCATCGGAAGCTGCCGCCGCCGCTTGCCGCGAGCATCGTCAGGTCGGCCAGGTCGGCAGCATGGTGCCGGCCGGGATGGCGACCCTGGCGCTGGTGCCGTCCAACAGCCTGACGCCGTGCACGGGGCTGGTGGTGATGACCTGCTCACTTGGCGCCGTCAGTTCGTCCGCCGATCGGCATATGGGCGCGGTCGGCGGCGTCCTGATGGCTGCGAGTGGGGCAGTGACACCGGAGCGCGCGCTCGGGCGGACGCTCGCCGCGCCGGCGGGCGCCGTGATCAGCCCGATGCGGTTGCCGGCGAGCCGCGCCCGCGGGTGACCCTGCGCCATCCGCTCAACCGTTACGGCGCCTTCCGTGGCACAGTCTACGCCGAGCTCCCCGAAGAGCCAGGTGGAAACCGGGTTATCCGCCGAACGGCTGACATGCTGCACCGTCCTGCGGCGGGGAGGCGTTCGCCGGGTACGATCGACGCCGACATCGTCGGCGGCGAGGCTGCCCGGCGCACTCAGCTGCGCCCCGCCGAGACCAGCGGCGCATCGAACCGCGCGCTCTGCCTCGACGACCGGCAGGAGCGCGCGCAGCGCGGTGCGTTCCTCGTCCCACGGCCTGCAAGCCGCGGCCCGCAGTATACTCAAGCGGGTCCGCGGTGTATTGCCTACGCACGCCCCAAGCTGCGGAGTTGATCATGTTCGACGGCCTGGACGCCCTGCTGCTGGCGCGCATCCAGTTCGCCTTCACCGTCAGCTTCCATTTCTTCTTTCCCGCCTTCTCGATCGGGCTGGCCAGCTATCTGGCGGTGCTCGAGGGCCTGTGGCTGCGCACCGGCCAGCAACTCTACCTCGACCTGTTCAAGTACTGGCTGAAGATCTTCGCCATCGCCTTTGCCATGGGCGTCGTCTCGGGCATCGTGATGAGCTACCAGTTCGGCACCAATTGGTCGGTATTCTCCGACCGCGCCGGCCCGGTGATCGGCCCGCTGATGGCCTACGAGGTGCTCACCGCCTTCTTCCTCGAGGCGGGGTTCCTGGGCGTCATGCTGTTCGGCATGAACCGGGTAGGCAAGGGTCTCCACTTCGCCGCCACGCTGATGGTGGCGGTGGGCACGTTCCTCTCCGCCTTCTGGATCCTGTCGGTGAACAGCTGGATGCACACCCCCACCGGCTTCGAGATGGGCGCCAACGGCCAGTTCCTGCCGGGACCCAGCTGGCTGGCGATCATCTTCAATCCCAGCTTCCCTTATCGCTTGATTCACACCGTGCTCGCCGCGTACCTGACCACCGCCTTCGTGGTCGGCGGCGTGGGCGCCTGGCACCTGCTGCGCGACCGGGTCGACCGCCACGCCCGCAAGATGTTCTCGATGGCCATGTGGATGGCGGCTCTGGTCGCCCCGCTGCAGATCCTCGCGGGCGACCTGCACGGGCTCAATACGCTGGAGCACCAGCCGGCCAAGATCATGGCGATGGAGGGGCATTACCGCAGCTACCCCGAAGGCGCGCCGCTCTATCTGTTCGGCCTGCCCAACGAGGCCGAGCAGCGGCTCGATCATGCCATCGGCATCGCCAAGCTCTCCAGCCTGATCCTGGAGCACAGCCTCGACGCGCCGATGGCCGGGCTCGACACCATTCCCGACGACGAGCAGCCGCCGGTGGCAATCGTCTTCTGGTCGTTCCGCATCATGGTGGCGATCGGAATGCTGATGTTGGGCATCGGCGGGTGGAGCCTGATCGCCCGCTGGCGCGGCAAGCTCTACGACTGGCGCGGGCTCCACCGCGCCGCGCTGGTCATGGCGCCCTCGGGCTTCGTCGCGGTGCTGGCCGGCTGGATCACCACCGAGGTCGGCCGCCAGCCATACACCATCTACGGCCTGCTGCGCACCGCCGATAGCGCCAGCCCGCTCGCCGCGCCCGCCGTGGCGACGAGCCTGATTGCTTTCGTTATCGTCTACTTCGCCGTGTTCGGCACGGGCGTATGGTATCTGCTCAGGCTGATGCGGCTGCCGGCCCGTGCTGGAGAGCCGGGCGTGGCCGAGGGCCTGGCGGGGCCGATCCGCACCGCTGGCATTACCCCTGGTCCGGCACAGGATCGCAGTGGTCGCGGTGGCGGCCAGCTGACGCCGGGCGATGACGTCGACGACCGGGGGGCACCGGCATGAGCGTCAACGTCGATCTCACCACCGTCTGGGCGTTCATCATCGCTTTCGCCGTGTTCGCCTATGTGGTGATGGACGGCTTCGACCTGGGCATCGGCGTGCTGTTCCCCACCTTCGCGGCCGGCACCGAGCGCGACCAGGCGATGAATTCCATCGCGCCGTTCTGGGATGGCAACGAGACCTGGCTGGTGCTGGGCGGGGGCGGGCTGTTCGCCGCCTTCCCGCTCGCCTATGCCATCATCCTGCCGGCCACCTATCCGTTGATCATCGCCATGCTGCTGGGGCTGGTGTTTCGCGGCGTGGCCTTCGAATACCGCTGGCGCGACCCGGCGCATCGGCCGTTGTGGGACCTGGCCTTCACCCTGGGCAGCCTGGCGGCGGCGCTGAGCCAGGGGATGATCCTGGGCGCGCTGCTCCAGGGCATCGAGGTGGCGGGGCGCGCCTATGCCGGCAGCTGGTTCGACTGGCTGACCGGCTATACCCTGCTCACGGGGCTGGGCACGGTGGCGGGCTATGCGCTGCTCGGCGCCTGCTGGCTGGTGTGGCGGCTGGAAGGCCGGCCGCAGGCGCACGCCCGGCGGCTGGGCAAGATCGCCGGCGCGGCCACCATCGCGCTGATGGGCGCGGTGAGCCTGTACAACGTGTTCCTGCGCCCCGAATATGCCGAGACCTGGCTTTCGGCGCCCGAGGTCTACTACCTGTGGCCGCTGCCGCTGGGGACCGCGATCATCGCGGTGTCGCTGTGGTTCGCCCTGTCGAAGGAACGGCATTCCAAGCCGTTCTGGCTGACGCTGGCGCTGTTCTTCATGGGCATGGCGGGGCTGGGCGTGACCATCTGGCCCGACGTGGTGCCGCCCGACGTGACGATCTGGGAGGCCGCCGCGCCCGAGCGCAGCCAGGTGTTCATGCTGGTGGGCGTGGCGATCACGATGCCGCTCATCATCGGCTACACCGCCTGGGCCTATTGGGTGTTCCGCGGCAAGGTGGGGGAGGAGGGCTACCATGAGCACGGAACCGCCGACCACCAATGAGCCTTCCGCGCCGCTGTGGCGCCGGCTCGCGTGGATGGCGGCGATCTGGGCCGCGAGCGTCGCGGTGCTGGGCGCGCTCGCCTTCCTGCTGCGCTGGTGGCTCATGCCTTAGCCGGTGGGGGCGTGCCAGCGGTCACGCGGCTGCCACATGAGCGTCGCGCGAGCTTCATGCCGCCCGGCTAGCCGCCTTCACGCACACCGGACGAGGAGGCAATTGCCATGCTGAACCACCGCTTTCGCGCGTTGCTCCTGGCGGGGCTGGGCTGCGCCGCGCTGGCGGGTTGCGCCACGGCGCCGCAAGCCCTCGTCCAGGGCCTGCCGCCGGTGGCCGTCACCGCCGTGGCGGAGACCGAGCCGGTCGGCACCGCCAACCAGGATGCCGCCGACGATCCGGCCATCTGGCGCAACCCGGCGGATCCGGCCCAGAGCCTCATCGTCGCCACCGACAAGAAGGCCGGGCTCTATGTCTACGGAATGGACGGGCGCCGGCGCGGGTTCGTGGACGGCGGGCTGGTCAACAATGTCGACCTGGTGGAAATGGGCCCGGATGGCGGCGGCCCTGGCGTCATCGTCGTCGCCAGCGACCGCAACGACATCGCCCAGGCCAAGCTGCAGGTGTTCGGCCTCGATACCGCCGCCGCCGTGCTGACGCCGATCGGCACCGTGCCCGCCGGCCCCGGCGAGGGCTATGGCCTGTGCCTGTCGCTGCGCGGCGGCGAACTGCGCTCCTACCTTCCGGTCACCGACGGGCGCATCTACGAGCAGCGCCTGGTGTTCGTAGATGGCGCTAGCGGCGGCGTGCGCGCCGAGGCGCTGCGCACGCTCACGGTGCCGAGCCAGCCCGAAGGCTGCGTGGTCGATCCGCGCGACGGCACCCTCTATGTCGGCGAGGAAGCCGCCGGCATCTGGCGGTTCGCTCCCGGCGCCAGCCAGGGTGAACTCGTCGCCCCGGTGGACAATCGCTACCTGGTCGCCGATGTCGAGGGCCTCGCTTTGGCCCCCGAGGGATCGGACGGAGGCTACCTCGTCGCCTCCAGCCAGGGTGACAATGCCTACGCCGTGTTCCGCCTGCCCGACATGGCCCCACTCGGCCGGTTTCGAATTGCCTCGGGCTCCTTCGGCGCGACCGAGGAGACCGACGGCATCGAACTGGCGCTCGGCAGCTTCGGCCCGGTCTATCCCGGCGGCCTGTTCGTCGCCCAGGACGGCGACAACGCGCCCGCCGCGCAGAACTTCAAGCTGGTCTCCTGGGCCGCGGTCAAGGCAGCGCTCGGCCTCGACTGACCGCCGCCCGGAAACGAATCGCGGCATGAAACGCTGACTCCCCTGCGGTATAGGCAGGAGTGGCATTCGCATGGCGGCACGCGCGTATTGGCAAGGGCAGATCCGGCTCGCGCTCGTGTCGATTCCGGTCGAGGCCTATTCGGCGGTGAAGACCGGCGCCAAGATCAGCTTCAACCAGATTCACGAACCCAGCGGCAAGCGGGTGAATTACGAGAAGGTGGTCGAGGGCATCGGCCCGGTCGATCATGGCGAGATCATCAAGGGTTACGAGGTCTCGAAGGGCCATTACGTGCTGCTCGGCGAAGACGAGATCGAGGCGGTCAAGATCGAGAGCAAGAAGACGCTCGAACTGGTCCAATTCGTCGAGGCGCACGAGATCGACCCGCTCTACTTCGAGAAGCCCTATTACGTCGCGCCCGCGGACGACCTGGCCGAAGAGGCGTTCGTCGTGCTGCGCGAGGCACTGCGCAAATCCAGGAAGGTGGGCCTGGGGCAGCTTTCGATGCGCGGGCGCGAGCAACTGGTCGCCATCAAGCCATGCGGCAAGGGGCTGCTGATGGAGACGCTGCGCTACGCCGACGAGGTGCGCAAGGGCCAGTCCTTCTTCGCCGAGGTGAACGACGCCGAGCCCGACGAGGAGCTGCTCGACCTCGCCACCACGCTCATCGATAAACGCACCTCCCCGTTCAACGCGGCGAATTTTCAGGACCATTACGCCGATGCACTGATGCGGCTGATCGAGCAGAAGGCCAAAGCCAAGGACGGCAGGAAGATCCTCGAGGATGTCGAGGAGCCCGATAGCGGCCGGCGCGGGTCCAACGTGGTCGACCTGATGGCCGCGCTCAAGAAGTCGATCGGCGAGGACAGGCCGGCAGCGGCAAAGCGCAGTGGCGGTGCCAAGGCGGGCACCACCAAGGCCGCGAGCAGCCCACGCGCGAAAACCCCCGCCAGCGGTTCGCGGGCAAAGCAGAGCGCGTGAGCCCGCGCCGGTGAGCCCGCGCCCGTGAGCCAGGCCGATGACGTCCTTGCCGAGTACAATCGCAAGCGCGATTTCGCGGTAACGCGCGAGCCTTCGGGCAAGCGCGCCAGCAGCACGGGCGGCGACCTGTTCATCGTCCAGAAGCACGACGCCACCCGGCTGCACTGGGACCTGCGGCTCGAAGCCGACGGCGTGCTCAAGAGCTGGGCGGTCACCAAGGGGCCCTCGCCCGACCCCGAGGTCAAGCGCCTCGCGGTGCGCACCGAGGACCACCCGATGGCTTATGCCGAGTTCGAGGGGATCATCCCGCAGGCCGAATATGGCGGCGGCACGGTGATGCTGTGGGACAGGGGCGGCTGGGAGCCGGTGCCCGGCAAGAGCTGGAAGAACATCGAGGAAGGGCACCTGCATTTCGTGCTTCACGGCGAGCGGATGAAGGGCGAGTGGCTGCTGATCCGCCTCAAGCCCCGGCCGGGCGAGAAGCGCGGGCGCGAGAACTGGCTGCTGCGCAAGCTCCAGGACGAGCATGCGCAGGCCGGCGATGCGCTCGTCGAGCATTGCCTGACGAGCGTGCTTACCGGCCGCTCGATGGCCGAGATCGCCGCGGACCAGGAGGGCGCGTTCTCGCTCGCGGGCAAGAAGGGCGCGGATTTCACCGCGCAGATGACCAAGGCGGCCCGGCACAATGCCGCGCGCCAGCCCGAGGCGACCGCCGGCAAGCCGGCGAAGGCGGCGAGCAAACGGGCAGCGGCCAAGCCCCCCGCCTTCCGCCCGCCCCAGCTGGCGACGCTGGTCGATGCAGTTCCCGCCGGCAACAGCTGGATGCACGAGATCAAGTTCGACGGCTATCGCGCGATGATCGTGGCCGCGGGCGAGGCGGTGCAGGTGTTCACCCGCAACGGCAAGGACTGGACCGACAAGTTCGCCCCGCTGGTCGCCCAGCTCGCGGCGCTGGACCTGCCGCCGTGCCTCATCGACGGCGAGATCGTCGCCCCGGACGCCGAGGGCAACCCCGATTTCTCGACGCTGCAGAACGTCCTCAAGCGGGGCCACGGCGCGCAAGGAGCCGCCGACCGGCTGGAATTCCACGCCTTCGACCTCGTCGAACTCGACGGCGAGGACCTGGCGCCATTGCCGAACATCGAGCGCAAGGAGCGCCTCGAAGCACTGCTCGGCCGCGCCCCGCCGCCGATCTTTGTTGCCGACCACATCATCGGCGCGGGCGAGAAGCTGTTGGGCTCGATGTGTGCCGCGGGGCAGGAAGGGATCATCTCCAAACGCATCGACGCGAAATATTCTAGCAGCCGCGGCAAGGCCTGGGTGAAGGTGAAATGCACCCGGCGACAGGAATTCGTGCTGATCGGCTGGAAGAAGTCGACGGCCAAAGCGCGGCCGTTCTCCTCGCTGCTGCTCGCGCAGCACGAAGGGGGCAAACTGGTCTACAAGGGCAATGTCGGCACCGGCTTCACCCAGGATGGCTTGGCCGAGCTGGCGACCCGCTTCGCCAAGTTGGAGCGCGGGACGCCGCCCGCGGAGGTCGACCGCGTCTCCAGCCGGGGGGTGACCTGGCTGGAGCCAAAGTTAGTCGCCGAGATCGCCTTTGCCGAGTTCACCGGCGAGGGCAGCGTGCGCCATGGCTCGTTCCTGGGCCTGCGCGGCGACAAGCCGGCCGCCGAGGTCACCCCCGAGACGCCTGCCCCGGCGCCCCCGCCCGAGCCCGCGGTGCCGATCTCCAGTCGCGAGCGGGTGATCTTTCCCGAAAGCGGGCAGACCAAGGGGGAGCTGGCCGATTACTACGCGGCGATCGCGCCCATCATGCTGCCCTTCGCCGCCGGGCGACCCATCAGCCTGGTCCGCTGCCCGCAGGGCCGGGCCAAGAAGTGCTTCTTCCAGAAGCACGATTCCGGCGCGTTCGGCGCCCATGTCCGCCAGGTGCCGATCACCGAGAAGCACGGCGGGACCGAAGACTACCTCTATGTCGAGGACGCGGCCGGCATCCTGACCTGCGTCCAGATGGGCACGATCGAGTTCCACGGCTGGGGCAGCCGGGTGGCTGACGTCGAGCGGCCGGAGCGGATGATCTTCGACCTCGACCCGGACGAGGGGCTCGAGTTCGGCGACGTGAAGCGCGCCGCGCAGGACATCAAGGCGGGGCTGGCCGATATCGGCCTCACCAGCTTCGCCATGCTCTCGGGCGGCAAGGGCGTGCATGTGGTGGTGCCGCTCACTCCCGGGCACGATTGGGCCACGCACAAGGATTTCGCCAAGCGCTTCGCCGAGGCGCTCAGCCTGGCCGAGCCCGATCGCTTCCTGGCGACGATGAGCAAGGCCAAGCGCAAGGGGAAGATTTTCATCGACTACCTGCGCAACCAGCGCGGCGCCACCGCGGTGCTGCCCTACTCGGCACGGTCGCGCGGCGGAGCGCCTGTTGCAGTGCCGATTGCCTGGGATGAACTCGATAGCTTCCAAAACGCGCAAATGTTCCACATCAGTGACGCGCCGGCGTTGCTCGAGCGTGCTAGAGCCAAGCGGCTCGCCGGCTGGGGCTTTGCCGACCAGGCGCTGCCCGACCTCTAGCTGCTACCGCACCCCATGATCGCCAACCCGGTGAGCGTGAGCACGGCGAAGATCAGCCGCGAGCCGACGCAGCCGATCCCATTGGAGAAGAACGAGAACCCGCGGCAAGGCTCCTTCGGGAGCATAATTTCTGCTGGCCGCCCCAGCGCTACTTCGGCAGATCCCGGAGCGTGGATCCAAGGCGCGGCGGGGTGGCTTGGCGAGGCGCTCGACGGTGGCTGGCCTGATTGCCGGGGGGCCTGGTGGCGATGGCCGACCGGCGTTCGTTTCTTCTCCCGGTCGCCGCGCCAATCGGTATCCATCGTCGGCCTGCAATCCCAGCAACACCAATCCGCCGAAGCCGGGCTAGGTCGGTAGGTCGAACCGCAGTTCCGCCAACAGGCGCCGGTTGTGGGTGTATTGGAAGGCGCCGTTCGAGCTCACCTGCCAGCTGTAATCATCGAAGATATTCGCCACCTGCAGGCGCAGCAGCGCCCGGGTGGCGGCCAGTTCGAACCGGTAGCGAAAGCCAAGATCGACCACTTCCCGCCGCGGCACGAGCAGGCGGTTGGCGGTGTTGCCGACGCGTTCGGAGTAGCTCTCCACGGCAAGATCGAGCGACCAGGGGCTGGTCCCGCCGTCAAGCCGCCAGTCGAGGTTGAGGCTGCTGCGGCGCCGGACGCTGCCGACCGGGCGCGCGCCGATCACGCCGGCATCGACCAGCTCGCCCGTGATCGTCGCGTCCAGCAGCACCGTCCCCAGGATCAGCGTCAGCCCGGGAGCAAGGCCGCCGGAGAGCGAAAACTCGATCCCCCGATTGCGCGACGAACCGAGCTCGCGATAGATCGCGCTGTCATCGACGTTGAAATAGGGCTTGGTGATCGAGAACAGCCCCACCACCGTGCTGAGGTCGGGTGCCAGCGCATAGCGCACGCCGAGATCGGCCTGATCGGTCTCGATCGCCGGCGGCGCCTCGCCCCGGTTGGACGCGTTGGCCGGAGCGACCGTGACTTCCTCGAACCCGCGCACGAAGCCGCCATAAATGGTGAGGCCGGGGAGCAGGTTGACATTGGCGGTGGCGCTGCCCGTGATCGGCGTTTCGCGGGTAACGGCCGGCGCGCCGACCGAGGCAAGCTCGATGGTCTTGCGGTAGCGCGACAACGAGAGAGCCAGGTCGATCGAAAAGCGCCCGGGGCGGGTCAGGGCATAGCCGATGCCCCCGGTCACCAGCGATACCCGATCGCGATCGTCCGGACCGAAGGCGAAGTCGGGCTTGGGTCGCTCGTCGGCAAACAGCAGGCTGCTTTCGCCCAGCGACACCCGCTGCGCGCCGCCGAACACGCGATTGCCGCGCTTGCCCCGCAGGCTCAACGTTACCCGGTGCCCCAGTCGCACGTCCCCGAGCACCCGCGCCACCCGCGCCTCGCCCGACGCCATCCGGTCGAGATTGTCGGGATCGATCACCATCACCCGGTTGGCGGTGGTGCCGTCGGGGCGCATGCCGCTGAACAGATCGGTGAAGTTGTAGGCCACTTCGCGCTCGGTGCCGAACAGCCCGGCCTCGATCAGCCAGGGGCCGTGCGGCAGCTTGAGCACCGCGCCGGCAACGCGGAGCGTGTTGTCCCGGTCGGACCAGCTCTGGCCGATCGACCGGCGCCGCTCGATCTCGGGCGGGAGATAATCGCCGCCCGGGAAGATCGAGGGGGCGGCCTCGTCGTCGTAGGTGCGGGTGAGGCCGAAGAAGCCGGTCAGCGAGGCGCCGCGGGCGGGGCGCCATTGCAGCCCGGCGGTGAGGATGTGCGACCGGAAATCACCCCCCTCGTGCCGGTTCTGCGCGCGGATCGTACCCCCGGCATAGGCGGTCACATCGGCGGCCGGGTCGAGCCGGGCGTCCGTATAGAGGACCAGCGATCCGAACTGCCCCCGCTCGACGCTGAGCGTCAGTTGGCGGGAGGTTTCGCTGGCGTTGAGATCGTAATCCACGATGCCCGTGGGGGCGGGGAACGGATAGCCCTGCGCGGTGAGCCCCACCCGCACCCGGCTGCCTTGCACGAGCCGTTGCGGCAGCGCGGCCAGGGGAGCGAAATACAACCCCTCGATCCGGGCATTGCCGGCATCCACCGGCGAGAAGCCGCGCACTTCGTCGGTGGTGTAGATGCCCACGCGTTCATTGCCGACTGACTGACCGAACGCATCATCGGCGGCGGCCACGGCGTTGTCGTCCACGCTCTGGGCGTTGGCCGCCACCGGACTGGCAAGCAAGGAGGCGAGCGCCACTCCACGAAGGCTGCGCATGTCGGATCGGTCCCCCCTGTCCGCTTCTTGCTGGATCGAACCCGGCAAGTCCACAAGGACGCCCAAGCCAGGTCCATCCTGCTAGTAGCCGCACCCGCGAGAAGAAAACAACTTGCGATCCAATGCTTATGATGGCGGGTGCAATGTGCCTCGGAATTGGGTGAAGGCCATGGCGATTGCCGTACTATTGGACCTGGGCTTTCAAGATTATTCCATATGCTCGTTTGGGTCGGCGGTCGCATCAGCATAAACACTTCGGGTGGGCGTGCACAAGGCGCGCGGAGGCGCGATGACCCAGTCGATGTCGGAGTTCCTGGCGTATCTCCAGTTCCGCCTCGGGGCGCAACTCGATGCAGGAGGCCAGCCCATTCCCGATACCAGCTGGAGTGCGCAGCTTCAGGGGTCGGAGCGGCTGTGGATGGTGCTCGAGGGCACCCACGTCATCACCATCATGCTGTTTGCCGGCACCATCCTGTTCGTCGATCTGCGCCTGCTGGGGCTGGTCTGGCGCGAGGTGCCCGTATCTCAGGTGGCCGACAACGTGCTGCCTTATACCATCGCCGGCTTTGCGATCATGGGCCTCACCGGGCTCGGCCTGTTCCTGGCGCAGCCGCTCGACTATTTTCACAGCCTGATCTTCCGGCTCAAGATCGTGTTCCTGCTGGCCGCGGCGCTCAACATCTTCTGGTTCCACTTCAAGGTGCAACGCCGGCGCGACAGCTGGGATGCACAGCCCTCGCCGCCGATTTCGGTCCGGTTCTCGGCGGCGGCGTCGATCAGCCTGTGGATCCTGGTGATCGCGACCGGCCGCTATGCCGCCTACGGCTGGGTCTCGTGCGAGCGCGTCGACGGCCTGGCCGCCGAGGCGGCGCAATGCGCCACCTACGCGACGACGCTCGCCCGATATGAAGGAGAGTTCGGCCTGTGAGCGCGAGCGTCCAGCACTGGCTGCCCGCCGTCTCGGCGCGGCTCGAGGCGCTTGCCCAGGCCCCGATGATCGTGGCGATCAACCAATCGACCTGGTTGTTCTCCGCCGTCCAGCTGCTGCACCTGCTGGCGATCGCCGTGCTCGGCGGCGCGGTGCTGGTGCTCAACCTGCGGCTGCTCGGCCTCGCCCTGCCGACCCTGACGCCGCACTATGTCGAACGCCATACCCGCCCCTGGATGATCGGCAGCATCGTCGGCACCGTGCTGACCGGCTTCCTGCTGACGCTCTCCACCACCCAGACTTCGCTCGGCAACACGGCCTTTTTGGTGAAGATGATCGCCCTGCTCGCCGCCATCCTGCTCAGCGTCTCGGTGGCCTCGCAGGTCCGCGAGGGAACGCCGGCACCCGGCCGGGCGCCGCAGGTGCTGGCGGGCGTGGCGGCATTCATGTGGGTGATCGCGGTGGCGCTGTTCGCCTCGGCCGCCAACCTGGGCGCCGGGGTGCTGCTGGTGGCGATCACCGGCTTTGCGCTGTTCGCGGCCTTCGTTCCAGGCCGGCGCAAGGGCTACCTTGCCGGGGTGGGGTTCATCATGGTCGCAGGCTTGGGCGCCACGTTCTTCCTTCCGCCCAGCGAATCGGGAGATGCGCTGGCCGGGCAGCTGAGCATGGGGACGGTGATCGTCGCCCTGGCTTTCGCGCTGGTCCTGTGGGCGGGCGAGGAGCGGGAAGGCGGGCCGGCCCCGCTTGCGCCCGAGCGGGCGAGCGCGCTGGTTTCCACCCTGGCCTGGGTGACGGTCGCGGTGGCCGGGCGGTGGATCGGCTTCAGCTGAAGGATTCAGCTGAAGGATAGGTATCCGCGTATTCGCGCCAGCCCCGTCAAAAGAACCAGTCAGAATATATAAGACAACTTTCGTTGTTTTGATGCGATAAAAATCCGACCTAACCTCTTTGGGACAAGAAGGGGGAATCATGGGTTTAGAAACGCTTCACAGTCGCCGAACGGCTGGTCATTTAGTTATATTGACATCAGCTCTGGTGGGCGTTTTCTTGAACGCAGCGCCGCTCTTGGCGCAAAGCGAGCCCGCTGCGGCCGCCTCCGCGCAGATCACCCTTCTCGACCGGGCTCAGATCGACGCTCTGCTCGCGACTCCGGGCCAGGTGACCTTCATCGATGTGCGCCGCCCGGACGAAATATCCGCCATCGGCAGCCTGCCGGTGTTCCTCAACATCCAGTTCAGCGAGCTCGACCGCTTTTTCGCCTACATCCCTAAGGATCGCCCGGTGGTGACCCTCTCCAACCATGCCGGCCGCGCCGGCCGCGCGGCCACGCTGCTCGCTCAGCACGGGTTCGAGGTCGCCGGCGCGGTGGGGGTGCAGGATTACCAGGAGCAGGGCGGATCGCTCTATGGGCGGCGGTTCGACACGCCCGAGATCGCCGGAGTGGTCGCCGCGGGCACCCGCGTGGAAGTGGTGCGCGAGGGCTTCGTCGCCACCGAAGGGCCGGTCGTCCTCGACGACGGCGCGCTCGCCTTCACGGAGAACGGCGCCAATCGCGTCGTGCGGATCGGGGTGGACGGCGCGGTCTCGACGCTGGTGCCCGAGGCGGGCGGTCCCAACGCGCTCGCCATCAACGCGCAGGGCGAATTGCTGGCGGTGCAGACCACCAGCCCGGCGATCGCGGTGATCGCACCCCAGCCGCGCGTCCTGACCGCCGCCTACGAGGGGCGCGCGTTCAACCGCATCAACGACCTCGCGCTCGCCCGCAGCGGCCACATCTATTTCACCGATCCCGGCGTCGTGCCGCAATCTCCCCCCGGGCAGCCGCGCATCCAGCCCGCGACCGCGCTGTACCAGCTCGATCCGGGCGGCAGCGTGCGACTGATTGCGACCGATATTGCGCGGCCCAACGGCGTCGCCCTGAGCCCCGACGAGCGTACCCTCTACGTGGCCGACAGCTGGGGCCATCACCTGCTCGCCTACACGGTCGGGGCCGATGGCTCGCTATCCGGCCGGCGCGCGTTCGCCCCGCTCGCCGGCTTCGCGCAACTGCCCGAGGGGCCGACCAGCGGCGCCGACGGCATCGCCGTGGACGCGCAGGGCCGGGTCTACGTGGCGACGCGCGCCGGGATCGAGATCTTCGCCGCCGACGGCGAAACGCTCGGGGTCATCGCGCTGCCCAAGCAGCCGCAGAACCTGGCTTTCGCCGGGGAGGATCGCTCGGTGCTCTATGCGGTCGGCCGCGGCTCGGTGTTCCGCATCCCCACTCAGACGCGCGGTATCGACCGCCCGGGCAAATAGCCCGTCGTCTTCCTCGCTTACCCGGCATCGGCGGCGGCATCGACCCAGACCCTGTCCCATCGAGGCTTGCATCCATGATCCGCTGTTCGTCCCGCTCGCACTCCGGATCGCGCCGGTCGACCAGGCTTGGCGCCAGGTTCGGCAGCGGCACCTTCCTGGCCGGGCTGGCGCTCGCCAATCCGCTGCCGGCCCTGGCGCAGGATGCCGCAACCGCCGCCGCCGAGGCGACGGTTGCTCAGGAGCAACTCATCATCGTCAGCGCCCGCCTGCGCGACGAGGATCTGCAGGACGTTCCCATCCCCATCTCGGTGCTGAGCGGGGAGCTGCTGGCGCAGCAGCGCGTCTTCACCATCGCCGATCTCACCCAGCGGGCGCCGGGCCTGACCGCCACCACCCCCAATGCCCGGCGCACCGGCGTGTCGCTGCGAGGCATCGGCAAGACCAGCGGCAACGACAACATGGAGGCCGCGGTCGGCACCATCGTGGACGAGGTGTTCCTCGGCCATGTCGGCATGACCTACCAGGACTTCACCGATCTGGAGCAGGTCGAGATCCTGCGCGGACCGCAGGGCACGCTGCTGGGCAAGAACACCTCGCTCGGCGTCATCCGCTACACCACCGCCACCCCATCCTTCGGGCCCGAGGGCACGCTCGAGCTGGAACACGGCCTCACCCACCGCGGGCTCAAGGCGCGCGGGTCCTATTCGAGCAACGTGGTCGACGACCTGCTGGCGTTGCGTGCCTCGTTCTTCTCCGATCGGCAAAGCGGCGACATCGTCAACGTCAACCCGGAAGACGGCGGCCGCTGGCACGAGCGCAACCGCTGGGGCGGCCGGGTGCAGCTGCTGCTGACGCCGGCCGACGACTTTTCGCTGCGGCTGAACGTGGACACCGC
Source organism: Erythrobacteraceae bacterium (assembly GCA_031399025.1). Classification (GTDB taxonomy): domain Bacteria; phylum Pseudomonadota; class Alphaproteobacteria; order Sphingomonadales; family Sphingomonadaceae; genus CBDBZL01. Next base: position 46,428 of record JANNOJ010000044.1, on the reverse strand, counting down.
GGAAACCAACGAGAACTCGAACACCAAGCCGTTCATCGTCGAGCCGACCACGCTCAACGACGGATCGCCGCGCACCACCACCTACAGCACCCGCCTCGCGCGCAGCTATTTCGGCGGGTACGTGCCGATCATCGGCTCCTACACCACCATCGACATGGACCAGGCCGAGCCCCTGATCACCCGTAATAACGGCGCCTCGTTGATCGCCGAATGGGAGTTGGGCGATTTCGAGCTGACCTCGATCAGCGCCTATCGCGGCTTCCACTTCGACGCCAAGAACGACAGCGAGCAGACCCGCTTCGCCATCGCCCGCAGCGGCACGCTGGTGGATACCGAGCAGCTTTCGCAGGAGTTCCGCTTCGCCGGCGACCTGTCGGACACCCTGCGGTTCCAGACGGGCATCTTCCTCTTCCACATCGACACCGAGACTCTGAGCCGCAACCTCTACGGGCGCGACGCGGGGGCCTTCTACGCCAGCAATGCGCAATACACAGCGCTCAACACCTCCGCCAATCTGGCGCTGCTGCAGGCTTCGCTCGAGGATGTGTTCTCGACCACCTTCCAGAACCCGGTCTCCGACAGCCAGGCGCTGTTCGGCCAGTTCGATTGGGACCTCACCGACCGGCTCACGCTCACCGCCGGCCTGCGCCACACCTGGGAGCAGAAGGAAAGCATCACCACCCGCGGCGCGACCTTCATCGACGGATCGCCGCTGGTCTCGACCGGCAATGCCACGGCGGACGCCATCCGCTCCGCCCAGACCGGCAATTCCTACACCGACATCGTCGGGACGCCGATCGACGATGGTTCGTTCTCCTGGCTGATCAACCCCAGCTACCAGGTGGATGACGACGTGCTGCTCTATGCCTCGGCCAGCGGCGGCGGCGGCAAATCGGGCGCGGTCGCCTTCCTCAACGACGGCAGCCGCGCCAACGTCCTGCCCGAGCGCACCCTCGACTTCGAACTCGGCTTCAAGGCCGAGTTCTTCGACAACGCGCTGCGCCTCAACACCAATTTCTATTACACCCGGGTGCGCGACTATCAGGCGACCACCAGCTACGAGGATGCCGCCTCGAGCACCGGCTACAGCTCGCGGCTGGGCAACATCCCGGAACTGCGCGCAGTGGGCGTGGAAGTCGACGGCTCGCTGCTGATCGCCGGCGGCCTCTCCCTCACCTTCGGCGGCGCCTACAACGATGCCATCTATACCGACTGGGCCAACGCCACCTGCCCGCGGTCCTTCCCCGCCTCGGTGCCGGTCTGCGACAATACCGGCAAGCAGATCGTCGGCGCGCCCAAGTGGAACGCCATCCTGGGCTTCGACCTGGATCAGGAGATCGGCAATAGCGGCTTTTTCCTGCGCGCCTTCGCCTCGCACACCTACCGCTCGGACCATAATCTGGAACAGCTGCTGTCGCCGTACGGGTTCCAGGAAGCCTACCACCTGACCGATGCGGGCATCGGCGTCGCGCGCGATATGAAGGGGGTGGAGACCGAGCTGAGCGTGGTCGCCAAGAACCTGTTCGACACCCGCTACACCACCAGCGTCAACGATTTCAGCAACAGCGCGCCGGTCGGCTACGACGGTATCGGCCCCCGCCGATACGTCGGCGCCCTGCTGCGCGCGTCTTTTTGAGGAACCCTGCCATGCATCATCGCCGCTCTTTGCTTGCCGCCGCCGCCGCGCTCGGCGCCGCGACCACCGGGTTGTCGACTTCCGGCTCGGCGCATCACGCCTTTGCCTCGGAGTTCGATTCCTCCAAGCCGATCGTGCTGAGCGGCACGGTGGCCCGGGTGCGGTTCGTCAACCCGCACAGCTGGATCTACCTCGACGCCCGCGACCAGGCCGGCAATGTGAAGCGCTGGGGCTTCGAGTTCGGCACGCCGAGCTCGCTGCGCCGGATGGGCATCACCCGGGCGACCGTGGCTCCCGGCACGCAGGTGCGGATCGCCGGCTTCCGCGCCAAGAACGGCGGGGAGTTCGGCTATTCCACCACCCTGGTGCTGCCCGACGGGACGCGGTTCGAAACCGGCAGCGCGCCCGACGCCCCCGCCCCGCCGGTGCTCTGACATGAGGTTAGCGATTGCGAACCTTCCCTGGCGCGGCCTCGCCCGATCGGGCGTGCTGGCGCTGAGCCTGGGCTTCGCCCTGCCGGCTGCGGCGCAGACCGCCGCCGCGCCCGCGATGGCGGTGGCGCCGACGCCGGCGCAGATCCCGCGGCTGCCCAGCGGCCGGCCCGATTTCAGCGGCACCTGGCAGACGCTGAGCGAGGCCGATTACGATCTGGAGCCCCATGCCGGCCGCCGCGACGCGCCGCCGGGGCCCGGCGTGGTGGAAGGGGGCACGATTCCCTACCTTCCCGCCGCCCGCGGGCAGCGCCAGGCCAATTTCGAGGGTCGCGAGACCGAGGATCCGCGGCTCAAGTGCTGGGTGCTCGGCGTGCCGCGCGGGGTCTATTACCCCGCGCCCTTCCAGGTGCTCCAGCGCGAGGCCGATCTCACGCTCATCCACCAGTTCGGCAACCAGGTGCGCACCATCCACACCAACGGGTCCGACCACCCGGAGGAGGAGGGGCAGGAGTTCTGGCTGGGCGATTCGCGCGGGTCGTGGGACGGCGATACCCTGGTGGTCGACATCACCGATTTCGGCCCGGAGACCTGGCTCGACCGCGCCGGCAATTTCCATTCCGAGCAATTGCACGTGTTCGAGCGCTGGCGCTTGGTCGATGCCGACACCATCGCCTATTCGGCGACGCTGGAAGACCCGCAGGTCTACAGCCGCCCCTGGACGATCAACGTGCTGCTGCATCGCCGCCGCGATCCCGGCTTCCGCCTGATCGAGGATTACTGCTTCACCCTCCCTTACGAGAACGAATACCCGCATCAAGGAGGCCAATGATGCCATTTCGAGCCGTCACCTCGGCGCTGCTGCTTGGCGCCACTTTGCAGTCCCTGCCCGCCATTGCGCAGGAGGCTGCTGCGCCCCAGCCGTCTGCAGCGCTGGCCGCCAATGGCGGCTGGGAGCGCTCGGTGCCGTCGATCGACCAAGGCGAGTGGACCGGGCCGCGCCTGCCCGACGGTCAGCCGGACATTGCCGGGTTCTGGTCGAACACCATCTCCAACCACAGCAACTTCACCGATCCGCAGGCCGGTCCGCCCGGCGAACCGTCGGCGGCCGCGAGCCGCCCGCGGACCGAGCGCGCGCCCAGCCGGGTCTCCGATCCGGCCTCGGGCGAGATCCCCTATCTGCCCGAGGCGCGCGCGCTGCAGGCGCGCTTCGCCGCCAACTTCGCCAACCCGGTGGAGCCGCAATATGTCGAACCGCTCGCCCGCTGCGCGCCCGCTGGCGTGCCCAAGTCGTTCATGTGGCACGGTTACGAGATCCGCCAATATCCGGGCAAGGTGGCGCTGCTGTTCGATTCCGGCTGGCGGATCATCCACCTCGACCAGAGCGAGCACCTGCCCGAGGGCGTGCACCTGTGGAACGGCGATTCGATAGGGCGTTGGGAAGGCAACACGCTGCACGTGTCGGTGCGCAACAATAACGGCAAGGCGCTGTTTGGCCGCTACGGCGATTTCATGAGCGAGAACGCCACCGTGGAGGAGCGCTACGTGTTTTCGCCCGACGGGTCGCGCTTCAACTACCACGCTACGTTCACCGACCCGACCGTCTATTCCCGGCCGTGGACCGCCACCATCCCCGCCCGCCGCTACACCGCCGCGGACGAACCCGACGGCTGGCATTTCGACGTCAGCGCGGTCAATCGCGACGGCCCGCTCGCCTACGAGCATACCGAGCGGATCTGCACCGAGAACAACGGTCCGTTCGGCGGCGGCGCGGTGGGGGTGCCATCGACCGGTCCGGTCATCAGGCGGTAAGGAGCTGGGCGGGCGACGGCGGAACCCGTCAGCCCGCCGCGCCGAACCGGCGGGCCAGTTCCGTCCCCACCGCCTCAGCGTTCTCGGGCGAGATCGGCGCGCTGTAGACATTGATCATCTTGGCCACCGAATCGCGCCAGAACTGCTCGCCCTTGCCGCGCGGCTGGGTGACGATGTAGTCGAGCGAATGGCAGGCCGAGCAATTGGCCACCACGATCCGCGCCTGATCGTCCGCCAGGGCGGCCGGAATTGGGGCGGCCGGCAAGCGGTAGTCGATGCTCTGCGCGGAACCGGCGCCCGCCGCCAGCAGCAGCGCTGCGGCCGCCAGGATGATGTTGCCGCGCGTCACGAGACCTCCACTACGACGCGTTCGACCACGTTGCGCATGTAGCCCGAAGGCTGCCAGCGCGCCGCGAACGGCTGGGTGGCGCCATCGTTGGCGATCGCCCGCACGAGGACCTCGTGGCGGCCGGGCGCCAGGCTGGTGTCCAGTCGCCACCCGCGGAACGAGAAGCGGCCCAGATCCTCGCTCAGCCGCGCCTGGCGCCAGGTGGCGCCGGCATCGCAGGATACCCGCACCTGCGCGATGCCGCTGCCGCCGTCGAAGGCGATCCCGCGCAATTGCACCGGCCCGGCGCGCACCGGGCTGCCGGGCTGATGGCTGGTGAGGAAGGAGCGCACGTTGAGCCTGCCGATCGGCCGCGTGCGCTCGGGCCGAGCGCCGGGGGGCACGCAGGCGCACTCATTGTCCGGGATGCGGTAGGCGGTCTTCATCCAGTATCCGTCATACTCGCGGTCGAGGACGGTGATCTCGCTCAGGTGCTTGATCCAGTAGGTGCCGTAATAGCCCGGCACCACCAGCCGCAGCGGGTAGCCGTTGAGGAACGGCAGGTCCTCCCCGTTCATGGCGAAGGCGACGAGCACGCTGTCGTCACGCGCATGGTCCACGTCCAGCGCCTTGACGAATTGCGGGATCAGCGGAGTCGCCGGTCGGTCGAGCCCGTTGAAGGTGACCTGCCGCGCCCCGGCGCGCAACCCCGCCCGATCGAGCAGCGCGCGCAGCGGCACGCCGGTCCAGCGGGCGTTGCCCATTGCCCCGTTGGCCCACTGGCCGCCGCTCACGCGCGGCTCGAAGAACCCCCGGCTGTTGCCCGAACACTGGTTGACCGCGACGATGTCCTGCACCGGCCAGTCGCGCTTCAAGGTCGCAAGATCCAGCTCGAGCGGGGCGTTCACATGGCCCCCCACCGCGAGGCGGAAGGCTGCGGGATCGAGGTTCAAGGGAAGCGCGGACTGGCTGGAGCGGACGAAGAACGCGTCGTTGGGCGTCAGCAGCCCCTCGTCGAAGATGGCGAACGGCGTTTCCAACTGCGGCGGGCGCATGGTCAGGCCGATCATCGGGCGCTTGCCCGGCAGCTTGACGAGCGGCCGCTCGCCGTTGGCGAACGGCAGCGTCATGGATGGGGTTTGCGCCCGCAGGGGGCAGGCCAGCAGGCCCGCGAGGCTCCCAGCGATGAAGTGGCGTCGGTCGGGCCGGATCATGCGTGGTGGATCATGTGGCGTGGATCCTCGGACGTTCCTTGCCGGACGCAGGCGGATGCAGGTCGATCCGCTGGCGGAAGGCGAGCAGCGGCCCGCTATCCTCCACCGGCAGGCCGCGAGCGGTGTTGCGGAGGGTCTTTTCGCTCATATGCGGGGCAAGCGCCTCGATCAGGCGGTAAATGTAATTGCGCAGCAGCGAGCCGGAGGGAAACGCCAGCTTGGTGCTGCAGGGCAGGAACAGGTCCTCCGATCCGGCCAGCGGCAACAACGCGCCGTCGGTCTCGCCGACCAGCGCCATCTCGGCGACGATGCCGACGCCCATGCCTAGTTTCACATAGGTCTTGACGACGTCGGCATCGGCCGCGGCGAGCCAGATGTCGGGCTCGATCTCGGCCTGGGCAAAAGCTGCATCGATATTCGAGCGCCCCGTATACCCGGGCATGTAGGTGATGATCGGGAAGCGGGCGAGGTCCGCCAGGGTCACGCGCGGGCTTGCGGCCAGCGGATGATCGGGCGCCACCACCGCGACATGGCGCCAGGTGAAGCAGGGCACGGCGCGCAAGTCCGGATGGCCATCCAGCACCTCGGTGGCGATGCCGATATCGGCCTCGGCGCGCAGCAGAAACTCGCCGATGTCGGCAGCCGCGCTCTGCCGCAGTTCGATCTCGACGTTGGGATAGGCGCGGCTGAACGGCAGCAGCACCTGCGGCAGCACGTAGCTGGCGTAATTGTGCGTGGTGGCGATGATCAGCCGCCCCCGGTCGGCCTGGGCGAACTGTTCGGACAGCTTGGTGAGGTTATCCGCCTCTTGCAGCAGCCGCTCGATCACCTTGACGACCGCGTGACCTGCTTCCGTCAGGCCAGTCAAGCGCTTGCCCCGGCGCACGAAGATCTCCAGCTGCAGCTGCGCTTCCAGTTCCTTGATCTGCTTGCTGACGCCCGATTGCGAAGTGAATACCTGGCTAGCCACCCTGGTCAGGTTCAGATCGTTCTTCACCGCCGCCCGGACGTATCGCAATTGTTGGAAGTTCATGAACTTGCCTTGCCAGCCCGCCAGCTGAAGCCGCTCGTGCCCTGTGTCCGGGACCCGGATAGGCAACCGAGCGCTAACATCTCCTTTCTCTAGTTAATCGGTTGAGAATATAGTGTCAACGCTGTTCGGGGCCGATCGGCGCAGGTTCTACCCGGCCCGCAGCTGCTCCGCCGGACTACGGAAGGTGGCGATTGCGGGCCCGCGCGGCCCAGCCCCGAACGGTACATCCTGGCACGGTCGCTTCCGCTGCCACCGGCCGGATGGGGCCAGGAGCGACCGCGCCCCCTCGCTATTCGGCCGCCAGGCGCTCCTCCTCCAGCGGCGGTTCGCCCGCGGCGATGGCGTCGAGGAGGGCGTTTTCGATCCGCATCAGCCGCTCGTCTGAGTAGATCTTGCCGCCCAGCAGGTCGGTGACGTAGAAGGTGTCCACCGCGCGCTCACCATAGTGGGTGATGTGCGCGGAGTTGATGATCAACCGCTCCTCGAACATGGCCCGGGTCAACCGGTTGAGCAGCGCCGGGCGGTCGGTGGCGTTGACCTCGACCACGGTGAAGCGGCGCGAGGCGTCGTTGTCGAAGAAGATCCGCGGCTCAACCCGGAAATGCTCGGCCCGGCTGCGCGCCAGCGGGCGGCGGGCGAGCTGGGGCACCAGTTCGATGGCGTTGCGCAGCGCGTCCCTTATGGAGCGTTCGAGCCGGTCGAGCTGGGCCTGCTCGCTGAACGGGCGGCCGAGCGGGTCCTGCACCAGGAAGTTGTCGACTGCCTTGCCCGCGCGGGTGGTGTGGATGCGGGCATCGATGATGTTGCCGCCGGCCAAGTGGATGGCCCCGGCGATGCGGAAGAACAGGCCGGGATGGTCGTCCCCCATTACCGTGACGAGCGTGGCGCCGCGCGCGGGATAATACCGGCAGTGGATCGACAGCCGCTGGCCGAGCCGCTTGGCCTGGGCATATTGCGGCAGGTTGAGGGCGATGATGTCCTCGGGCTCGCCGAGCCAGTAATCATCGTCGAACCGATCGTCGAGCTCGTCGATGAGGTGCGCCTGGGCGCCCAGCAGCTCGGTGACCTTGGCGAGTTTGCGGCCCACGCGCTCCTCGCGGCCGAATGCGCTCTCGCCGGGCCGCATGCTTTCCTCGGTCAGGCGGTAGAGTTCGCCCAGCAGCTGGCGCTTCCAGCTGTTCCAGACGCCCGGCCCGACCGCGCGGATATCGACCACGGTGAGCACGAGCAACTGACGCAGGCGCTCCAGGTTCTCCAGTTTCTCGGCGAAATCGTCGATGGTCTTGGGATCGGCCAGGTCGCGCTTGAAGGCGGTGGCGCTCATCAACAGGTGCCAGCGCACCAGCCAGGCGACCAGCTCGGTCTCCTCGGCGTCCAGCCCCAGGCGCGGGCACAGCTTCATCGCCACCTCGGCTCCCAGAATCGAGTGATCGCCGCCGCGCCCCTTGGCGATGTCGTGCAGCAGGGTGGCGACATAGAGCACGCGGCGGAAGGCCAGGCGGGGCAAGATCTCGCTGGCCAGCGGATGATCCTCGGCGAGCTCGCCGCGTTCGATCCGGCTGAGCAGGCCGATGGCCTGGATGGTGTGCTCGTCCACCGTGTAATGGTGGTACATGTCGTATTGCATCTGCGCGTTGACCTTGCCGAAATCCGGCACGAAGCGGCCGAACACACCGGCCTCGTTCATCCACCGCAGCGCCGATTCGGGGTCGTTGCGCCCGGCAAGCAGCTCGAGGAACAGCGCATTGGCGCGCGGGTCGCGGCGCACCTTGCCCTTGATCAGCCGGGCGTCGCGCCGGACCATGCGGATGGTCTGGGGATGGATGCGCAGCCGTTCGCGCTCGGCCAGGGTGAAGATCTCGACCAGCCGCACCGGATCGGCGCGGAACCAGTCGGGGCCGGGGGCCGAGAGCTTGCCCGCGACCAGCGGATAGTCGCCCACCAGGCGCGGTCGAGACCGGCCCAGCAGCACCCCGGAAAGGGCGCTGCGGCTGAGCCCGGCGCGGCGGAGCGTCTCGATCATCCCGCCGCCGGGCAGGCGGGTGGCGGCGCCGCCGGCGCCCTGCTGCTCTTCGATATGCGCCAGGAACACGCTCGACACATGGCCCACATGCTTGGCCTGGAGGAAGTAGAACTGCATGAACCGTTCCACCGCGCTCTTGCCCGGCCGGTCGGCGTAGTTCATCCGCCTGGCGACCTCGGGCTGGAGGTCGAAGGTGAGCCGGTCCTCGGCGCGCCGGGTGAGCGTGTGCAGGTGGCAGCGCACCGCGAGCATGAAGCCTTCGGCGCGGCGGAAGCTGCGGTATTCCTCGGGCGTGAACAGCCCCTTGTCGACCAGCTCGGCGGCGCTGCGGGCGCCGTGGACGTACTTGCCGATCCAGTAGAGCGTCTGCAGGTCGCGCAGGCCGCCCTTGCCGTCCTTGATGTTGGGTTCCACGACATAGCGCGAATCGCCCATGCGCTTGTGGCGGGCGTCGCGCTCGGCCAGCTTCTCGCGCACGAACTGGCCCTGCGAGCCGGCCACCACCTCCTGCCAGAAGCGATGGCTGGCGGTGCGATAGATGGTCTGGTCGCCCCACAGGTAGCGGCTTTCCAACAGCGCGGTGCGGATGGTGAGATCGGCGCGCGCCAGGCGCACCATCTCGTCGAGCGATCGGGTGGAATGGCCCACCTGGAGGCCCAGATCCCACAGGTGGTAGAGCAGCGCCTCGATCACCTGTTCGCACCACGGCGTCGGCTTGCCCGGGGTGATGAAGGCGATGTCGATATCGGAATGGGGCGCCATCTCGCTGCGCCCGTAGCCGCCCACCGCGATCAGGGTGACGCGCTCGCCGGTGCTGGAATTGGCATTGGGATAGAGGTGGTCGGCGACATGGTCGTAGATGACGCGGATCAGCTGGTCGGCGAGGAAGGCATGGCCGTGGCTGATCTCGTAGCCGGCCGAGGGCTTCTTCAGCAGCCGGCGCTGGAGTTCGGCGCGGCCCTGGCCAAGCGCCTCGCGCAGCAGGGCGACGATCGCCGGGCGGGCATCGGTCGCGCCCTGATCCGCCACCGCCGCGGCGATGGCCTGGGCGAGACGGCGGCGGTCGATCACCGCGCGCTGGTTGGGGATGCGGATGACGCTCACCCGGGGGCAGATAAGGGCTGCGCGGCGCCAAGGGAAGCGGGCTGCCCGATCGGACGAGCCGCCCGCGCGGGTGCTGGCCCCGGCCGGCTGGGAGTCAAGGCGCGCCGCGACGCTAGGCGGCGCGGGCGAGCCGCGGGGCGACCATGGGGATGGTCAGCATGGTGCTGCCCAGCGCCATCAGCAGCAGCGCGGTGAAGGTCTCGTTGCTGATGACGGCCCGATCGAGCAGGATGTTGGCGAAGATGATCATGATCAGCGCCTTGGTCTGCAGCAGCCAGCCGATAATGGTCGCTTCGCCCGGCCCCCAGCGCAGCAGCCGGCCGGCCAGCTGGACGCCGGCGAGCTTGCCGCCGACCGAGGCTGCCAGCAGCAGCGCGGCGGCGGCGAACACCGCCGGGCCGCCCACGTCCCACTGGGTGCGCAGGCCGGTGGAGAGGAAGAACACCGGCATCACCGCCAGCAGGACGAAGTGGCGGAAGCGGTCCATCGCCGCCTGGTCGAACCATTTGGCATCCAGCACCGCGCCCGAAAGGAAGGCGCCGACCATGAAGTGCAGCCCGGCCCAGTCCGCCGCCAGGCCGCAGGCGGCCAGCCAGATCAGGCTGAGATTCCAGCGGTCGGGTTCGCCGACCCGCTGCATGAGCGCGCGCAGCAGCCAGGTGGCGATGGCAAAGCCGGCGAAGAACAGCGCCTGGCGCTCGACCCACGCCCAATCGAGCAGGATGAGCGCGAGCACGCCCCAGATCGCGATGTCGTCGAGGCTGGCGTAGCGCAGGACGCGCTGCCCCAGCGGCTGGCGCAAAATGGCGAGCTGCTCCAGGAAGAGCACGAGGATCGGCAAGGCGGTGACCGCGCAGGCCATGCCGATGCCCAGCACCACCTGCCAATCCGCGCCTGCGGGGCCGCGCCAGCCGGGGAACTGGATCAGGACCAGTGCCGCCAGGCTGCCGGCCACCAGCGGCGCCGCCAGTCCCAGCCCCGCGGTGATGCCGGTCTCGCGCCGCTTGGCCCAGGCTTCGGAAAGGTCGAGCTCGATCCCGGCGATCCAGACGAACAGCATCACCGCCCACCACGCGATGCCGTTGAGCGAGGCGATCGTCTCGGGCGTGAAGATGGTGGCGTAATAGCCGGGAAACGCCGCCCCGAGCACGCCGGGGCCGAGCAGGATGCCGCCGACGATCTGCACGACCACCAGCGGCGCCCAGTAATCGGTCCGGCCCAGCCGCCAGGCCAGGTAGGGCACGCTGAAGATCAGCAGCATGGCGAGGAGGAACACCTCGATCGGCGTCAGGTGCATCGGTTCCTCCCTGGGCCGGCGCATACCGCGCGCTTCGGCAGGTCGGCAAGGGGGAGGCCCGCGAACGGGCCCGTGCTGGGGCTTTCGTGCGCTCGCCGCCTGTGCCAAGGCGCGCCGGAGACCGCGCGGGACCTGCGGACGAGGAATGCACGCGATGCTGGACATGTTGGCCACAGCCCTGGGCACCGCCGCCGCCGGAGCCGTCGCGGCGGACGAGCCGCTGCGCTGGAGCGAGCTGGGGCTGACCCCGGGCATCGACCTGGGCTTCTTCACCCTGCGCTGGTATTCGCTCGCCTACCTTGTGGGCATCGTGCTGGGCTACTGGCACCTGACGCGGATGATCAAGGCCCCGGGCAGTCCCATGGCGCAGCGCCACGCCGACGACCTGTTCTTCTACTGCACGCTCGGCATCATCGTCGGCGGGCGGCTGGGCTACGTGGTGTTCTACATGCCCGAATATCTGGGCACCTGGGAGATGTTCAACACGCTGGGCGGGGGCATGAGCTTCCACGGCGGGCTGATGGGCGTGGTGCTGGCGGTCGGCTTCGTGACCTGGCGCAACGGCCTCTCGTTCCTGCGGGTGTGCGACTACATCTCGGTGAACGTGGGCTTCGGCATGCTGTTCGGGCGGCTGGCCAATTTCGTCAACGGCGAGCTGTGGGGCCGGGAGACAGACGTGCCCTGGGCGATGGTCTTTCCCACCGATCCGCTCGGCCTGGCGCGCCACCCCAGCCAGCTCTACCAGGCGGCGCTGGAGGGCGCGCTGGTGATCGCGGTGACGCTGCCGCTGTTCTGGTTCACCAAGGCTCGCTGGCGACCGGGGCTGTTGGTCGGCGTGTTCACCGCGCTGATCTCATCGGCACGGTTTTTGGTGGAATTCTACCGCGAGCCCGACGCGCAACTGGCCGATTTCGCCGCTCGCACCGGGCTCAGCATGGGCCAGTGGCTGACGATCCCGCTGATCGTGGCGGCGCTGGGCCTGATCGGCTGGGCCCTGTCGCGCCGGCCGTTGACCGGCGCCGGCGGGGCGCAGCCCGCGCGGGCGTGAGCGCCACCCGGACGCAACTCACCGCCGCCTTCCGCCGGCTGATCGCCAGCGACGGGCCGATCAGCCTGGCCCGGTTCATGGGCGAGGCGAACGCGCTTTATTACGCCCGCGCCGATCCGCTGGGGGCGGCGGGCGATTTCATCACCGCGCCCGAGATCAGCCAGATGTTCGGCGAGCTGGTCGGGCTCTGGCTGGCCGACATCTGGCGCCGCGCGGGGACGAGCGAACCGGTGCTCTATGTCGAGCTGGGCCCGGGGCGCGGCACGCTGGCGCGCGACGCCCTGCGGGCGATGGCGGCCTATGGATTGCGGCCGCAGGTGCACCTGGTGGAAGGGAGCCCCGCCTTGCGGGACAAGCAGGCGGCGCTGGCGCCGGGCGCGCGCTTCCATGCCGATCTCGCCAGCGTGCCGCAGGATGCGCCGGTGCTGCTGGTGGCCAACGAGTTCCTCGACGCGCTGCCGGTGCGCCGGCTGGTGCGCACCGCGCCGGGCTGGCGCGAGGTGATGGTGGGGCTGGATGGCGAGCGGTTCGTCGAGGTGGCCGGCGCGGCGCCGATGGACGCGGCCGTGCCGGCGGAGTTGCGCGGGGCGGAGGAAGGCACGCTGATCGAGACCTCGCCCGCCGCCGCCGCAGTGGTCGGCGAGGTGGCCGCGCGGCTGGCGACGCAGGGCGGCGCGGCGCTGTTCATCGACTATGGCCACGCGGCGCCGCGCACCGGCTCCACGCTGCAGGCGGTGCGCGGGCATGCCAAGGTCGAGCCGCTGACGGATCCGGGCGAGGCGGACCTGTCGGCGCATGTCGATTTCGCCACGCTGGCGCGGGTGGCGCAGGCCCGCGGCGCGCGGTGGCTGGGCACGGTGGAACAGGGCGCATGGCTGGAGGCGCTCGGGATCGACGCACGTTCGGCGGCGCTGTCCCGCGCGGCGCCCGAGCGCGCGGACGAGATCGCCGCGTCGCGCGACCGGCTGGTTGGACGCGATCAGATGGGCGCGCTGTTCAAGGTGATGGGGCTCGCCGCGCCGAATTGGCCGGCCGGGGCGGGGTTCCGACGCTAGCTCATCGCCCCCCAAGGTGCAGTGGTGCCCGATGGTCCTTGGGGTGGGGGAGCGGTAATGCCGACTGGCGGCTCACGACCCAAGCAGCGATGATTGGATTGGCTTCCAGCCACTGCTCACCTGAAAGCGGCCCGATCGTAATCTACCCAATTGCAGGCCAAGCCGAGCTAAGGCGGGCCCGGCGCAATCGCTGCTGCCAGCGCCTCCGCCGCCTGCGCCGGGGTGCGCTTGTCGGCGGGTCGGTCGACCGAGTAATTGGCTTCGCGCATGGCTTCCACCGGGATCGCGCCGATGAGCGGGTGCAGGGCGGCGAGGAAGCGGGCGTCTGCGGCGCGAGTTGGGGCGACCAGCAGGAGGGCGTCGTAGCCGGGCAGCGCGGCGCGCGGGTCGGCCAGCACCACGAGATTGTCGGCGGCGATGCGGCCGTCGGAGGAAAAGGCGCTGATGACGTCGGCCTCGCCGCCGGCAAGCGCGTCGTACATGAAGGTGGGGCTGAAATTCCGCAGGCGGGCAAAGCGCAAGCCGTAGGCGGCGCGCACCCGGGTCCATTCGGGACGCTCGAAGAACTCGACATCGCCGCCCGCGACCAGTGAAGGCGCGCGGGCGGCGAGGTCGTCGAGGGTGGCGATGCCCAGCTCGGCGGCGCGGGGCGAGCGCATGGCGAAGGCGTAAGCGTTCTCGAAGCCCAGCGGGCCGAGCACCAGCGTGCCGGTGGTCTCCTGTTCCCAGGCGGCGATGCGGCCGATCATCTCGCGGCGCGGGACCGGCGCGTCCTCACCCATCATGTTGGCCCAGATGGTGCCCGAATAGTCGACATAGACGTCGATCGCCCCGCTGGTGAGCGCGCCGTGGATGACCGCCGAGCCCAGGCCTTCGCGGTATTCCACCGCATAGCCCGCCCGCTCCAGCCGGGTGCCGATGAGACGGGCTAGGATATATTGTTCGGAAAAGTTCTTGGCCCCGACGACGACGGTCTCTCGCCCGCCGCCGCCGGTGTGGGTGGCCACAAGCGCGGCGAGGACACCAGCCAGCGCCAGTCCGGTGCCCGTCCAGGCGAGTGGCCGGTTGCGGGTGGCGAGACCGCGCTCCACCAGGCCGAGCAGCGCATCGGCCGCCAGCGCCAGCCCGGCGGCGGCGAGGCAGCCGGCGAGCACCAGCGCCCAGTTCTGAGTCTGCAGCCCCGCGAAGATCGAATCGCCCAGCGAGCGCTGCCCCACGGTGGTGGCGAGCGTGGCGGCGCCGATGGTCCACACCGCCGCGGTGCGGATGCCGGCCATGACGAACGGTGCGGCGAGCGGGGCCTGGACGAGGCGCAGCTTCTGGGCCGGGGTCATGCCCATGGCGTCGGCCGCCTCGATCACGCCGGGGTCGAGGTTGGCCAGGGCGGTGACCGCGTTGCGCAGGATCGGCAGCAGCGCATAGAGCGTGAGCGCCAGCCAGGCGGGCAGGAAGCCCAGCGTGGGCAGACCCTCGCCGAACACCGCGCGCAGGGCCAGCAGGACGGGAAAGAACAGCGCCAGCAGCGCGAGCGCGGGGATAGTCTGGACAAGGCCCGCGAAGCCAAGCGCCAGCCGCGCGCCATTGGGCGAGCGGCCGGCCCACACCGCCAGCGGTAGCGCCAGCGCAACGCCCAGCGCGAGGGCGGCGGCGGCGAGCAGCACGTGGTCGGCCAGCTGCGGGCCGAGGCCGGCGAGCGCGGCGAGGAACTCGCTCATCGGGCGGGCGGGCGATCGAGCAGGCCATCACGCAGGGCAGCAAGCGCCGCGGCCTGGGCGCGCGGCACGGCGACCAGCGCCTGCGCCTGCGCGCCACCCTCGCCCGCCACCAGCGCGCGGGGGCTGGCATCGGCGACGATGCGGCCGGCCTCCATCACCAACACCCGGTCGGCCAGGAGCAGCGCTTCGGCCATGTCGTGCGTCACCATGATGGTGGTGAGGCCCAGCTCGGCGTGCAGCGCGCGCACCCGGCGGCCGAGCGCGTCGCGGGTGACCGGGTCGAGCGCACCGAACGGCTCGTCCATCAGCAACAGCGGCGGCGCGCCGGCGAGCGCGCGGGCGACGCCCACCCGCTGGCGCTGGCCGCCCGACAGCTCGGCCGGCAGGCGCGTGGCGAGCGCCGGATCGAGATTGACCAGCGCCAGCAGCTCGGCGATGCGCTCGGCGGTGATGGGGCGGCGCTCGAGGCGCGGAACGATTGCGATGTTCTCGCCCACGGTGAGGTGCGGGAACAGGCCGATCGCCTGGAAGATATAGCCGATCCGCCGGCGCAGCGCGGGTGGGGGACGGGCGGCGACGTCCGCGCCGGCGAGCAGCACGCGCCCGGCGGTGGGCGCGACCAGCCGGTTGATCATCTTGAGCAAGGTCGACTTGCCCGAGCCAGAGGCGCCCACCAGCGCGACGAAGCTTCGTTCGGCGACGTCGAGCGAGACATCGTCCACCGCCGGGCTCGCTGGCGACGCCGCACCGTAGCGCTTGGTCACCTGTTGGAAGCGCAGCAAAGGGGCGCCGGCGGGCTCCATCGGGGACCAGGGCGTCGGCGCTAGGGCGCAATCGCGTGCTTGGCAACGGTGAGGTCGACCACCAGCCCCGTGGGCTCGAAACGGCGCACCCACGCGCCGCCGAGCTGACCCGTCACGCTCATTTCCACCAGGCGCGAGCCGAAGCCGGGGTCCTCGCCCGCAGCGCCGGTGGTGGTGGCCGCGGCAATGGCGGTATCGCTTAGAAGCGGGGGCCCGCCATGCTCGCGCCAGAGCAATTGCAGGGTATCGCCCCGGTCGGCGATGTCGAGCGTGACATAGCCCTTGGCGACGGACAGGGCGCCGTACTTGGCCGCATTGGTCGCCAATTCGTGGAACACCAGCGCCAGCGGGGTGGCGGCGCGTGGCGAGATCGCGGCTTCGGCCCCCGTCACCCGCACCCGCACCCGCGCGCCACCTTCCGACGCGCCGTAAGGCGCGAACAGGACCTCGAGCAGCCCCTTGAGGCTGCCGCGGGTATCGCCACCCACAGGGCGGACGAACTCATGCGCCCGGCCCAGCGCGCGCAGCGTCTCGGTGAGGGCGGCGGCGAATTCGCGGTGCTCGGGCAGGCGGCGCGCCTCCAGCGAAACGAGGCCGATGACCACGGCGAAGATGTTCTTGATCCGGTGCGCGAGTTCGCGGCCGAGCAGGTCGCGCGCCTCCGACAGCCGATGCACGTCGTCGATGTCGACCGCGGTGCCGAACCAGCGCAGGATATGTCCCTCGCTGTCGCGCATCGCGATGGCGCGCGATAGCAACCAGCGGTAGCCGCCGTCGACATGGCGCATCCGGTGCTCGACCTCGTAGGTCTCGCCGGTGGCAAGGGAATGCTGCCACGCCTGGTCGCAGCGGTTCCGGTCCTCGGGATGGACAGCGGACGCGGTGCCGTCCTCACTGCCGATGAAGTCGACGAGACGCTTGTTGCAGTAGTCCATCCTGCCGGTCGGATCGGACGACCAGACGATGGCGGGCATGCAATCGGCCAGGGTGTGCAGCTGATCCTCGCGCTGAGCGATGTCGCGCACGGCGATCAGCGTGGCGCGATGCGCAGTGAGGTGGCGCATGACCGCCTGGGCCAGCACCGCCAGACCCTCGCGGTGGAGCGCACCGAGCCCCTCGGGCCGCGGCGCATGATCAATGACGCACAGCGCGCCCAGCGGGGTGCCGTCCGGCGTCACCAGCGGCTGGCCGGCGTAGTAGCGGATGTGCGGCGGCCCGGTGACCAGCGGGTTGTCGGCGAAGCGGGGGTCGGCGGCGGCGTCGCGCACCTCCATCAGCTGGGGCTCGCGCATCGCATGGGCGCAGAACGACACCTCGCGCGGGGTCTCCCGCACGTTCAGGCCCAGGCCGGCGAGAAAGCGCTGACGGTCGCGCTCGACGAAGGAGATCTGCGCCACCGGCACGCCGCATAGCCGGGCGGCGAAGCCGACGATGGCGACGAGTTCGGGATCGTCTCGGAGCGCCTCGATCTCGTACGAGGCGAGCTCCGCGAGCCGCGCCTCGTCATCGGCATGCGGCGAGGCGACGGGGACCGGCCGAGCGGCTTCGGGAGTGGCTTGATTTAGCATGGAACCCGTCTGGCTAGGCGGTGTAGGCCAATCCTGACGGCTTGCCAACGCCCCGTTTTTCTTCGCAAAGCTGCGGCGGCCACCTGGTGGCGGGGTGAAATCCGCGCCCTGGCCGCCCAATCCCGGCCCCGGAGAGAAACGATGCGCGCGACCCCCGATTTCGACTTTGGGCTGGGCGAGGAGGCCCGGATGATCCGCGACACCGTGGGGCGCTTCGCCGACGAACAGATTGCGCCGCTGGCCGCCGCGATCGATCGCGAGGACCGGTTCCCGATCGAGCTGTGGCCGATGATGGGCGAACTGGGCCTGCACGCGATCACCGTGGCGCAAGCGGATGGCGGGCTGGGACTGGGATACCTCGAGCACCTGCTCGCGGTCGAGGAGGTGAGCCGCGCCAGCGCCTCGGTGGGGCTGAGCTACGGCGCGCATTCCAACCTGTGCGTCAACCAGATCGCCCGCTGGGGTACGGCCGAGCAGAAGGCGCGCCATCTTCCGGGGCTCATCAGCGGCGAGCATGTCGGCGCGCTGGCGATGAGCGAGCCGGCGGCCGGCTCGGATGTGGTGAGCATGAAGCTGGCCGCCGACCGGGTGGCCGCTAGCGAGGGGGGCGGCTGGCGGCACAACGGCACCAAGTTCTGGATCACCAACGGCCACCATGCGCAGGTGGTGGTGGTCTATGCCAAGACCGATGCCGTGGCGGGCGCCAAGGGCATCACCGCCTTCCTGGTCGAACAGGGCACACCCGGCTTCGCCCCGGGGCAGACGATCCACAAGCTGGGGATGCGCGGCTCGACCACCTCGGAGCTGGTGTTTGCCGATTGCATCGTGCCCGACAGCCAGGTGCTGGGCGAGGTGGGCGCGGGCGTGGGCGTGCTGATGAGCGGGCTCGATTACGAGCGCGTGGTGCTCGCGGGCGTGCAGCTGGGCATCATGCAGGCGTGCCTGGACACCGTCATCCCCTATGTCCGCGAGCGCGAGCAGTTCGGCAAGCCGATCGGCGGCTTCCAACTGATCCAGGCCAAGGTGGCCGACATGTACGTCGCCCTGCAATCGGCGCGCGCCTATGCCTATGCGGTGGCGAAGGCCTGCACCGCGGGCCAGACCACGCGCTTCGATGCGGCGGGCGCGATCCTGCTGGCGAGCGAGAACGCCTTCCAAGTGGCGGGCCAGGCGATCCAGGCGCTGGGCGGCGCGGGCTACACCACCGACTGGCCCGTGGAGCGCTATCTGCGCGACGCGAAGCTGCTGGACATCGGCGCGGGAACGAACGAAATACGCCGCATGCTGATTGGGCGCGAGCTGATCGGCGCATGAGGGAAGCTTGCCGATGATGAAAGCGCTGGCCGCCGCCGCACCCCTGGCCGCCGCGGCCGGTGTGACGGCGGCGCTGGCCGCGCCGGCACCGGCGCAAGATATCGCCGGCACCCAGTGGCGGATGCTGCACAGCCCATCGATCGATAGCAACCTGGAAGACAGCCGGGCCACCCGCGGTGCCCACGTCGTCACCCCGCCGGGCTGCGAGGGGAACCCGGGCCAGCGCGAGGACCTGGCCAAGTTCGGCATCGAGCACCTCGCGATGGGCGAATAGCGCCCCTAGCCGGCAGCAGAGAAGGGCCAACATGATCCAGGACATCCCCGCCGCTCCCGATCCTGTCCCTCACGCGGCAGAAGCGCAGCGCCAGCACGGTTTCCTGGGCTGGGTCGAGCGGGTGGGCAACCTCCTGCCCGAACCGGCGATGATCTTCGTCTACCTGATCATCGTCCTGATGGCGCTCTCCACCATCGGCGCCGCGCTCGGCTGGTCGGCCTCGCTCGCCTATAGCGGCGAGGAGGCGCCCACCGGCGCGGTGCTGGCCGATGGCGCGATCACCTATCAAGCCACCAGCCTGTTCTCGGCCGAGAACATGGGGCTCCTCCTCGCCGAGATGCCGCGTACCATGGCTGGCTTCGCGCCGCTGGGGCTGATCCTGGTCATCATGCTGGGGGCGGCAGTGGCCGAGCGCTCGGGGCTGTTTTCCGCGCTCATCCGCGCCTCGCTGCGCGACGCACCCAGGGGTGTCCTCACCCCTGTGGTGACGCTGGTGGGGATGATCTCGCACCATGCCTCGGATGCTGCCTACGTGGTGTTCATCCCGCTGGCGGCGATCATCTACGCCGCGGCCGGGCGGCACCCGATCGCCGGACTGGCGGCGGCGTTCGCGGCGGTCTCGGGCGGCTATGCCGGCAATGTCACGCCCGGCCAGATCGACGTGCTGCTGTTCGGCTTCACCCAGGAGGCGGCGCGCATCGTCGAGCCGGGTTGGGCGATGAACCCGGCGGGGAACTGGTGGTTCATCCTGGCGATCGTGGCGCTCTACACGCCGGTGATCTGGTTCATCACCGACCGAGTGGTGGAACCCAGGCTGGGCACGTGGAGCGGGGAGGTGGACGCGGACACCAGGGCCGAGCTTGCCCGCTCCACGCTCGAGCCGTTGGAGCGACAGGGGTTGCGCCGCGCCGGGCTGGCGGCGCTGGTGATCGTCGGGCTGTTCGTCGCCTTCGCCAGCCTGCCCGGCTACACCCCGCTGATCGACGAGGCGGCGGCGGGCACCGCCCGGCTGCAACCGCTCTACGCCTCGCTCATCGCCGGCTTCTTCCTGCTGTTCGTCGCGGCGGGCGTCGCCTTCGGCAGCGCGGTGGGCACGGTGAAGAACTCGCACGACGTGACCGAGATGATGACGCAGGGCATCCGCGCCATCGCTCCCTACATCGTGTTCGTGTTCTTCGCCGCGCATTTCGTGGCGATGTTCAATTGGAGCCGGCTCGGCCCCATCCTGGCGATCAACGGTGCCGAAGCCCTGGCCGCGCTCGCGTTTCCTGCGCCGCTGCTGCTGGTGAGCGTGCAGCTGCTGGGCTCGTTGCTCGATTTGTTCATCGGCTCGGCCAGCGCCAAGTGGAGCGCCCTTGCCCCAGTGGTGGTGCCGATGTTCATGCTGCTGGGCATCAGCCC
This sequence comes from Erythrobacteraceae bacterium, assembly GCA_031399025.1. Taxonomy (GTDB): domain Bacteria; phylum Pseudomonadota; class Alphaproteobacteria; order Sphingomonadales; family Sphingomonadaceae; genus CBDBZL01. The sequence continues at coordinate 26,372 of JANNOJ010000044.1, read as the reverse complement.
CGAGATGACCACCGCAGCCTACCGGATGGGCGACAGCTACACCAACATCATGACGCCGCTGATGAGCTACTTCCCGCTGATCCTCGCCTTCGCACGGCGCTGGGACACCAGCTTCGGCGTCGGCTCGCTCTTGGCGCTGATGCTGCCCTATGCGCTCACCTTCATGGTGGTGGGCGTGGCGATGGTGGTCAGCTGGGTGGCCTTCGACCTGCCGCTGGGGCCGGGGGCGCAGGTGTTCTACCAGGCACCGGCCGTAGCACCGCGATGAGCGCGCCGGTGCTGCAGAGCCGGCTGGATCTGGCAAGCCCGGAGGCGAAGGCCCGCGCCGAGCACAACCGGGGGCTGACGCAGGCGCTCAGGGTAAGGGTCGCGCAGGCCGCGCTCGGCGGGCCGGAAAGCGCCCGCGAGCGGCATACGGCGCGCGGCAAGCTGCTGCCCAGGGAACGGGTGGAGCGGCTGCTCGATCCCGGCTCGCCCTTTCTCGAGATCGGCCAGCTGGCGGCGAACGGGCTCTACGACGACGAGGTGCCGGGAGCCGGGATCATCGCCGGGATCGGGCGGGTGTCCGGGCGGCAGGTGATGATCTGCGCCAACGACCCCACGGTGAAGGGTGGCACTTATTATCCGCTCACGGTGAAGAAGCACCTGCGCGCACAGGACATCGCGCAGGAGAACCGCCTGCCCTGCATCTACCTGGTCGACAGCGGTGGGGCCAACCTGCCGCACCAGGCCGAAGTGTTCCCGGATCGCGACCATTTCGGGCGGATCTTCTACAACCAGGCGCGGATGAGCAGCCTGGGCATCCCGCAGGTGGCCTGCGTGATGGGCAGCTGCACCGCGGGCGGCGCCTATGTGCCGGCGATGAGCGACGAGAGCGTCATCGTGCGCGAGCAAGGGACCATCTTTCTCGCCGGGCCGCCGCTCGTCAAGGCGGCGACGGGCGAGGAGATCAGCGCGGAGGACCTGGGCGGCGGCGATTTGCACGCGCGCAACTCGGGGGTGGTCGATCACCTTGCCGAGAACGATGAACACGCGCTCACCATCCTGCGCGATGTTGTGAGCCATCTCGGTCCCGCGCCCGCACCTTGGGGCGACCGCGGCGATCCGCGCCCGCCGCGCTTCGATGCCGCCGACCTTTACGCCATCGTCCCCGAGGACGTGCGCGCGCCCTATGACGTGCACGAGGTGATCGCGCGGTTGGTGGACGCCTCGCAGTTCCACGAGTTCAAAGCGTTCTACGGCGCGACGCTAGTGTGCGGCTTCGCGCGCATCTGGGGGATGGAGGTGGCGATCCTCGCCAATAACGGCGTGCTGTTTTCCGAGAGCGCGGTGAAGGGCGCCCATTTCATCGAACTGGCCTGCCAGCGGGGCATCCCGCTGCTGTTTCTGCAGAACGTCTCGGGCTTCATGGTCGGCGGGCGCTACGAGGCGGAGGGCATCGCCAAGCACGGCGCCAAGCTGGTGACCGCCGTCGCCACGGCGCAGGTTCCCAAGATCACGGTGGTGATCGGCGGCAGTTTCGGCGCGGGGAATTACGGCATGTGCGGGCGCGCCTATTCTCCGCGGTTCCTGTTCACCTGGCCCAATGCGCGCATCAGCGTGATGGGCGGCGAGCAGGCGGCGAGCGTGCTCGCCACCGTCCACCGCGACGCCGGCGGGTGGACTGCGCAGGAGACCGAAGCCTTCAAGGCCCCCATCCGCGAGCGCTACGAAGCCGAGGGCAACCCCTACTACGCCACCGCCCGCCTGTGGGACGACGGCGTGATCGACCCGGCCCAGACGCGCGACGTGCTCGGCCTGGCGCTGGCGGCCTGCCTGGAAGCGCCGGCGCCCGAGCGTCCGCGCTTCGGCGTGTTCCGGATGTGACCGCGCCCGATGCGCCGCCGCCTGGTGCGCCCAGGCGCCGATCGCTGCGGCCTGAGGCCGCTTCGCGATTGGTTCGGCAGATCGGTTCGGGTCTGGTTTGTGCCGCGGCAGCGGAAACCGCCGTGCACGCGCGCCGTTCTTCCGCCGACATCCAGGAGAATTCGATGCGCACCTTCCTAACCCTTGCCGCCGCCGCGCCGCTGGCCCTACTCGCCGGATGCGGCGAGACCACGCCCGCCGACGAGAGCAGGGCCGTGCCCATGGACACCCAGGTGCCCGGGCTCGACGAGGTGGCGGCCGATCCCCTGCCCGACGTGCCGCAGAACGCGCTCGACGAGATCCAGTTCGCCGGCACCTATTCGCGTGAAGCCGAGGAGGGCACCGAACGGCTCGCGCTCGATGCGGCCGACGACACCTATACCTACACCGCGCCCGACGGGACGGTCTCGACCGGCTCGTACACGCGCATGGACGACAACCGGCGCCTGGAGCTGGAGGATATCGGCGGCCAGCCGGCCTATTTCTCGGTTGCCGATGGGGCCATCTTCCGCCTCGGTTCGGCAGATGCCTCGGCTGACCAGATCACCGTCTCGTCGCAGTTCCGGCGCGATGCCGCCCGCCCGGGCGAGCCGGTCGCGCCGATCGCACCTACCGCATCCAGCGACATCGCACCGACCGCCGCCGGGCCGACCGACACCGCACCTGCCCCGCAGGACTGACGCAACCGGTCCCGGTCGGCATTCGACCGCGCGAAAAGCCTACAATCCGCGCTTTTCCCGGCCCAGCGGGACACAAGTGGCTTAGGCGACGTTAGCAACCCAGCAGGTCCCAGGCCCCTTGAAGGGGCACGGGACAAGGAGAGGTGCAATGTCTCAAAGCGAAATCCTGATCGCCGTCCTGATCGGCCTGATCCTGCTGGTCATCATCGCCATCTGGCTGACCGTGCAGCGCCGGCGCAGCGACGCCCTGCGCGCGCGCTACGGCGACGAATACGAGCGCACTCTGGAGGCGTCCGGGGGGCGGGGTCCGGCCGAGGCCAATCTCGTCGCCCGCGAGCGGCGGGTGAAGGAACTCGACATTCGCCCGCTCACCACGGGCGAACGCGACGGCTTTGCGACCGAGTGGCACGAGGTCAAGGCGGTGTTCGTCGACAGCCCGGCCGAAGCGGTGCTGCATGCGGACCGGATGCTGACCAAGATGATGCAGGCGCGCGGCTTCCCGATGGCCGATTTCGACCGGCGGTACGAGGACCTCACAGTGCACCACCCCGAGACCGCACGGCACTATCGTGCCGGCAACGAGATAACCCTGCGGCAAAACCGCGGCGAGGCGACCACCGAGGAGCTGCGCCAGGCGATGAAGCACTACGAGACGCTGTTCGACCACCTGGTGAGCGACGTTAGCGACCCGGTGGAAACCCGCCCGGCGACCGCCCCGGCGAGCCCGCGCGCTATCCCCTGAGCCGCGGTTGCGGTTGAGCGGAAGAAGGCGGACCTTCGCCGCTGCCGCGAGCCGGTCCCGTGCGCCGCCGAGCCCTGGTCCAAACGGCGCTGGGGCCGGTTGATTAGGGACAGCGGTGCCTTGAGCTTCAGCGTGCCTTGAGCTTCAGCGAGGACAATGTCGGTGCGCCGGCCCACGCTGATCCGGGTGCTTAACGAGCTGGCGGCCCAAGGGCTGATCCGCGCCTCCCCTCCCGCGATCGGCGCGCCCGGCGGCGCGGCTGATCATTCCCGCCATCCCCGTCTGTGAGCTCAGAAGGCGTAGACGATCGTGAGGCGGCTGAGCGTGTCGGTGCTGGCCGCGTCGCCGGGCGCGTTGCTGTCGTATTCGATGTCGTAGGACAGCCGCGCCGTGAGCGAAGCCAGGATGCCGGCTTCAAGGCCCGTCACCAGGTGCACCGTGGTGTTGTTGGCGTCGAAGAAAGCGGTGGCGGTGCCGCCGCCCTCGGCGACCAATTCGCTGTCCTGCGTGAGCTTGAGCGCGGGGGCAATTTGCCAGTCGAGGTCGATTCCAGCCAGCGCGGCGAGCCGGCTCTCCCCGGAGCCGGTCGAATACTCGGTCCGCCGCCACGCCGGCCCGGCTTTGACCGACAGCTGCAAGGCAGGCCCGGCAAGCACCTGATAGCCCAGCCCTCCCGACACGGCATAGCGGTTGCGGATGCCCTGGAATTCGTCCTTGTCCCATTGGCCCAGGGCATAGGCGAACAGGCGCGGGCTGACGTCGACGCGGGGCTCGTAGCTGACGAAATACTGCTCGCGCGTGGTGATGTCGTTGGCTTCCTGAAAATCGATCGCCGCGCGCAGCTTGTGCCGCCAGCCGATGCCCACGCGCTCCAGGTCGAGTTGGACGGTGATGCCCGCGCTCTGGCTGTTGCCGGAAGATTGGGAGGCGCCGATCTGCCCCCTGCCCTCCCAGCGTTCGAACAGGCCGGCCTGGCGGATCGTCTGTTGCTCCTGCGTCTGGCGCGCGGCCGCAAGCTCGCGCTGGCCGCGCTGGAAGGCTTCCTGCAGGCCGTCGATCTCGGCTGCATCGGCGGGGCTGACCGTTTTGGCAGCCTCCACCACCGCGGCCACCTTCGCCGGGTCGCCGGTGGCGATGGCCGCCTGGATCATGGCCCTGACCGGATCGGGCAGCGCCGCCGCGGCTGGCGCGGCAACCTGGCTCGTCGCGGCCAGGGCGGTGAGGAGGGCGAGGCGGGGGGCCGAATCTGCGCAGCGCATCACCCCCGGGGCTAACGCCTCGATCGCGCAACCGCCAGCCCAAGCGCAGGATGCGTGAGCCCAAGGCTTCGCGCGGCGCGAGGCTGGCGCAACGCTGGCCCGGGATCGCATCAGGCCATGAAGGCCCAGCCGGCCAAGCCGCCGATCGCCAGGACCGCCGGCGTTACCCACCTGCCTTTGAGCTTCCACACTGCGGCGAGCGCGAGGGCGAACAGCGCAGTGGCGAGCACCGGCTCGGCGATGCGGGGGGCGAGCGAGAGGGTGAGTTGCGCCAGGGTGGCGGCGATGACGCCGACCACTGCCGCGGCCACCCCGGCCAGCAGGCGGTGCAGCGCGCGATTGTGGACGATCTGTTCGAGCCGTTCGTAGAAGATCATCGAGAACGCGAAGGCGGGCAGGAACATGCCCGCGGTGATCGCCAGGGCCCCCGCCAACCCGCCCGCGACATAGCCCACGAAGGTGGCGAAGATCACCAATGGCGCGGGCAGGACGCCGGCGAGCGCGATACCGTCGAGGAAGGTGGCGTCGTCGACCCAGCCGCGGCCCACGGTGTCGGCGCGCACGTAGGGGATGGCGGTGTAGGCGCCGCCGAAGGTGAGCAGCCCGCCCTTGAGGCCGGCGAGGAACAGCGCCGCGGGGGTGGCGAGATCGGCTCCCGGGCCTTGCCGGGCTCCGGCGGGGCTCGCGGCGACGTCGCCGAACGGCGTCGGCAGCGCGAGCGCGGCCAGCGCCGCGGCGGCGGCGAGCACGAGCGCCACCAGCCATGGGCGATGGGACAGGGCATAGGTCGCTCCGCCCGCCGCCAGCGTAATCCAGAACGGCACCCCGGCCAGCGTGGCGACCAGGGCGGCGACGCCGATGGCCCACAGCAGCCGATCCTCCAGGATATGCTGGCCGATGCGAATTACGGCGCGCAAGATGATCGCCAGCACGGCCACCTGGATGCCGAGCAGTACGCCGGCGAGGTCGGCGCGGCCGGCGACGAAGCCGACATAGAGCCAGGCGGCGAGCAGCATCAGCACCAGGCCCGGCAGCATGAAGCCCAGCCCCGCGAGCAACCCGCCGATCCGCCCGCGCGCCATCATGCCCAGGTGCACGCACAATTCGTGCGCCTCGGGGCCGGGCAGCACCTGGAGCACGGCGAGCAGACGGTTGAAGCGTGGCCGATCGATCCAGCGCTCCTCTTCCACCAGGGCGGTGCGAATCATGGCGATCTGCGCCACCGGGCCACCGAAGGCGAGCGCGCCGAAGCCGAGGAACTTGGTGAACAACGCGGCCAAGCCGATGGCGGGCGGCCCGTAGGTTACGTTCGCTTGATCCACATGCGCGCTCCCGGCGCCCGCAGGCGCGGTGGAGCGGACTTGGACGAGACGCCGTCTGGACGGGCGTCCGCGTCGGCCCGTGAGGCCGGGTCTATCGCGCGCCGTGTTGGGGTGTCAATCGGGGGCTTGCATTGCGAGCGACCAAGGGGATTGCCGCGGCCGGCGCTTCAAGACGCGACTTCGCTTCTGCTGGGGATCAGCCAGAGGGATCATTTTGCTCGAGAATATTCTGCGCGATTGGTTGGGCGGGGCGATGATTGGAGCAGCCATCGCCGCCCACCGTGAATGTCGCGTCACCCGACGATCTATGCAGAACTGGTTACGCTAGTCGAAGGTTAAAATGAGACCCGAAGCTTTGCGAGTAACGATCAAACCCGCTCTGTTGCTCATCAACCATGTCGCGGCCGCGAATATCGTTCGTGAAGCTATCTCGCTCGCCGACGACAGCAAACTCAACGCCGAAGATGATGATGCTGGTTACCAGCTTTTGCGAATGCATAGATGAGGTCATTGTCAATCACGCCACCGAGCGACTGATCTGGGTTCACCCCTTGTACCGGACCATGAGCCACCACGAACATGATCAGATCGACGTCGCCATCGGGGCCAGGCTCGTGGACCACACCGCAAGGCTCGCAGACGTAATCGCCTTGCCTCACCGATCCTTCGCCAGGATAGGTAAATCCGCCCTGAATGATATAGGCTTCCACGGATGCCAGATGTTTGTGCGGATCGGCCTTCACGCCTGCCGGAATCTTGAGCAAGAACGTCGCACGTCCATTGGCGTCGGCAAGGTGCAATGGCTTGAAGAATGTGCCCGCCAGCGGAAAGGGAATCCATTCCAGCGCGCCGACATCCGTCATCTGCGACATGTGTGCAGTGTGGAATTCGGGTGAAACCTGGGCAAGCGCGGCATTCGCGGACATGCGTATTCTCCGACTAGCGACCTGCACCCATTACCCACGTCGATGCAACGCTGCCATGGGTGAGTTCCGCTATCGCCCCACGCGGTCTATGCGGCAAGCAGCTTGCGTATCAGGCGGGTACGGCTTTCGACACAGGTCTTACGAAAGATCGTGCGCAAATGGTTCTCGACGGTACGAACGCTAAGTTCAAGCACTCCCGCGATCTCGGGGTTGCTCAGGCCGTCGCAAAGCAGGGAGGCGACTTCGATTTCGCGCATGGTGAGCCCGTACGACTTGCACCGTATCGACACACCCGTGCTATCAGTGATCGCGGAGGTCAGCACCATCCGGTCGCGCGGTCCGACCGACCGTTCCGCCAGAATCTTTATCTGCCCGAACCGCTGTTGCGGGGCGTGAGCCGAAGACCTGCGGTTGGTGATGTATTGGCGCAACGAAGGGTTCGACACCGCCCCGACCCAATGGCGTTCAGCCGTTTCGTTGGCGAAGATGACGCGCTGATGCTCGTCGAGAACCGAAAAGCCAAAGTCCTCCAGGCACAAGGCGAGCGCGTCGCGCACCGTATTGGCGCGTTCGAGTTCGTTGGCCAACAGCACGTTCCCGAGGACTGAACCGACCGCCGGTGCAATCGAGCGCGCCTTCGCGATGGAATCCTTCCCGAACGGTCGTGTTCCCTGCGGTCGGTGAAATGCCGCGATGAGGCCGTGATCGGGTAGTGCGGGAAGCCAGAATGCGAACACCAGCAGATGTTCAAAGCCGTTGGCTTGCCAGAATGCGCGGTAATAGTCGTCCGCAGCAGCCGATGCATGTTCGGCGCAGAGCGCACCGACATCGGTTACCCCGAAGACCGTTGCGGTCTTGCCCCGATCGGGTGCCATCAGCGCGCCGCGCATGTGCGAGCGCACCATGGGGTCGCTGAGGAAATAGCGATTGGAGTATTCGTCCTGGCAGTGCTGCGAAAGTCGGTGCGACCAGCTGCGTTCAAGGGCAATTTCGCCGCTGCCGCCACGTTTGAAGTCCAAGATCGTTGCTGATTCGGCGTGGACCATATGAGCGACAGGCCGAAGCAATCCATCGGCGATCTCTTTCTCGCCACTACACGCTAGCACACGGTCCCGAACCGACTCGCTGGTCGTAGGCTGCCAACCGCTCATCCTCGCCCTCCAGTGCGGACCCATCGAGGCCACCGAAGTCGCCAAGCGCATGGGTATGTTCCGCTATTGGATTGTGGCGTGGTTTGCCCCATCTCGGCACTCGAACAACATGAGCGGCAGTGATCCGCCCGGAGGGGATTTGTAGCATGACTGGGCAACGGAGCAATAGCGTCACGCAACGGTTTCCCCGCAGCGTGGGACTTGCGGTACTTGTCCTCGGGTCGATTTATCCAGGCGCCGCCACCGCACAAAATGCGGAACCCGCGCCAGCCGGCGCAGATTCAAGTGAGGGCGTGACCGATATCGTCGTGACCGCCAACCGGTTGCGCGAACGGCTTCAGGATGCGCCTCTCGCCGTCAGCGCCCTTTCCGCAGAAGCGCTGCGGACGCGCGGGCTCGGCGAGATCCAGGACCTGAAGGGCTATATTCCCAATTTGGAAATCAACCCGGGGCGCGCCGACGGTGCGGGCGCTTCGGCATCGATCTACATTCGCGGGGTCGGCCAGAACGACTTTCTGTTCCCGAACGATCCCGGGGTCGGGCTCTATGTCGATGGCGTCTACCTGGCGCGTTCGGTCGGAGCCAACCTCGATTTGTCGGATATCGAACGGATCGAGGTGCTGCGCGGGCCCCAGGGTACCTTGTACGGCAAGAATACCATTGGCGGGGCGATCAATGTCGTCACCCAGATGCCCGATCTGCGCCGGACGCTGGGCTCGTTCGAACTGACCGTCGGAAGCTATAACCGGCTCGATGCCAAGGCATTCTTCAGTATCCCGCTCATCGAAGACCGCCTGGCGCTCAAGCTGTCGGCCGCCTCGTTGAGGCGCGACGGCTTCATGATCCGCGACGATGGCGTCGATCTCGGCGATCAGAACGTGCAGGCCATCCGAGGCGCGCTGCGCTTCGTTCCGGCGGAGGGCTGGGATGTACTGGCGCAGGCCGATTACAGCACCAAGGACGAGAATGGCGCACCGGGCGCGTTGGTCAACGTCGTCCCGTCCGAACAGGTCATCGCCGATCCGTCGACGACGCTCGGCTTCGATCCCACGCCCTCCAACCCGACTGACCTGATCGACCTGTTCAACGGCGTCGCCGCGCCCAGTGCCAATGCCTCGCTCGGACTTGCCGCGGATTCGCGGTTCGACGGGCGCTGGATTACCGACAGTCGCTTCCGCAGCAACGGGACCGGCTACGTCAACAACGATTCCGAAGTGTGGGGCGGCTCGATCACCATCGAGGGGTCACTTGGCGACGAGGTGACGTTCAAGAGCATCACCGCTTATCGTGACACCAATGCCCAGTTCGGGCGTGACGGCGATCATTCTCCCTACACGATCGTGCAAACGCAGAACGCCCAGACGCAGGATCAGTTCAGCCAGGAAGGGACCCTGACGCTATCCGCACTCGAAAACCGCCTGAGCGTGATTTTGGGTGGCTATTACATGATCGAACATGCCGCGGACGATAATTTCGTCCAGCTTATCAGCCCGATAACGGATATCACCAGGGGCACGACCAATCTCGACTGGCGGCCCTATGCAACCATCCGGACGACGACCTGGGCCGGGTTCGGCCAGGCGACGTTCGAGGCCACCCCGAAGCTGAGCTTCGTGCTCGGCGGGCGCTACAGCTACGACAAGAAGCGGCTGTACCAGCGGTTCGTCTTCAACAATTATACCTATACCGATCCGTTCGGCAACGTCACCGATTGCTACACCTGTCTCGCAGACGGGACGACCGGTCGGACACTGGAAGAGGGATGGGGCGCCTTCACGCCTAAGGCAGGGGTCAATTTCAAGCCAAACGAGGACGTGCTGTTGTATGCCAGCTATGCGCGCGGCTTCAAGAGCGGCGGCTGGAGTCCACGACCGACCCCCACCAACCGCGCCGAGGAGCCGTTCGATCCGGAAACCATCGAGACCTTTGAACTGGGCGCCAAGACGCAGTTCTTCGACCGCCGCATGACCTTCAACCTCGCCGCTTTCCTCAGCTACTACAAGGACATCCAGCTGACGACACTCCAGCCCAACTTCTCGCTGCAGGTCATCAATGCAGGCGAGAATCGGCTCGGCGGCCTTGAAGCCGAGCTGGTCGCCAGGCCGGTCCGGGGACTCGACCTTAACGCCTCGGTGGGTTGGCTGTCGAATACCTACACCGATATTCCCACCACCGATCCCAACTTCCAGATCACCGACGAACTGCCCGACGCCCCCGAATGGACGCTCAACCTGGGCGGGCAATATCGCTTCGACCTAACGCCACAAGCCAGCCTGACGCTGCGCGGCGACGCCAACTATCGCAGCAAGACCTGGAAAGAGCTCTATAATCTTACGCGCGATTCGGTGGTGCAATTCTACAATGGGACAACGGTCACGACCCCGGTAGATTCTGCCAACGGGTATGTCGTGACCCAGCGCGAGTTGGCGACCCCGGCCTATTGGGTGGCCAATTTCCGGGCGACGCTGGACCTGGAAGATGGGCTCGGCGTCACGGCGTTCGTCACCAATGCCTTCGACGAGACCTATTTCACAACGCTGCTGCCGGTCACCGCGTTCGGCTATGACGAAGGCTATTATGGCCGCCCGCGTGAGTGGGGCATGGCCCTTTCGTACCGCTTTTGACCGGAGCCGATCGATGATGCGTCTTGCTCGAATGCTTGCTCTGCTTTGCTGCGCCCTCGGTGGTCCGGTCGCGGCGGAGACGATGACTTTCACCATTGACATGCCGACAGATGTACTGGCCATCACGCATGGCGGTGCGGTCGGGCTCGCGCCGTACCCCGCGGGGATCGCACCCCTCCCGCCCGAGCTCGAGACCGCGTTCGTGCTGACCGCGATCGTGCGCGACGAGACCGGCACGGCCATCGGCGTTGCCACCGAGCTGGAGGAATTTCCCGGCGGCAACCACGATCAATGGCGGGCGTGGTGGACGGTGACGATACCCGGGCGCGGCACCATCATCGGTTATGAAACCGAAGCGATTGCCGCCAGCCACGAGGAGATTTTTGCGCAAGTCGCCGCGGGCAATGACTGGACCGGAGACGTCATGGCCCGGGTCGCCAACGGGCCGCGCGCCGACGGCACGGGGCTGATACTTGCCGGAACCGGCGAGTTCGAAGGCGCAACCGGCAGTTTTGCCGAATGGACGCGCTTGACGGGGCTCAGCCGAGCAGGCGTCATGCGCGGGACGATGGAATTGCGGGTCGTCATCGATCCCAAGCCGGTGGAGTGATGCGCGGGCTGGAGGGGCGCGTCGCGCTCGTCACCGGAGCGAGCGGCGGGATCGGCCGGGCGACGGTCGAGCGGCTGATATCCGAAGGCGCGATCGTGCATGCGAGCGACCTTGCGTCATGTCTGCCCGACATTGCCGGGGCGCGGGGCGTTCATGCGCTCGACGTGACCGAGCCCGATGCATGGACCTGCGTCATTGCCGCCATCGTTGACCAGGGGAGCGGTTTCGACATCCTGATCAACAATGCCGGCGCCTCGACCCAGGACGTCATCACCGATCCCTCGACGGTCGATCTCGACGCGTGGCGGATGAGTATCCGGGTCAATGCCGACGGCTGCTTCCTTGGCTGCCGGACGGTTTGGCCGGTTCTAGGGGCTGCCCGGCCGGGGGCGATTGTCAACATTTCCTCTTTGGCCAGCTTCGTCGGGACTCCGTTTGACCCCGCCTATGGCGCGGCAAAGGCCGCGGTCATGCAACTGACCCGCAGCTATGCCTTGGCCGGGGCGGGTCGAAGGCCGCCGGTGCGGTGCAACTCGGTCCATCCGGGCGTCATCTGGACCGACATGTGGAAACGCCACGCCGCACGGCTTGCCGATGCCTCCGGCAACAGCATCGACGCCATCCAAGCCGACCTGAGCGCGCGCATTCCCATGGGCCGCCCGGGTACCGCGGAGGAGGTAGCGAGCGTCATCGCATTCCTGGCATCCGAGGATGCTGGCTACGTCACTGGCCAGGCTATCGTCATCGACGGCGGCATGACCGCCGGATGAGCGCACGGTTCGCCTTTGGCGCGGGTGAGGGCGAGGTCATGCAGCTTGCCTGGGTGGTCGACGACCTCGATCGCGCCATCGACCAGCGTGTCACGACGCTCGGCATAGGACCATGGTTTGTCTTTGACCATTTCGAGCTCTCTGATCTCACTTATCGCGGCGAACCCAGTGTTCTCGATATCTCGCTCGCGCTCGCCTTTGCGAACGGCCAGTGCCTCGAACTGATCCAGCAGCACTCCGACACGCCTTCGGTCTATCGGGATTTACTCGGGCGAGGCGGCGTCGGTTTTCATCATTATGGAATCGGTACTCGCGACTATCACGGTACAATCGCTCGATATGCCGCCAAGGGCATGGAGTTGATCGTCGACGGCCGCGTCGCGGCGGTCGGTGCCCGGGCTGGCTACGTCGAAGCGCGTCGTCAACTTGGCGCATTCATCGAGATCATCGAAGTGAACGAACCGGTAAACGACCTATTTCGCCAGATGATGGACGCTGCGGCCGAGTGGGACGGTTTAGAGCCGGTCAGGCGGCTTTGATAGCGACCAGTTACCATCTTGCAGTCCCGCGTGGGAGCGGCCGCTCGAATCCGCCCCTGTGTTCCCTCCCGGCACCGGAGGCCGGTCCCATTCCTCAGTGTCGCGCCAGCTCCGCACAACGGCGAACACCGGCTCCTCCGGCCGCGAGAACCAGGTGCGGGCCATCGCCCCCCTCTCGCCGTCGGCTTCGGCAAGCTTTCCGACCGGAACGAGGCATCGGCGCTCTTAAAAACTATAGCACCACATGCAGCTGTCGAGCTTGTCGGCGCGCGCAAACTGGGGCGGCAGATCGGCTTTGGCCGTGCGTCCGTTTACGAGCCATGTGGCCGGATCTGCGGCCCTGCAAACCACCATCGAGCGACCTTGACAACCATACCTCGCCCAAGCAATGTTGAGACGAAAGTCTTGAGATACAAGACGGGGAGGCTTAAATGGGTAAGCGGCTCAGAACAGGAGCGCTTCTGGGCCTGAGCTTGCTTGGAGTGTCGGCGGGAGCGGCTACAGCACAGACCACTTCGGCTACCGATCCGCCCACGGAAACTGCCGGCGCGCCGGCCGGGCTGCCTGCCCCGGAGGAAGACGCGCAGATCATCGTCACCGGCGTGCGCGCCAGTCTGCAGCGCGCGCAAGAGATCAAGCGGGGAGCGTCGAGCGTCGTCGAGGCAATCACGTTCGAGGATCTGGGGAAGTTCACCGATCCCGGTGGCACAATCAATTTCTACACGGCGGGTAACGGAGCTGTCGACCCGCCCGTGTTCAACGGCGGCGATGTCTGTCTAAGGCCGACGAGTGCATGGAATTACGATGCAACCATAGAGTATCACACGAAATACGGCGCGTCGTTTATCGCCGGCGGCTTCTACAAGGATGTGAAGGATATCGTGACGGACACACAGCAGGTCAATGTTACCATTCCTGGCGAGGGCGATACCCGCTTTACCGTGACCTCGACCATCAACGGTTTGTCGGGGAAAACCTATGGCTTTGAGGTTGGGACAAATCAGCCTTTGAACCTGCTACCAGAGCCCTTCAACGGTGTGGGCTTCAATGCGAACTATACCTATGTAGAAAGCGAACGGGTGCCGCCGCCGGGCAGCGTTTCGACCCAGTTTACCGGTGCATCCAAGCACAACGTCAACGCGACAGCTTACTTTGAGAAATCGGGTTTCTCGGCACGCATGTCGCTGAACTACCGGACCGCATTCCTTTATGAAACCGGAAATGGCGACGGCTACAATCGCCCGCAAACGACGCTCGACGCCGGCATCAGCCAGAGGTTCCTTCAAGATCTGGAGGTGATATTGACCGGGAGCAACCTGACCGGGCAGGATGAATTCAACTATACGGGTGTCGGCGGTCGGTTCCGGTCATATTTCGAACGGCCGCGCACCTTTTCGCTCGCCGTCCGGACCACGCTGTGAGGCGGGGCGCGGCCATCATCCTTGCGACACTTGCCGCGCTCCCGCTGGGCGACGCGGCGGCACGCGACCTTTACGCTGCACCCGAGGGCGGGGAGCAGGCGGCTTGCACAAGCGCGGACCCGTGCTCGCTCGGCGCCGCACAGCTCGCCGTGCGCCGGGCGACGCGCAATCAGCGCGAGGACGTTCGCGTCCACCTGCTTGACGGGGTCTATGCCTTGGCCGTTCCGCTGACGCTGGGCCCAGCGGACGGAGGGGGGAACGGACACCGGGTGATCTGGCAAGCGGCCGAGGGGGCGAACCCCGTGCTCGACGGTGGCGTTCCCGTAACCGGATGGACGCTGCACGATGCAGCCCGCAATATCTGGCGGGCACCGATCTCCGATCCGCCGCGCTGGCGCACGCTGTTCGTGGATGGCCGACGCGCGGCCCGCGCGCGCGGTCGCAACGGGCTCGACGGGCATGTGGTCACTCCCACCGGATACCGGTTCGACGGGAGTGACGGGGTCGCCACGTTCCGCAATGTCGCCGAGGTCGAACTCGTCCGCCAGTGGGAGTGGCAAATCTCCCGCTGCCCGGTGACCGAGGCGGCGGCGGGCGAGGTGCGGGTCGCCCAGGCCTGCTTCGACAACAGCCAGCGGGTCAATGTCGGCCTCTATGTCGAGAACGCCTACGAACTCCTGGACCAGCCCGGCGAATGGTATCTTGACCGAAGCGGCGCGGTCGCCGGCGGGCCGGCAGTCTACTACCGGCCACGCGACGGCGAGACCCTGACGGACGAGAGCGCGGTGTTCGGCGCGACGGAGCAGCTGCTGACGATCACCGGGGCACCCGGGCGGCCGGTGCGCGACATCACGATCCGCGGCCTGGCCTTCGCGCACGCCGGGTGGTTCCTCGATCGCAGCCTTGCGGCGCGCGTGGGTGGCTACTCCAGCCTACAGGCCGGCGCGTACCTTCTCACCCGGCACGACCTTGATAACGAATCGGTGGTTCCGCCCGAGCAGGATTTCGGGTTCTACAACGTCGAGAACTTCTCCTATCTTGGCTATGTGCCCGGCGCGGTCGAGGTCAACTTCGCGCGCGGGGTCGAATTCGAACGCAATCGTTTCGAGCATTTGGGTGCGACCGGGCTGGCGATGGTGCGCGGGATCCAGGATGCCCGGATCGTCGGCAACCGTTTCCGCGACATTTCGGGCTCGGCGATCCAGCTTGGCGGCGTCGAGGTCGAGGACCACCACCCGTGCGGCGACGTTCCCGCCTGCGACAGCGAGCGCGTGACCCAGCGCAACCGGATCACCGACAACGACATCGACGGCGCCGCCCTGGAATGGACCGACACGCTCGGAATCTGGGTCGGCTATGCGCGCGACACCCGGATCGAGCGCAACCGCATCGTCAACACCGCCTATTCGGGCATATCGGTCGGGTTCGGCTGGGGCTGGGTTGACGCGGGCGGCCACAGCGGCTTCAGCCACCCCACGATTGCCGGCGACAACCACATCGTCCAGAACGATATCTCGCGCCATCAGCAGGTGATGGCCGATGGCGGCGCGATCTACACGCTTGGCATGCAGCCCGGCTCGACGATCAGCGGCAATTACATCCACGATGTTCGCCGGGTGTATGTCGGCGGGATTTACCTCGACGAGGGCACGGTCGGTTACGTCGTGTCGGGTAATGCGGTGGATGATGCGACGTTCTTCTCACAGACGAACTGCGGCAGCCTTTCGCGCAATTACGGCAACCGCTTCACGATGAACTATAGCCATAACGGCGCGGTCTACCGCACTTGTCCGCCCGGCAAGTCACGCTTTTCCGAGCGCAACGACGACAATGTTTACGAGCCGCCGATCCTGTTCTTCGGCGCTAGACCACCGCCGGAGGTCTCTGCGATCGCCGCTGCCGCCGGTCCCTCGGCCGAGTTCCGCGACACAGCGGCCGCCCGCTGATCGGCCGGAGGATCGCCCGCTTGACTGATCTGACCAGACGCGACGCAATTAGAGCTGGAGCGGCACCGACACTCGCGGTGGCCATGCCCACTTGCGCGATCGCCACCCCGGGTGACCGACCGGTTTCACCTTCGCGTTTGAAAGCGACCACTCGGGCCTTGAGATTGCCCTTGCCGAGGGCCAACCGGAAGCGGTGATGACCGCCTAAGGGGGTGGGTGAATCCTAAGTCCCACACATTCTAGGGCGACGAGCCCAATACGCGCGGGCCGTCACCGGGGCGGGCGGAAGGCCCAGCGCAGCGTGCTGGCCAATTTCTGCGTGGCGAATCGCGCCGGGAACGCCGCCAGGCCAGGGCGCTCGAGCGCCAGCATCGTGCGGGCATAGGGCGGCAGCATGTCGACCGCCGCGGTGGCGAGCGCGGGCTGGACCGCCGCCAGCGCGCCTTGCGGCCGGCTGTTGACGATGAGCCGGGCGGCGTCACGCGCCTCCGGCCCGGCGGCGAGCTCGGGGCGCATCCCGGCCAGGATCTCCGCCGCCCCGGCCCGGCTCTCGGGCACCGGATCGGCCCCCAGGCGCCGGCCAACCTGGGCGATCTGGGCGAAATAGCGGTCCTGCTCGGCCGCGGGCATATGCGGGCGGACGTAGCGCAGATAGGCCTCGAGAAACGAGGTCGCCTCGGTCACATGCACCCAGGCCAGCGTGCGCGGATCCTGCGCCGAGTACCGCGTGCCGTCGGGCAGGGTGCCGGTCACATGCGCGTGGATGGCGTTGACCTTGGCGATCGCCGCATCGGCCGCGGCGCGCTCGCCATAGGTGGTGACCGCGATGAAGCGGGCGGTGCGCCGCAGGCGGCCGTGCAGGTCGGTGCGGAAGCTGGAATGGTCGAGCACGCCCTGCAGCGCGTGGGGGTGGAGCATCTGCAGCAGCAGCGCGGACATGCCGCCCACCATCATGCTCACCACGTCGGCATGGACCATGCGGATCGGGCTGTCGCGCTCGAACCAGGCATTGTCGGACACCGGCACCGGCGCCTCGCCGCGCGCGGGATCGTTGAATACCGCGCGCACCTGGCGCACCAGCCCGCGGCGCAGCAGGGCGGCGGGATCGGGGAAGGGGAGGGCAGCCATCGTGCAGGCGATATGGGGCCCGCCCGGCGGCTTTGCGAGGCCGACCTCAGGCCGGGTCGGCGCCCGCCTGCAACTCCTCGATCAGCTTCATGTCGATCGCCTTGGCGGCCTGGTAGGCCGGGCGCGCGCGGCACCGTTCGGCATAGGCGGCGAAAGCCGGCCGCGCCGGCAGGGTCTCGAACATCAGGCCCCAGTCCACCTGGCTGCCGACATAGACATCGGCCATGGTGAACCGCTCGCCGCAGACGTAATCGTGCGATGCCAGCCAGGCCTCGAGCGCATCGACCGCCCGATCGTAACTGCCGAAGCCCACCGCCATCTCCTGCTCGTCGGTGAGCTCCCAGCCGTAGGCCTTGGCGGTCACCGCTGCCTCCACCGGCCCGGCGGCGAAGAACAGCCAGCGGAAGTATTCCGCCTTCTCGCCCGGCTGGGGCAGCAGGTCGGACGCCCCCGCTTCGGCCAGATAATGGCACACCGCCGCCGCCTCGCTCACCACGTGCTCGCCGTGGGCGGTGTGGTGGATGATGGTGGGCAGCTTGCCCATCGGATTGGCGGCGAGCAGCGCGGCGGGCTTGTCGTCCCAGGCCACGAACACCGGATCGTAATCGGCCTCCACCTCGTGCAGCGCCCAGCGGGCGATCTGCGCGCGGCTCATCGGATTGAAGAAGAAGGTGTATTGGGCCACGATTCCATTCTCCCGTGTTTCACCTGGAACATTCCAGCGAACATCGGCGGCCTGTCAAGCCGCCGGATGGCGCGAGGTGGCCTATATCACGCCTGCGCCCGGGTGGGCGGCGCTACCTCCTCACACAGCACCTGGAGCTGGTCGGCGCACGCACCCCAGCCGTCGTGGAAACCCATCTCCGCGTGGCTCTTGCGCGCTTCGTCGGTCCAGTGCCGGGCGCGGGCGGTGTAGCGGGTGCTCCCGCCTCGGGCGGCCATTACGTCCCACACCTGTTCGGGCGTTGCGTCGATCAGGCGGGTGAGGGCGAGTTCGTAGGTTTGGCGCATGGTGACCTCCCTAGAAGGGGTCGCGCTCGGGCGCGCCCGGCAGGAAGTACGCGCGGTATGGGCGCGCATCGTCGATGCAGCGGATCACCTCGGGCAGCGCCA
This sequence comes from Erythrobacteraceae bacterium, assembly GCA_031399025.1. Lineage (GTDB taxonomy): Bacteria > Pseudomonadota > Alphaproteobacteria > Sphingomonadales > Sphingomonadaceae > CBDBZL01. The sequence continues at coordinate 8,236 of JANNOJ010000044.1, read as the reverse complement.
GCAGTTCGGCGCGCAGCGCGGCGAGGCGCGGCGCCTCGGGCGGGATCGGTTCGATCCAGTCGGCATAGAACAGCGCGGGCGCGGCGGCGCAGGTGACGAGGCTGACATGCGGCCATGGCGGGTGCGCCGCGAGCCAGTCCTCGAGCCAGGCATAGGCGCGCCGCAACCCCGCTCTGCCGCCGGCGACTTCGTAGGCATCGGGCCGGTCGCGCATCTCGCCCAGTTCGGGCCGGTCGCGATCGGCGAAATAGGCGGCGACCACGCGCTGCATGTTGCCCATGACGTAATGATCGAACACCCGGTCGAGCATGCGCATCCGCGCCGCCTCTGCCGGGTCGGCCGGCAGCAGCGGGGCGGGGCCGCGATGGTGCAGCGCCAGGTGCTCGACGATGGCGGTCGTCTCCACCACCACCGTCTCACCATCGGCCAGCACCGGGAACTTGCCCGCCGGGTGCGCCGCCTTGGTGAAGGCGAAATGCTCGGCGTGTTCCGGTCCGATCGCGCGAAATTCGAACGCCGTGGCGTTGGCGTAGAGCGCGATCAGCGCCTTCCAGGTGTAGGACGAGAACGGATGGCCGTAGAGCGCGAGGGGGCCGTCGGCGGTACTCACCAGGTGCCCGCCGCGATCGCGGCGCGCCGGGCCAGCTCGGCGGCGCTGGGCTCGGGCATCGCGAAGGAGGTAATTGCCACCGGCCCGGCGGGCTCGTAGGTCGCCATCACCGAGCCGCCCGGACTGACGCGGTGCTCGACCGCGCGCCAGGTGCCCGCCGGCGTGCCCTCGCCGAACAGCCGCTTGCCCGCGCCCAGCACGACGGGCGCGATCATCAGCACCAGCCGGTCCACCAGCCCGTGGGCGAACAGCTCGGGGTAGATGGTGGAGCTGCCCTGGATCACCAGGTCGGGTCCCTCGCCCGCCTTCAGCGCCGCCACCTCGTCCATGCCCGCCAGCCGCTGGCTGCCCTGCCAAGCCAGCGGCGCGTCCGAGCGGGTGAGCACGAACTTGCGGTTGGCCGCGAACATGATGCCGATCGCATCGTCCGCCGGCACGAACGGCCAGTGCGCGGCGAAGATGTCGTAGGTGCGCCGGCCGAGCAGCAGGTCGAACGGCGGGCGCAGGAAGGTATCCACCTGGCTGCCCACCGCCTCGTCGAACAGCGCCGCCATCCAGCCGCCGTGGGCGAAACCGCCCGCGGGGTCCTCCTCCGGCCCGCCGGGCGCCTGCATCACCCCGTCGAGCGAGACAAACGCGGCGCCGATGATCCTGCGGGCCACCGCCTCAGCCCCTCTCGGCGCCGGCGCGCGCGGCGTCGATGGCGGCGACGTCGATCTTCTGCATCGTCAGCATCGCCTCCATCACCCGCTTGGCCGCTGCCGGGTCGGGGTCCTTCATCCCCTCGTTGAGCGCGCGCGGGGTGATTTGCCAGGATATGCCCCAGCGGTCCTTGCACCAGCCGCACTGGCGCTCCTGCCCGCCATTGCCGACCAGGGCGGTCCAGTAGCGATCCGTCTCCTCCTGGTCCTGTGTCTCGACGCAGAAGGAAAAGCTTTCATTGTGAGAGAAGCCTGCCTTGCCGCCGTTCAGCCCGATGCAGGGCAGGCCCAGCACGGTGAACTCGACCACCAGCTCGTCGCCCTGGCGGCCGCTGGGATAGTCGCCTGGGGCGACCATGCGGCCGCCCACCGCGCTGTTGGGAAAGGTCTCGGCGTAGAAGCGCGCCGCCTCGGCCGCGTCGCGCTTCTCAAACCACAGGCAGATCGTCGCGCTGGTCATGGCCTATCCTTTCCTCGGGCCGACCAGGCCGATGGCGGCGCCTTGCGGGTCCATCACATGCAGCGAGAACTCGCCGCCGGGGATTTCCTGGATCTCGCCCAGGCGCATGCCGCCCGTTGCCGTCACCGCCTCGGCCGCCCGGTCGATATCCTCGACGCCGATGTAGAAGCTCCACCCGGAGCGCGGCACGCCCGGCATCCTGGGCATCACCGCCCCGATCATCCCCTCGCCGCGGTGGAGGAACTGGTAATCGCCCAACTCGCCCATCGCCATGGCGCCCTCCTGCCGCCAGCCGAACAGCTCGCAGTAAAGTTCCACCGCGGCCGCCGGATCGTCGGTCTGCAGCTCGTTCCAGCGCACGTGCTGCGGCTTGGCGTAGTCGAACACGGTGCTGGTCGCGTCCGCCTGGCCGGCGGGAGGGGTGGGGTCCATGATATAGAACACCGCCCCTTGCGGATCGGCGACCATGGCCATGCGGCCCACTCCTTCCATGGTGCTCGGCGCCATGTGCACCGCGCCGCCGGCAGCGGTGATCGTCGCTACCGCGGCATCGACATCGGGATGGTGGATATAGCCCACCCAGCCCGGCTGCCCGCCCTGGCCCTGCATGGTCGGGGTCAGCGTCAGCACGCCGCCCGCATGGCCGCCATCGCCACGCCCGATCATTCGGTATTCGCTGGCGCCGATCAGCTGGGCGTCGGCCTGGATGGTCCAGCCCACCACCGCGTCGTAGAACGCCTTGGCCCCGGCCGGGTCGGGGGTCATCAGCTCGTACCAGACGAATGCGCCTCTATCGCTCGCCGCCATCACGCCCTCCCCATGGTGAACACGGGGGTGAAACCGCCCCACATCATCCGCATGCCGTCGAACGGCATTTCCGGCATCCCTTCGGCGAAGGCGGGGTCGTTCTGCATCTTCTCGGCGGCCGCCTTGCAGGTTGCGGCATCGGGCCAGATCATCCATGAAAAGACGATCTTCTCGCCGGCTTCCGCCTTGGTTGCCATGCGGAAGTCGGTCACCTTGCCATCGGTGACATCGTCCTCCCATGCCTCGACGATCTCGGTGCAGCCGTAGCTCTTGAACATCTCGGAGGCGCTGGCGGCCAGCTCGATATAGGCGTCCTTCTTGTCTTCGGGGACGGCCAGCAGAAATCCTTGCACGTACATGGTTCAGGCTCCTTCCATCTGCGGCATCGGTCGTGCCGAGAAGTCGTTCAACTGGGCGGCAAGCGCCCGCCGGTGGGCGGGGCGGATTGGTCGCGGTGCCGCTAAGCGTCTACAGCAGGGTTGGCGGCGGTCACTTTCGAGTGTCCCGGCGAATCACTCTCTTGCCCTTTCTGCCCGCCAAAGTTACATATAGCAACTATGAAATCACTTAAAGTAACTTTTGTGGGATGACCTCGCCGCGCCCGCTCCACGGCAAATGGTACGAAGACGCTTGCGGCACCGCCTTCGGCATGGAGCTGATCGGCGAGCGCTGGTCCATCCTGGTGGTGCGCGAGCTGATGCTGGGCGGTCGCCGCTTCTCCGACCTGCGCGCCAGCCTGCCCGGGATCAGCGCCAAGGTGCTCGCCGAGCGGCTCGCCTCGCTCGCGGCGACGGGCGTGCTGGTCCGCCGCCGCCTGCCCCCGCCCGCCCCGGCGCAGGTCTACGAGCTGACGCAATGGGGCTACCTCGCGGAGCCGGTGATCCAGGAACTCGGCCGCTGGGCCGCGCGCTCGCCCGAGCACAATCCACAGCTCGCCCTCTCGCCGGTCTCGTTCATGCTGTCCCTGCGCACCATGCTGGACCGCGAGAAGGCCGGCGAATTCGAGGTCTCGGTCGGCATCACGCTGGGAGGCGACAGCTTCCTGGCGGAACTGCGCCGGGGCGAGCTGCCGGTCCGGCGGGCCGCGCCAGGGGAGGGCGAGATCGGCCTGAGCGCCGCTGTCGCCCCGCCGCTGGTGCGGGTGGTCTACGGTAGCGAAGATCCCGCGGTGGTGGCTGGCCGGGGCGAACTCGCCCTGCGCGGCGACATCGAGCTCATCCGCCGGTTCGTGGCGCTGTTCGCTTTGCCGGCCAAGCTCACCGCGGGTTCGCCGCCCCCGCGCTAAGCCCCCAGCGCCGCGACGACGGCGTCTTCGTGCGCGGCGACCGATTGCCAGGCCGGGCGGGCGCAGACCCGGTCGTACCAGGCGGCAAGCTGGGGGTAGGCTTGGGCATCGATAGCCCAGCCGGCATAGGCCAGCGTCCGGAAGCCCGAGGCTAGCGCGATATCGCCCAGGGAGAACGCGCCATCGAGCCAGCCTTCGCCGCCGCCCAGCTCGCCGTCGAGATAGGCCATCGGTGCCAGCATCGCCTCTTCGGCCGCCAGCGCTGCCGCCTCGTCGCCTGCCATGCCGAACAGGCGCGGGCGCATGAAGCGGTTGACCACGATCGGCGCGCCGGCGGGCACCAGAACCGTGTCGGCCACTTCCTCGAACCACACCGCCCGGCCGCGGGCGCGCGGCGCCGCCGGCAGCAGCGCGGGCTCGGGATAGGCCGCGTCGAGATAGGTGGCGATGGCGGTGGAATCGGCGAGCGCGAAGTCGCCGTCACGCAGCGCCGGGATCTTGGCGAAGGGGCTGATCTTGAGGAACTCTTTGCCCGCCGCCTGCGGGTTGGTCGGCTCCCAGTCGAACGCCAGTCCTTTCTCGCTCGCCACCAGCGCCACCTTGCGCACGAATGGTGACAGCGGAAATCCGTATATCTTCATGGCGTGATGCTCCCTTCGAGCAGCGCTTGCGATCGGCTGCCTTGCGTCCTGCTTGCAGGTCCATGTTGCAGGCCAGGAACGGTCCGTCTAGGCACGCCGACAATGAACGAGATGAGCAGCAAGACTACCGAAGGCGGGCTCGCCAATACCACCCCCGACCGCGAAGTGGACGTGCGCGAGACCTTCGGCGTCGACGTCGACATGCAGGTTCCCGCCTTCTCCCGGCCCGACGAGCGCGTGCCCGACCTGGATGACAGCTACGTCTTCGACGCCGACACCACCCTCGCCATCCTGGCCGGCTTTGCGCACAACCGGCGGGTGATGATCCAGGGCTATCACGGCACCGGCAAGTCCACTCACATCGAACAGGTCGCCGCCCGCCTCAACTGGCCGTGCGTCCGGATCAATTTGGACGCCCATATCAGCCGCATCGACCTCATCGGCCGCGACGCCATCGTGCTGCGCGACGGCCTGCAGGTCACCGAGTTTCGCGAAGGCCTGCTGCCCTGGGCGCTGCAGCACCCGGTGGCGCTGGTGTTCGACGAATACGACGCCGGCCGGCCGGACGTGATGTTCGTCATCCAGCGCGTGCTCGAACAGGCCGGCAAGCTCACCTTGCTGGATCAGAACCGGGTCATCCGCCCCAGCCCCTGGTTCCGCCTGTTCGCCACCGCCAACACCGTGGGCCTGGGCGATACCAGCGGGCTGTATCATGGCACCCAGGCGATCAACCAGGGGCAGATGGACCGCTGGAACATCGTCGTGGCGCTCAACTACCTGCCCGAGGCGGTGGAACGGCGCATCGTCCAGTCCAAGACCACGCTCGCGGCCGAGGTGGTGGCCGACATGGTCCGCGTGGCCGATCTCACCCGCCAGGGCTTCATGGGCGGCGACATCTCCACCGTCATGAGTCCGAGAACCGTCATCACCTGGGCGCAGAACACCGAGATCTTCGGCGACGTCGGCTTCTCCTTCCGCCTGAGTTTCCTCAACAAGTGCGACGAGGCCGAGCGGATGCTGGTGGCCGAATACTACCAGCGGGTATTCGGCGTAGACCTGCCCGAGAGCGTGGTCGGCAAGAAGTAGGTACGCCGGCGCCGCTATCTTCCGTGGTCGGGATGTGCCCTAGCCCGCGAACGACCCGCCATACGCAGGGTTACCGATCCCCCGCGATCCGGCAGAACGACCGGTTGCCCGGACCCACGCGATTATCCCCGGGCGCCGGTGAAAAGTCGCTCGCCATGGCTGTATTATCGCGTTAACACAGCCGCGAGATGAGCATCTGGCGCGATCAGCCAGCGCGGCGGCACGACGCCTACGACGCCGATCCCTTCCGCCGCGACCAGGCGCTGGAGGACGCGCCCTGGTCGCCGCTCTACGAGGATCGCGGCCGCTTCGATGCCGGCCAACCCCGCGACCGGCGCTCCCGCTATCTCGAGTCGGAAGGGCCTGATGGTCCCTGGCCCGGCCTCGCGCCGGTGCCGCCGCCGCCGCGCCGCACCAGGCTGTGGTGGGCCAGCCGCATCGTGGCCGGCGTGTTGTTCGGCTTCATCCTGCTCGCCGGCTGGCTGGCGGTGACCGCGCCGCTCAACAAGTCGCTCCAGCCGATCGCCCCGCCGCAGCTCACCCTGCTCGCCAGCGACGGCACGCCCATCGCGCGCAACGGCGCCATCGTGGATGAGCCGGTGCGGGTGGCCGACCTGCCGGCGCATGTCGTCCAGCCCTTTCTGGCGATCGAGGATCGGCGGTTCTACCAGCATTGGGGGATCGATCCGCGCGGTCTTGCCAGGGCGGCGTGGAGCAACGCCACCACCGGGCGCACGCAGGGCGGCTCCACCATCACCCAGCAGCTGGCCAAGTTCACCTTCCTCACCCCCGAACAGAACCTCACCCGCAAGGCGCGCGAGGCGCTGATCGCGTTCTGGCTCGAGGCCTGGCTGAGCAAGGACGAGATCCTCGAGCGCTACCTCTCCAACGCCTATTTCGGCGACAACACCTATGGCCTTCGCGCGGCCTCGCTGCACTATTTCTACCGCCAGCCCGAAAAGCTGCGGCCCGAGCAGGCGGCGATGCTGGCCGGCCTGCTGCAGGCGCCTTCGCGCTATGCCCCCACTAAGAACTACGATCTTGCCGAAGAGCGCATGCGCACGGTCATCGGGGCGATGGTGGATGCCGGCTACGTCGGCCAGGCGGAGGCCGCGGCGATGCCCGCGCCGCGGCTCGACGTGCGCCAGGATAACGACCTACCCACCGGCACCTATTTCGCCGACTGGGCGCTGCCCCAGGCGCGCGCGCTGAGCGAGGTGGGCTATGCCCGCCTCACGCTCACCACCACGCTCGATGCCCGGCTGCAGGCGGCGGCGCGGCGAGCAGTGGCGGGCGCGCCGCTGGGCGGGGCGCAGGTGGCGCTGGTGGCGATGCGCCCGAACGGCGAGGTGGTGGCGATGATCGGCGGGCGCGATTATGCCGACAGCGTGTTCAACCGCGCGACGCAAGCGCGCCGCCAGCCGGGCTCCACCTTCAAGCTGTTCGTCTACCTCGCCGCGCTGCGCGAGGGGTGGGAGCCAGAAGACACCATCTCCAACCGGCCCATCACCGGCGGTTCCTACCGGCCGCGCAACGCGGGCGAACGCTACAGCGAGGCGCTCACGCTGGAGGATGCCTTTGCCCAGTCGAGCAACGTGGCGGCGGTGCGGCTGCTGAGCGAGATCGGCTCCGAGGCGGTGATCGAGACCGCCCGCGACCTCGGCGTCGCCGCGCCGCTGGCCGAGGGCGACCCGAGCCTGGCGCTGGGCACCTCGACCATGTCGCTGATGGAGCTGACCGCGGCCTACGCCGGCGTGGCGGGCAATGCCTTCCCCGTCCGGCCCACCGCCTTCGCCGAACGGCCGCAAGGCTGGCTGGACTGGCTGTGGAACACGCCCGGCTCGGTCTCGGAGCGCGACCATGAGGCGATCGAGCAGATGCTGCGCACGGCGATCAATCGGGGCACCGGCCGCGCGGCCATGCTGCGCGGGCCCAATTTCGGCAAGACCGGCACCACCCAGGACCACCGCGACGCGCTGTTCGTGGGGTATGCGGGCCAAGGGGAGAATGGGCTGGTGGTGGGCGTGTGGGTGGGCAATGACGACAACACGCCCTTGGCCGGCGTCACCGGCGGCGGGCTGCCGGCGCGCATCTGGCGCGATTTCATGACCCAGGCGATCACCGGCCAGGCCGCGCCGGCGCCCGCACCCACCCGGCGCCCCGATCCGCGCGGGCCGGTCGAGCCGCAGGATGTCGGCCCGGGCGAGCTGCCGGCGAACGAATACGTGCTGGACGACGGCACCCGCGTGCGCATCCTGGGCAATGGCGCCGCGGTCACCTTCGATATTGAGGGGCGGCCCGTCGAATTGCGCCTTGATGGCGAGGACGGCTTGTCCTTGGCCCCCGGCGATGACGGGCGCGAGGCGATGATCGAGGCCGCCCGCGAAGCGCGCGAGGAAACCGCACGAGCGCTGCAGGAAGCGCGCGAGGAGGCGCGGCAACGGGCGCAGGAAAGCCGTGAGGGGTTCGAGGACGCGTTCGGCGACGAGGTCGAGGAACCCCCCTTCTAGAGCGGGATGACGCTGTGTTGAATCGGATTGGGATTTCCAAGGCGTTGGATATCTGATTCAAGCTGCTGGCTGGGTTGGAGGCCAGCAGTGATGAGCCGACCCTATTCGATGGATTTGCGTGAGCGGGCTGTGGCGC
>JANNOJ010000010.1:0-23914 GCA_031399025.1 Erythrobacteraceae bacterium | reverse complement strand
CGCAGGCCGTGAAGGCCGATCTGTCGGCGCACATCGCGAGAGTGAGAACGCAGCACGAGCGCGATCACCCACCGCGCGTGGAAATCCGACGTGCAGGTGATGATCGAGGGCCCCGGCCATGTGCCGATGCACAAGATCAAGGAGAATATGGACAAGCAGCTTGAGGTCTGCGGCGAAGCCCCCTTCTACACGCTCGGGCCGCTGACCACCGACATTGCGCCCGGTTACGACCACATCACCAGCGGCATCGGCGCGGCGTTGATCGGCTGGTTCGGCACCGCCATGCTCTGCTACGTCACCCCCAAGGAGCATTTGGGCCTGCCCGACCGCGACGACGTCAAGACCGGCGTCGTCACCTACAAGCTCGCCGCCCACGCCGCCGACCTCGCCAAGGGGCATCCGGCCGCGCGGCTGCGGGACGACGCCCTCTCCCGCGCCCGCTTCGACTTCCGCTGGCGCGACCAGTTCAACCTGTCGCTCGATCCCGACACCGCCGAGCACTACCACGACCAGACGCTCCCGGCCGAAGGCGCCAAGACCGCCCACTTCTGCTCGATGTGCGGCCCCAAATTCTGCTCGATGAAGATCAGCCAGGAAGTCCGCGAATTCGCCGCGCGGCAAAACCAGCCGGCCGACACCTTCCTCGCCGCTGAGGAGGCGGAAGCCGGCATGGCCGCCATGTCGGAAAAGTACCGCGAAACCGGCAGCGAACTCTACATCGGCGCCGGCGGCCGAGAGCACGACTGATGGCCGACCTCTACCTCAAGGCGCTCGAAAGCGAACGCAAGGCCCTGTGGGCGACTTGTCGCCTCAAGGGCCTGGCGAAGGACACGCCCGAGCGGTTGCGGATTGCGGTGCTGGATGGGCTTATTGAGGCGGACAAGGGGAAGAGGGTGGGGTGATCTGGCCTGGGTCGCTTCAGACCCAAACATTAGGCCGCGATTTCGCCGATCGCGTGTAAGGCAATCAAAGCTTCGCCACCATCGCATTCACAGAGGCGATAACCTGTTGTCTATATTCTTCCTTAACTTGCACTCGATGGCCGTTAATTGTTTGTTTACCAGATTTCAGCTTCGAAAAAGGTAGACCCTTGGCGAAAGCAACGACACCCGTTGTCTGAAAATCCCGAATCTCTGCTGTTCCCTGGGCCACATCGGTGAATGTGAACAATTGGGGATGAGTTCTTAACAATCCACCAATATCGCTATCTATAGCCCGCATTACCGCGGCATATGCAGAAGCAGGTCCCATATACTGGGTAAGCCTGTTCTTTGCAATAAGATGAACCATTGGAAGCCGGCGATTCGCCTGTTTAAGTTTAGTATTGAATGCATAGGTCGCGTAAATGGGAGATGGCAAGCTCAAGCCATAAAGAAGCGATAGTGCATTTTGAACCGCTCTCCGCGATGAATCATCGGCCATTACCGGCAGAACTAGGCGCTCGGCAGTCGCGAGCGCAATCTGAGTGTAAATGGAAAAGCTGGGGTTACAATCTATGAAGATAGTTTCGTAGGTATCTTCAAGTGGAGAGAGAAAGTCGGAAAGCCAATCAATTATTTGAACCCAAGTATTGGTTCCAGGTATCTGGGTGTTTGCGAGCGTATTGATGGCATTAGACTGTAGCTCTAATAACGGATCTCCTGCAAGCAGGTCCACGTTTTCAGGGACAGCAGAATTCATAGAACTTACAGAGCAGATGAAGTCCTGCGGGCGGAATTGTGGAACGTTAAACGGGGAAGGCAGGCGAATTTGGAAATATCCACCAATACTGCGCCGTGGTACTGCGCCATGCATTTGCAACAGATTCCGGCTGCCGTGGCCCGTTAGTCCTCCCAGCAGTAGCTCTGATAAGTTCGCCTGGGGGCAAGCGTCGATTACCAAGATGCGTTTGAGTTGATGTCGATGGGCGTAGCGACAGATCGACTGAAAACAGAGACTCGTTTTACCGGTGCCGCCTTTGTTGTTCCAAAATGCATAACGCATAATGCCTCCTCTTTGTCCAATGTAGCCCTCATAACGTCCCAAATGGACTCGTCAACGGCAAAATCGGACGTGCTTATGTTTTCGGGGCGGATGATGTGTGCCGGAGCAGTGTTGTTCGGCCAACCCTTTCCTACTCCCCCAAAATCTGCCCTAAACTCGCGGATGACGATCCACCCCTGCGACATCGCCGCCCGCATCGCCGCTACCGAGGCCATCATCAACCAGCTCGAGGATGAGCTCGAGCCCCATCTGGCACCCACCGGATCGTTGCCTCCCGGCCCTGAACCCGATCCGGCCGCCGCCATTCCCGAACCTTCCGGCCCCGAACCCGCCGAGCCCGAGCCGGCCGCCTCGCAACCAATCGCGATCCAACCTGCGCCGCCAACGCCGCGAGCACCAGCACCACCACCCGAGCGCCAGGACGGATGGACCCCGGAGCGCCAGGCGCGGTTCCTCCAGGCGCTCGCGGCCACGCACAATGTCTCGGCGGCCGCGCGCGAGGTCGGGATGACGCGGCAGACCGCCTATCGCCTGCGCGCCCGCCTCCGCGGCCAGCCGTTCGATCTCGCCTGGGACGCCGCCTTCCAAACCGCGTTCGACGCGCTCACCGAAGCCGCGATGGAGCGGGCGCTGAACGGGGTCGAGGTGCCGCATCTGCACAAGGGCGAGGTCGTCCACACCTCGCGCCGCTACGACGAGCGGCTGACCGTCGCGCTGCTCGCCATGCGTCTCCAGCCGCGCCGCGCGCATCTGCCGCCCTGGCACCCGGCCAGCAAGTTCCGCCCCGACGATTTCCGCGCCCTCGTCACCCGCGTCGCTCACGGTCCCGCCACCTGGGACGGCCGCGAGGACAGCGAGACCACCCGCGAACTCGGCCCGCCCGACCATTCCGCCACGAATTAGCCCCGCCGACCTGTAACCTTGTCCACGGGCACGAAAACCGTTCCCCCACAAGGGCTTGCGCCTCGCCGGTCAGGGTTGCACCTGCGTAACCTTCGTAACCTTCGGCGGACCTGCCCCTAAGTCCACGGCCCTTTGGTCCGGGTAACATCGCCCCCGGCGCGCCCCACATCTCGTCACGCCGACAAATGTGAATGACCGCTTCGAAAGGGCCATCATGACCAGGAACTTCGTCTTCCCGCTGCTCGCGGGCACCGCCTTGAGCCTTGCCGCATGCGGCGGCGCCCAGGAACCCGCCACTACCGACGCTCCCGCCGACACCACGACCGAGGATACCACCATGACCGATACCACAACGACCACCGCCACCGGCACCATCGTCGATGTCGCCTCGGGCAATGCCGATTTCTCCACCCTCGTCGCCGCCGTGACCGCGGCCGACCTCGGCGCCACGCTGTCGGGCACCGGTCCGTTCACCGTGTTCGCCCCCACCAACGCCGCCTTCGACGCGCTGCCCGCCGGCACCGTGGAGACGCTGACCACCACCGAGACCGAGACGCTCGGCGGCATCCTCACCTACCACGTCGTGGCGGGCGAGGTGATGGCGACCGACCTGGTCGCCGCCATCGAGGCCGCGGGCGATGCCGGGTACGCGATCACCACGGTGAACGGCGCCACCCTTACCGCCACCCTTGAAGGCGGCAACGTCATCCTGACCGACGCGGCCGGCGGCACCGCCACCGTCACCGCGACCGACGTGAACGCCGCCAACGGCGTCATCCACGTCATCGACACGGTGCTGATGCCTGCCTGATCGGGTCGCGCCAATCCAGCGCCGATGCCAGGCTATCGAGGGCCAATCCAGGGCTGAACCAGGGGGGAGACGGCGCGCCGGGCCCACCCCCCTGGTCCAATCCCGATGCGGGCGATATGAAGGCCCGTCAGGGGTTGGTGAAGCGAGGAGTAGATGCCAGCCACGATCCGCACCGGCATCGGCGGCTGGACCTACGCGCCCTGGCGCGGCGCCTTCTACCCCGCCGGCCTGCGCCAGGCCGACGAGCTGCGCTACGCCGCGTCCCAGCTGCGCACCATCGAGATCAACGGCACGTTCTACCGCCTGCAGAAGCCCGCCAGCTTCGCCGCCTGGCGCGACGCGGCGCCCGACGACTTCGTGTTCTCGGTGAAAGCCGCGCGCTATTGCACCAACCGCCGCGTGCTGGCCGAGGCGGGGGAGAGCATCGCCAGGTTCTTCCAGCAGGGCATCGCCGAGCTGGGCGAGAAGCTGGGTCCCATCCTGTGGCAGTTCGCCCCTACCAAGCGGTTCGATCCCGACGATTTCGCCGCTTTCCTCGCTTTGCTGCCCGCCACCTCCGCCGGCCTGCCCCTGCGCCACGCCCTCGAAGTCCGCCACGAAAGCTTCGCCTGTCCCCAATTCGTCGCGCTTGCCCGCCAGCATGGCGCCGCGATCGTGCTCGCCGACCACGGCCAATACCCGCAGATCGCCGATGCGACCGCGGCCTTCATCTATGCCCGCCTGATGCGGACTGAGGAGGCTATCGCCACCGGTTATACCCCCGAGGCGCTGGCGTCCTGGGCCACCATCGCCCGAGCCTGGCGCGACGGCGAGACGCCGCCCGGCCTCGCTTATGTCGCCCCGCCGGAACCCGCCGCCGCCCCCCGCGACGGGTACCTCTACCTGATCGGCGGCGCCAAGGTCCGCGCCCCCGCCGCCGCGATGGCGCTGGCCAAGCTGATTTGAGCGCCGCCGGCCGCCATCGATGAGATGCGAGCGCGAATTCGGGCCGATCACTGCCGGTGCTCATCCAGCGCGGCACCGCTCCCGGCCATGCGGCGCGAAGGCAGCCGGCAATTCTGCGCCGAAGCTGCCTGCCCCTACCAACAGCGCATCCTCTTGGCAGACAACTACCACGCTCTGCTCGACGATGGCGGCAAGGATCGCGTGTTCGCCGACGTCGAAGGCCGGCGAGCGGCCCGCCGGCCGGGGCAGCAGGTCGCCGCGCAGCCGATCCCGCTGGGCGCCTGCCCCGCTTCACTGCGCCCGGAGGCGGGCGCTTCACTGCGCCCGGAGGCAGGCGCCCGGCCCGGAACGCCGGGACCCGCCTGCTCGTACTGGGGCAGTGACCAACGCGCTGCTCTACGGCCTGCTCGCCTCCTCGGCCTTCCCGGTCGGCGTGCTGCTGGGCCTGTTCGTCAAGCTCCCGCGCCGCGTGCTGGCGGCGGTGATCGCCTTCGGCGCGGGCACGCTGGTGGTGGCACTCACCTTCGAGCTGATGGGCGAGGCGGTGGCCGAAGGCTCGGTGCTGTTCGCCATGGGCGGGCTGTTCGCCGGCGCGCTGGTGTACATCGCGCTCGATTCCTGGCTCGATCACATGGCGCAGCTTAGCCCGCGGCTCGCCGGCAACGATCCGCACGACGTGGTGCCCCGCGCTGCCGCGATTCCCGAGACCGCCGGCCAGGCGAGCGCGGGGGGCCTGGCGGTGCTGATGGGGACCGTGCTCGACGGCATCCCCGAGAACGCGGCGATCGGCATGGGCCTGGCCGCCGACGACGGTGCGGGGTTGGGGATGGTGCTCCTGGGCGCGGTGTTCCTCTCCAACCTGCCCAGCGCCGTCGTCAGCACCGTGAGCATGATTGAGTCCGGTCGGTCGCGGCGCTACGTCGCGGTGGCCTGGACGCTGGTGGCGATCGCCTGCACCGGGGCCACCGTGGCCGGCTATGCGCTGCTCGCCGACCTGCCCGACGCCGGCAAGAGTTTCCTCCTGGCGCTGGCGGCGGGCGGTATCCTGGCGATGCTGGCTGACACGATGTTCCCCGAAGCCTTTCGCGACGGCGGTCCCTGGGTGGCGCTGGCGACCACTGCCGGCTTTGCTTGCGCGCTGCTGCTGGGCGAGCTGAACTGAGCTTACCGGCCGGCGGAGACGCGCCCATGCGCCGGCCTAACACGCCCGGCCGCCCCCTGGCTGCGACGAGCGGCGGGGCCATGCAGCGCCGCCCCGGGTTGGCGAAGGAAGGGCGGCAATTGCGTCCGCCAGCTTTCCCCCCATTTTCAAGGAGAGACGCCATGCAGGTTTCGGACATCATGACCCGCGATCCCGACACCGCCACCGCGCAGGACACCATCCGCAAAGTGGCGACGATGATGGAGGAGGGCGATTACGGCGCGGTGCCGGTGATGGAGGGCGACGCCTTTCTCGGCGTGGTGACCGACCGCGACATCGCCCTGCGCGGCGTCGCCCAGGGCCTGGGTCCCGACACGCCGGTCAGCGAGGTGATGACGCAGGACCCCATCTTCATCGCGCCGGATACCGATGTCGAGGAAGCCGCCGAGATCATGATGGAGGAGCAGATCCGCCGCCTCTTCGTGGTGGAGGACGGCAGGCTCGTGGGCGTCCTCTCGCTCGGCGACCTGGCGCTCGAGGACGATGAGGACGACGAGCTTTCGGGCGAGGCGCTCGAGGAAATCTCCCAGGATTGATCCGCCGTGGGGCCGGGCTTGTGCGATGGTAGGCTCGGCCGCGCGGATGGTAGGCTCGGCCGCGCGGCGGGGGGGTGCAAGGCGAACCGGCTCGCGGGTCGCGCCGGCATTACCAGATCGCCGGTAGGTCGCCGTCCGCGGTCCGTGGTTCGCTTACCGGAGCCGGAGCCGGAGCTGGAGCCGGGGCCGCGGCGACGGGTCGGGTCGGCGCCGCGGCGGCGATCCCGGCCGCGTCGCGCGCCGCCTGTCCGGCTGACCGGGCCGCGGCTGCGGCCTCGCTATCGCGGGCGAACGGACGGGATGCGCCGCTCCCGGAGCCCGCCTCATCAGCGGTATCGTCCACTCCTCCCAACGCCGGTCGGCCCGCCCCGAAATAGTCGCCGTCGTAATCATAGGCGCCGCCATCGTCCTGGGGCGCGAACTCGGCGGTCCAGTCGAGTTGCGGCCGCTGGTCGGGGACGGCGGGCAGCCTGCCGTCCGCGGCCGCAGGGGCGGGCCACTCCTCGGGCTGGGCGGCATCGAGGGCAGCCTGGTTCACCGCCTCAGCCTGGGCCAGCGCACCTTCCTGAGCGTCGCGCGGATTGCCCGAATCCACCATCCGCCCGCCAATGATCCCCAGCAGCAGCCCCGCGGGCAGCACGACCAGGAGCGGTTTCCACAGCTTCATTCCGGCCATGTACCGCGCTCCGGGAGCGAGTGAAAGGGTCAGGGTGGCTGGCCGCCGATCGACCGAGCTCTGCATCCGCCGGTTGGCCCCCCGGAAACGAGGCGGTACAGCGTCCTGGATGCGCCCGCTGCCGCTCGCCCGCTTCGCCTGCGCCCTGGCCGGGTCCCTGGGCGCGTGCGCGCCGGCCGCCGAGCACGAGGCGCAGGTGCCGGGGGGAGCCGACATCCAGTCCTTCAGGGCGATCGGCGAGCGCGAGCGGCTGCGCTTTGTCGGCACCGAGCCGTTCTGGGGCGGCGAGATCACCGGCACGGCGCTGCGCTACCGCACGCCCGAGCAGCCCGACGGCGCCGTGCTCACAGTCGCGCGGTTCGCGGGGCGCGGCGGCCTCTCCTACGCGGGCGCGCTGGCCGGCCGCGCCTTCGACATGGCGGTGACGCCGGGCCGCTGCAGCGACGGGATGAGCGAGCGGGTCTACCCCTTCACCGTCACCCTGCGGCTGGGCGAGGGAGCGGACGAGGAAACCCGCAACGGCTGCGGCTGGACCGACGCCCAGCCCTTCGTCGAGCCGCCCGCCGGCTGAGCCGGACCTCAGAACGCGCCCGGCACCTCGCGGTCGATCGTACTGCCCCGCTCGCGCTGCAGCAGCTGGCGGCCATCGTCGCTGTCGCCGGTGGTCCGGTCGGTCGACGCGGTGCGCCCCTCGCTGGCGCTGATCGGGGTGCACGAACGCCCGGCCAGGAAATCGAGCGCGCGCGCCACCATCTCCTCGGCCGGGTCGCCCAGTTGGCGGGTCACATCGTCGCTGGCGGCGCAGGTGTTGGGCACGAGCGAGGCGAGACCGGTGTAGTAATCGCCCTGGCGATCGGCGTTCTCGGTGCTGAAGGCCACCGCCCGCAACCGGTCGTCGCAGGCCGAGCGGTCGATGGCGATCTGGCCCACCGGCTTGCCGTAGGTGTTCTCGCCGATCAGCGCCATGTTGGCTCCCAGATAGGGCTGCATGCCGTTGATCACCAGTTCGCTCGCCGAGGCCGTCCCTTCGGTGCCGATGAAGGCGATCTTGGTGGGCTGGATCGATTGGGTGCGCGGACTGAAGGAATAGGTCTCGTTCTCGCTCGACTTGGAGGACCGGAAGATGGTGTAGCTGAACACCTGGCCCTGCCGGTTCGCGCCCATCAGATCGCCCATCAGCTCGGCGATGGAAACGAGGCCGCCGCCGTTGTAGCGCAGGTCCACGATCAGCTCGGTCACGCCCTGCTGACGGAACTGGTCGAACGCGTCGATGAGGTCGCTTTCCGCGGTATCGATGAAGGTGCGCAGGTTGAGGTAGCCCACCAGCTTGCCGTTGTCGTTGATGACCTTGGCGCCGTAGCGGTCGGAGACGGGATCGAGCGTGTAGTTCTGCTTGGACAAAGTGGAGGTTTTCCGCACCCCGTCCGCATCCAGATAGACCAGCTCTCGGGTGGTGCCCACGGTGCTGGGACCCAGGGCGTCGACGACCGCCTGCGACCCGCCCTGGGCCATCAGCGAACTCACCGTCTCGGCGGCGGCGCCGGGCTGGGCGATCTCGAGGATCTCGCTGCCGCGATCCATCCCGTCGGCGAGCGCCGTCCCGCCTTCGAACGCTTCCAGGACGAACACGCGACCCTGCGCGACATCGTACGACAGACGCACCCCGAAGCCGGCGCTGCTCCCATCGTCGTAGAACCCGTTCTCCTCCGCGATCGAGGTCAGGTAGGTGAAGTAGCGGTCGAACGATTGCGCCCGCGCCGGGGCGACCAGCGCATCGAGATAGTCCTCGACATTGGTGTAGCTGTCCGGGTTGACGTCGGTGGCGAGCAGATCGGGAAACAGATACCATTCCTGCAGCGCCGACAGCACGAAATCCTGGCGCGCGGACAGCGAGCATTGCGTCGGGGTCGGTGTGGGCGTGGGCGTGGGCGTGGGCGAAGGGGTGGGCGCGGCGGCGGTGAACCCGCCGCTCGAGCCTCCATCATCGCCGCCGCAAGCGGCCAGCATGGCGGCACAGCCGAGCATCAGGGCATGTTTGGCGATGCGCATCGAAAGACGTTTCCAAACAGAGGAATAGGGCAGGGCGAGCGGGCGGCGAGGCGTTTCGGGTCGGGGGACTGAACCTATCCTGAGCGATGCGGCGAGACAAGCAAGCTCTATCGCCGCCAATTCGGCGGCAATCGCCGGGCGCCTTTTTCCACATCGCTCATTGGCGGGTGCGCCGGCGCGCCCTTGCATTGCCGGATCGCATTGGCCAAGGAACCCGCTTGCTCGGGCGGCATTGGGAGCGAAAGCCGCCTTGCCCGACGCCGGGCCCGACGCTGGGCCTGACGCTGGCCGAAAGGATGTGATGCTCGAACACCTTCCTGACTGGCTGGGCAAGGCGCTGCGCGGCGCCAGGGCCGGCCATGGTGGGCTGGCCGTGGCGCGGCTTGGCGAGGAAGGGCTGGTCGGCAAGGATGGCTTCGCGCTGAGCTCGCCCGCCTTTGCCGACGGCACGGTGCTCGATCCCAGCTTCACCGCCGACGAGGAAGACGCGGTCGCCCCGCCGCTCGCCTGGACCCGCCCGCCCGCGGGCGCGCAGGAGCTGGTGCTCGTGGTCGAGGACCCCGATGCGCCGTCCCCCGAGCCGTTCTGCCACTGGCTGGTCTGGGGCCTGGCGCCTGGCGCAGGCAAGCTGCTCGAGGGCGAGACCCCGCCGCGCGCGGGCAAGAACAGCTACGGCAATTCCGAATGGCTGCTGCCCGATCCCCCCACCGGGCAGGGCGCGCACGATTACGTATTCCAGCTGTTCGCGCTGGATCAGCCGCTGACCTTGGCGCCCGGCGCCACCCGCGGCGAATTGCTCGAGGCGATGGCGGGCCATGTGCTCGCCGCCGCCGTCCTCACCGGCACCTACGCACGCACCGCCGGGGGCGAGTACGACCTGGAGACGGACGCGGAGGACTAGATCCCCTCCCCGCCCGCTCCACCACAACGACGAAAGGATGAGGGAGCGATCATGGCCGAGAAGAAGACAGCGACGAAGAAGCCGGCAACCAAGAAGACCGCAGCCAAGAACACCACAGCCAAGAAGACCGGCGGCAACAACGCGCTGGCCCAGCCGGTCACCGTCTCGAGTGACCTTGAGGCGGTTATCGGCAAGGGCCCGCTGACCCGCGCCGAGGTGACCAGCAAGGTGTGGGAATACATCAAGAAGCACGATCTGCAGGCCAAGGACGACCGGCGGATGATCGAGCCCGACGGCAAGCTGGGCGGGGTGATCGGGAGCGAGAAGATCTCGATGTTCAAGATGACCGCGGCGGTCTCCAAGCACCTGAGCTGACCGGCGCGCGGGCCGCGGCCGGCCGGGCTGCGTGCCCGGGCTGGCGGGCCGGGGGCGCTCATGATGGCGCCGGGCGGCACTCCTCGCCCGGCGCCATCATGCGCCCGCCACGCGCAGACCCGCATTGCCGCCATCACCTCCGGCGTCGGCGGCGAGGAGAAGGTGGAGCCTGCCCAAAGGACCTCGTGCGCCGGGTAAGCTCACGATCCGCTCCGGCCGGGCCAGTCCACCACCTCGCCCGCCCACAGCGCCAGCCACATCAGCAGCGGCTGGGCCAACAGGCGCGGGACATGGTAGGCCAGGCCCAGCCCGCCATCCGCCGCTGCCTGGTCGATGAGGAAGTGCTCGAAATTGGCCGGCCACACGCCCAGCGCATAGAGCGCCAGGCCCATTGCGCCGGCGCGGCGCAACGGCCGCGACCAGGATTGCAGCAGCGCGGCGGAACCGGCGAGTTCGGCGAGCCCGGTCAACACCACCACCGCTGCGGGCGCGGGCACCCAGCCGGGCATGATGCGCACAAACGGCGCGGGCAGCGCCAGGTGGAGCACGCCCGCCGCCGCATAGGCGCCGGCCAGCAGCCAACGGGCGAGGGCGCGGATCACGAACCGGCGATGCGACAGGGTCCGCGCGCAGGGTCCACCGGCTCACCGCGCCAGCGTGGGCGAACTGCGCCCGCTGCTTCCTGTTCGTGGACCCTCGCCTGGACCTGCGGCAACACCGCGCGCCGGTCGCCGCCCGCGCCCGCCGGCAGCCGCGCCGCCTCGCCGGGGCAGATGGTCTCGTTGTCGCCGCGAACGGCCGGCACCGCCTCGATCGCGCCGGCAGCCCGGCTCACGAAACCGCGGCTGCGGGCAGCTTGACCTCGCCCTCGTCCTCGCCGTCCCAATAGTGGATGCGCTTGGCGGCCACTTCGAGCAGCACCAGGCCGGGCGTGTCGACCCCCTCGCCGAACCAGCGGTCGAGATCGGGCGTCCAATGCTCGCGGAACGCCGCCTTGTCGCGCACCAGCTTCGCTTCGCCGGCGACATGCACGAACAGCCCCGGCGCGCCGACCAGGCCCTTGAGGCCGGCGCTGCCCTGGTAGGTGAGGCCCACCGACGGATCGGCGGCGATGTCGTCCACCATGCGGGTGCTGTCGTCGGTGAAGAACCAGCTGGTGCCTGCGTACTCCACCTGGCGGTTGTTGCTCATCGGCCGGCCGGCCAGCGAGCCGTCGGCCGCGCGGCTGACCAGCATGCAGAAGTCGATGCCCTGCATGGCAGTGGAGATGTCGGCCAAGGTCCTGGTCATGCTCGCAATTCCTCGCTGAATGTTCTGTGCCGTTCAATCCGCGGCCCGCGCGCCGGGTTCCGCGGCCGGCGCCCATTCGGGCGGGGCGAGGGTGAAGCCGGCGAATTGGAAGGCGGGCGACACGATGCAGCTCACCAGCGTATAGCCGTGCGCGCCCGGCAGCGGGGCGGCGGCCTGCCACTCGCCCGGGGCGATGATGTGCTGCACCGCCTCGCCGCCGAGCACGTCGGTCCCGAGCCGGACGGTGCGAACCCGCACCGCGGCGTCCGCGTAATCGCCGTCCGCCAGCGAGAGCAGCAGCGGATCGCCCGCGTGCCACAGCCAGATCTCGGTCGCGTCCACCCGGTGCCAGTGGCTCGCCTGGTGCGCTTCGAGCAGGAAGTGGATCGAGGTGGCGGCCGACCGTTCGCCCGCGGCCGCCGGGGCGCGCCACAGCTCGCGATACCAGCCGCCCTCGGGATGGGGGGCGAGATCGAGGCGCTCGATCAGGGCGGCCGCGTGGCTGGTCGCGGCGCTCACGCCGGGCCCACCTCGACGCCGTTCCAGAAGGCGATTCGGTCGCGGATCTCCGCCGCGGCAGGCTTGGGATCGGGGTAGTACCAGGCGCCGTCCGCGCTGGTCTGGCCGTCCACCTCCACGCTGTAGTAATGCGCGGTGCCCTTCCACGGGCAGATGCTGGTGGTGGCGCTGCGCACCAGCGCGGTCATGTCGACATCCGCGCGCGGGAAGTAGTGATTGCCTTCCACCACCACGGTGCGCTCGCTGTGGGCGATGACGGTGTCGTTCCAGACGGCTTCGATGGCCATGGCTTGCCTCCTGCGGCCTATTGCCGCCTCTCCTAATGTTGCGCCCGCGCGCCGGTTCCGCGCCGGAAGGGCTTGCGCGCTGCAGCAGTTGCGGCAGAATGTTGCACAGCAGCGTCAGGGGCGGCTTGCGAAGGGGACGGCGATGAGAAGCTTGGCTGTCGGGATCGTGGCGCTGGCGCTGGCGACACCGCTCGCCGCCCAGCAGGTGCCGGCGCCCGAGCCGGCCGCTGCCGAGGCTCCCTCGCCCGCGAACCTCGCCACCGCCCGCGCCGCGCTCGAGGCGGCGCCGGTGTGGGACGGGCACAACGACGTGCCGATCCAGCTGCGCCGCCGCTACGGCAACGTCATCGCCGAGTTCGATTTCGCCGACACCACCGACACCGCGGCCGCTGGCGATAACGCCATGCACACCGATCTCGCCCGGCTCGAAGCGGGCCGGGTCGGGGCGCAGTTCTGGTCGGTCTACGTCCCCGCCACCTTGCCCGAGCCCGCTGCGGTGCAGGCCACCATCGAGCAGATCGACGTGATGAAGCGGCTCATCGAGCGCTATTCGGCCGATCTGGAGCTGGCGCTGTCGGCCAACGACGTCCAGCGGGCGATCGACCGTGGCCGGCTGGCCTCGCTGCTGGGGATGGAGGGGGGCTATTCGATCGGCTCGAGCCTGGCGGTGCTGCGGCAGATGTATGCGCTGGGGGTGCGCTACATGTCGCTCACCCACTCGGCCAACACCCCCTGGGCCGACAGCGCCACCGCCGATCCGCAGCATGATGGCCTCACCGCATTCGGCGAACTGGTGGTGCGCGAGATGATGCGCCTGGGCATGCTGGTGGATCTCAGCCACGTGAGCGAGGGCACGATGACCGATACGCTCGACCTGATCGAGCGGCAAAGCGGGGCGCCGGTGATCTTCAGCCATTCGGGCGCGCGCGCCATCAACGGCCATTCCCGCAACGTGCCCGACGAGGTGCTCGCCCGGCTGCCCGCGAACGGCGGCATCGTCATGGTGGTCGGCCTGCCCAATTACCTCAGCGAGCGCTTGCGCGAATACAGCGCCGCGCGGGCCGGCATCGAGGCGGCGCAGCGCTCGCTGTGGCCCGGCCAACCCGAACGCGCCGCCGCGGCGGTGGCGCAATGGGTGGCCGAAAACCCCGCCCCCAAGGCGACCATCGCCGACATGGCCGACCATATCGACCACATCCGCCAGGTGGCCGGGATCGACCACATCGGCCTGGGCGGCGACTATGACGGAATGGAGATCGGCCCGGTGGGCATGGAGGACGTGTCCGGCTACCCGGCGCTGTTCGCCGAGCTGGCCCGGCGCGGCTATTCGCGGGCGGATCTGGAGAAGATCGCCAGCGGCAACATGATGCGGGTGATGCGCGCGGCCGAGGCCTATGCCGATTCGGTCGCGCAGATGGCGCCGCTGGAATCGCCGGCGACCTGACCAGGCGCGAGCCGGCAAGGAGCGCGCAAGCTTTCAGCCGGCCGCGAGCAGATCGAGCGTGGCCTGGTCGCGCCGGCCTTCGTAGAACGCGCTCAGCGCGGCGGGAAAGCGCGGCTCATCGCGGCAGGCGGCGGCGAAGAGGGTCATCGAACTGGCGAACTTGAGCGCGTCAACCTCGCCCAGGATCCGCGCCGCGTCCCGGCGGCCAGCCCAGCCCAGCATGGCATCGGTGCATTCCCGCAGCCGCGACCCGAGAATTGCGTGGCCCGCATAGGCCTGCGCCTCGGCGAGGCCGGTCAGCGCATAATGGCGCGCGGTGGGGCTGCGGCCCAGGCCAGCAAGCTGCGGAAAGACGAACCACATCCAGTGGCTGCGCTTGGTTCCGGCGCGCAGCTCGGCCAGGACGGCGCGATAGACTTCGGACTGGGCGGCGAGGAAGCGGTGCAGCGCGCCCGCCGGGTGGCTCATGGCGTGGTCCGATCGCACCGCCTGGACCACCGGCTCAGGCCTTGCTCAGTTCCGAGCCGAGCTTGAGCACCCGGTCGCCGTCCTCCTGCCCGATCAGGTAGGCCGGATCGTCCGGGCTGCCGTGGCGGGTCACCTTGGTGCCCTTCAGCGTGCGTTCGACATCGCGCTCGAACCGTTCCGCCACCACGCCCGAGGCGTCGTTGCCCGACCAGCGCCACTTGACCCGCGCGCCCTTGGCGAAGGCGTGGGCGTCACTCATCGTTGGCCGCGGGGGCGGGGCCGGTGGCCGGTGCCACCGGTCCCCCGGTGCCGAACTCGTCGGCCCGGTCGGTCACGATGCCATCGGTGGTCGATCCCGTCGCCACATCCTCGGAGGTGGCCGCGCTCGGGCTTTCGACCGCAGAGCGGCGCTCGACCGCGGCCTGGTTTCCGCCCTGATCGGCGTTGGTCGCACCGAAGATCCAGATCGCCGAAAGCGCCACGATCGCCGTCAGCAGGCTGATTCCCAGGATCCAGCGGACGATATGCGGCGTCGAGCCGCCGCGCGCCTCGTCGGTTTCCGCGTGGAACTCGTTGCCGTCCTGTACCATCATCGTCCTCGCCCGGTGTACGGCCGCAACCGCGGCCATTTACGGTCGTGCCCGGTGAATGTTCCGCTTGCCTAATCGCGCAGCAGCTCGTTGATCGCGGTCTTGGCGCGGGTCTGGGCGTCCACCGTCTTGACGATCACCGCGCAGTACAGCCCGGGGCCCGGTGAACCGTCGGGCAGCGCCCTCCCGGGCAGCGAGCCGGGCACCACCACCGCGTAGGGCGGCACCGCGCCGCGATGCACCTCGCCGGTGGCGCGATCGACGATCTTGGTCGACGCGCCCAGGTACACGCCCATCGACAGCACCGCGCCTTCGCCCACCCGCACGCCCTCGGCCACTTCCGAGCGCGCGCCGATGAAGGCGCCGTCGCCGATGATGACCGGGTCGGCCTGCAGCGGCTCGAGCACCCCGCCGATCCCCGCCCCGCCGCTGATGTGCACGTTCGCGCCGATCTGCGCGCACGAGCCCACCGTGGCCCAGGCGTCGACCATGGTCCCTTCGCCCACATAGGCGCCGATGTTGACGAAGCTGGGCAGAAGCAGCACCACGCCCCGGCCGATGAAGCTGCCGCGCCGCGCCACCGCGCCCGGCGCCACCCGGATCCCCGCCGCGGCGAAGCGCGTCGCATCCCAGCCGGCGAACTTGCTCGCCACCTTGTCGTAGGCCGGCGCGCCGGCCGCGCCATGTTCGACGAGCGCGTTCTCGTGCAGGCGGAAGCTGAGCAGCACCGCCTTCTTGAGCCATTGGTTGACCTGCCAGCGGCCCGTCCGCCCCCCCGCGCCCAGCTCGGGCTCCGCGACCCGCCGCTCGCCGCGGTCGAGCAGCTCGAGCGCGGCTTCCACCGGCTCGCGCACCGAATGGCTCGCCGGGGTGATCTCGTGCCGCTCGTTCCAGGCGATTTCGATGGCGTTTTCGAGGTCGGCGGGCATGGCGCGGTGTCCTTTCACGGGCTGATCCGGGGTCGCCGCGGGGTGCCCGGACGCCGGGCGCTACCGTGCGCGTCTCGCCCGGGCAAGGGCGAAGGCCCGGCGGCGAGCGGTGCGCGCCTGCCGGCGCCAGGGCGCCTGGCGGCGCTGCCGGCGCTCCGGGTTGAGGAGCGTCAACCCGGGTGCCGTCGGGAGGATTTTCAGGGCAACACGTGCGCTCACCGAGCCTCGAAAGATCGCTGACCGGGCGGCAGGCCCTGGCCGCCCGCCGCTCAGCCCGTCAGCGCGCGGGTGAAGGCGACCAGCCCCGTCTGCCGCGCGCGCCGCAGCCGCTCGGCCCCTAGAATGGTGCGCACGGCGGCGAAGCAGGCCTCGATCTCGTGGTTGATCAGGACGTAATCATAGCCGTCCCAACGGCCGATCTCATCGCGGGCGCGGGCCATGCGCCCGGCGATCACCGCCTCGCTGTCGGTCCCGCGGGCGCGCAGCCGGCGCTCGAGTTCGGCGATACTGGGCGGCAGCAGGAACACCGAGACGACGTCCGCGCCCGAGCCTTGCGACAATTGCTGCGCCCCCTGCCAGTCGACGTCGAACAGCGTGTCGCGCCCAGCGGCCAGCGCGGCGGCGATCTGCGCCCGGGGCGTGCCATAGCAATTGCCGAACACCTCGGCCCATTCGAGGAAGGCATCGGCCGCCACCATCGCGTCGAACTCGGCGCGGGCAACGAAGTGGTAGTCGCGCCCGTCCACCTCGCCCGCGCGCATCGGCCGCGTGGTCACCGAGACCGACATCGCCAGATTGTCCTCCGCCGCCAGCAGCCGCTGAGCGATCGTCGTCTTGCCCGCGCCCGAGGGCGAGGAGAGGATGAACATCAGCCCGCGGCGCTGGCTGGGGGAGGGCGCGCGCGGGGCTTCGCCAGGGGGGGAATCGGTCATGCCCGGCTTTGCCGCATGGTGGCCCACCCGATCAAGCCGCCGGCTCGCCGATCACCGCCCCGGGGCCGTGGGTCAGGCCGCCGGCGCAGGTCACGGCCCTACTCGCCGCGCGCCTGCTCGAGCAGTTCCCGGTCGCCCTCGGCCTGGGCCAGGCGGCGCGCCTTGCTACGGTCGAACAGCACCTTGGCGGCCATGCCGCAGGTCACCAGGGCCGCGCCGGGCAGCCCGCTCGTGCCCAGCCGGGCGATCGCCATGGTCGCCACCCGCTGGCGGATGCTGCGGTTGCGCACGATCGCCTTGGCGGTCTGCTTGCCATAGCGCTCGGACAGGAAGCTGTGTTCCACCAGGCGGCGCACCAGGTACGAGCCCATCCAGATGGCGACGTCGGCCAGCACCAGATTGCTCGACGGGTCGGGCGAGGGTCCGGGCACCTTCTTGGCTCGATCGATGCCGCGACCGCGCGCTGCGATCATGGCCTTGCGCTTCGCGGTCTTGCCTGGTCGGGCCAATTGCGTGGTGTCCTGCCCCTGACGCCGAGGCCTCGGCCCCCGCGCGCCTGTTTCGCGGCTACTTCTTGCGGCCAAAATCGACCGTGACGACGTTCGAGCCGTCCTCAGCGGTGCCAACGCGCCCTTCCCCACCCTGTTCCGCCTCGCCCCCGAACCCTGGCGCGCCGGGCGTATCGTTCTCGGCCACCTCGTGCGGCTGGGGCTCGACCGAGTGCACCGAGGCCTGGAACTGCAGCCCGAAATCCACCGCCGGGTCGACGAAAGCGGTGATCGCGGCGAACGGGATCACCAGCTTGGCCGGCATCTGGTTGAAGCTCAGGCCCACGGTGAAGCCGCGCGCGTCCACGTGCAGGTCCCAGAACTTGTTCTGCAGCACGATGGTCATCTCGTCCTGGAAGCGCTGGCGCAGATGGTCGGGAATGGCCACGCCGGGCGCGTGGGTCTTGAAGGTGATGTAGAAATGGTGCGCCCCGGGCAGCGTGCCGCCGGTCTGCTCGATCTCGCCCAGCACGCGGCCCACCACCGCGCGCAGCGCTTCCTGCACGATCTCGTCGTAGGGGATCAGGCTGTCGGGCGCATCGTGGCTCATTGGCGCTAGGTGAGGGGCTTCAAGCGCCCGGTCAAGCCGCAATGGCGGGCTAAGTCCCCGCGCCTGGCCCAAGCATTGGCGAGGCTCCGGCGAACGGCCCTCGCCCGCGCGCCGGACCCGCTGCGGTGGATCGGCCGTACTTGCACCGCGTTTCCCCGCGTTTATAGGGCGGGCCATGCGCAGCGGACGGATCGAGCGGAACACCAACGAGACCGCGATCCTGGTCGAGGTCGATCTCGACGGCACCGGCGCGTACCAGATCGCCACCGGGATCGGCTTCCTCGACCACATGGTGGAGCAGTTCGCCCGCCATTCGCTCATCGACGTGACGATGAAGGTCGCGGGCGACCTGCATATCGACCAGCACCACACCACCGAGGACAGCGCCATCGCGCTCGGCCAGGCGATCGCCCAGGCGCTCGGCAACAAGGCGGGCATCGGCCGCTACGGCGTCGCCTATTCGCCGATGGACGAGACGCTCGCGCGCGTCTCGCTCGACCTCTCGGGCCGGCCGTTCCTGGTGTGGAAGGCGCGCTTCACGCAGGAGAAGCTGGGCGAGCTCGACACCGAGCTGATCGAGCACTGGTTCCACTCGGTCGCCCAGGCCGCGGGCATCACGCTGCACGTCCAGGTGCTCTACGGTAGCAACAACCACCACATCTGCGAGGCCATCTTCAAGGGCTTCGCGCGCGCCATGCGCCAGGCGGTCGAGCTGGACGCGCGCAAGGGCGAGGCGGTGCCCTCGACCAAGGGCATGCTGGGTGGTTAGGCCGAGCCCTCCGATTGCCCGGCCGTCCGGCCGCCGCAAGGCCGAACGGCCGCCCCGCAGCGGGGGCAGCTTGCCTGCCCGCCTGACGAGGATCGCGCGCCCGGATGGGCGGGCGAGAAGCACAGATGCCTGAAGCCGTCGCGCTCATCGATTTTGGCGCCGGCAACCTGCATTCGGTGCACAATGCGCTGCTGACGGCGGGCGCGGGCCGGGTCGCCATCACCGCCGATCCGCAGGTCGTGCTCGAGGCGACGCGGATCGTGCTGCCGGGCGTGGGCTCGTTTCGCGCCTGCGCCGAGGCATTGCGGGCGCAGGTCGGCCTGGTCGAGGCGCTGGAGGAACGCGTGCGCGACGATGGCGTGCCGTTCCTGGGCGTGTGCGTGGGCATGCAATTGCTCGCCGATCGCGGCCGCGAGCATGGCGACACGCTCGGCCTGGGCTGGATCGCGGGCGAGGTGCGGGCGATCGAGCGCACCGACCCCGCCATCAAGGTGCCGCACATCGGCTGGAACGACGTCCAGCCGATGCCGCGCGCCGGCGCCGAGGGCCTGGGGGGCGCGCTGGTCCAGCCGGGCGAGGCCTATTTCCTCCACTCCTATCACTTCCAGCCCGACGAGCCGCGCCACATCGCCGCTATGACCGACCATGGCGGCGGCCTGGTGGCGGCGGTGGCGCGAGAGAACATCCTGGGCGTCCAGTTCCACCCCGAGAAGAGCCAGCGCTACGGCTTGGAGCTGCTCGCGCGGTTCCTCGAGTGGCAGCCGTGAGGATGCGCGGGTGATCGTCTTTCCCGCGATCGATCTCAAGGCCGGCCAGGTGGTGCGCCTGGCCGAGGGCGATATGGCGCGGGCCACGGTCTACAGCGACGATCCCGCCGCCCAGGCGCTGGTCTTCGCTCGGGCCGGCGCCACCCACCTGCATGTGGTCGACCTCGACGGCAGTTTCGCCGGCCGGGCCGAGAACCGCGCCGCGGTGGAAGCGGTGCTCGCGGCCTTTCCCGGCCAGGTCCAGCTGGGCGGCGGCATCCGGAACGCAGCGGCGGTGGAAGGCTGGCTGGCGCTGGGCGTCGCCCGGGTGGTGATGGGGACTGCCGCGCTGCGCGATCCCGCCTTCGTGCGCGCCATGGCCGCCGCGCATCCGGGCCGCATCGTGGTGGCGGTGGACGCGCGCGACGGCCTGGTGGCGACCGAGGGCTGGGCGGCGGTCTCCGACGTGCCCGCCACCGATCTCGCCCGGCGGTTCGAGGATGCCGGCGTCGCCGCGCTGCTGTTCACCGACATCGGCCGCGACGGCCTGCTCAAGGGCTGCAACGTCGAGGCCACCGTGGCGCTGGCCCGCGCCGTCGCCATCCCGGTCATCGCCAGCGGCGGGGTGGCCGGGCTGGCGGACATCCGCGCCCTCGCCGCCCACGCCCACGAGGGTATCGAAGGCGTCATCACCGGCCGCGCCTTGTACGATGGGCGGCTCGATCTGGCTGAAGCCCTGGCGCTGGCGGAGGCGGCGTGAAGCCGGTGCTCGCTGTGATCGGGGGGGCTTTGATCGCGTTCGCATTCACCGCCTGGATCAACGGCGATACCGCAACCGGGGTCGTGGCAGCCGGCGGGTTTCTTGCTTCCGGAGCCTAGCCCATGACCGTCCGCATCCGCGTCATCCCCTGCCTCGACGTGGCCGAGGGCCGAGTGGTCAAGGGCGTCAACTTCGTCGACCTCCAGGACGCCGGCGACCCGGTGGAGCAGGCGCGCGCCTACGACGCCGCCGGCGCGGACGAGCTGTGCTTCCTCGACATCTCCGCCAGCCACGAGGGCCGCGGCACGCTGGTCGACATCGTCCGGCGCACGGCGCAGGTGTGCTTCATGCCGCTGACCGTGGGCGGCGGGGTGCGCTCGGTCGAGGATGCGCGCGCGCTGCTGCTGGCGGGCGCCGACAAGGTGGCGGTGAACTCCGCCGCCGTGGAACGACCCGAGCTGGTGGGCGAGATCGCCCATCAGATGGGCAGCCAGTGCGTGGTCGCCTCGGTCGATGCGCGCCGCACGGCGGCCGCCAAATGGGAGATCTTCACCCATGGCGGCCGCCGGGCCACCGGCATCGACGCGCTCGCCCACGCCGTTCGACTGGCCGAACTGGGCGCGGGCGAGCTGCTCGTCACCTCGATGGACGGCGACGGCACGCAAGCGGGCTACGACCTCGAACTCACCCGCGCCATCGCCGATGCGGTGCCGGTGCCGGTCATCGCCAGCGGCGGCGTGGGCACGCTCGCCCACCTGGTCGAGGGCGTCACGCAAGGCCACGCGAGCGCCGTGCTGGCCGCCTCGATCTTCCATTTCGGGACCCACACCATCGCCGAGGCGCACGCCGCCCTGCGCGCCGCCGGCCTGCCCGCGCGCGGCTGATCCCGCCCGGCCGGTTCGGTGGCGGGGGACAGCGCCGCCGCGGGGCCTTGACCCTGCCGGATCGCTTGCCCATGGCCCGCGCATGGAGCCACCGGCCGACATCCTCGCGCGCCTGGAAGCGACCATCGCTGCGCGCCGTGCCGCCGCCGCGCCCGACAGCTACGTCGCCCAGCTCACTGCCCGCGGCCTGCCGGTGATGGCGCGCAAATTGGGCGAGGAGGCGGTCGAGGCCGTCGTCGCCGCGCTCGCCGGCACGCCCGAGGAGCTGGCCGGCGAGGCGGCCGACCTGATCTTCCATCTCTTGGTCCTGCTCGGCGCGCGCGACGTCCCGCTCGCCGCCCTGCTCGCCGAGCTGACCCGGCGCGAGGGCACCTCCGGCCTCGCCGAGCAGGCCGCCCGCGGCTAGGCCATGCCCATCGACCCTGCCGCCCCCTATGATCGCGCCAACATCTTCGCCAAGATATTGCGCCGCGAGATTCCCTGCAACACGGTCTACGAGGACGCGCACGCGCTCGCCTTCCACGACATCGCCCCGCAGGCGCCGGTGCATATCCTCGTCATCCCCAAGGGCGACTATGTCAGCTGGGACGATTTCTCCGCCCGCGCCACCGCCGAGGAGATCGCCGGCTTCGTGCGCGCGGTGGGGCAGGTGGCGCGCGACAACGGCCTGGTCGCGCCCGGCTACCGGCTGCTCGCGAACGTGGGCGCGGATGGCGGCCAGGAGGTCGCGCATCTGCACGTCCACCTGTTCGGCGGCCGCCCGCTCGGCCGCATGATCGCCGGCTAGGCGGTCGCCGCGGGCGGCCGACACGAATCATGCACGATTCATCATCAGGCCCCTACCCGCAGCCCGCTTCGGGCCTCCTGCGCGGGGCAACGCACCTGTTCCCGGTGCGCGTCTATTACGAGGATACGGACCTGTCGGGCATCGTCTACCATGCCAATTACCTGCGGTTCATGGAGCGCGCCCGGTCCGACCTGCTCGCTTTGCTGGGGGTCGATCAGCGCGCCGCGATCGAGGCGGGGGAGGGCGCCTACGCGGTGGCGGACCTCGCGCTCGCCTACCGCGCGCCGGCCCGGCTGGGCGATGCGCTGCTGGTGGAGACCCGCGCGGCGGCGATCGGCGCCGCCAGCGTGCGCATGGTCCAGCGCATCACCCGCGGCGACCAGCTCGTTACCCAAGCGACCATCCGCGTCGGCTTCGTCGCGCCCGATGGGCGGGCCCGGCGCCAGCCTGCAGACTGGCGTCGCCGCTTCGCCGCCTTTGCCGACCAAGGGGTGCAATGACCACGCTCGACCTTCTCGCCCCCGCCGCCGCCGCCGGCGCCAGCGGCGCGCCGACCCGGCTCGATCCGCTCGAGCTGTTCCTTAACGCCGATCTCGTCGTCCAGCTGGTCATCCTCGGGCTGGTCCTGGCGAGCATCTGGGTGTGGTCCATCATCGTCTCCTTCTCGCTGCGCCTGCGCCGCGAAGAGCGCCGCTCGGAACGCTTCGAGCGCCTGTTCTGGGATGCCGAGGAACCCGAGGCGCTGGTCTCGGCGCGCAAGCGGCCCGACAATGCCGCGGGCCGCGTCGCCGCCGCGGGCCTCGCCGAATTGCGCCGCTCCACCGAGCACGGCGTCAAGGACCGCGCCGCCACCAGCGCGCGCGTCGCCCAGGCGCTCGAGGGCCAGGTGGCGATCGAGGCCGACGAACTGGCCGAGCGGCTCACCTTCCTCGCCACCACCGGCGCGGTGGCGCCCTTCGTCGGCCTGTTCGGCACCGTGTGGGGCATCATGAACAGCTTCTTTGCGATCGGCCAGCAGCAGAACAGCTCGCTCGCGGTGGTGGCGCCGGGCATCTCGGAGGCGCTGTTCGCCACCGCGATCGGGCTGTTCGCCGCGATCCCGGCGGTCATCGCCTACAACCGCTTCGCCGGCCAGGTCGGCGGCTTCGAGGCCCGCCTGCAGCGCTTCGCCGATCGCGTCCACGCCCAGATCGGCCGCGAGCTGGAGGGGGCCTGAATGGCCATGGGCGTGCTCTCCCGCGCGCGCCGCGGCCGCGGCCGAGGCGGTTCGGGCCGCCGCGCGCCGATGGCCGAGATCAACGTCACCCCCTTCGTGGACGTGATGCTGGTGCTGCTGATCATCTTCATGGTCACCGCGCCGCTGCTGGTGAGCGGGGTGCCGGTGGACCTGCCCGACAGCCGCGCCGACGCGCTGGAGCAGGACCCGGACCAGGTGACGGTGGCGATCGATGCGGAGGGCTTTGTCTATCTCGACGACGCGCTCATCGAGCCTGAGGCGCTGCCCGCGGCGCTCGAGCAGCTCGGCAACCCCGCGCAGCGCCCGCTCGTCACCCTTCGCGCCGACCGCTCGCTCGAATATGGCCGCGTCATCGCAGTGATGGGCGAGCTCAACCGGGCGGGGTTTTCGGCGATCTCGCTGGTAACCAACGGTTCAGTGGCGGCCCCTTAGCCAGACCTACGATGGCCGGTTCTGCCCCTTTCTCGCGCGAAGACCGCCTCGGCCTGGGCATCGCCCTTGCCGCGCATGTGGCGCTGGCGGCGGTGTTGCTGCTGCAGGACGACACGCCGCCGGTCATCGCCCCGCCCGAGCGCATGGTGGTGAGCCTGGCCAACGAGGTGAGCCTGGAATCCACCGCGCCCGACCCGTCCGC
Source organism: Erythrobacteraceae bacterium (assembly GCA_031399025.1). Lineage (GTDB taxonomy): Bacteria > Pseudomonadota > Alphaproteobacteria > Sphingomonadales > Sphingomonadaceae > CBDBZL01. The sequence continues at coordinate 160 of JANNOJ010000010.1, read as the reverse complement.
GCAGCCTGCCGCCAGCGTGGCGCCCCAGCTGGCCGCCGAGCCCGCGCCGCCCGCGCCCGAGCCGGTGGAGCGGGTGGTCGAGCGCGCGCTCGAGCCTCCTCCTCCTCCCCCGCCCCCGCGTCCGCGCGCCACCCAGCGGCCCGAGCCGCGCCCCAGCCCC
>JANNOJ010000058.1:0-1658 GCA_031399025.1 Erythrobacteraceae bacterium | reverse complement strand
GGGCTCGAGGCTCGGGCCGCATTTGATGCCGATCGGATTGCCGATGCCGCGCATGAACTCGACATGGGCCGAGCCGTGGAAGCGGGTGCGATCGCCGATCCACAGGAAATGCGCGCTGGTGTCGTACCAGTCGCCGGTCAGGCTGTCCTGCCGGGTGAGCGCCTGCTCATAGGGGAGCAGCAGCGCTTCGTGGCTGGTATAGAAAGTGGTGCCCTTGAGCTGCGGCACGGTGTCCGGATTGATGCCGCAGGCGGCCATGAAGTCCAGCGCCTCGCCGATGCGATCGGCCATCTCGGTGTATTTCTTGGTCCACGGGCTGCGGCCCATGAAGTCATGCGTCCAGCGATGGACCTGGTGGAGGTTGGCATAGCCGCCGACCGCGAACGCGCGGAGCAGGTTCTGGGTGGCGGCGGACTGGCTGTACGCCTTGATCATGCGCTGCGGATCGGGGGTGCGGCCGGCGGCGGTGAAGGCGATGTCGTTGACATTGTCGCCGCGATAGCTGGGCAGGGTGACGCCGTTCTGCTCCTCGGTGTCGGTCGAGCGCGGCTTGGTGAACTGGCCGGCCATGCGGCCCAGCTTGATGGTCGGCAGCTTGGACGCGAACGTGAGGACGACGGCCATCTGCAGGATCACGCGAAAGGTGTCGCGGATGTTGTTGGGGTGGAACTCGGCGAAGCTCTCGGCGCAATCTCCGCCCTGAAGCAAGAAGGCGCGGCCGGCGGCGACTTCGGCGAGATCGCGCTTCAGGTCGCGCGCTTCGCCGGCAAAGACCAGCGGCGGATAATTGCGCAGCTCGGCCTCGGCGGCGGCGAGCGCGGCGGGGTCGGGATAGGTCGGGAGCTGGCGGGCTTCGTGCCGGCGCCAGCCGTCGGGGGTCCATTTCTGCGCCATGATGCGAGCGAATTGCGGGAAGGGCGGCGGGAATGCAAGGACGCGATCCTCCCCTTCGAGGGGAGGTGGCGCGCGCAGCGCGACGGAGGGGTGTCGGAGTTCGAGAAAAGTCTCGCACGCTGACACCCCTCCACCACCGCTTCGCGGCGGTCCCCCTCCCCTTGCAGGGGAGGATCAGGTTCCGGGCACGCCCACAGTTTTTGCCACCTGCACTAGCTCCCCGCGCGCGCCGGGGTTGGCGGCGATCGCCTGACTCAGGGCCTGCGACGCTTCGCGCGCCTGCCCCAGCTGCATGCGGCTGCGGATCAGCATCACCCAGCGCTCGGGCTGCTTCGGATCGGCGGCGAGTTCGGCGGCGAGGCCGTCGACCGTCGACCGCACCATCGCCTCCTGCTGGCCAGCGGCAGCTTCGATGCCGCCGCCATCTGCGCGGGATCGGGGCCTGGCAGCCAGCAAGGCAGCGCTACATTTGACAACTAGCGCTACCATTTCCAATGAGTTAACTGAAATTCCGCGACTTGGGGTGAGTCGTAGACAATAAGGGGGAAGCCATGAAGTATCGGGCGTTTGGTTTAGCATTGTTGTGCGGGGCTCCCGCAGAGAGTGCGACTCTCATTCATTCTTTCCAGCATGACATCGCGATCGGCAGTGTTGGAAGTCGCCACTTTCTTGTCACTGACTTGATCCCGAAGTTCGATGTGCGGCTAGGCTCGCTCAGTCGCGTTATCCTCGAGAGCACTGCCTCTTATCGCGTTGCCTTGAAT
>JANNOJ010000037.1:0-70626 GCA_031399025.1 Erythrobacteraceae bacterium | reverse complement strand
CGAGCGATACTTCTGCAAGCTCAAGCACTTCCGGCGCATCGCAACCCGCTTCGACAAGCTGGCCCGAAACTTCCTCGCCGCCGTGCTGATCGCTTCAACCCGACTATGGCTCAGAGCTTATGAGTCCAGAACCTAGGCGCTTCGATGATCCGCAGGGTGTCTTCGGCATTTGCTATCTGGCGGCGTCGCTCGAAGGTGCGTTTGCGGAAACATGCCTGCGCGCGGTCGGCGCGACGATCGTATCCTACGCCTACCTTGCCGAGCGATCGGTGACGACCCTAGCTAATGTGCGCCCGTTGCGGCTGGTGTCGCCGCACGGGCCGGGCCTCGCCGCGATCGGCGCGACGAGCGCCGTCAGCGGAGGACCTCATGCCGCCGCCCAGGCATGGTCGCGCGCCCTTCACGATCACGCGGACGAGCCCGACGGCCTCAGCTATCGCGCCAACCACGACAATGGTGAGCTTTGCATCGCGCTCTTCGACCGCGCGGCAGACGCAGTATCGGTTCGAGCCAGCGAACCTTTGACGGCCGACCGCGACAGGCTGGCCGATCTGCTGGAGCGCTACACCGCCGCGCTGGGATAAGCCGCGACATAGAGACGGACAAAATGGGCCAGGCGCTGCGCGTCACCGAAAGTTGCGCGCCTTCAACAGATCTCGTTTCACGAACCCATCGATATGAAGGTCGGGAATGTCGATGTTCCGTCCGCGGGGCGTGCGGGGCGCTAAGGACGAGATCGCTCGTAGCTGCGCAAAGTCGCTCCCCGCTGCGCTATGGATCGATGAAATCAACGCCCACGCGTGATTGATGCTGCCCGGCGGCGAGTAGGAAGCGGGCAGCAAACGCACTCCGCAGTTGGGCAATCACTATAAACGTGGTCGGGCCATTAATAGGCTGGGCAGCCCCCTCGACCGCCTGTCGGTCTTCGGTAATCGCCGTACCCGCATTCGGTTGGACAATCTCCGCTAACACCTCCGGGAAGCCGTGAGCAACCGAAGCAGCGCGAAGTCCCGGTCCGTTTGCTACCCATCCCGAAATCGAAGGTTGACGTGCTCCGTTAGGGGCGACGCGCGTACCGGACGGGAGTACTAGTGTCGACAACGCCGGCTGACGGATTTTTGCTTCGATCGCCCGCAACATCGTCACGTCACCTGCGACGCCGACCACAACAAACTCCCCCCGGTGTGAACTTCTCCGGCGGCGTGTTTGTCCGTTCAAGTCGCATCAACTGAGCTAGAACCGGCTCGTCATCGCGCGGGACCAGGTCACATGCCGGGGAAGCGCAAAGCCAGAAATCTTTGTTTGGCCCTTGGAGGACTGTTCCCGTCGTCACGTGTCCTCCGCGAAAAGCGTCTGAAACCATGAAGGCGTTGACTGCCGGCACGATGGATCGACGCCAGTCGACCGCTTTGCTCGGCGGCACATGGGCAAGTTCGCGCGCGCGGATCAACCGAGCGTTCTCGTTGACCGGCGTTGCCCCGACCGGCGTCGCTAACCTAGCCCCGAGCAATTCGGTCACCGGGCGTCAGGGGTCGAAGCGGACGCGAGGCGCAGAGCCTCTTGGGTGAAGGCGTGCCTAATGCCGATGAGCTGCTTGAGGCTTCAGGCTGTCCAGCGCGGCAGCCAACTCGTGTTTGCGGAAGGGCTTCGTCAGGCGGGGAAGCTTGGTAGGCAGGCCATCGATGTCAGCATAGCCAGAGATCACGAGGACGCTGGTGGCCGGATGCGACCGATCGACAAACTCAGCCAGCTGTGTTCCAGTCATTCCCGGCATGAGGTGATCGGTGAGAAGAAACTGGGGTCTCCACGAATCAAGGATGGGCAGGGCCTCTGCGCCGCTCTCGGCCTGGCGGACCGTGTAGCCCATCTCGAGCAGCATTTCGGCGGTCGAGATACGAACCGACTCCTCGTCGTCCACCAGCAGGACCTTGCCCTTGGCTTGCTCGGACCGAACTGTGGGATCGGGAAGAAGTCTAGACAGCGTTTGATCGGTATCGGCGACCGGGAGCGTAAGCTCGATGGTCGTGCCCAGGCCAACTTTCGACTTTATCGACATGCTTCCGCCAAGCTGAGAAGCAAGTCCATGCACCATCGACAGGCCGAGGCCTGTTCCTCTGCCAATCCCCTTGGTCGAGAAAAACGGTTCGATCGCCTTGGCTGCGATGTCGGGCGTCATCCCTGCGCCGGTGTCGGAGACGGCGATCGAAACGTATTCGCCCGGATCCAGTTCGCCCGAAGCGCCCGCCTCGAGCACGACCCTTCTCGCGGCAATCGACAGGTTACCGCCGTCAGGCATGGCGTCGCGGGCGTTCACGCACAGATTGAGCAGCGCCATCTCGAGCTGATTGCGCTCCGCCAGCGCGGCCGGCAGATCGTCCTCGACATTGGTCGACACTCGCACCCGCGGACCCGAGGTGCTTGCGACCAGGTCGATCATCCCGCCGATCATCGCCGGGACATCGACCGGTCCAAGCTGGAGCGGCTGACGCCGCGCAAAGGCGAGGAGGCGTTGAACCAGCGTCTTGGCCCGTTCGGCACTTTCCAGTGCAGCCCGAAGAAGTCGCTGCTCACGTTCCCCCAGGCCGGGTTTCTGCACGACTAGATCGAGGCTGCCCAGGATGGGCGTCAGAAGATTGTTGAAATCGTGGGCGACGCCGCCGGTGAGCTGCCCCATGGCTTCCAGTTTCTGCGACTGGCGCAACTGCTCATGGACGCGCTCCAGCTCCGCCGTTCGCTCCCGGACGCGCCGTTCAAGGCTCTCGTTGAGGGCGTGAAGCTCCGTCTCCAACCTTTTCTGGTCAGTAACGTCGATCTTGATGCCATCCCAGATGGTCGATCCATCGGGCTGCTGCCGGGGAGCGGAGATGATCCTGCCCCAGCGGACCTCGCCATCGGCGCGCCGGAACCGCACTTCATGATCGAAGGGACCGAGCGCCCGGATCGATTCTTCTTCCGCGGCGGCCAGGCGACCGGCATCGTCGGGCAGGATGATCTTGTACGGCAGCAACGGATCGGCCGCGACCTGATCGAGACGGTAGCCAGTGAGCCTTTCGAAGCTCTGCGACAGAAACTGGAAGCTCCGCCCCATGCCGTCCGCATCGACCCGGACCTGATAGACCATGCCGCCGGGAAGATTGTCGGTAATCGCCCGGAGACGGGCCTCGTTCTCGCGCAGCGCGCGCTCGGCGGCTTCCCGCGCCGTATCGTCGCGCAGGGTCAGCACGGCGCCGATCTGCACCCCCGCCTGATCGTGAATGGGACGCGCGCTGCCGATGGCGAGGATCGAGGTGTCGTCAGGCCTGCGCACCCGCCAGCGGGCTTCTTCGACGATTTCCCCGCGCAGAGCACGAGACAAGGGAAGCTCCAGCGGGGGGTAGGGCACCCCGTTTTCAGTGAAGAGATGGTAGGTGTCGCTATAGTGCTCGGGCTCGACGCCAAGTTCGGCCACGCCATGCAGGCGCGCGGCGGCTTCGTTCACGAACGTCAGCCGGCCCCTTGCATCGGCGACGATCACGCCTTCCGCGAGCTGCGCAAGGATCGCGAATTGCTCGCGAAGTTCCTGCTCCGTCTGCTTGCGATCGGTGATGTCCTGCAGGGTTCCGACGTAGCGGACCGCCGTGGCTCGCCCATCGACGTCGTCAAATACCGCTTCGCCATGAGCTATGACCCAGCGGATGGATCCGTCCAGACGCACGATCCGATATTCGTACGGCTGGACCTCGCGGATGTCGGGATCGAGCGCCCGCTGAGCCATGGCCGAGGTGCGCGGATAATCGTCCGGATGGGTGACCGCCTTGGCGTCTTCGTAGGTGACCGCCTGATCGGGCGCGAAGCCGCAAATCTCCCTGGCCAGGGGTGAATAGTTCATCCGGCCCGACGTGACTTCCCAATCCCAGATGCCGAGCGAGGCCGCATGGGTGGCGAGCGCCAGGCGCGCTTCGCTGCTCCGCAGTTCGTCGGCGGCGCGGGTCTGCTCGGTGATGTCCTCCTGCACGCACAGCCAGTGGGGTCTCCCGCCAATATCGACCGCGCTGATGCGCGAGGTGGTGGTAAAGATTTCCCCATTTTTGCGTCGGTTGCGCCACTCGCCGCGCCAGGCCCCTGACAGTTTCAGCTCGGCGATCACCGACGCGACGATCCGTTCATTCTCGTCGGGCGGGTAGGCATTCTGGACCGAGACGTGCTGGCCGAGCAGCTCTCCCGGCTGATAGCCGAATATGCGGTCCTCGGCCGGGTTTGTATAGACGATGAGGCCGTCCTCGTCGGACAGGCTTACGCCTTCGGACATATTGTCCAGCAGGGTGCGATAGGCGTCGGCCGGCAAAGCGGACGCGCCGATCTGCGGGATCGCTTCTGGATCAGCCAGGCTGATCGCGGCGCTTGGCGCTGTATGCCGTGCCATCTGCCGGGCCAAGCGGGCTCGCAAGCGCTGGACCCGTTCGAGCGCGCGTCTTGCGGTCCAGGGTCGACACGAACCCAGCCAGCCGTTCACCGGTTCGCCGCGCCAATCCGTATCGATCAGCCCTACTGGCCGTTCGCCCCGGTGCCCGGCGCGGCATTGCTGGAGGCGACCGGCTGGGAGCCGCCCGCAGCCCCCGCCGCTTCCATCGCGCTCGGGGCCGCCCCTTCGAGCGTACCCGTGCCCTCCTCCGGCGCCGTCGCATCGGCCGCGCCCGCCTCGCCACCGGCGGGCTCTTCCGCCGGTGGCGGCGGCAGCGCCGGGCCGCCGCCATTCGCCACCATGTAGAGGATCACGTTGGCACGGTCCTGGGGATTGGCGAGGCCGGCGAAGCTCATCTTGGTGCCCGGTGCCATGGCGCGCGGGCTCGCCAGCCACGGGTCGAGGTTCTCATAGGTCCACTCGCCGCCCATGCTGGCCAGGTCGGCGCTGTAGGCGAACCCGGCGGCGTGCTTGCCGATCGGCGCACCGACCACGCCCCACAGATTGGGGCCGATGCCGTTGGCCCCGCTTTGCTCGATCGAATGGCACGAGATGCACTTGGCGAACACCGCCGCGCCCGCCTCGGCCGAGCCGGTATTGAGCAGCAGCGCCAGCGACGGGCCGCTTTCCTCGGCGCCTGGTTCCTCGGCCGCTTCGATGAAATAGCCCGGCTGCTCGGGCGCTTCGGGATTGTCGGCGTGGAAGATGCGGCTGGAGATGCTGGAGAGACCGAGCGCCACGATGCCGGCGAACAGCGTCCATCCGGCAATGGTGTTGAAATTGTCGTTCATGAGATCGGATGTCGCCCGTCGGTCGGTTGCGCCGGTTCCCTAGTGAGTGGGGACCGGGGGTGCAAGGGTGCAAGAGGCCCGCCTCGCCAGGCCCCGCACCACCGGCATGGCAAGAGGCTTGCCGCTACCCGACCAGCCCGGCTAAGCGCGCTCACCGCACCCATGGACAGCTTCCCCGCCCCCGCGCTCGAATTGGTCGAGCGGATGCGCGCCGCCGCGGCGCAGGCCCCCGCGCAGGCCGTGGCGTTCCAGGGCGCCCCCGGGGCCAATTCGCACAGGGCCGCGCTCGAGGCCGTGCCCGGTTGCCTGCCGCTGCCCTGCTTCGCCTTCGAGGACGCGCTGGAGGCGGTGGAACAGGGGCTGGCGGCGAGCGCCATCATCCCGGTCGAGAACTCGCGCGCCGGCCGCGTGGCCGACATCCACTTCCTGCTGCCCGAGAGCGGCCTCGCCATCGTGGCCGAGCACTTCATGCCCATCCGCCACGCGCTGATGGGCCTGCCCGGGCCCGATGGCGCGCTGGGGCCGTTCGAAGCCGCCTACAGCCACCCGCAGGCGCTCGGCCAGTCGCGCGAATATCTGCGCGCGGCGGGCATCGTGCCGCTCAGCCATGCCGACACCGCCGGGGCCGCCGCCTTCGTCGCCGAGCGCGGCGACCCGGCCATCGCCGCGCTGGCACCGGCATTGGCGGCTGATCTCTACGGCCTCAAGATCGCGCATCCCAGCGTCGAGGACGCCGCCGACAACACCACCCGCTTCCTGCTGCTGGCGCGCGACCCGCTCGACCCCGCGACGCTGGCGGGCGAGCCCTCGCTCACCACCTTCGTGTTCGAGGTCAGGAACATCCCCGCAGCGCTGTACAAGGTGCTGGGCTGCTTTGCCACCAACGGGATCAACATGACCAAGCTGGAAAGCTACCAGCAGGGCGCCAGCTTCGCCGCCACCATGTTCTACGCCGATATCCTGGGCGCGCCGGGCGACCCGGCGGTGGACCATGCCTTCCGCGAACTCGCCTTCTTCACCCAGGACCTGCGCGTATTCGGCAGCTATCGAATGGCGCGCCCGCGAGGCTGAGCAACCGCAGCCGCCCGCTCATGCGCCGCACGATACCCGGCCACAAACACCGCATGCTCCGGCGCCCCCGCTGCCGCGGCGCGCACCTCGGCGGCGATCGCCCGCACCTGGGCCGCGGCGAAATCCGGCCCGGCCCGGTCGGCCAGCGCGTGCACGCCTTCGGGCAGGAACCGCTGGCCGATCAGCACCGAAGCCCAGCTGGCGAGCTGGAACAGGTGCCCGCCATCCACCCCCAGCACGCCGCGAGCCCGCCACAGTTCGAGGATCGCCGCCAGACTATCGGGCACTTCCATGTGGGCGGTGTAGCGCCAGAACTCTGAATCGCGCCGCTGCGTCAGCTTGTAATGGGCGATGATGAAATCACGCACATCCTCCCATTCCGCGCGCGTCCGCTCGTTGAACCGATCGCGCAGCGGCGCATCCATCCGCCGCGAAGGGAACAGCGCGATCAGCCGCTCCAGCGCCGACTGCACCAGGTGCAGGCTGGTCGATTCGAGCGGCTCGAGGAACCCGGCCGCAAGCCCGATGGCGACCACGTTGCCCACCGAGGCGCGGCTCCGCCGCCCGGTGGTGAAGCGGATCAGGCGCGGCTCGGCCAGCGGCGCGGTAGCCAGGCATCCCAGCAGCCGCTGCTCCGCCTCCGCCTCGCTGCTGAAGGCGGACGCGAAGACGTGGCCGTTGCCCGTGCGATGCTGCAGCGGGATGCGCCATTGCCAGCCCACGGCGTGTGCGATGCCCTTGGTATAGGGCGTCAGCGGCGCGCCCGGGTCGCGCGCGGTAGGCGCCGCGAGCGCGCGGTCGTTGGGGATCCAGCGGCTCCAATCGTCGAACGGCTCGCCCAGCGCGCCGCCTAGCAGCAAGCTGCGAAAGCCCGAGCAGTCGAGGAACAGGTCGGCCGCCAGCCGCTCGCCATCGGCCAGCACCACCGCCGCCACCACATCGCCGCTCTCGCCCCCGCTCCCGGTGGCCCGCTCGACGCCGACGATCCGCCCCTCCACCCGACGCACGCCGCGCGCTTCGGCCGCCGCGCGCAGGTGGCGGGCATACAGCTGCGCGTCGAAATGGTAGGCATAGGTGTACCGGTTCGCGAGTTCGCGCCTGGCGGGCCCGGGCGGGGCGAAGCGGTTCTCGCGCGCCAGCCCGCGGGCCATGTGCAGGTCCTGCCATTCGGGGTAGTCGCCCCCATCCGAGCCCCCATCCGCGCCCCGGTCGGTCAGCCGCCCGGCCAGCCACCAATGATGCAGCTTGACCAGCGTGTCGATCTCGCGCCCGACGCCGCCGAACTGATGGAGGTAGGCGTCACCCACCTGCCCCCAATGGTGGAACTCGATGCCCAGCTTGAAGGTGCCTTGCGTCTCTGAGAGAAACCGCCGCTCGTCCAGCTTGAGAAAGCGGTTGAACTGCTGGATCGGCGGGATGGTCGCCTCGCCCACGCCGACCGTGCCGAGGGCCTCGCTCTCCACCAGCACCACCGCGATCTCGCGCGATAAGGCGGTGGCGAGCGCGGCCGCGGCCATCCACCCGGCCGAACCGCCGCCCACCACCAGCACCCGGCGCACGCGCTCCTCGCGCGGGTCGGCCGGCAAGCGCTCTGCGGGGGCCAGGACGGTCATCGCCCGCTGCAATGCCGTCTCTGGCCGGCCGGCGCAACGGCGGCGCGTGCGCCGCCTGGCCTTCATTGCCTTGACCTGGGGGCGATGTCACCACTGGGTGGGCGGGCGAGCACGGTACGGGGCAGCCGGGCGGCGCACGGGGATCCGCCAGCTGGCACGGACCCGATGGCATTGCGGCCGCGGCGATCCGCGCCGATCGCGTCATCCAGTTCGCGCCTCACGGCGCCGGGCATCGGCTTGCCCGAGAGCGCGTCCACTCCGGCCGTCGAGCTGCTGTTGGGGTATTCATCACCTCCTTCCCGCATTTCGAGCTCGGCCGGCGCGGCGCGACGCCCGGCAAGCGCCTGCGCACCGGCGATGCCGCGGCGCCGCGCGAGGTCGCCGAGGCGATCTGCAGCCGGCGCGGCTGGGTGCCGCCGACGAGCGCGCCTTCCTCGACGCCTTGTACGCCGCTATGCGCGCGCACCTGGAATGCGGCCTGGGCTTGGGCCGCCCGCAAGAAGGACAAGCACCATGATCCTGCGCCCCGCAACGCAAGCCGATGCGCCAACGCTGGCCGAGCTGGGCCGCGACAGCTTCTGCGCCGCCTTCGGCCACCTTTATCGCGCGGCCGACCTCGCCACCTTCCTCGAGGAGGTCTATTCCGAGCGGGTGGTCGCCGGCGAGATCGCCGATCCGAGGATGACCCATTGCCTTGCGGCCGACCGGACGGGCGGGCCGCTCACCGGCTATGTCAAACTGCGCTATCCCAGCTGGTATGCCGAGCATTCCGATGCCGCCAACCCGATCGCGCTCGGCCAGCTCTACTGCCACCCGCAGCGCACCGGCGAGGGCATCGGCGCGGCGCTGATGGACTGGGCGCTCACCGAGGCCCGCGCGCGCGGCTGCGATGCCGTCCAGCTCTCGGTCTGGGCCGGCAATCAAGGCGCCCAGCGGTTCTACGCGCGCTACGGCTTCGCCCATATCGCCGACATCGACTTCATGGTCGGCGACCATCGCGACGACGAACTGCTGTACGAGCTGCGCCTCCAGCTCGAGCCCGCCCAGTCCGATCCCGCCCAGCCCGATCCCGCCTAGAGTTTGTCCTGCATCGAATCCTTCCTCGACGCCTTCCCGCCACACGCCCGCGACACGAATGCGCCAAGGCCTCGGGAACTCAGGTCATGCCGCGATCCCATGAGGACAGCTGCAAAATCAGCCTGCCGCCCGCATTCCGCCCGGTCAGCGGTCGATCCCTCCCGTGCTCGCCAGGATCAGTTCTGCGGTGCGCTCCGGGCAGTCCCAGATCGAGTAATGCCCGCTCTGTTCGAACCAGTGGAGCTGCGCCTGCGGAAACGCCGTCTGGGCGCGGGCGGCCTGGCGGGGCGGGCACAGCCGATCCTTCTTCCCCCAGCCGATCGCGACCAGCCCCCCACCCGGTGCGCTCGGCCCCCGCTGGGCGGGCCCGTCGGCAAGGTCGCCGATCAGCGAACCAGCCGTGGCGGTGTCGGCAAACGCGGTCAGCTCGCGGACGGCCAGCTCGCGCGACAGCGCCCATGGCCGGGCCGAAAGCTGGGCCAGCAGTGCCGTTCGCGTTGCCGCGGTCGCGCTGAGCAGTGGGAGCTGGCCGCGCAGGAGCCGAACCAGCCCGAGTGAAGCGCTCAAGCTCCACTTGAAATAGTCCCGCTCCCAGCCTTGCCAGAATCCGCCCGGAGCGAGCGCCACCACATTACCCACGCCGCCACGCCGCGCCAGCTCCAGGACCAAGCGCCCACCCAGCGATACGCCGGCCACGTCCACCCCCTGCAGGCCATTGGCGTGGATGTAGTCTTCCAGGTTGTCGGCCAGGCCCCTGAAGGTTCCGCTGGTGGGCGAGGGGCGAGACGAGCCGTGTCCCGGCAGGTCGATGGCGATAATCTCGCGCCGGGCCGCCAGCGCATCGAGCACTGGCGACCAGGATCGCCAGCTGCCCCCAAGCCCGTGGACGAGGAGGAGCTTCGCGCCAGTGCCGATCCGCATGGCTTCGATCATCGGCATTTCACACCGTCTCCTTGGCACGCTCAACGCGGCTCGGTGGGGGCCGGGTCCAGCGGGGAAGATCAGGAGCCAAGGTTAAGGGTGCGGGGGTTAGAGGCGCGCCCGCCTCACTCCGGCCGCGTCCAGATCCACGCCGCCACCGCAAGCAGCACGCCGATCGAGACCAGCGCCAGCGGGAAGCCGACCAACCACCAGGTCAGCCCGCCGGCGACCGCCATGGCCGCCAGGGCCGCGCGCTTGGCCGGCGGGGCGATCGCGCGCCGGTCCCGCCATTGGCGCAGCGGCGGACCGATGCGCGGATGTTCGAGCATCCGCCGTTCCCACGCCGGATTGCCGCGCGCGAAGCAGAAGGCGGCCAGCAGCAGGAACGGCACGCCGGGCATCATCGGCAGCACCAGGCCGATCCAGCCCAGCGCGAAGCACAGCGAGCCGCCGGCCAGCCAGAGCGTCTTGGTCATCGCGGGCACGGGTCAGCGGGCGGCAGGAGCGGTGCTCAGCCCGCCGCCGCCAGCCGCGCCGCATGTTCGCGGATCAGCGCGATCATGTTGGGCACGCCCTGGGTGCGGTTGGAACTGAGCTGGTTCTTGAGGTCGAACGGAGCCAGCTCGGCGGCGATATCCAGCTGCGCCACCTCGCGGGCCGGGCGGTCCTGCACCGCGGCGATCACCAGCGCGACGATGCCCTTGGTGATCCCGGCATTGCTGTCGGCCAGGAAATGCAGCCGGCCACCCTCGGCGGGACGCGTGGTGGGATAGACCCATACGCTTGCCGAGCATCCCGCTACCCGCGTGGCCTCGGTCTTGAGCGCCGCTGGCATGGGCTCCAGCTCACGGCCCAGATCGATCAGCAGGCGATAGCGATCATCCCCTTCGAGGAAGGCATATTCGTCGTGGATGTCCTGGAGTGTGCGCACTTGTCTTGTTCCGCTCGCCTCAGCTTGGCGAAGCCTGTCCTGAGCTTGGCCGCAGGGGCTGTTCTTGTTGGGTCAACGGCGCTTGCAGGCAAAGCGGTCCGTCGACAAGCTCAGGACGAACGGGAAGCGTGGGGAACGGCAGAAATGGGACCGGCACCACACAAGTTCAAAGATCCACCCCGTTGGCGATCGCCTCCAACCGGCGGACGCGCTCCTTGAGGTCGGCCAGTTCGATCCGGGCGGCGCCTTCGCGGGCGAAGCGGCCGCCGTCGCCGGTCCCGGGCACAGGCAGGGACGAGGGCTGCGGCGGCGCAGCGGCGCGGCGCAGGTCAAGCTCGCGGTGCTTGAATTCCAGCCAGTTGCGCCAGCCGACCAGGATGGTGGCCGAGACCACCGCCAGCGCCAGGAGGGCGCATACGGCGATCAGAAAGTCGGTGCTCGTCAACACGTCACTCCTCCTTATCGTCGTCCCCACAAGTTTGTTCGAACCTCACTCGCAGCTCATTCCCGCTCGCGGAGGCTGTCGATCTCGGCTTCCAGCCGCCGGCGCTCGCGCGCCTCGCCGCTGTTGGCGTCGGTGGTGATGCGCTCCAGCACTTCGAGCCGTTCGCGCAACCGCATGATCTCGGCCTTGAGTTCGCCGTCGGTCTGGCGGTGGCCGATCAGATTGCCATCCTCGTCGGTATCGTGGCCGAGCGCCGGTCGGGGGTGGCCGCGGATGACGGACACCAGCCCCCAGATCGCGGCGATGATCACCATCGCCGTCCAGAAGCTCACTGCATGTTCTCCTTGTGGTCAGTTCCATCGCCGCGCAGGTGCTCGATTTGTGCGGCAAGGTCGGCCCCGCGGTCGATAGCGATCCGTTCGAGCACGCGCACGCGCTGTTCGAGGCTCTCGGCCTTCTTGGCGTAGTGAGAGGCCTGCTCGGCGGCCTTGTCCGCCATCAGCTCCATCTGCCGCGCCCTGAACTTCAGGTAGCTCTGGAACATGTCGCTGCCGATGCCGGCAACAACGGTAACCAGCGCCACGATGGCGATCAGGATCGGGATGATCGTCCAATCCATCAATTGGTCTCCTTGCCGCCGCGCAGCCGTTCGATCTCATCGCCCAGGCCATAGCCGCGGTCGGTGACGATCCGCTCGACATTGGCCAGGCGGTCCTTGATCGCGCCCAGTTCGGCGCGCAGCTGCGCATTTTCCTGGGTCAGCAGCTTGACCCGCTCGCTCGCCTCGCCGTCACGGCGCGGGTGGATCGGCAGGCCCCACATGTTCTCCAGCGGATAGCCGTGCTGGATCTTGAGCCGGGTGGTATGAATCCAGCCGAAGACGCCGGCAGCGCCCACCAGCAGGCCGCCACCGATGGCGAACAAGGGGATGAGACTCGGGTCCATGGGTGGGAGTTCCTCTCGACAATCCGAGACGTCGGTCGGCGCGTCAGCTGTGGGCGAGGGCGCGCTCGGGCGAGCGGTCCTCGACGCGGCGGACGTCCCGCAGCGCCTCGATCTGGGTCGCCACGTTGTAGCCGCCGTCGGTCACGATCCGCTCGAGCACGCGCACCCGGTCTTCCAGCTGCGCCACCTGGGAGGCGTATTGCGCGGCCTTCTCGGCGGTCTTCTCGGCGGTGGTCGAGACCTGCATCTCGGCGATCCTCTGCTGGTGCTTCGTCCAGATCGCCACGATCGGGATCGACAGCGCCACGATGGGAATCAACAGGGCGAGTACGCCTTCCATGGTCTTATCCTCCGGTTGCCGGACGCTTCAGCGCAGCCGTTCGATCTCGGCCGAAAGGCGCGGGTTGCTGCTCACGTAATGGCTTTCTACCGCCGCCAGCCGGCGGTCGATATCGCGGAACCCCGCGCGCACTTCGCGGGCGGTGCGCGCCGGGCTCTGCCGGACGCGCTGCCAGTACTTCTGCTCGTCCCGGTCGACATAGAGGTGGGCGGGCTTCTTGTTGGCGAAGATGCCGAGCAGGAAATAGGCCAGCACCACCGGGAAGATCCCCGAGGCGATCGTGAAAATCACCAAGGCCACGCGCCACCAGATCACGTTGACCCCGGTGTAATCCTCCAGCCCTGAGCACACGCCCATAAGCTTGGCATTCTGCTTGTCTCGGTAGAAGCGGGTGCGTTCGCTCGTCATTTGCGGGTTCCCTTGGAGGCCAGCATGCGGTCGAGTTCGCGCAGCGGCTGATTGTCGATCTCGCGGTCGGCCTGGATGCGGGCCGGGCGGAAGTCGGGGTTGTCGGAGGCGACCAGGCGTTCGACCGTGTCCATCCGTTCGTCGAGGCGGCGGGCGAGCTGATACAATTCCTCCAGCAGCGCCTCGTCGTCATTGGTGATCGTGGCGGCGGTCTTCCACTTGGTGACGTAGTGGAAGATGATCCACGGCAGGCCCAGCACGATCGCGGGCACGATGATGATGGCTTCCATGGCTCAGCCCTCCTTGCTCGGGTCGGTCGCGCCCTTGCCGAGCGCGCGCTTCATCTCCGCAAGCTCCTCGTCCACCTTGTCGCCGCCTTCGAGGGCGGCGAATTCGTCGGCGAGCGACTTCTTGCCGCCGCCATCGATCCCCAGCGCGTCGGCGCGGCCTTCGGCATAGTCGACCCGGCGCTCCAGCTGGTCGAAGCGGGTGAGCGCCTCGTCCACCCGCTCGTTGGTCATCAAGGAGCGTAGCTTGTAGCGGTTCTCGGCGCTCTCCAGCCGGGCGGCGATCTGCGTCTGCCGGCTGCGCGCTTCGCGCAGGCGGTGCTGCAGCTTGGCGATGTCCACCTCGTAGGCGCGCAGCGCCTCGTCGAGGACGGTGATCTCCTGCTTGAGCTGGTCGGCCATGTCGCCGGCCTTGCGCTTCTCCATCAGCGCGGCGCGCGCCAGGTCCTCGCGGTCCTTGGAGAGCGCCAGCTGCGCCTTCTCGCCCCAATCGGCCTGCAGCCGTTCCAGCTTCACCGAATGGCGGTGCATCTCCTTCTGGTCGGCGATCGTGCGGGCGGCGGACGCGCGCACCTCGACCAGCGTCTCCTCCATCTCCAGGATGATCATGCGGATCATCTTGGCCGGATCGTCCGCCTGGTCGAGCAGCTCGGTGAAGTTGGCGGCGATGATGTCGCGGGTACGGGAAAAAATGCCCATCCAGGGTCCTCCGGAAACAAAGGGAATGCCGGTCCGCTCCAGGCTCTGGGGCTTAGCCAGCGGGTCGGCCAGGAGGTCGCGGGGCGAGGTGCGCAAGCGCTCGATCTCGCGATCGATGCGGGTCGATTCGCGCATGGCCCGATTGGCCGCGCGCTCGGCTCCGGCGGCGCCGGGCGGATCGTCCTCGCGGCTCACGCGAGCTCCACCGGGTGGACCGCGGCGGCCAGCACCTGCGGCGGCTGGTGGTCGATCTGGTAGCTGATCGCGTAGATGTTGAAGGTCACCATCGCGGCGATGCTCACGAGCGCGGCGGCGCCCACCTTGCTGCCGAGAAACTGTCGATCGAACATCTGGTCCTCCTGAGCCTTCGTGGCTGGTCGCTGACTTGCGATGTTAATGGCTAAGCAAGGCCCGTGCCAATCGCCGGAAGGACGCAAATCCGCTGAATTTGGCTGCGTGGGCAGGGCGCCCGTGGTGGCCATTGCGAGTACTTGGGACTTTGCGCTAGATTATGGCGCGTGGAGCGGGAAAACCAGTTCATCGGCCAGTCCAGCGCTTTCCTCGATGCGGTCGAGCGCGCCAGCCGGGCCGCGCCCATGCGCCGCCCGGTGCTGGTGATCGGCGAGCGCGGCACCGGCAAGGAGCTGATCGCCGAGCGCCTCCACCGCCTGTCCGACCGCTGGGAGCATCCGCTCGTCACCATGAACTGCGCGGCGCTGCCCGAGACGCTGATCGAGGCGGAGCTGTTCGGCCACGAGGCGGGCGCCTTCACCGGCGCCACCAAGGCGCGCATCGGCCGGTTCGAGGAGGCCGACCGCGGCACGCTGTTCCTCGACGAGCTCGCCACTCTGTCGATGGCCGCGCAGGAGCGCTTGCTGCGCGCGGTGGAATATGGCGAGATCACCCGCATCGGCTCCTCGCGCGCGGTGCGGGTCGATGTGCGGATCGTCGCCGCCACCAACGAGAACCTGCCCCACCTCGCGGCGCAGCGCCGGTTCCGGGCAGACCTGCTCGACCGCCTCAGCTTCGAGGTCATCACCCTGCCGCCGCTGCGGGTGCGCGAGGGCGATATCCCGGTGCTGGCCGATTATTTCGGGCGCCGGATGGCCGCCGAGCTCGGCTGGCAGGAATGGCCCGGCTTCGCCCCGCACGTCTCCGAGCAGCTGGAAGCGCATCACTGGCCCGGCAATGTGCGCGAGCTGCGCAACGCGGTCGACCGCGCGGTCTATCGCTGGGACGATTGGCGCGAGCCGATCGGGCAGGTCCAGTTCGACCCGTTCGATTCCCCTTGGATGCCCGCACCGTCCGCGCCGCCGCGCCCGGCCGAGGCAAACGGCGCCGAGCCGCCCTCCGCGTCCCCCGCGCCGACCCGCCAGGATTTCACCTCGATCGCCGACCTGCGCGAGGCGGTCGAGACCTACGAGCGCCGCATCGTCGAACACCATTTGGGCGCCAACCGCTGGAACCAACGCCAGACCGCCAAGGCGCTGGGGCTGAGTTACGACCAGCTGCGGCATTGCATCAGGAAGCATGGCCTGGTGGAGTAGATTGTCCATTTGTGGTGGAAAGCGGACATTGGCCTAGGCCAGTACTGAGCGGCTTTAGGGGACGTGGACTGAGACTATTTCCAACGGCAAATCGGCGCCTTCCGATAGCTTCACGTGGAGAGTGAGATCGCTCACCGGCTCGCCTTCCGTGGAAAGATCAACAAGCATTAGCCAATGACCTTCCATCCATCGGTAAACCGAACGCTCCCAAGTGGCTTCGTTTAGCGGAGCCAGTGCGCCTCCATAGGCCGCTATGTTAGCAGCCATGTTCCGGGCGGTGACGGGATCAACGGGCATAACAGCATCAACAGGGTGTTCGCGGAGCAGGAAGTCACCCACAACCCATGCGTTCGCGATCTGCCGAAACGTGGATCGCCACTGTTCCGGTATCGGGTGCTCCGCGTCGTCCTTGTTCAACATCAACGCTTCTCCGGTCGCCGATGTAAGCCGCTGGCTCCAATGCCTGCAATGGGTCGAAAGCGGATACCGCCTCGGGAAGCTTGAGCTTGCCATCCGCTCCGACTCCGCCTATCTCACCGCCAATCCCGACATTGTCGCGACAAAGTGGGGCTGGCGCCGCGAGGGGCCGGCCAAAAGCGCTTTGCCGGCGTCTATGGAGTTCCGCTTGGCCGATATCGCCCGCCTGACGCAAGTGATCGAACCCGAGGCCATTGCGCTCGGCTTCGAGCTCGTGCGCGTCAAGCTGAGCGGCTCGGCCGGGAGCGAGGAGGACGGGCGCACGCTGCAGGTCATGGCCGAGGATCCGGCCACCGGCCAGCTGCTGGTCGAACAGTGCATGGCCCTCTCGCGGCGGATCTCCGAGCGGATCGACGCGATCGAAGAGGCCGGCGAGGAGCTGGTGCGCGGCGCCTACAATCTGGAGGTCAGCAGCCCCGGCATCGACCGGCCGCTGACCCGCGCGAAGGATTTCGCCGCCTGGGCCGGGCACGAGGCCAATCTCTCGCTCAACGAGCCGGTCGGCGAGCATCGCAAGCTGCGTGGGGTAGTGCTGGGCATCGCGGGCGACATCGTCGCGGTGGACGATCGCAAGGCAGGCCGCATGGAAGTGGCCTTTGCCAATATCCGTTCGGCCAAGCTGGTCCTCACCGACAGGCTGATCGCCGCCACCCGCCCGGTTGACATGACCGGCGCGGACGAGATCGAAGAAGTCCCAGAGATCGACGAAATTCAGGAAGAAGAGAAAGCCTAACGCATGGCCAGCCCTATCTCTGCCAACAAGGCCGAACTGCTCGCGATCGCCAATTCGGTCGCGACCGAGAAGATGATCGACAAGGCGATCGTCATCGAGGCGATGGAGGAGGCGATCCAGAAGTCGGCGCGTAACCGCTACGGCGCCGAGAACGACATCCGCGCCAAGCTCGATCCGGTCACCGGCGACCTGCGCCTGTGGCGCGTGGTCGAGGTGGTGGAGGAGGTCGAGGACTACTTCAAGCAGGTGAACGTGGAGCAGGCCGAGAAGCTGCAGCCCGGCGCCGTGGTGGGCGATTTCATCGTCGATCCGCTGCCGCCGGTGGACCTGGGCCGGATCGACGCGCAATCGGCCAAGCAGGTAATCTTCCAGAAGGTCCGCGATGCCGAACGCGAGCGTCAGTACGAGGAATTCAAGGATCGCGCCGGCGAGGTCATTACCGGCGTCATCAAGTCGGTCGAGTTCGGCCACGTGATCGTCAACCTGGGCCGCGCCGAGGGCGTGATCCGCCGCGACCAGCAAATCCCGCGCGAGGCCGCCCGCGTGGGCGAGCGCGTGCGCGCCTGGATCATGAAGGTGGAGCGCAACAACCGCGGGCCGCAGATCTTCCTCAGCCGCGCGCATCCGGAATTCATGAAGAAGCTGTTCGCGCAGGAAGTGCCCGAGATCTACGACGGCGTCATCACCATCCAGGCCGCCGCGCGCGATCCGGGCAGCCGCGCCAAGATCGGCGTGATCAGCCGCGATTCCTCGATCGACCCGGTCGGCGCGTGCGTGGGCATGAAGGGCAGCCGCGTGCAGGCGGTGGTGCAGGAACTGCAGGGCGAGAAGATCGACATCATCCCCTGGAGCGAGGACACCGCCACCTTCGTGGTCAACGCGCTGCAGCCCGCCACCGTCAGCCGCGTGGTGCTCGACGAGGACGAGGGCCGGATCGAGGTGGTGGTGCCCGACGACCAGCTCAGCCTCGCGATCGGCCGGCGCGGCCAGAACGTGCGGCTGGCGAGCCAGCTCACCGGCCACCAGATCGACATCATGACCGAGGAAGAGGCGAGCGAGAAGCGCACCCGCGAATTCGCCGAGCGCTCCAAGATGTTCGAGGAGGAGCTCGACGTCGACGAGACCCTGTCGCAGCTGCTGGTGGCCGAGGGCTTCGCCGAGCTGGAGGAGGTCGCTTACGTGGAGATCTCCGAACTCGCCAGCATCGAAGGCTTCGACGAGGAGCTGGCCGAGGAACTGCAGAACCGCGCGCAGGAGGCGCTCGAGCGGCAGGAGGAGGCGCATCGCCAGACCCGCACCGAGCTGGGCGTGGAGGACGCGCTCGCCGAGCTGCCGCACCTCAACGAGCAGATGCTCGTGGTGCTGGGCAAGGCCGGCATCAAGACGCTCGACGACCTGGCCGACCTCGCCACCGACGAGCTGATCGCCAAGAAGCGCGAGGGACCGCGCCAGCGCCAGGCGCCCGGCGCCGCGCCGCCGGTGCGACGCCCGCAGCGGCCCGAGGACAAGGGCGGCGTGCTCGGCATGTTCGGCCTCTCCGAAACGCAGGGCAACGAGATCATCATGGCCGCCCGCGCGCACTGGTTCGAGGACGACGAGCCTGACGCAGCCGCCGACGGGGTCGCGGAGGAGGAGCCCATCGCGGCCGAGCTCGCCGACGAGAAGCCTGCAGCGGCTCGCGCAGCACAGGAGGCCGCCGGTGCGGACTCCTCGCAATGACCCGCTAGCCGCCGACATCGCGGCCGAGGGCGGCGCGCCGCCGGGTGCCCGCGAGGGGCCCGAGCGCCGCTGCATCCTCACCGGGCGCCACGCCGGGCGCGACGAACTCGTGCGCCTGGCGCTCTCCCCCGCCGAGGCCGATGGCGCCTGCGACGTGCTGCCCGATCCGCTCGCCCGTGCCCCGGGCCGCGGCGCGTGGATCGGCGTCGACAAGGCCGCGCTCAAGGCGGCGCAGGACAGCGGCAAGCTGACCGGCGCGCTCGTGCGTGCCTTTAAGGGCGTGCGCCCGCGGCTGCCGGCCGACCTGCCCGGCCTGGTCGAGGCCGCGCTCGCCCGCGCGTTGGTGCAGCGCCTGGGCCTCGCAATGCGCGCCGGCCACCTTATCTTGGGCTCCGACCGGATCGAGCGCGCCGCGCGCACCGGCCAGGTCGCCGCGCTCTACCACGCCGCCGATGCCAGCGCCGATGGCAGCCGCAAGCTCGACCAGGCGCTGCGCGTCGGGCACGAGGCGGAGGGCACCGGGCTCGCGGGCGAGCGGCTGCCACTGGACCGCGCCGCCCTGTCTGTGGCATTGGGCCGCGACAATGTGGTCCATCTGGCGCTGGCGGACGCTGCCTCGGCGCAGCGGATCGCGGATGTGCTGCGGCGTCTGCTGAACTTCACCGCCTCCGGCCCCGAGCACGATCGGGCGCTCGGCAATGGCGGGCCGGCGGGCTCGGTGGCGAGCTTGTCGACATGATCCCGCGATCAGCGGTACTTGTAGGAATGTTGAGACTTTATGAGCGATAGCGACACCACGCCGACCAGGACCCTCAAGCCGCTTGGGCTCAAGCGGTCGGTCGAGGCCGGCGAAGTCAAACAGACCTTCAGTCACGGCCGCACCAACAAGGTGGCGGTCGAGGTGAAGCGGCGCCGCAAGCTGACGCGGCCGGGCGAGGCTGAGGCACCGGCGGCGGCGCCCGTAGCGGCGCTCACGACAGCGCATACCGCGTCGGCCGCTGCCGCTCCCGCTCCCGCGCCGGTGCGGGCCGCTGCTCCCGCCCCCGCTGCCGCGCGAGCCGATCCTCCCCCGCCGCAACCCGCGCTCCCGCGCGTCGCTCCCTCCGGCGAGACCCCGCAGGAGCGCACCCGCCGCCTCCAGCGCGAGGCTGAAGAGGACCGCCTGCGCACCGGCGAGGAATCCCGCCGCCGCGAGGAGGAAGAGCGCAACCGCGCGGCCGAGGCGGAACGCCTTCGGGCCGAGGAGGGCCGCCACCCCGAGGATCAGCCCGCGACCGAGCCGCAGGCCGAGGCGCTCGCCTCCCAGCCCGCCGCTCCGGCATCGCCCGACGCCGCGCCCGCTTCCGCTTCGGGCTCGGCAGCTCCAGCCGCCGACATGCCAGCGGGCGAGGCCCCGGTGGGCGAGGCGGCGCCCGGGGAGGCCGGCGCCGACGCGGCGCCGACGCCCCGCCGGTTCACCCCCGTCGAGCGGCCTGAGGCCAAGCGCCCCGCCGAACGGCGCAAGGAAGAAAAGAAGCTCGCCGTCCGCCCCGAGCGGATCAGCGACCACGAGAAACGCCGCGGCGGCAAGCTCACCGTCAGCAAGGCGCTGAACGAGGACGAGGGCGCCCGCGCCCGCAGCCTCGCGGCGCTCAAGCGCGCCCGCGAGAAGGAACGCCGCGCGCATTCGGGCGGCCAGTCCCGTGCGCGCGAAAAGCAGGTGCGCGACGTGGTCGTCCCCGAGGCGATCACCGTGCAGGAACTCGCCAATCGCATGGCCGAGAAGGGCGCGGACCTGGTGAAGGCGCTGTTCAACATGGACATGATGGTCACCGTCAACCAGACCATCGACCAGGATACCGCCGAGCTGCTGGTCGAGGAATTCGGCCACAACATCACCCGCGTGTCCGCAAGCGATGTCGACATCCAGGAGACGGAAGCCGACGCCGACGAGACCCAGGTGCCCCGGCCGCCGGTGGTCACCATCATGGGCCATGTCGATCATGGCAAGACGAGCCTGCTCGATGCCCTGCGCGGCACCGACGTGGTGCGCGGCGAGGCGGGCGGGATCACCCAGCACATCGGCGCCTACCAGATCACCACCAAGGGCTCGGGCAAGGAGAAGGGGCAGAAGCTCACCTTCCTCGATACGCCCGGCCACGCCGCCTTCAGCCAGATGCGCGCGCGCGGCGCCAACGTCACCGACATCGTCGTGCTGGTGGTGGCGGCCGACGATGGCATCATGCCCCAGACGGTGGAGGCCATCAATCACACCAAGGCGGCGGGCGTGCCGATGATCGTGGCGATCAACAAGATCGACAAGCACGAGGCCAACCCCAAGCGCGTGCGCGAACGATTGCTCGAGCACGACATCGTGGTCGAGGAGATGTCGGGCGACGTGCAGGACGTCGAGGTTTCGGCCAAGAACAAGCTCGGGCTCGACGAGCTGATCGAGAAGATCCTGCTCCAGGCCGAGCTCATGGAGCTGAAGGCCAATCCCGACCGCGAGGCCGAGGCCACCGTCATCGAGGCCAAGCTCGACAAGGGCCGCGGCCCGGTCGCCACCGTGCTGGTCAATCGCGGCACGCTGAAGAAGGGCGATGCCTTCGTGGTCGGGACCCAGAGCGGCCGCGTGCGCGCGCTGGTCGACGACAAGGGCAAGCAGGTCACCGAGGCCGGGCCGTCAGTGCCGGTCGAGGTGCTCGGGCTGGGCGGCGTGCCCAATGCCGGCGACCAGCTCACCGTCGTCGAGAACGAGCAGCGCGCGCGCGAGGTGGCCGAATACCGCCAGGCGCAGGCCACCGCCAAGCGCACCGCCACTGCGCCCGCCAACCTGGACACCATGTTCGCCGGGCTCAGCAGCGACCTCATCGAGTTCCCGGTGGTGGTGAAGGCCGACGTCCAGGGTTCGGCGGAGGCGATCAGCACCGCGCTGCATGCGCTCTCGACCGACGAGATCAAGGTGCGCATCCTCAATTCGGGCGTGGGCGCCATTACCGAGAGCGACGTGGTGCTGGCCGCCGCCTCGGGCGCGCCGATCATCGGCTTCAATGTCCGGCCCAACGCCAATGCGCGCAAGCTGCTCGAGCGCGACAAGGTGGCGCTGCTGTATTACGACGTGATCTACCACCTCACCGAGGAGATCGCCAAGCAGATGGCGGGCGAACTCGGCCCCGAGCGGATCGAGACCGTGCTGGGCCGCGCCGAGGTCAAGGCGGTGTTCCCCGCGGGCAAGCGCGACAAGGCGGCCGGCTTGCTGGTCACCGAAGGCGCCATCCGCAAGGGGCTCCACGCCCGCCTCACCCGCAACGACGTCATCGTCTCGGCCACCACCATCGCCTCGCTCAGGCGGTTCAAGGACGATGTCGACGAGGTTCGCTCAGGGCTGGAATGCGGCGTGGTCCTGGCCGACACCAACGACATCAAGGAAGGCGACAGCCTCGAGGTGTTCTCCGTGGAGGAGCGCGAGCGGACGCTCTAGCTTGCCGGCAGACGGCTTGGCTCCTGCGGTTGGTGAGATTGAACACCGCGCACGCGTTGCCCGCCGCTGGCAAGAAAAAGGGGGCCGCACCAAGCGCGGCCCCTTATCGACGTGCGTGGTGCCTGGATCAGTACAGCCCGCTGATAATGTTACGTACGACGTTGTCGCTCAGCCGCACCAGCAGCACGTCCTGACCCGATCGCACCCAGACATGCCCGCGCGGCGGGGGCGAAAGGCGGCGGTTCTCCCTGTAGCTCACCCGGCGGTAGTTCTCCGCCCGCGACCGGTCGAAGCGCTCGCCCTTGGCGAAGCGGTGCGTGGAGGCGCTTGGCCTGTTCCTGGTCGCCGCAATTTCGCGCCTATCCTGGATCTGGTTCCTGGAAGTGCGCGGCTGGTTGTCCTGGACCCGGTCGTCCCGGCGGCCGGTGTTTTGGTTGCGGCCATGACCATCCCGCACGCCTTCGCGCTCGGACTGGGCCGGGCGGTCGCGCTCCTGCACGGCGGTGCTTGCGGCATGGGCCGCTCCCGGCAGCAAGAGACTGGTGGCCAGAAGTGCGATGAGGACTTTCCTCATGGTGATGCTCCTTGATTCACGTTTGATATAGGCAGGACGCTCGGCGCGCCCCTATGGCTCCGTCGTATCTTGTCGCCTATTGTCGCGGGTTCATCCGGGCGGCGGCGGATGCCGACTTACCGTCGCCGCCTGCGCTCGATCCGCAGGATCGCCGAGACTATGGAACTCTGATGCCCCGCACTCCCGCCACACCCGAAGACGCCTCGGTCCGCCTGCTCAAGGTGGGCGAGCGGGTGCGCCATATCCTCTCCGAGCTGCTCACCCGCGGCGAGGTGCACGACGATACGCTCTCGGCCGCGACAGTCAGCGTCACCGAGGTGCGCATGTCGCCCGACCTGCGGATCGCCAAGGTCTTCGTCAAGCCGCTGCTGGGGCAGCACGAGGGGCCGGTGGTCAAGGCGCTGCAGGTCAACACCGCCTTCTTCCAGCGCGAGGTGGCGCAGCGCCTGGGCCTCAAGTTCGCGCCAAAGCTGCGCTTCCAGCCCGACGACAGTTTCGACGAGGCGAGTCGCATCGAGCAGCTGCTGGCCGACCCGCGCGTCGCCCGCGATCTGGGGGAGGGGGCGGAATAGGACCAAGCTGGTCAGCCAACCAACGGTATAGCGCCTGCACAAGAAAGCATTCCGCTCGTCCTGAGCTTGTCGAAGGACTGCTTTCCTGTTCAATCACCGCCAGGAAGGACAGCCGTTCGACGAGCCAAGAGAGCGAGAGGAACTTCAGCGAGCGAGGTCCCTACCCACCCCCACCTTTACCCCGCATCAACCCAACCCCATCTACACCGGGCACAGCAGCGCGAACTCCCCGCTCCTGTCCAGGAACCCATGTCCGAAACCCTCCTACTCGCGCTCGTCCTGGTCCCCGGTCTTATCGTCGCAATCGTGTTCCACGAAGTGGCGCACGGCTGGACGGCGCTGATGCTGGGCGATCCTACCGCCAAGGAGAGCCGGCGCCTGAGCCTCAATCCGCTGCGCCATGTCGATCCGGTCGGCACCATCATCCTGCCCGGCGGCCTGGCGCTGGCCGGCCTGCCACCATTCGGCTGGGCCAAGCCGGTGCCGATCGACAAGGATCGGCTCGACAACCCCCGCTTCGGCATGATGGCGGTCGCGGCGGCCGGTCCGGGCACCAATTTCGTGCTCGCCGCGCTGGCCGCCATCGCGCTCGGCCTCATCCCCGGCGCGCTCACCACCGCGCCCCCGGGCGGGCTGGGGCTGTTCGTTTACGGCCTGCAGAGCTTCCTGTGGATCAACATCGTGCTCGCGCTGTTCAACCTCCTGCCCCTGCCGCCGTTCGATGGCTCGCACATCGTCGAGGGCCTGCTGCCGCCGCGCGCCGCCGCCGCCTACGACCGGCTGCGCCCGCTCGGGTTCCCGCTGCTGTTCGTGCTGCTCCTCGTCATCCCTTGGGCTTTCCCGGGCCTGGGCATCATCGAGAACGTCATCCTGCCCCCGGCCGAATGGGTGCGCGAGCGGTATGTGTCGCTGGCCACGCTCGTCGCCGGCGGGTGAGCCGCGCGCCGGCCCGCTAGCGCCTGCTCCCGTGCCCCACGGCTGGATCATCCTCGATAAGCCCCGGGGGCTCGGCTCCACCCAGGCGGTGGGAGCAGTGAAGCGGGAGTTGCGCGCGGGCGGGCACGGCCGCATCAAGGTCGGCCACGGCGGCACGCTCGACCCGCTCGCCGAGGGTGTCCTGCCGATCGCGCTGGGCGAGGCGACCAAGCTGGCCGGCCGCATGCTCGACAGCGACAAGACCTATGCCTTCACGCTTCGCTTCGGCGAGGAGACCGACACGCTCGATGCGCAAGGCTCGGTGGTTGCTCGCAGCGATCGGCGCCCGACCCTGGCAACCATCGCCGCAATCTTGCCGAGTTTCACGGGCGCGATCGAGCAGGTTCCGCCGGCCTTCTCCGCACTCAAGGTGGCTGGGCAGCGCGCCTACGACCTGGCGCGCGCCGGCGCGGAGGTGGTGCTCGCCAAGCGGCGCGTGATCATTCACGACTTGAAGATATCCGCTCGCCCCGAGCTTGTCGAAACCCGTCCTGAGCTTGGCCGAAGGGGGCCTTCTTTGTTTGCAGGGGCGGCGTTGGCCGGCAACAACGCTGCCTCGACAAGTTCAGCAAGACCGGTCGAGGAAGAGGTGAGTGCAGGCTGCGCTGCTCATGCAGGCCTCACCCAAGACCTGCTTGAAAGCATCACCCTCATCGCCCACGTCAGCAAGGGCACCTACATCCGCTCGCTCGCTCGCGACATCGCCCGCGCGCTGAGCACCGTCGGCCATGTCAGCTACCTGCGGCGCACAAGAGCCGGGCCGTTCGGGGAGCGCCAAGCGATTTCGCTGGACAGGCTGGCCGGAATCGGCAAGGGCGCGCCGCTATCAGACATACTCCTGCCGCTCGAGGCGGGGCTGGACGGCATCCCGGCCCTCATCCTCGATCCGGATGGCGCGCAGGCGGTCCGCCAGGGCCGTGTCGTCTCCGGATTGCCCCATCCCGACGGGCTCCACCTCGCCACACTGGACAGCGTTCCGGTCGCATTGGTGGAACTGACGGGAGGCACGGCCACGGTCGTGCGGGGCTTCAACCTGTGAACCAGATGCTGCGAAAGGTACATGAATGTCGGTCACCGCCGTCAGGAAGCAGGAAATCATCCAGGCCAACGCCGTGTCGAACGGCGATACCGGGTCTCCCGAAGTGCAGGTCGCGATCCTCACCGAGCGCATCCGCAACCTCACCGAGCACTTCAAGGACCACAGGAAGGACAACCATTCGCGCCGCGGCCTGCTCAAGATGGTCAACAAGCGCCGCAGCCTGCTGGCCTATCTCAAGAGCGAGGATCTCGCCCGCTACAACGCGCTGATCCAGAAGCTGGGCCTGCGCAAGTAACCCGATGCCCCGGCCCGCTTCGGCGGGCCGTTTCGCATTCCGCTATGCCGGACTTGATCCGGTATCCCGTGCCACCAGGTACGACCAAGTCGGCCCAACGCCCGGACCAGGTCCGGGCTGCGGACCAAGATCGGGTATCCTTCGCAATCCGGCGAGGGGCCTTGGGGCTGGACCAGGCCCCACACCGGACCGGGACGGCATTTCCCCGGCAGCAAACCCCGCCCGGGCAATCTGGCCCGCGGGTCCGAAGGACAAACGCATGTTCGACACCAAGACCGTATCCATCGAATGGGGCGGCAAGACGCTCACCCTCGAAACCGGGCGCATCGCCCGCCAGGCCGATGGCGCCGTGCTCGCCACCTACGGCGAGACCGTGGTGCTGTGCGCCGTCACTGCCGCGCGCAAGGTGAAGGAGGGGCAGGATTTCTTCCCGCTCACCGTCCACTACCAGGAGAAGTTCTCCGCCGCCGGCCGCATCCCGGGCGGCTTCTTCAAGCGCGAGCGCGGCGCCACCGAGAAGGAGACGCTCGTCTCCCGCCTCATCGACCGCCCGCTGCGCCCACTGTTCCCCGAAGGGTTCTACAACGAGATCAACGTCATCGCGCACGTGCTCAGCTATGATGGCGAGACCGAGCCCGATATCCTCGCGCTGATCGCCGCCTCCGCCGCGCTCACTATCTCCGGCGTCCCCTTCATGGGCCCGATCGCCGGTGCGCGGGTCGGCTTCCGAAACGGTGAATACGTCCTCAATCCGTCGGTCTCCTCGCTGTTCGCCGACGAAGGCCGCCTCGACCTGGTCGTTGCCGGCACCCAGGACGCCGTGATGATGGTGGAATCCGAAGCCAAGGAGCTCACCGAGGAAGAGATGCTGGGCGCGGTCATGTTCGCCCATGCCGAATCGAAGAAGGTCATCGCCGCCATCATCGAGCTGGCCGAGCAGGCCGCCAAGGAGCCTTGGGATCTGGCCGCCGCGGCCGACAAGTCCGCCGCGCTCGACGAGCTGCGCTCCATCATCGGCGAGGACCTGGCCGCCGCCTACCGCCTCACCGACAAGCAGGAGCGCCAGAACGCGGTCAACGAGGCACGCACCAAGGCGCGCACCCATTACGAGAGCCAGGAGCATGCCGATCCGGCGGGCTACCTGGGCAAGCTCAAATTGGTGAAGAAGCTGGAAGGCGGCATCGTGCGCAAGGCCATCCTCAAGGACGGCTCGCGCATCGACGGCCGCAAGGTGGACCAGGTCCGCCCGATCGAGGCCATGGTCGGCCTGCTGCCGCGCACCCACGGCTCGGCGCTGTTCACCCGCGGCGAGACTCAGGCCATCGTCACCACCACGCTGGGCACCAAGGAAAGCGAGCAGATGATCGACGGGCTGGAGGGCCTCTCCTACCAGCGCTTCATGCTGCACTACAATTTCCCGCCCTACTCCGTGGGCGAGGTCGGCCGCTTCGGCGCGCCGGGCCGCCGCGAAGTGGGCCATGGCAAGCTCGCCTGGCGCGCGCTCAACCCGGTGCTGCCGAGCCACGAGGACTTCCCCTACACCATCCGCGTGCTGGCCGACATCACCGAGAGCAACGGCTCGTCCTCGATGGCGACCGTGTGCGGCGGGTGCCTGGCGATGATGGACGCCGGCGTGCCGGTGGCCCGTCCGGTCAGCGGCATCGCCATGGGCCTCATCCTCGAAGGCGACCAGTTCGCGGTCCTCAGCGACATTCTCGGCGATGAGGATCACCTGGGCGACATGGACTTCAAGGTGGCGGGCACCGAGGCGGGCATCACCAGCCTGCAGATGGACATCAAGATCGCCGGCATCACCCAGGAGATCATGAGCCAGGCCCTGGCGCAGGCTAAGGAAGGCCGGGCGCACATCCTGGGCGAGATGACCAAGGCGCTGGGCACCGCCCGCGCCGAGGTGTCCGAGCACGCCCCGCGGATCGAGACGATCCAGATCGACAAGGCCAAGATCCGCGACGTCATCGGCACCGGCGGCAAGGTGATCCGCGAGATCGTCGCCGAGACCGGCGCCAAGGTCGACATCGACGACGAGGGGGTCATCAAGATCTCCTCCAGCGATGCCAAGCAGATCGAGGCCGCCCGCGCCTGGATTCTGGGCATCGTGGAAGAGGCCGAGGTGGGCAAGGTCTACAACGGCAAGGTCGTCAATATCGTCGATTTCGGCGCCTTCGTGAACTTCATGGGCGGCAAGGACGGGCTCGTTCACGTCTCCGAGATGCGCAACGAGCGGGTCGAGCGCCCGGGCGATGTCGTCAGCGAAGGCCAGGAGGTGAAGGTCAAGGTCCTCGAGATCGACCCGCGCGGCAAGGTCCGCCTGTCGATGCGGGTGGTCGACCAGGAGACCGGCGCCGAGCTGGAGGACACCCGTCCGCCCAAGGAGCCTCGCTCGGATCGCGGCGGTGATCGTGGTGATCGTGGCGGCGACCGTGGCGGTCCCCGAGGAGAGCGAGGCGGGGATCGGCGCGGGGGCCGAGGAGATCGTGGCGGCAGCCGCGGCGGCGACCGCGACCGGGGCAGTGAGCGGGGGGGCGACCGGTCCGGCTCCGGCAGCGAGCGCGGCGGCGAGGATACCGCGGCACCCAATCACATGCCCGCCTTCCTGCGCGAAGACTGATCGAGCACGCCATCAATGATGAAAGGGGGCCGCGCAAGCAGCTGGCTTGGCGCGTCCCTCTGGTCTTTCAGCCCGCCGGACCGGCGCGCGCTTGCCTCAGTTGGCCACCCGCACCAGCGGCGTGGAAGGCAGGTCGCTCGCTTTCCGGTTGAGGTTGAGGAACTGTTGGACGATGTCGATGGTCTGCGAACTGCGGCCCGCCTCGGGGCGCATCGCGGCGCCCGATAAGGGCACGCTGTAGCGCGCGCCGCGATAGACGACGCTGACGAAGCGCTGGTCGCGTGGCACCTCGTTCGCCGGCACTACGCGAAGGATCGGCAGGCATTGGGAACAATCTCCGTCGAGCAGGGGACCGTTTTCGCCGCGGACGTACTCGCCCAGATAATAGAGCATGCCGTGCACCGAGCGCAGCGTTACGTCCACGACCAGGCTTTCCCCCGAAAAGCGGACGAGTCCAGGGCTCGGCGAGGTTTGCGGGTCTTCGGCGAGCAGATCGCTGCCGTCGATAGCGGCGGAGTCGCTGCCCAGGGCCGCAGCTGACGCGACTGCGCCCGAGGTCAGCGCCAATGGGACTCGCCGCGCGGTTGCTGCCTCATTCAGCAATGTATCGAGCAGCCCGCATTGGCCCTCCACCCGCTCGGCCAGCTGCAGGCTGAAGCTGGTCTCCTCGGGAATTTCAATCGCGTAAGCTGACGCGGTATTCGGTATGGGCTCAATGCGGTGCAGGCGATCCTCGGGGAGTTCGGGAATCTTGGACAGGTCGGAGACGGGCAGCCTGCGCGCAACGCTGCGTTCGACCCCGTAATCGAGCGGGCGGCAGCGCACGGCAGCGGCGAAGGCGGCGGCCTTGGCATGGTTATCCGGATCATTGTCCAGGGTGGCGAGGTAGACCAGCTGCGCCTCGTCGCCGCCTTGCTCGGGTTTGACCCAGAACTCCAGGCGGCTGACGAGCAGGTGACTCAACAGGTCGGCCGGATACCCCTGGCGCAGGAAGTGGATCACCGTACCCGGGGACACCGGGCTCAGGATCCCGCGGTAGAAATCGTCGGTGGCGTTGGCGGCGATCCGAAAGTCGGTGCCCGAACTTACCTCGACGCCCAGGCTGGGCGAAAACGAGGTGTCCGCCAGGCTGTCGCCAAGCGTGCGCGCGGCAGTTGTGACCGTCTCGGTGAGCGTTCCGGCCCCGTTCGTGGTCACCTCGGTGCCGCTGGTCGCCTCGATGGTCCGTCCATCGCCCGGGAAGCTGGCGCCCAGAGCAGCGCTTCCCGTGCTACTGAGGGTGCCGAACACCTCCGAGAAGCTCGTGAAATGCATTGGCTCGCGTTCTCTGGCACGCAGGATGTTGAGAACAGTCTGCTGGTTCGTGGTCTGGGCGACGAACTCGTTGTAGTCGACCGCCATTCGCGTAACCTGCGGCCGATAGGCACAACCACCGGCAAGGAACGGCATGCAAACTACGATGCAACAAACCACAGCTTTCGCCGATCGGCCAAGCGGCGCCAAGGACGGCATAACAGCCTCCGTTATCAAAGAGTTGATTATCGGTGATTATCTTGGCCCCCGGGCAGGATTGTGATAGCACAACCTCAGCTACCTACCAAACCGATCTTGGCCGATCAAATACAGGCGATCACATAGGACTGCTGGCTCGTTACCGCTCTTTGGCTGAACCTTGCGAATACTAGCATGCCCAATCCGGGCGTCTTCCGTTCCTTGCTGGCACAGCCCGCCGAAACCCAGCTGGAAGGCGTGCCTTTTCACCCTCGCGCGGTTACAACGCGGTCTTCAGGCAAGCTGGCATCACCCCGCGGGAGGCGGGCCGCGCATGGACGAGAACCTCAGGTCGCATCCCGACGCGCTCGACAGCACCCGGCGCGCGATCGTCGAGCAATTGCGCCGCGAATGGCCCTTTCCGCTCACGGTCACCCCCCAGACGCTGCCCGAGCGGGTGCCCGACCGGGTGTTCGTCGAGGCCGCGGCGCGGCTCCAGGAGGACGGGTTGATCATGTACGAGGCGCTGCTGATCGGCGCCGGCCCGGTTCCGCAGCTGATCGACGCCGCGCTCACCCGGCGCGGCCAGCTCTGGCGGAGCGGCGGCGCGGCCTAGGCGCCTGCTTCGCCAGCCACACCACCACCGGCGACTGCCAGCCGCAATTCGGCCAGCTGCACGATGATCCCCGCCAGCATCCGCAATGTTGCCAGTTCGTTCGCGAGGAGCTTGCGCGGTGTGCGATCGAGCGCGGCGAGCGTGCCGAGCCCCTGGCCCGAGGCGAGGCGGAGCGGCAGACCGGCATAGAAGGCAAAGCCCCGGTCGACCGCCCCGACCGGATGGGTCAGCCGCGCCGGATCGGCAAGTGCCGCTTGCGCCCGCGGCAGTGCCCGATCCCGGGCGACGGCGCCGATGGGTTCCGCCGATCCCGCTAACCCCGCCCCACCGGCCCCATTCGCGAGCCCATCCGCCGCCAGTAGGTCGGCGAAGGGCGCGGCCAGGCAGATCACCACCATCTCGCAGCCCAGGTGGGCCCGCACCAACTCGGCCAATCCGGCCAATGTCCCCTCACCCCCAGTCACCGGCGCCGGCGCGGCATCGGGCCTGAAAGTGGGCCTGAACTTGGGATCGTATTGCAACCAACCACTCCCACGCATCGTCCGGCGGTATGGCTAGCGCATTTCCCTGCCCGCGAGAATCGGTAGGGTTACCTAGTCGCGGCAAGGCTTTAGCGCCCGCTTGACCTCGAGTTGCTAACGCGTGCCATGGGACCCCTGTCACGCTGCGGCTCACTTTTTTTGAGCAGCGCGCCCGTTTGGAAGCGCAGCGGGCAATATGGCCTTCGTGTCCGACATCCATTCGCGATTGTGCGATCCGGATAGCCCGTGCGCCGCGTCGGCGGAGGCCGATGCGATGGCGCTGGGGACAAAGTGCAAGCAATGCGCCACCGCACCAGGCGCCAGCCCGGTTGCGGATCAGGACATGGGTGCCAGCAGTGGCGCTGGGCGGCGGCAAACGAGATCGTTCGGCGGACTTAACGATCAATTTACCGCAATACGGCAAAGTGATCTGGCCGTTGCGGGAGCTGGCCTTGCGAATCGATACCTTGGGACAGCGGCCGGCTGCGGCCGCCGGGCGAATCGCCGCACCTGCCGTACAGGCGCCGGCCGCGGCTGCGCTCGATCGCGGCGAATGCGAGGGCGAACTGCCGCCCGAGCACGTCGGCCCGCACGAGCGGCGCATGCAGGTGCGCGCCTACGAGCTATGGATTGCCCTGCTCGGCGCCCATCGGTTACCGGCGATCGCCGATCTGAGGCCCGGCGACCATCCCGCTCTCGCGCCGTTCGGCGTGCTACTCGATGTGACCTGCAGTCCGCACGACCCGAGGATCGCCTTCCTGGGCGATAGCCTTGCCGCCGAATGCGGCGTCCAGGGCGATAGCGTGTCGTGCGTCTCGTGCATGCCCGAGCGCTCGCTGCTGGTACGCATCGCCAGACACTATCTGAAGGCTCTCGTCAGCCCGGAGCCCATCGGGTTCGAAGCGGAATTCGTCAATCAGCGGGCCAAGACCATCCTCTATCGCGGGATCCTGCTGCCGTTCTCGCGTGGCGGCGGCACGATCGACTTCGTATTCGGCGTCATCAATTGGAAGGAGGAGGCCGATTGCGCCATGATCGAGGACCTGTTGGCCGAACTCGGCCAGGCGATCCACGATGCAGCCGATGACGCCCAGGCCGAGCCCGCTGAAGGCCCCGCACCCGATGCTGCCGCCCAGGCACTTGCACAGCTTCCAACCGGATCCAAGACCAAGGATCCGATGAAAGCGCGAACGCGCATGCTGCCCGCGCTTGCACCGCTGGACCTGGCAGAAATCGACGCTTCTGACGCAGAATTCGCGCTGGTCGCGGTCGCCTGCACACCCGCCGGCGCGCCCGTTGTGTTGGGCGAGGTGAAGCGCGGCAGCAGGCTCTACGAGCGAGCCGCCGGCCGCCTGCCGAATTGACCGGCGCGCGCGGCGGCATTGGCCGGCGCGGCCACGCGCGCTTGTGCGCGTAGTTCGCTCGGATCAGGCCGGATAGAGGATCGCAGAACCGGCCGACGGCTCACCTGATCAGCACTCCCGCGGGCAAGGTCGCGCTCAGCTGGCGGGTGCCGGTGGCTTGCCCGGCGGCAGACAGCTCCAGTGCAGCAGTCTGCGGGGACCTGAAGGCGTTGGCTTGAATGGTTTTCCGACAGAAGCGGGGGCAAGCGCATGGCGAATGCTCAGGTGGTCCCCGCTACGATGCCGGTCAGGAGAACCCGGTTCACACTGCGGGCGGGGAATGGCGCTACACGCGCCGGGACGATTGCTGCGAACCCATCGCCCGCCGCCCCCGACGGGCGCAAAACTCCCGGAGCTGGGCGAAGCGCCGGGCGCCGATGTGATGCAAAGCCCGCAAAGTAGACGGCATGTGCGGCGAGCTTGCTTGCGGCCCTCCGGATGGACCCGCTCTCCCGACACGCACTGGGTGTCGGCCGACCACCCGCTTGGCCGATCGACAGACCCGCCGCCGCACTGGCCCTGGCGTACTCGCAACGATCGAACCGGCGAGCCGGGCGCCGCCGCGGCCCGCATCAAGGCCCCATTTGCCTCACGCCGCGACGACAGCCATCGGCGGGACGACTACCGCGCCCCCTGTTCGACCAAGCATGGCATGGCCAAGCGAGCACGCTGCCGGCGGCGCGGTGAGGCGGTGGCGCGGTGAGGCGGTTCTGATCTGCCTTACTGCGCGAACCCTGCTGGCCCAGTGCCTCCACCCGAGCCGCACACAACCCGCCGCCGCGAAACCTCTGTCCCTCCGACGTGGGGGGCGCTAGCCGCACCCGCCATGGCTCTGCTTCACCCAGCTCCGGTTCACGTGCAGCCTTATTTCGGTTTTCGCAGCCGCCACCGCCTGCAGCTGACCGCGCGCGCGCTGCGGCAATCGGCCCGCCACTTCGAGCCGGGCGCCAACCGCTTGCGCGCGATTGGCACCATGCTGGGCCAGTTTGCCTCGCGCGAAGTTGCCGGTCTCAGGGTCGTCTTGCGGGTCGATGGCCCGGGCGAAACCCTGCTGGCGGCCGAGGCGGCGAGCGATGCCGAAGGCTTCGTCCGGTTCGATTGCCCACTCGAACCGGCCTGGGACCTGCCCCGGCACCCGGCGTGGGAGGCGGCCGAGCTTACCTGGATCGGTGCGGACGGCGGCCAGGCCGGGGCCACCGCCCATATCCTGGCGCCGGGGCTCGACAGCCGGCTGGCAGTGATCTCCGACATCGACGACGTGATCATCGAGACCGGCATCACCGGCGGCTGGCGCAACTTCGCGCGCAATTGGCGCCGCGTGCTCGCCCAGATGCCTACCGAGCGGGAGATCGTCCCCGGCGCCGCCCCGTTCTATGGGGCGCTGGGAGGCGGCGAGGTTCTTGCCGCTGACCAGCAAACGGGCGAACGCAGGTCCGAAAAGAGCATCACGGCGACGCACCGTCCGTTCTTCTACGTCTCGTCCTCCCCGTGGAACCTGTTTGCCTACCTGGTCGCGTTCCAGCGCGCGAAGGGCCTGCCGCTCGGGCCGCTCTTGCTGCGCGACTGGGGCCTGAACCGCGCCACCTTCGGATCGGCCAGCCACGGGACCCACAAGCGCGAGGCCATCAAGGCCATCCTGGGCCTCTATCCCGAACTGCGCTTTGCCCTCATCGGCGACGACACGCAGGGCGACGTGCCCGCCTTTGCCGAGGCGGTGCGCACCTATCCGGGCCGCATCGCCGCGGTGTTCCTGCGCACCGTGGCCGGCGAGGCGCTCACCGCCGCCGAGGAAGCGGCGATCGCTTCGATCCGCGCCGCCGGCGTCGCCCTGTGGCTGGGCGACAGCTTCGCGGTGGGCGAGCAGTTCCTCCACGCGCTCGGCTTCACGCCCGGGGGCGAGACCGAGCAGATCATCAGGGTGGTGGAGAAGGTAGACCAGACGCCGCCGGCGGGCTGAGCTGCGCGAACGAAGTTGCGCCGGGGCAGATCCCCGGCCGCAGCGAGGTATCCGCCCGCACCAAGCCCGCCGTGCGACCGACGAGGAAAGCGGGCTTCAGATTGCGTTCAGCCGCCGATGCGTTAGCCATGGGCACGCATGACCCGCCTATGCCGCCTCCGGACCGGCCCGATCGGCCGCCTCATTGCGAGCGTGCTCGCCGTCCTCGCGCTGACGATGCTCGTCGCCCGCCCCGCGACCGCGCAGAGCATCCTGCGCGATGCCGAGACCGAGCAGCTGCTGCAGGACCTGATGGATCCGCTCGCCGAGGCGGCGGGCCTGGGCCGCGGGCAGGTCGAGGTGATCCTCATCAACGACCCGTCCATCAACGCCTTCGTGGCCGGCGGGCAGCGGGTCTACATCCATTCCGGGCTGATCAACGCCGCCGATACCGCCAACGAGGTGCAGGGCGTGCTCGCCCACGAGCTCGGCCACATCACCGGCGGCCATGTCAACCGCATGTCCGAGGGCGCGGGTAAGGCAGGCAAGATCCAGCTGCTCTCGATGCTCGCCGGGGTCGCTGCAGCACTCGCCGGCGCGGGCGATGCGGCAATGGGGGCGATGGCGCTCGGTCAGCAGGCGGCGATGGGCTCCTATCTCTCCTTCACGCGCACGCAGGAGGCCAGCGCCGACGCGGCCGGCGCCGAATACCTCTCCAAAGCGGGGATGACCGGCAAGGGCAGCCTGGAGTTCTTCCGCAAGCTGCAGAACCTGGAGTTTCGCTACGGCTACCAGCAGACCGAGGAAGCCGAGTTCGCCCGCACGCACCCCCTCTCGGGCACGCGCATCGCGCGGTTGACCGAGGTCTATCAGCTCGACCCCGCCTGGGACCGCGCCCCCGACGCCGGCGAACAGGCCCGCTTCGAGCAGGTGAAGGCCAAGCTTTACGGCTATCTTGCCGAGCCGGCGCGCACGCTGCAGGCCTATCCCCAGCACATGACCAGCGTCGCCGCGCGCTACGCCCGCGCCTATGCGTTTCACAAACAGGCGCGGATCGAGGAGGCGCTAGCGGAGACCGAGGCGTTGATCGCGCAGGACCCGAACAACCCCTATTTCCTCGAGCTCGCCGGCCAGGTGCTGCTCGAATCGGGTCGGCCCGACGAGGCGATCGAGCCGCTGCGCCGCGCGGTTCGGTTGACCGGCAACGACCCGCTGATCGCCAGTTTGTTCGGGCACGCGCTGATCGCCACCGAGGACGAGGCGCACTTGGACGAGGCCGAGCACGTGCTGCGCGCGGCGGTGGCGCGCGATCGCGACAATCCCTTCGCCTGGTACCAGCTGGGGGTGGTCTACGGCTCGCAGGGCGATATCCCGCGCGCGCAGCTCGCCAGCGCCGAACAGCAGGTGATGAGCGGCAATCCGCGCGCCGCTCTGGCCAGCGCCACCGCCGCCGAACATGCCCTGCCCCCCGGTACGCCGGACTGGATCCGCGCCCAGGACGTTGCCCTGCAGGCGCGCGCCCTGATCGAGCGCGACGACGAGCAGCGGCAGAACTGAGGCATGGCGGCAGGGCGTCCGGTCATCACGGCGGCGCTCGCGCTTGTCGCCGGCTTTGTCGGCGCCGCGCTGTTCGCCTGGTCCGGGCTCGGCGGGCACCGCGCCGGCCAGGCGGGAGCGGCCGGGATCCGCGAATATCTGCTGACCCACCCCGAGGTGCTGCCCGAGGCGATGGCAGTGCTGCAGCAGCGCGAGCTACGCGCGCGCCTGGCGCCGCTGCGGGGCGAGTACGAAACCCCGTATCCCGGCGCAGTGCTCGGCAATCCGCAGGGCACGATCACGCTGGTGGAATTCAGCGACTACGCCTGCGGCTTCTGTCGCTCCAGCCTACCCGACGTGCAGCGGCTCATCGCCGCCAACCCCGATCTCAGGGTGGTGGTGCGCGAATATCCGATCCTCACGCCCGAGAGCGCCGACGCCGCGCGGATGGCGCTCGCCGCCGCGCAGCAGGGCCGCTACGCTGCGTTCCACGCCGCGATGTTCGCCGCCGGCCGCCCCACCGCCGAGACCATCGCGGCCGCCGCGCGCCAGGCTGGGGTCGATCTCGATCGGGCGCGCGCGGCGATCGCGCTCGGGCAGTTCGATGCCCAGCTGCAGGGCAATGCCCAGCTCGCCCAGGCGCTTGGGCTCACCGGCACGCCGAGCTGGATCGTGGGCGATGAAGCGCTCACCGGCGCGGTCGGCGCGGAGCGGATCGGCCAGGCGATCGCGGCGGCGCGCAATTCCTAGCTTCCGCGAGCCGCGGGTAATTGCTCGCCTCGGCGAGCCGCGCCGGGCGGGCGCCTCGCCCAGCTATCCACTCGGCGAAAGCGGCTGACGCGATGACGCGGCTTGCGCTACAACGCACGGCCATGGCGATGCTGCCCTTTCAACCGGCACCCTTTTTCGCCAACAAGGCCCGGGCCTTCTGGCGGCTGCAGCTGGTCGGTTGGGGCGGGGCGATGCTGGTGCGCGCCAGTTCGAGCCTGGCCAACCAGCGGCCGCTCGATTTCTTCATCATCATCTTCATCGCCACCGTCACCGGCTTTTCGGTCAGCACCCTGCTGTCGGTGGCCTACAATCGGCTGATCAACTACCGCCCCCTGGTCACCTGGGGCGCGACAGTGCTGGTGTTGGCCGCGGCGGTCGCCGTTTCGGCCTTCATCAACGGCTGGGTGCTCGATCTCTACCAGGCCGGCAGCGATGTCAGCTTCGTGAGCCTCCTGCTCGGCGTGTTCTACCTCGACCTGACGCTGCTCGCGGCCTGGACCGGCCTGTATTACGCCATCAACTACTTCCTCCAGGTGGAGGAGCAGGCCGACCGGCTCGAGCGGTTGGGCGCGCAGGCCACCAGCGCCCAGTTGGCCATGCTGCGTTACCAGCTCAACCCGCACTTCCTGTTCAATACGCTCAACTCCATCAGCACGCTGGTGCTCTTGAAGCAGACCGAGGCGGCCAACGCCATGCTCACCCGGCTCTCCAGCTTCCTGCGCCACACGCTGGTCACCCAGCCCGGCGGCAAGGTGACGGTGGCGCAGGAGGTCGACACGCTGAAACTGTACCTGGAAATCGAGCGGATGCGCTTCGAGGAGCGGCTGCGGACCGAGTTCCGCATCGATCCTGCCGCTGCCGAAGCCTGCATCCCCTCGCTGCTGCTCCAGCCGCTGGTGGAGAACGCCATCAAATATGCGGTCTCGACGCAGGAAGATGGCGCGCGCATCCGGCTCTCGGCGCAGGTCATCGGTCAGCGGGTCCGGCTGACGGTCAGCGACACGGGTCCGGGTGCGCCGTGCACGAATGACGGCGAGTTGCGCCTGCCGCACCCCAGGTCCACCTCGACAGGCGTGGGCCTAGCCAATATCCGGGAGCGGCTGGGCCAGGCTTACGGTAGCGATCACCGCTTCGCCATCGAGACCCCGCCCGACGGCGGGTTCACGGTGATCATCGAAATCCCGCTCGAGCGCGCCGAAGAAGACGAGACCCGGGCAAGCGAGGTGATGCGCAGCGGCATGACGATCCTGGCGGACGAACCCCGCAAACGCGAAGTTGGAAGCTTTACATGACCATACGCACGATCATCGTCGATGACGAGAAACTCGCCGTCCAGGGTCTCGAACTGCGCCTCGAGCCGTTCGCCGATGTCGAGATCATCGATACCTGCGCCAACGGCCGCGAGGCGATCCGCGCGATCAAGACCCAGAAGCCCGATCTGGTCTTCCTCGACATCCAGATGCCCGGCTTCGACGGCTTCTCGGTGGTAAAGGGCGTGATGGAGATCGAGCCGCCGCTGTTCGTCTTCGTCACCGCCTACCAGGAACACGCCATCCGCGCCTTCGAGGCCAATGCGGTCAATTATCTGATGAAGCCGGTGGACGTGGACAAACTCGCCGACACCATGGAGCGCGTGCGCACCAGGCTCACCGAGAAGCGCTCGGCGGAAGAGGCGGGCAAGCTCAAGGACGTGCTCGCCGAGATCTCTCCCGACAGCCTCGGTGAAATCGACGCCGACAGCGAGGCGGCCGGCGCCGGGCGTTACGAGAAGCTGATCAACATCAAGGACCGCGGCAAGATCTTCCGGGTCAACGTCGGCTCGATCGAGCACATCGAGGCCGCGGGCGATTACATGTGCATCTACACCGGCGACAATTCGCTGATCCTGCGCGAGACCATGAAGGACCTGGAGCGCCGGCTCGACCCCAAGACCTTCCAGCGCGTCCACCGCTCCACCATCGTCAACCTCGACCAGGTCCGCCAGGTCAAGCCGCACACCAATGGCGAGTGCTTCCTCGTGCTGGAAAGCGGCGCCGAGGTGAAGGTCTCGCGCAGCTACCGCGACGTGGTCGCCAGGTTCGTGCACTGAGGAATGGGCAGATCCTAGCGTGAGTTGATGACGGCTGCGGCGAGCTGGATGATGGCCGGGAAGCGGTGGCCGGTGCGGTCGGCGGGCATGGCGCTGCGGGCGAACTGTTCGGGCTTGCAGACGAGGTGGTCGATGCGGTGGCGCCAGGTGGAGAGGTCGGGATCGAGCGGCAGCGGCTCGGCGCGTCGTGGGGGCTGCCAGGTGACAAACTGGGCGCCGCGCGCGCCGAGATCGGCGATGATGGCGTCCAGGGCTGAGATAGCTTAACGTCGAGCGGCGTTGCGTGAGGCGTCGGGTCTACCGCGCCGCCAGATCGCCATCATCAGTGCGTCGGTGACGAGCTGGGCGGTCATCTCGGCCTTCATCCTTGGGCGGGCCACGGCGGCGTGGACGCGCCCTCAGCCCGTGAAGCCGCATCAGCCGCTCTAAACGGTAAAGACCACATGCCAGGCCTTGGGCCCGAAGATCTCTCGCTCCACGCGACGCAGAGAGAATGTCGTGCCAGGCGGGCCCCGTCCGGCGCAAGGGTGCCGCTGGCCCCGATTGGCGGCATCGCGTGAAGCATGACAATACTCCACGCGCCCTTATGGCCGCCTCGATCAATTTCGTGTCCCGGAGAGGTCCGGCTGGGTGGCGGCTTAGAGGCGCGGTGCGGATTAAGGCCGGGTCAATGCTTCCGCAGGAAATCCGCGCGAAGATCCGTCACTTCGCCTGCAGCGACGGTAGAAAGATCTTCGGGAGGTCGGCGAGGGGGCGCCGCCGACCATTCGGGCTCAGACGCGATTTTGCGGTCAAAAGCTCGCGATCGGCGTCTCGGCATTTCCGACAGGCGCAACTTCATGAAGCCGTCCACGGCTGGCACGTGCTGACCGCAGCAGATTGACGAAGGCGAGTCGCTCTGATGACGATATCCTTCCTGACCAGCTCTCGCACCAGCCACGGAACTGTGGATCGAGGCGATCCAGCAGGCTCTGGCCAGCCTCGCTGAGATAGGCACAACGGGTCGGGTCGAGAGTCACCAGACCGCGTTCCCGGAGCCGGTCGAGCGCCCGGTCTACCAAGGGGCCACGCTCCGCAATGAGAGCACCGATGCTGTCACGGTCAGCGGACCGGCCCGTGATGCACCTTGTCGCGCGCAGAACGAAGTAATCTGTTCGCGAGAGATGGAAGCGGCGGAGTAACGCCGAGCAGTCGTGTTTCAGGGATCCTCCGGTTCGCGCAACTTCCTCGAGCAATGCGATTCCGAAGTTCCCGTCATGCCGTGCCGGGGCCGGCCTCATGCCGCTTCAGCCACGGTGCCTCGCAGGATGTCGCGCATGCGCAGCATTACCATAAGGTCCCCATCGATCTCAATTCTGTCGTCCATCATCAGGTCGGTTGCCTCGACGTTGCCGGCTAGAAGCTGGTCGAGGTCGCGAAGGGCGATCTTGACCAGCACATCTGGCGACTCGATGTGACCC
Source organism: Erythrobacteraceae bacterium (assembly GCA_031399025.1). Lineage (GTDB taxonomy): Bacteria > Pseudomonadota > Alphaproteobacteria > Sphingomonadales > Sphingomonadaceae > CBDBZL01. The sequence continues at coordinate 30,814 of JANNOJ010000037.1, read as the reverse complement.
TCGGCTACTTCGACTTGGGCCGCTCGACCGTCCACACTCACCGCGCCGTCCCTGCCGAGATCGAACACGACGCAGTTCCCGAACTGCTCGTCCGCAGCGGCGGCGAAGCGTGACCTCAGGATGCTGACGATGTCATGGGCCGTCGTCGCGTTCGCTGGCTCGGCGCTCGATGGCGAGCCGGTTCCACCGAGCCATCCGTTTTGCTCCACCACCTTGCGGATCGCGTTGTGTCTGTTGTTGAGTGCTCTGGGGGCGACCTCACCCATCGGCGGCCAGTCAGCCGCCGTGCGGGCCGGATATTGCAGGTCCTTGGCGGGCTCGCCGGCCCGCAGCCGGTCGAGCAGATCTTGCGGATCGATGTTCTTGCCGAACATGTTCTTGTCGAACAAGCCCTTTGCGTACCATTCGTTGGCCTCCTGGATGCTGGCGAAGTTTTCGGACATGAGCTCGATCTCATTGCCGTCAGGATCGATGTAGTAGAGCGAGCAGGTCGTGCCGTGGTTGACTGCGGCGCGCGGCTCGATGCCGTCAGCCTTCAGGCGCTCCCAGGTCTCGAGCAATTCCTTCAGTGCGTAGGCGCCATAGGAGAAGGCGACATGCATCATGCCGACGTGCTGCCGTCCGTCGGGGGGCACCGCGTTGGCCATCTCCACGAACGCGATGCGATGGTGCTCCTGGTCGAACGACGTGAACAGGATTGGGCCGTCGTTCAGGAAGTTCTTCGTTCCGAACACCTTCGCGTACCATCCGGCCAGGCGCTTCTTGTCGCGTGTCGCCAGGACGAGGTGCGCCATCCATTTCGGCCGGTGAGTGCCGTCCTCGTAGGTGTGGATCTGCGCGGACGCCATGTCGTCTCTCCTATCATAAAGCCATCGCACGAGATCGCGGCTCTTTTGCTGCCCTAGCGGTTTTCTCGGCAAATTACAGACTGGGGTATGCGTTGGTCAATGCGAAACTGTTTCCAACGCATGATGAGGCAGCTTCACCTGGCCCCGGGCAGGGATATCGAGCTCCAGAATGCGGTTAAGCGCCATAATGAGCTGGCCCCATTCGGGCCGTCCGAACGGCATGTTCTGGATGCTCGTGTAAAACAGCGTCAGATCCGGCTTCACCAGGAACAGGCCCGGTTCGAAGAACAGCGCAGGTTCGGCCTCACTCCGCTTGTCCGAGATGTAGAGCCCCCAGCTGTGACCCATCGCAAAATCGAGGCTGTGACCGATGGTGAGTCGCGTCAGGCCCCATTCCTCACGCGCCCGCTCGGCGCGTTCCCGCGTGTCTGCGGAGGTAACCAATATGTCGAGGCCAAGCGACTCGAGTTCAGGCGCGCGCTCGTTGAGCGCAGTGAGGTGTAACTTGCAGATCGGGCAGTGAAAACTTCGGTAAACCACGATCATCGCGAAATTGGTCGGCGTGCGTTCGGCGAGATCCCATGACCCGCCATTTACGAGTTCCGATCTGAAGGGCGGCACGGGGTCGCGTGGATAGAGCATTGGGCCTCCTGAGTGACGCCGAACGATGGCTGCGTCCGACCTCTAACCCAATTAGATGTATAAACACAGGTTGTCACGACATCTTTCTTCTTGTCGCAGGAGTGTGGTCGACCTAGACCCTCGTTGGAACGGCAAAGGCCTGCCAGAAGCCAGAAGCCAGAAGCCAGAAGGAAAGGACCGAAGTGGCGTTTGAGGATTTCCGCAGGTTCGAGAGCCATTACGTCGATGCCGGCGGCATCCGCACACACTATCTGGACGAGGGGGAGGGACGTCCTCTCGTTCTCGTCCATGGCGGCGGTGCGGGGGCCGACGGGAGGGCCAATTTCGCCGACACGATGGACTTCTATGCAAAGCACTTCCGGGTGATTGTGCCCGACATGGTTGGGTTCGGACTCACGGATCAGCCCGATCCAGAGTCGTTCGAGTACTCACAGCAGGCGCGCACGCGTCATATGGTGGCCTTTCTCGAAGCGCTCGACCTAACCAGCGTCCTGATCGTCGGAAATTCGATGGGAGGGACCACCGCCATGGGCGTGGCGGTCGACCGGCCCGATCTGGTCGCGAAGCTCTGTCTCATGTCGGGCGCTGCAAACGTGACGGCGGAAGACATGGCCCGCAACCGGCAGAACACCGGCAGCTTGACCGCATATGATGACACGCTCGAGGGCATGCGTCGTCTCATCGCGACGCTGACTTACCGGTTCGATCCGCCGGACGAGTTCGTTCAGTATCGCTACGAGATGTCGATCCGACCGGCTGCCAAAGCTGCATATAGGAGCACGATGGCATGGGCCGCGCGAAACGGGCTCTACTTTCCCGAGGAAGCGTTCAGGTCGCTGCCCATGCCGACCCTGGTCATCGCCGGCCGAAACGACACCATGGTCCCTCTGGAACGCAACTTCGAGATGATCTCAATCATACCCGACTGCCGGGGATACATCATGTCGCAATGTGGCCACTGGTGCATGGCGGAGCATCCAAGGGAGTTTTGCGAGGTGACAACCGCCTTCTTTCTTCGCTGACGGCAAGATCCGGTGGTGCGCCAGCGGGTCCTCATCGCCAAGGCGGACGTTTTTCTTTGCGAACCGTCGGTGGTGGCGCTGCGGAGCTCCGGAGCCGAGGTGCTGGCCCAACACCCGCGCCTCGCCGGGCGAGCGGTGCGCGGATCAACGCCCTTGCCGGCAACTTCGTGGAGAACCCGACCTACTACCCATCGAGCCCGCGGAACGACCCGGAGGCGTATGGGCGAGTGCTGGAGGCGGTGCCGCTGCGGCGACTCGCCGCGCCACCGGAGGCGGGGGAGGCGGTCGCCTTCCTGATGAGCGATTCTGCGGCGTTCATCACTGGACAGGTCGTTCCCTACGCCGGGGGGTGGGCGTGATCGCGATATTGCTTTCTTGGGAGTGGTACGATGCTTGAGCTTTACCATGCCGAACTCGCACCCTGCGCGCAAAAGGTGCGGCTGGTCCTCGGGGAGAAGTCGCTCCCCTACGAGTCCCATGTCATCGATATCATAAAGAAGGAGAACCTTAACCCTGCGTACCTGCGCCTTAACCCCAACGGCGTGGTGCCCACCCTCGTGCACGATGGCGATCCGATTATCGAGTCCACGTTGATCAACGAATACCTCGACATGGTATTCCCCGACCGCTCCTTGCGGCCGGGCGACGCTCGCGCCCGGGTCGCGATGCGGATCTGGACGAAGCTGGTGGACGAGAAACTGCACCCGGCCAACGGCGCGCTGACTTGGGCCGTGTCGCTCCGCCGACAGTTCCTCAGCCGGGGGATCGAAGAGGCGCGGGCTGCGATCGGCAAGCTGCCTGATCCCGTCCGCCGTGCGCGGCAACTCAGGATCTTGGACGAGGGCTTCGAGGCGCCCGACGTCAGGGCTTCGTTCCTCGTGTTCAGCGAGACGTTCGACAGGATGGAGAAGGCGCTAGACGGCCGACGCTGGTTGGTCGGCGATAACTTCACATTGGCGGACATCGCCCTCGTTCCGTACGTCCAGTGCGTCGACCAATGGGGTTACGCGGACCTCTTCCTCACGCGCGCCCCTGCAGTGGCGCGCTGGTTCGGGCAGGTGCGTGAGCGACCCTCGTTCCAGCGAGAGATACTCGGGCTGATCTCGCAGCACTGGCGCGAGCGTATACTTGCAGATGGTGCTGAGGCTCGTGCCGACGTCGCACGGGCGCTAAGCGCATGACCTGCGCAACTCGGGAGCGCTCAACCGGACCCCCGCGCGCGCTGCAGCAGCTCGATAAGGGTACTTTGGTCTTCAGGAGACATATGGGAAAAGAGCGTGTCGCTCCGGCTCGCGACGGCACGCTCGACTTCGTCCAGCAGCATCTCGCCGCTGGGCGTGAGCGTTACCAACATCGTGCGCCGGTCGTCACCCTCCCTTCGGTCCACCAACTTGGCGCGCACCAAGCGATCGATCAGGCGGCTGACGTCGGGGGCTTGCGAGGGCAGCCGTTTGCGGATTTCCGCCACGGGCGCGGCGCTGCCGGCTGACCGGACGGCGCGAAGTACGAAGAATTGAGTGGTCGATAGTCCATGGATCTTGGTGAACTGCTCGTACTCGCGCTTGAGCATGGCCGCGGTGAGCCTCACCTCCCTGATCAGGATTTGCTCGGACGGATTGCTCTTCTTGCGTCTCGTCATCTAGGCTTCTGATGCAATCACGTTCCTCAGCTTCACCAGATGGGCGATATTGCCTTTGACCTTCAGCTTGCCCTTGAGCATCAGTGCCGGGGCCGCGGCTTTGCCGCTCACCAACGATTGGAAGCTCTGCAGGTCGATCGTTGCTCTCGTATCTGCGTCGTCGCCGCCGCCCTCGGACACGACCAGCGGGCCCGTCCGGCCGTCGACCGCGACCACCCCGGCGGCACCGAAGTCGAATGCCACCTTGTGCGGGAACTTGAGCGGTTGGTCTAGCGCCTGCAAGCGCCCGTTGAACAGCTTCACGACGTCTTGCGCAACCTCTAAATTGACCATGCTTGATACCTTCCGATGGAAGTATGAACGTTTGATGTTGCAACATTCGTATCGTCTTGGCAGCTCTCCCGTCAATGGCCGAAATGCGGCAAGGTGGGGCGGAACCACTATCGCGCGGTCCGTGCGGGCATTCCGCTGGTCAGGCGTCGTTGACGTCGCGCATTTGGCCGGTGGTGGCGGGCTCCGCTGGGCCGGGGTGGACGCGACCGACGCCAGTTTTCCCAAGCAGAGATGCGGTTACGAAAAGATCGTCACCCGACCCACAGAGAGCCGGTCGATGAGCGCTCCCACCGTCGCCGCGCGTCAGCGGACCGGCCGCGGCCGGGGCGGCCGCGTCGATGAGATCGCTCGGTTCCAGCCGAACCCTAGCGACCCAGATGCTCGACGATCTCGCCGCAGTTCCAGATCAGTTCGAAAGAGGTCAGCGCTCTGCCTTGCTTGCCCGTTGATCCAGAGCGAGATTGAGCCACCCTCGCGCTCTCCCAGGTCCGCGATCGGTTCGACAATTGCCTATGAGAACCGTCCGACGAGTATGAAGCGGCGGTGCAGTCCCGTCACTTCGGCTGGTCGAGGCAAGTCGCGGCGACCTGCCAAACGCCGACGCGCGGGATCGCGCGGCATGTCGCGAGTTGGTGTAGACGCAACGGGGATCGGGCGGGGCGGTGTCCGCTCGATCCGCCGTCTTGGCGCTATTCATATCGCACAACTGCAGGATGCCGGTCCGCTCGCAAGTCTGTTTCGCTTGCTGAGCGTTCCTGGGGCGAGGCGGCCGACAGGTCGAGCGCCACGTCGACGATCATGTCTTCCTGCCCACCGACCATCCCGCGCCGCCCGAGCTCGACCAAGATCGCGCGCGTGTCGACCCCATAATCGGCGCTGGCCTGCTCAGCATGGCGCAAGAAGGACGAGTAAACCCCCGCGTAGCCGAGACTGAGCGTTTCCCGATCAACGCGCACCGGCCTGTCCTGAAGAGGCCTGACGAGTTCCTCGGCGGCGTCCATCAGCGCGAAGAGATCGCAGCCGTGCCTCCATCCCTTCCGGTCGGCGGCGGCGACGAAGACCTCCAGCGGCGCGTTGCCCGCCCCCGCGCCCATGCCGGCAAGGCTCGCATCGACCCGGACGGCCCCCGCTTGCACCGCGACGAGCGAGTTTGCCACGCCGAGCGACAGATTGTGGTGGGCGTGAACGCCTCGCTGCGTCTCCGGCCGCAGCACGCGGTCGTATGCCTCCAGCCTCGCCCGGTAACCGTCCATGTCCAAAGCCCCACCCGAATCCGTCACATAGACGCAGTGGGCACCGTAGCTTTCCATCAGCGCCGCCTGCTGGGCGAGCGCATCTGGCTCAGCCATATGGCTCATCATCAGGAAGCCCGCGACGTCCATGCCGAGGTCGCGGGCGGCCGAAATGTGCTGCTTGGAGATGTCGGCCTCGGTACAGTGGGTGGCAATTCGCACGGAGCGCACACCAAGAGAGTAGGCGTGCCTCAACTCCCCGATGGTGCCGATCCCCGGGATCAGCAGGGTCGTGAGCACGCTCCGCTTGGTCACATCGGCGACGGCCTCGATCCACTCCCAATCGGTGTGGGATCCGAAGCCGTAGTTGAAGGACGATCCGTTCAGCCCGTCGCCATGCGAGATCTCGATCGCGTCAACCCCAGCAGCGTCCAGTGCTGCCGCAATTGAGCGAACGCGGTCCAGATCGTAGCGGTGGCGGACTGCGTGCATACCGTCGCGCAGGGTGACATCCTGGATGTATAGCCTCTGTCCTACTCCTACGTCCATCATGCCAACTCCGTCGCTTGCCTGCGCAGCGCGATTGCCTCGCCGGTCGCGAGTGCAGCGGACGTCATTATGTCGAGATTGCCCGCGTAGGCCGGCAGGTAGTGCGCTGCCCCCTCGACCTCGAGAAACACGCTGGTCTTCAGCCCCTCGAACGTGCCGAGCCCGGGAATGCGGACGGGATGGTTCGAGCCGAATCGCTCGAACAGTACGCGCTGCTTGAGGCGGTAGCCCGGAACGTACGCTTTGACCTTCGCGACCATGGCCTCGACAGCAGCCTCGATTTCGTCCGGCTCGGCGCCGCTCGACAGCGTGAAAACCGTATCGCGCATCAGCATCGGTGGCTCCGCCGGATTGAGAATGATTATCGCCTTGCCCCTCGCGGCGCCCCCGACCAGCTCGATGGCGCGGCTCGTCGTCTCGGTGAATTCGTCGATGTTGGCACGCGTGCCCGGACCTGCGGACCTCGAGCTGATTGAGGCGATTATCTCGGCGTAATGAACGGTCGCCACCGACGAGACCGCTGCCACGATTGGTATCGTGGCCTGGCCTCCGCAGGTCACCATGTTGACGTTTGTGCCGTCGAGATAGTGACCGCCATTGACGACCGGGATAACGTAAGGCCCGATCGCCGCGGGGGTCAGGTCGACCATCGCTTTCCCCGCTCCGGTCACGAGGTCGGAATGCCGGCGGTGCGCGCCCGCCGATGTCGCATCGAACACGATGGCGACATCCTGCCAAGCCGGCAGCGCGACGAGCCCGTCGACCCCCTCCGCCGTAGTCGCCACCCCCATGCGCGCGGCGCGCGCGAGCCCGTCGGACGCAGGGTCGATCCCGACTAGCGCCGCCATTTCCAAGAGGTCGGACTTGGTCATGACCTTAATCATGAGGTCGGTCCCGATATTGCCCGAACCGATGATCGCCACCTTGGTCCGCGCCATTACTTGACGCCATATTCGAAGCAGACGGAGCCGAGCCCGCCAATGCGCGCCTCGACCCGGTCTCCGGGAAGGATCGGCACCATAGGACCAAGCGCTCCGGTCAGCACGATGTTGCCAGCCCGAAGGGGCTCGCCTGCTGCGGCGAGCGTCCGAGCCAGCCACGCGGCCGCCTCGAGGGGATGACCGAGGCAGGCCGCCCCCGCGCCGTGCGAGACAAGCGCACCGTTCACCTCCAGTGCCATGCCGCAAGTGTAGAGATCGAGCCCATCGAGCGGCTTGCGCTCGCGCCCAAGGACGAAGAACGCGGATGAGCCGTTGTCCGCGACCGTGTCGGCAAAGGTGATCCTCCAGTCGGCGATTCTGCTGTCGACTACCTCGATCGCCGGCGCGGCGAAGGCGACCGCGCCGGCTACGTCTGCGGCCGTGGCCCCGACGGCGTCGACATCGCGCCCGAGGATCAAAGCCACTTCAGCCTCCGCCTTGGGCTGTATCACCCGGGCCGGATCGAGCGTGCCGCCCTCCTCCACGACCATGTCCTCGAACAGCACTCCGTAGTCAGGCTGGTCGACGCCCATCTGCGCCTGCACCGCTCTGGCAGTCAGACCGATCTTCCGGCCAATTACCCGCCGCCCCTGCTGCCGCCAGAACTCTGTGTTGATCGCCTGCACGGCGTACGCACCCGCCCCGTCGCCGGGTGCGAGCCCGTCGCGCAGGGGCTCGACCGGGCCGCTGCCGTACGCCGATCGGATCCTTCGCGCGAGGGTGGCGTGGTCGCGTGGTTGGCTGGCGGTGTCCGTCATGGTCGCAGTCTTGCAAGGTGGTGGCACCAACGCAACTTGATCCGCTCGTGCAAGTATCACAATGTGAGAGGATGCAAGGTAGCACTGACGCGGGTACCCAGGCCATCTCGCGCGCCCTCGAGATGCTCGAGCGGTTAGCGCAATCCGACGGACCGCTCGACATCGCCGCCGTCGCGGCCTCAATCGGGATCGCGCCCTCGTCGGCGCACCGCCTGATCGCTGTGCTGGTGTCGCGCGGCTTTCTGAGCCGCATCGGGCGGGGCGACTATATGGCCGGACCAGCGCTCATCCGGGTGGGAACCCGGGCCGGACTTCACGCGCGGATCCGCCGGGCTGCTCGCCCGCCAATGCGCCGCCTTGCGCTCACCGCCGGCAGCGCCGTCCATCTGGGGGTCTGGGAGGGAGAAATGGTGCGCTACCTGGTCAAGGAGGCGCCGACCGGGACCTGCCTGTTTACAAGAGAGGACATGCTCTTGGAGGGCTACTGCTCGGGCATCGGCAAAGTTCTCCTCGCGCACCTTCCAGCCCAGGAGCGGGACGCATACCTGGCCGGTAACCAGCTATTCGTCGCGCTAACCTCGCGGACGCTCACGGATGCAGGTGAGATCCGCGCGAGCCTCGAACTTGCCGCGAAACGCGGCTGGGCGGTCGACGACGGCGAGGTCCTCGAGGGCCTGACCTGTCTGGCAGTGCCGATCGAGGTTCCCGGGGAAGGGGTGGTCGCCGCGCTGTCGCTTGCGCGCTTGAACGCGACGCCGGGTCAGCAACCGTTTCTGGGCCGACTTCGTTCGGTCGCGGCGACGATTGCCCTACGCCTTCAATCGGCGGGCCTTGGCGAGCGGCAGGCTTTCGCTCAGAAAAGCCCTAATGAATAATCGCGGATCGGAGTTCGGCGCGGTGGGCACAGCGCCGCCTCGGCGCGGGGGTGCGAGAAATCCTTAAGCGCGACGGTCGCATCGGCGAGCACGGCGGGGTCGGGTGAGGCCGGACCTCAACGAGCCTGCGGCCCTGCACCTAGTCCTTGATTGCGTTCACGCAATCGAGCGCGATGAACCGACCCCCCACCTTGCCGGTCGAGCTCGTCCACCGATGCCGCCGGGCCACGCACGTCGCAGCGCGCCAAGCCCTGCTCGGATAGATCGCAGGATAGTACAATCGGCACCGCATGCCCTCGGCCCTGGGTTATCTCACCCCCGACCCGCCGAGCAGCGCTTGACGGGCTAGCCCAAGGTGTCCGCGTAACCGGTGGAAGATCAGTCATTTTGATCGGCGCGCGGGTCTCATCATGAATGTGACGCTGCCCGCGCCACCTCTTGGATGGTGCGGTCCATGCGGTAGAGGTTGCACCTGGCCGGCGCTTAGTCACACGAAGCTGTAGGGATCGATGTCGACGCCCACGCGAACCCCGCGGGGGAAAGCGAGGCCGCCGAGCCAAGTGCGGATCACGTCCTGCACGCTGGCGCTGCGACGGGCGTTGATCAGCAGGCGGTGCCGATGGCGACCGCGCAGCAATGCCATCGGCGCCGGGGCGGGGCCGTAGATGGCGATATCGGCCAGATCGGGTCGGGTGGCACCAATTCGGCGGGCTGCCTCGCGCGCCTCGGCCTCGTCCTCGCTCGAGACGATGATCGCCGCCCAACGCCCGAAAGGTGGAGCGCCGGCGTGGCGGCGCGCCTGGGTCTCGGCGGCGTAGAATGCGTCGCGGTCCCCCGCGACCAGCGCCGCGATCACCGGTGCGTCGGGGTGGCGCGTCTGGATCAGCACCTCGCCCGGCTTGGCGCCGCGGCCCGCTCGCCCCGATACCTGCGCCACCTGCTGGTAAGTGCGCTCCGCCGCGCGCAGATCGCCGCCCTCCAGGCCCAGGTCGGCATCGACCACGCCGACCAGCGTGAGCTCGGGGAAGTGGAAGCCCTTGGTGACGAGCTGGGTGCCCACGATCACGTCGATCGCGCCGCCCTCGGCCGCGGCGATGAAGGCGGCCGCCTTCTCGGGCGAGCCCAGCGTATCCGAGGTGACGAGCGCGACGCGGGCTTCGGGCAGGATCTGCGCGACTTCGTCGGCGATCCGCTCGACGCCCGGGCCGCAGGCCACCAGGCAGTCGGCCTGGCCGCATTCGGGGCAAGTGGCGGGCGGCTTGTCCTCGTGCCCGCAATGGTGGCAGGCGAGCCGTTGCGACAGGCGGTGCTCGACCAGCCAGGCGCTGCAATTGGGGCATTGGCAGCGATAACCGCAATGACGACATAGCGTCAAAGGCGCGTAACCCCGACGGTTCAGAAACAGCAGCGACTGCTCCCCGCGCTCGAGCCGCTGGCGCATCCCGGCGGCCAGCCGTGGCGCCAGCCAGCGGCCGCGCTCGGGCTGTTCCCGGGTCAGATCGACCAGGTCGATGCGCGGCAGCTCGGCCGCACCATACCGGGCGGGCAGGACGAGCTTCTCGTACACTCCGGTCTCGGCCATGTGCAGGCTCTCCAGGGCGGGCGTGGCGCTGGCGAGCACCACCGGGACCTGTTCGAAACGGGCGCGCATGACCGCCACGTCGCGGGCGTTGTAGCGCACCCCGTCGTCCTGCTTGAAGCTCACCTCGTGAGCCTCGTCCACCACGATGAGGCCAAGCTTGCGATAAGGCAGGAACAGGGCCGAGCGCGCGCCGACCACAACCTGCGCCTCTCCAGCCGCGATAGCGCGCCAGGCCCGGCGGCGGCCGGTGGACCTGAGTGAGGAGTGCCAGACGATCGGCGGCGTGCCGAACCGCGCTTCGAAGCGGGTCAGAAAGGCCTCCGTCAACGCGATCTCGGGCAGCAGGACGAGGACCTGGCGCCCCATCCTGAGCGCCTGGGCGATCGCCTCGAAATAGGTTTCGGTCTTGCCCGAGCCGGTCACCCCATCGAGCAGGAACGGTGCGAACCGGGCGTCGCTCACCGCCCGCACCAGCCGGTCGGCCCCCCCCCGCTGCTCGGGGCTGAGCACCGGCGGCCAATGGTCGGCGTTCGCCGGCGGATAGGGCCGGTCGCAGTCGACCAGCACCGGCTCGAGCACGCCATGGGCCACCAGCCCGCGCAGTACGCCCTCGCTCACGCCGGCCAGCGCAGCCAGTTCGCGCAGGGTCGCCTGCTCGCCCTCGAGCCTCGTGATCGCCCGTTCGCGCGGCGCCGTCATCCGCTCTGGCCTGCCACCGGTGAGGCGGTATTCGGTGACCGTGGAAGGGCCCTGCAGCGCCCCGCCGCTCGCCAGCACCATCCGCGCCACCGATGCGAGCGGCGCGCAATAATAAGCCGCCGTCCACTCGATCAAGCGGCGAAGCTCGGAGCTGAGCGGGGGCACGCGGAGTACGCCGAGCAGCGGCCGCAGGCGGCCCTCGTCGACCGCCTCGCTCGGCAGGCGCTCGGGCTCCCAGGCAATGCCGATGATCTGGCGCGGGCCGAGCGGCGCGATCACCACCGAGCCGGGCTCGACCACCATGCCTTCAGGCACGCGGTAATCGAGCGCGCCGAGCGCGGCGTTAAAGACCAGGAGACGGACGCGGTGCATGGCTGGTCGGCATATGGCCGCGCCACCATGCGCGCCGCAAGCGGCGCCATTGCGGATCCGATGGGGACAATCTGTCGAGCACCGGTTTGCCTCGCCTTGCGCCAGTGCAGCTGTGCTGTCGGTCCGCCGGGTTCCGCCGCGGCGGTAGCACCGCCGGCCCGCCAGATGGTCTCGCCACCGCATGCGCACCGCCACAACTGATGGTTGGCCAGCTTCGCTTCGGGTCCATCGCGTGGGTATCGGCGGTGATGCGGGCAACTTGGCGGGTCGCGTGGAGCATGCCACGGGCTCGCCGTCGGTCCTGGGGTGGCCGCCACCAAGCCCGAACCGAGTGCACGCAGCTGCGGGTTGATCGGCACGACAAGCGCTTGCCAAGCGCCATCCTATTGTTCGCCAAGTTCATCTCAAGCCGGCTTTAATGTGTCAAAAATGTGCCGACCTGGGACAAATGCCATTAAGTATTTGATTTATCGGCTTCGCCAACCCCCCATTAAGGTTCTCATGCGTATAGCACAGAGCTGTCTATCGGACTGGAGATTGAAGATGCGCATCCCTCGTTCCGCCCTGCTGTTGGGCTGCGCCTCGGTATTGGTGGGTGCCTCCGCGCAGGGTGCCGGGCTTCAGCCTGGCCGCACTGACGATACGCTGGAAGACGTGGTTCTCGCCGCCGACAATGCCGAGGACGTGGCGAACATGGCGAACTACGCGAACCGGATTGTGGTGCTTCCCCCGTATCAGCCGGTGATCATTCCGGTGGACGGCGTGGCGATGCCGCTCATCGCGCCCGAGGTGAGCCCGCTGGCGGTGCAGGCCAACGGCGACGAGTTGTTGGCGCTGTTCGTGTTCGGCGGCTTGGCCGGCCTCCCGCTGCTGTTGGGCAATTTCGGCGGTGGTGCCTCGGGTGTTCCTGCTGCATCGACGGGCCCGCTCCAGCCGATCAGCTCCGGGGGTCTCCCGGCAGAGCCGGGCGGCGCGGGCCTTGTTCCAGGCCAGCCGAGCGGCCCTGCCGAACAGCCCGAGCAGCCGTTAGCCCCGCCGCCGCTGCCCACGCCGGCAATCCCCGAACCGGCAACTTGGGCAATGCTCCTGCTCGGGTTCGCTGCCGTGGGCAGTGGGCTGCGCCGTTCGTCACCACGTCGCAGATCGGCCGTGCTGGCTGACCCACCCGTCACTGCCCGATCGGTCCTGAGCGCCCCCTCGCGCTAGGGCCTGATCGTCAAGGCGATCTGCGGTACGTGCGATAGCCGGTCAGGCCGGCCATCGCGCGGCGACAAAATCAGCAGATAGCCAATGCTCGCCTCCAACTGGCGGGCAACTCGGCGGCGAACGAAGAGCTGGGCACGCCACTGCTCGATGCGCGCATTCTCGGCCGAATTGCGCGTCTGGACCAGCCCGAGCACTTCGGCCGCCATCCCGAGCGTCGTGCTTCCGGGCAGGGAGAAGCTCGCCTGCATACGCTGCCGCAGGCGCAGCTCCATCCGGTCAGCGCCGGCAAAGAAGCGCTGCTCGAGCCGGGTGCGAAACGCGAGCGGGCCGGTATTGAAGATGACCTGCTGGTGCGGCCGCCATTCGTTGCCGCCGGCGAATTCCACATAGCTTACCCCGCCGCCGGCACTCACCGACGGGCTCAGCCGATACTCGGCCATCACGCGGGAGAGCACCTGGTCGCCGCCCGATCCCTCGGCGCGCGCCCGCGGCGAGGTCTCGATTGATGCTTCCACTCGGGGGCCGATCGGGCCGGCCAGCGCGAATGTGGTCCACAGCTGGGTGTCCTCCTCCTGCGCGCGCGCGGGAAGCGCTGCGAACACGAGCATGCCCGCGGCGGCAACGGACGCGGCGATGCCGGTTGTGCGAGGCATGGCGCGGCCTATAGTTGGCGCTCAACCCGGCAGCCAGCGCTTTCATGTCCGACCAAACCCCTCTCGACCGCTTCAAGCACGCGCTAACCGGCGTCGTACGTGCTCTCGCGCGCGAGCCGGAGGCCGAGGTGTCGTGGACCAGCGAGACGCCCAGCGTTCAGGGCAAGACGCTGCGCGTGCCGATGCCGGGGCGTCAGGTGCCGGTGGCCCAGGCCCGCGAGGCGCGAGGCTTCACCGACAGCTTCGCGCTCAGGATGCGGCATCACGATGCGGCGCTGCATCGCCAGCGCAGCCCGGCCGAGCCCGACGCGCGCGCCTGCTACGACGCGATCGAGCAGGTGCGCTACGAGGCGATCGGCGGCAATGCCTTTGCCGGCATGCGCGACAACCTCGCCGCGATGACCGAGGTAACCAGCCGAACCGATCCGATCAGCCGCGCAACCAGCGCCGAGGAGGTGCCGTTCCAGAGCGCCCTGGCGCTGTTGCTGCGCGAGCAGCTGACCGGCCAGCCGATCCCGCCCACCGCCCGCGCGGGGGTGGAGCTGGTGCGCGAATTCGTCGCGGCCCGCACCGGCGACGATTTCGCCCGGTTGGCGGAGCGGATCGACGACCAGCGCGCCTTCCAGGCGCTCGCCCTCGACCTGCTGCGCCATCTCGACCTGGTCCCGGCCGAGCGTCCCGACGAGACCCCGGACGATGCGCAGGACGCCGAGGAGAGCGGCGACGACGAAGCGCCGCAGGAGACCCCGGACGAGCCGGGCATGGAACAGCGCCGCGAGGAGATCGCCGGCGAAGGGGAGGGCGAGGGCGAGGCGGAAGGCGAGCAGGAGACCACCCAGGAACAGGACATGGCCGAGGGCGAGTTCGGCGAGGAAGGCGAGCAGGGCCTGCTCCCCCAGCGCCGCAACGCCCGCTGGCAGGACCTGCCCGACAGCTTCGACTATGCCGTCTATACCCGCGAGTTCGACGAGACCGTGGAGGCACAGGACCTGTGCGATTGCGAGGAACTCGATCGCCTCCGCGCCTATCTCGACAGCCAGCTGACCGGCCTGGCGGGCGTCGTCACCCGCCTCGCCAACCGCCTCCAGCGCCGCCTGATGGCGCAGCAGAACCGGTCCTGGGACTTCGACCAGGAGGAGGGCCTGCTTGACGCGGCGCGCCTGGCGCGGGTGGTGGTCTCGCCCGGCCATTCGCTCAGCTACAAGATCGAGCGCGAGCAGGAGTTCAAGGACACCGTCGTCACGCTCCTAATCGACAATTCGGGCTCGATGCGCGGGCGGCCGATCTCCATTGCCGCGATCAGCGCCGACATCATGGCGCGCACGCTCGAGCGCTGCGGGGTGAAGGTGGAGATCCTCGGCTTCACCACCCGCGCCTGGAAGGGCGGGCAGGGGCGCGAGAAATGGCTGAATTCGGGCAAGCCCGCGGGGCCGGGCCGGCTCAACGATCTGCGCCACATCATCTACAAGAGGGCCGACGAGCCCATGCGCCGCGCGCGCCGCAACCTCGGCCTGATGATGCGCGAGGGGCTGCTCAAGGAGAACATCGACGGCGAGGCGCTGCTCTGGGCCCACGAGCGCCTGCTCGCCCGCGCCGAGGACCGCCGCATCCTGATGGTCATTTCCGACGGCGCGCCGGTGGACGATTCGACGCTCAGCGTGAACAATGCCGGCTATCTTGAGACGCACCTGCGCAAGGTGATCGACTGGATCGAGAAGAGCTCGCCGGTGCAGCTGGTGGCCATCGGCATCGGCCACGACGTCAACCGCTATTACCGCCGCGCGGTGACGATCATGGACGTGGAGCAGCTGGGCGGCACGATCATCGAGCAGCTGGCCGGGCTGTTCGAGGTGGAGTGATGCGCCACTGTTTCGAAGGTTGATATTGTGATCACCGAGAGCGTCTTCTGGAAGGAGCCACTGGTCGCAGGTGCAGCACTTATTCGCGACTTTATGGATCGTGAAGAGCTTTCCGATGACGAGTTCGCGCAAATTGAGCGAGAGCTCTTCATCGGCTTCTATTCCGTTCGGAAGCTACTCGAAGCCACTGGAAAGGTGAGCAACTCTACGCGCCGGCTTCAGGTCAGCGTTACTTGGTACCCGAAGCGACTCGATGCTCCCCTGGCGGATTGGTATAATCGAAATAATATTTGCGAATTGTACGAAATGGATGACCGGAGGTCAGAGGACCGCGATCTGCTCTATGTCGCGCATCGATTAATCCATAGCTTCATCTTCATGCTTTCAGGCGATGACGATGGTCATGGGGTGTTCTTCACCAGCGACCATGACAAGGACATGCGCCTCAATTTCGTGAGCACCGCCGAGATTGTCAGGATATTCGAGATCGTAGGGAATGATTATCCTAGCAAACTCCACTGCTGGCGCGATCCACAAACGGGAGAAATGAAATGGCGCGTACCTGAAGATGAGGAAGACTATGACGCTGGACCATAGATGCCTGCCATTCTCATGACCGCCCCCCTCCGCCTGTCCAATTCGCTCACCCGTGAGCTGGAAAACTTTGTGCCGATCAACCCCGGAGAGGCGCGGGTTTATACGTGCGGGCCGACGGTCTACAATTACCCGCATATCGGCAACATGCGCGCCTATGTGTTCGCCGACCTGCTCGGGCGCACGCTCGCCTGGAAGGGCTACAAGCTCACCCACGTCATCAACATCACCGATGTCGGCCACCTGACCGACGATGCCGATGCTGGCGAGGACAAGCTGGAGCAGGCGGCGCGGGCCAATGCGCAGTCGATCTGGGATATCGCCCGGCACTACACCGCGGCGTTCTGGGCCGACGTGACGGCGCTCAACATCCGCCAACCTGCAAAATGGTCGGTCGCCACCGATTACGTGCCCGCGATGATCGAATTCGCGCAGAGCATCGCCGAGCGGCACTGCTACCAGCTCGACAGCGGCCTCTATTTCGACGTCTCCACCGTGGCCGATTACGGCCGCCTCGCCCGCGCGCGTACCGATGAGGGCACCAACAATCCTGGGGCCCGCATCGAGGCGGTGGAAGGCAAGCGCAACGCCGCCGACTTCGCGATCTGGCGCACCACGCCGCCGGGCGAGACGCGGCAGATGGAGTGGGAATCGCCCTGGGGCCGCGGCGCGCCGGGCTGGCACCTGGAATGCTCGGTGATGAGCGGGCAGCTGCTCGGCTTCCCGTTCGATATCCACACCGGCGGCATCGACCACCGCGAGATCCACCATCCCAACGAGATCGCCCAGAACCAGGCGTTCTGCTGCAACGGCTCGCTAACCGATCCGGTGAATTCCGGCGCGAAGATCTGGATGCACAACAATTTCCTGGTCGATCGATCCGGCAAGATGAGCAAGTCGGCCGGCGAGTTCCTGCGCCTGCATTTGCTGATCGACCGCGGCTACCACCCCCTCGCCTACCGACTGATGTGCCTGCAGGCGCATTACCGCTCGGAGCTGGAGTTCTCGTGGGAAGGGCTGGGCGCTGCCCTCACGCGGCTGAAGCGCATGGTCCTGCAGGCCGAAAGACTGGCGGCCCGGTCGGAGGGGACAGAGGCGCCGGCGCAAGCGGCATGGACGCTGGAAAATGCGGGCGATGTTGCGGGCGGGGCGCTGATGCCGCTGCTCGCCCGCTTCGACCAGGCGATCTCGGACGATCTCAACAGCCCTCTTGCGCTCACCGTGCTCGAAGAGTTGCTTGGTCTCAAGAACATCGACGCGGCTGAGGCCTCCGCGACGATCGCTGCTATGGACGCGGTGCTCGGGCTCGGTCTCGCCACCCTGAAACGAGGGGCATTGCGCGTCAGGCCGGCCGGAGCCACCTGCGGGATTGACGAGATCGAGGGGCTGCTCGCGCGCCGCAAGGCTGCCCGCGCCGCCAAGGATTTCGCCACTTCCGACGCCATCCGCGACGAGCTTGCGCGTGCGGGCGTCGAGGTGATGGACGGCGATCCGCTCGGCTGGGAGTGGCGGCTCTGAGTCCGCCGCCTTGCCGTTCTGACCGAGCAGGTCCGGTCCCTGCTCGAACCTCGCTTGCCCCACGGCATTGACCCACGCTGGTGGCGCTCCCGCGACGAACTCGGGGCGGGCGCGCGCTGCTGCTGGGCTAACGGGCGATCGGCCGAAAACTCGACCGCCTGCTCCAGGCACCGGTCATATCACCATCGACCGGGCCGGTCTGCCGAACGCCGCCACCCGCCCGCGGGCGGCCGAGCGGCTCATCATGAATGGCGGGCGGTTCCTGCGAGGCGGGGAGCTCGCGGCGCGGGTCGACCTCGCGCGCGGCCACTAACGGCGGCGGCCACGGCGTTGGGCGGCGCTCGATCCGCCACCCGATCCGCCGCGACATCACCCCGCGTCGATCAGCAGCAGCTCGCACGTCACCTTCAGCAGCGGCGGCGCGGCCCGGTGGTCGACCTTGGTGACCTCGGCATCGGCCACCAGCCTTCCTGCGATCGCGAATTCATGGTCGGGCAGGTCGGCGATGAAATCCTCCCCCAGCTCGATGGCCGCCTCGCCTTCGAATACGATGTCGAAGCTATGGCGCGTGCCCGCGAAAGTGATGCTGGCCCAATTGGCCTCGGACTGGCGGGTGATCCGGCCGCGGCCGCCGGAGAGGACCAGCAGGGCCTCGGCCAGGCGTTCGCCAGGAGCGCGGCGGCCGCGACCCTGGGGCATGGGGCGGGGCATGGGATCACAGCGCATGGGGCTCTCCGGCGTAGTTGTTCATGAAATGTTCCACGCGTTCCGCAGTGGTGACCCGGGGCGTGCGACCGTTGCGCAGATCGAGCACGAAGCGCGGATCATGGGTCGCGAGGCGACCGAACTTGGTGGGCGGCATGCTGTGATGGCGGAGGAAGTTCTCGATCTTGCGGATCAGCATCAGGTGGCTCCTGGCAGATGGTTCCAACGGCGGGTGGATCGAATCGACGCCCCATTGTTGGACGGCAATTTCCTACTTGTCTAGGAAATATCCTACGTGTATGAGGACGCATGACGAGCTTACAGGAAACCGGCATGGACCCGCGTGAACGATTGGCAAGGCTGGCGCAGGAGCGGGCGGTCAGCCTGGCGGCGCTTTCGCGAATGCTGGAGCGTAACTCCAGCTACTTGCAGCAATATATCACCAAGGGCAGCCCGCGGAAACTGGAAGAGGAGGACCGCCGCAAGCTGGCGCAATTCTTCGAGGTGCCCGAGACGGACTTGGGAGCGCCTGAGGAAATTTCCTATTCAGAGGGCGGAGACTGGGCGGAGATACCCCGTCGGGCGCTCGACGTTTCCGCCGGACCGGGCACCCTGCCGGCCCGCGAAGCCGCGTTCGACGCATTCCGCTTTTCACGCCGCTGGTTGCGCGAGCAGGGCTTCGAGGCCGGGCACCTCTCGGCATTGCGGGTGGCGGGCGATTCCATGGAGCCGTTGCTGCGCGATGGTGACGAGGTACTGGTCGACGAACGGCAGCGCCCGTTCCGTGATGGCATCTACGTCGTCCGCCTTGATGAGCGCCTGCTGGTCAAGCGCGTGGCCGCGCAGGGGCAGGGGCGCTTCTCGCTGCTGAGCCAGAACCTCGCTTATCCGCCGATCGCGGTGGGCGGCGAGGAGATGGAGCTCGTCGGCCGCGTGGTTTGGAAGAGCGGAAGGTTATAGGCATTTCCGGGTAGCAGCCGGGCTCTGATTGGCATGGGCAGGCACCGACCCATCAACGGGCTGGAGCCACTGGCCTTGGGCGCCTCGTGCGCAGGCTGGATTGCTCTCGAGCCATAGTCGATGTCCGCACAGCGATTGTGCGAGCTCGAGTGCGGCTTGCAATGCGACGCCCCTGCGGCCACCTAGCGTCATGTCCAAAACTCCGTTGCGCGCCGCCATCATCCCGGTCACCCCGTTGCAACAGAACTGCTCGCTGGTTTGGTGCACCGCCACGATGTGCGGGGCGCTGGTCGATCCGGGCGGCGAGCTCGACAAGCTCAAGGCGGCGGTCGTCAAGGCGGGTGTGACGCTGGAGAAAATTCTCCTGACGCACGGCCATGCCGATCATTGCGGCCAGGCGGGGATGCTCGCCGCGGAACTGAATGTGCCGATCGAGGGCCCCCACGAGGCCGACCGCTTCTGGATCTCCCGACTGGAAGACGATGGTCCGCGTTTCGGCCTGGCTACCAAGGTGTTCGAGCCCAGCCGCTGGTTGGTCGATGGCGACGCCGTCACCTTCGGCGAGGTGACGCTCGAGGTGCTCCACTGCCCCGGACACACCCCTGGCCACGTGGTGTTCTTTCACCGGCCGAGCCGCTTCGCCTTCGTTGGTGACGTGCTGTTCGCCGGTTCGATCGGCCGCACCGACTTCCCGCTCGGCGACCACCAGGCGCTGACCGATGCGATTACCGGTAAATTGTGGCCGTTGGGCGAGGAGGTGACCTTCGTCCCCGGCCACGGCAGTACCAGCACCTTCGGCCAAGAGCGCCGCAGCAATCCATTCGTCAGCGACGCGGCTTTGGCGCGCCGCTGACCAGGCCGCCCGGGAGCCGCTTCAGCACGCCTTGCGCCCCCCGCAAAACTCGCTATAGCGCGCGCCTTCGCCGCATGACTGGCCGTTTCTGCCGCGCTTGCGCGGGTGAGCGCGTCACCTAGGGCGGCCGCAACCGCATAACCGCAGACGTTTCAAGGATCAGGTGCCGCAATGGCCGTCCCAAAAAGAAAAACCTCGCCCCATCGCCGGGGGAACCGCCGCGCCCATGATGCGCTAAGGGTCGAGGCATTCCATGAATGTTCCAATTGTGGCGAGTTGAAGCGCCCGCACCATCTTTGTGGTCCTTGTGGCCATTATAACGGCCGGGCGATCCTCGAACCCAAGGGCGCCTAAACCACCCTTGTTGGAGACGAGCGCATGACCCTTCCGCGTATCGCCATCGATGCGATGGGCGGAGATGAGGGCGTGCGGGTGATGGTCTCGGGCGCGGCGCTCGCGCGCCGCCGGCACGAGCGGGTTAAATTCCTGCTGGTCGGCGACGAAGCGCAGATCAGGCGCGCGCTGGAGGGCCATCCCAATATGGCGGGCGCTTCCGAGATCCTCCATTGCGACGATGTCGTCGGCGGCGACGAGAAGCCCACCCAGGCGCTCCGCCGCGCCCGCACCACCTCGATGGGCTTGGCGATCGCCGCAGTGAAGAAGGGCGGTGCCGGGGCCGCCGTCAGCGCGGGCAACACCGGCGCGCTGATGGCGATGGCCAAGCTCTCCTTGCGGACCATGTCCGGCATCGATCGTCCGGCGCTCGCCGCCTTGATGCCCACGCTCGGCGAGAACGACGTGGTGGTGCTCGATCTGGGCGCCAACACCGATTGCTCGGCGCGCAACCTCGTCCAGTTCGCGATCATGGGCGCGGCCTATTCGCGCATCCTGTTCGGTAGTGCGGCACCGCGCGTGCGGCTGCTCAACATCGGCACCGAGGAGACCAAGGGCACGGACGAACTCCAGGCGGCTGCCGCCACGCTGCGCGCCGCGACCGGGCTGGCGCTGCAATTCGACGGCTATGTCGAGGCCAACACCATCAATCGCGGCGATGTCGACGTGGTGGTGACCGACGGGTTTTCGGGCAATATCGCGCTGAAGGCCATCGAGGGTTCGGCGCGCTTTGTCACCGACTTGCTGCGCTCGGCCTTTCAGTCCTCGTTCCGCTCGAAGGTCGGCTTCCTGATCTCCCGCCCGGCAACTGAACTGCTGCGCCATCGGCTTGACCCGAACAATCACAACGGCGCCGTTTTCCTGGGCCTCAACGGCGTGGTCGTGAAATCCCACGGCGGCGCCAACGCCGCCGGCGTCGCCCATGCCGTCGCCGTCACGGCGCGACTGCTGGAGGAGCGGCTGACTGAACGCATCGCTGTCGACCTGGGCGAACTGGGCGAGCAAGGGCTGATCGACAGCGGGATAGACCGGGCCGCCCGGTGACGACTTTCATGACCAACGCGTGAGACCCGGATGATTCGCTCCGTCCTGCAGGGAACGGGTGCGGCCCTGCCGCGCCGCGTCGTGACCAATGACGAACTGTCGGCCCGTTTGGAAACCAGCGATGCCTGGATTCGCGCGCGAACCGGCATCGCGGCGCGTCATATCGCCGAGGATGACGAGACCACCGCCTCGTTGGCGACGGATGCGGCCCGCGCGGCGCTGGCGGATGCCGGCATCGGCATCGACGAGATCGACCTCATCATCGTCGCCACCGCCACGCCCGACCAGACCTTTCCCGCTACCGCCACGCTCGTGCAGGCGCGGCTGGGGGGCAGGGGGTTTCCCGCTTTCGACCTTGCCGCAGTGTGCTCGGGTTTTCTCTATGCGCTCGTCACGGCCGATGCGATGCTGCGCACCCGGATGGCGACCACGGCGCTGGTGATCGGGGCGGAAACCTTCAGCCGCATCCTCGATTGGGAGGACCGCGCCACCTGCGTGCTGTTCGGCGACGGCGCCGGCGCCTTCGTCATGCGCGCGCAAGAAGTGGCCGCGGACGGCCCCGGCCTGTTGCGCTCGCGCCTCCATGCCGACGGCGCGCACAACGAACTGCTCTATGTCGACGGCGGCCCGTCGACCACGGGCACCGTGGGCAAGCTGCGGATGCGCGGCAAGGAGGTGTTCCGCCACGCGGTGGTCAACTTGGCCGCGGTGCTTGAGGAACTCTTGGCCGAAGCGGGCATCACCGCCGAAGAGGTTGATTGGGTGGTGCCTCACCAGGCGAACCTGCGCATCCTCCAGGCCACTGCGAGCAAGCTCGGCCTGCCGATGGAAAAGGTGGTCGTCACCGTCGATCGGCACGCCAACACCTCGGCCGCCTCCGTGCCGCTCGCATTCGACGCGGCGGTGAAGGACGGACGCATCAAGCCAGGCGACCTGGTTCTGCTCGAGGCCATGGGCGGCGGCTTCACCTGGGGTGCCGGGCTGCTGCGCGTCTAAGAGGTATCTGCGGACAGGCAGCGTTCTAGCCCTTGCGAAATCTTGCATTCTGAGGCATTTTTTTCGCGGGGTCGCGTTATGTTAGGAAGGGTTTCGCATGGACATGATGCGATCCGTCGGAACTTTGACCCGCGCGGACTTGGCCGAGACGATCAACCACAAGATGGGCTTCTCCCGATCGGAGAGCCTTACCTTGGTCGAGAAGATTCTCGAAAAAATGTGCCATGCGCTGGGTGAGGGAGAGAACGTGAAGATTTCTGGGTTCGGCAGTTTCGTCCTGCGCGACAAGCGCGAGCGAGTCGGCCGCAATCCCAAGACCGGCATCGAGGTGCCGATCACGCCGCGCCGGGTCCTGACCTTTCGTGCCAGCCAGAAGCTCAAGGACAAGGTTTCAGCCGGGGAATGAGCATCGATGATGCACGAAGCGACGACAGCTCCGCAGCCCCGCTTGACCGCAAGACGCCGAACGCCTTGCGCACCATTGGCGAGGTGGCGAGTGCGCTCGGCATCAAGACCCATGTGCTGCGTTATTGGGAGCAACAATTCCCCATGCTCCGCCCGCTCAAGCGCAGCGGCGCACGGCGGTATTACCGGCGCGAGGATGTTGCGCTGCTGCAGCGGATCGATCGGCTGATCAATCGGGAGGGTTACACCATCAAGGGCGCCCGGCTGGCGCTCGAAGCCGCGCCAGGGAATGTGGCGAAAGGCGGCTCCGGCACCGCCGCTGCGCTCGCCGCGCCATCCTTGCCGGCCGCCGATCGCACCCCGGTCGCGGATCGCCAGGCGGCCCTCCTGCCCAAGCTGCGCAGCGTTCGCGAACGCTTGGCCAGTGCGCTTCGGGCGGCGTGATCAAGCCGGCGCCTGGCGTCTAAGGCAGGCAGGGGCCAGCTCCTAGCGGACCTTCTCGGGGCCAAGCTCGGGGCCAAGCTCGGGATCAAGGTCGCGGGGCCGAGCGAAGTGAACGATGCGCCCGCAGCCAGGCGCGCAATCGGTCCAGTGATCGATATCCAGTTCGAGCACGGCGAAGCTGGCCGTGGGATATTTGATCGCCACGTCCTGGTAGAGGTGCTCGGACCGGGCCGGCGGTGCAAGTTGCAGGATCAGCTCCTGCAGACCCGGGTTGTGCCCGGCAAGCAGCACCCGGTCGGGGTCGCCGTCGATCGCCGCCAGCAGACGCAGCAGGGCGTGGCTGTCGGCAAGATAGGCATCCGCTTCCCAGCGAACCGGGGCGACGATCCCGCTAGCCTCCAGCGTGCTGCGCACCCGCACCGCGGGGCTGGCGAGAATCGTGTCCCACTTGATCCCCTGAGCCTCGATGTGCCGGCCCATGAGCGCGGCGCCGCGGCGGCCGCGATGGTTGAGCCCACGGTCGAAGTCGCGCAGCGCCATGTCGTCCCAGTCGGACTTGGCGTGCCGCAGGAGGCCAAGGAGCTTCATGGCCGCACCCTGCGCGCCCGGTCCCGGCCATGGCAACCTGCCAGGAGTTCAATCACCGATGCTCACCTTTTCCGTGCGGTTCCGCATGCCCTAGGGCACCCGATCCGGGTTCAGAAACACCGGACGCGAGGTATTGTAAAGCCTCATCGAGCCCGGTTCGCAGCACCGGTGTGCCGGGGGGGAACGCGCTAAGCAGGCGGGAAGGGAAGGCGGGCGACAGGACGATGAAGTGCCCGCTATCATCCTGGCTGCGGATCAGCCGGCCGAATGCCTGGGCGAGCCGCGCGCGGATCAGGCGGTCGTCGTAAGCCCAGCCGTTCGCCGCGCGCCGGGCGCGGTGCAGGATGCTGGGTTTGGGCCAGGGCACCTGTTCCATCACCACGCAGCGCAAGGATCGGCCGGGCACATCGACGCCGTCGCGCAGCGCATCGGTGCCGAGCAGCGAGGCGTGCGGATCGTCGCGAAAGATATCGACCAGCGTGCTGGTGTCGATCGGATCGACATGCTGGGCGTAGAGCGGCAGCCCGGCGCGGGCGAGTCGGTCGGCGATGCGGCCGTGAACGCTGCGCAGGCGGCGGATGGCGGTGAACAGGCCCAGCACGCCGCCGCCGCTCGCCTCGATGATCCGCGCATAGGCCGCGGCCAGTCCCGCGAGGTCTCCCTTCGGCACGTTGGTGATGATCAGCACGCTTGCCCGCGAGGCGTAATCGAACGGGCTCGGGGCGGCGAACAGCGATGGCGCCGCGGGCAGGTGCGCGGCGCCCGAGCGGGCGATCGCCGCCACCCATTCCGGCCCGGCGGCGCCGGTGGGGCATAGCGTCGCGCTGGTTAGCAAAACGCCGTGCGCGGGTTCGAGCACGGCCTTGGCGAAGGGCAGCATGGGATCCAGAAAGCGGCGGTGCAGGCCCACGTCGAATTCGCGCCCCTCCGCCCGGTCCACGGCCAGCCAGTCGACGAAATCGGGCTCGGCGGGGCCACCCAGCCTGCCGGCCAGCGCTTCCCAGGCGGCGAGCGTGTCCACCCGCCAGGCGAGCGCGTGGCGCGCGCCCTCGATGCGGGCGCGGCCTTGCGCGTCGAGCCAGTCGGGCGGCTCCTCGATCAGCTTTTCCAACCGGACTGCGAGGCGGATCAGCGGCAGGCGAATGGCGCCGAGCGCCGCCGCCGCGGCCTGTGCGCGCTCGACGATGGTGCCGTCCAGCTGGGCCGCCTCGGTTTCCAGCCCATAACCCGCCTCCTGCCCGGCGGCGCCGGCGGCGCTTTCGTCGCGCGCGTAGGTCAGCGCGCGAACGGCGGCGAGCAGAGCCTCTACGGCGCCTGCCGGGGCGCCATCGGTCAGGCGCTGCAGCCAGCCTTCCGCGGGCAGCGCTGCGGCCGCGCCGCAGGCGGCGGCAACCGCTCCGCCCCCCTCCTGGTCGTAACTGGCGACATCGGCGAGCCGGGCGGCAAGCCCCCTGCGCCGCCCGCGCGCGCCGCGGTCGGGGCCGGTGATCCAGCGCCGCAACTCGATCGCCTCGCGGCCGGTCAACGCGGCGGCGAAGGTGCTGTCGGCGGCGTCGAACACGTGGTGCCCCTCGTCGAACACGATGCGGGTGGGTCGATGCGCCTGGCCGCGGTGGCCATCGCCGGAGCGGGCGGCGTGAACCATCACCAGCGCATGGTTGGCGATGACGAGGTCGGCCTTGGCGCTCGCCCGCGCGGCATGTTCGATGAAGCATTTGCGGTAATGCGGGCAACCGGCATAGACGCATTCGCCTCGCCGGTCGGTCAGGCTGCGGATCGCGCGGCTGCGGAACAGCGTGCCCAGCCAGCCCGGCAGGTCGCCACCGATCATGTCGCCGTCCTGCGAATAGCCGGCCCAGCGCGTTACCAGCTGCGCGAGCACCGCCGCCCGGCCGCCGAAGCCGCCCTGCAGCGCGTCCTCCAGGTTGAGCAGGCACAGATAGTTCTCGCGGCCCTTGCGCACGACCACCGGGCGGCTGCCGTCGGGCCGTTCGGCCGGCCAGGCGCGGGCGCTTTCGTGGCGCAGCTGGCGCTGGAGGTTCTTGGTGAATGTGCTAACCCATACGGTTGCGTGCGCCTGTTCGCTCCACAGCGAGGCGGGCGCCAGATAGCCAAGCGTCTTGCCGATGCCGGTGCCCGCCTGCGCCAGCAGCACGTGCGGGCTGCCGCGCGCGGCGCGCGGAGCGAAGATGCGCGCGGCCGCTCGGGCAAAGGCGCGTTGCCCCTCGCGGCGCTCGGCGGCGGCGCCGGTGAGCCGATCGAGCCGGGCGTCGACCTCACCCTCGATCAGGCTGACGCTGGCCGGCTGGGGCCGCTCGGGCGCGTCCTCCCAGTCGGGCAGGCGCGAGAACAGCCACTTCTCCGCCTTGTCCGGCTTGCGGATGTGGGGCGCCAGGATGGCCCCCCACGGCCAGCGCAGCCGCACCAGCGACTGCAGCGCGCTCCAGGCTCCCTCCCGCTCGGCCCAATCGGCCGCCTCGCAGCCGCCGACCAGCGTTCCGGCGGCTTGTTGAAGGAATGCGGGAACGGCCGCGTCGCCGGCTGGCTCAGCCAGGCCCAAGGCATGCGCGAGGCCGCGCGGCGTGGGCACGCAGAAGCGCGCCGGGTGGATGAAGGCGAACAGTTCGAGCAGATCGAGCCCCGAGAGGTCCGGATACCCCAGCCGCATGGCCGCCAGCGGTGCATTGCACACGATGATGGGGGTGTCGGCCGTCGCGGTGACCGCCTCGCCGCGCGAGATCGCCCGTACGTCCCCTCCGGCGGCGCACAGCCAGGCTCCGGCATGGCTGGCGTGAAGGGCGGGGAGGGCAAGGGGAGCGACGACCGGCACCACCTCGCAGGGCCTACCCGTGATCGGACGAAATGCAAACATCGGCGAGGCCGGCGCCGGGGCTGGCGCGCAGGGGCCGGCGCGCACGGACAGGTATTCGCGCTGCACCAGGAACGCATCGTCGTCGCGATTCCGGTTCCGGATATCTGGGTAGAGCTGGCCCAGCTGGGCAGGCGCACCAGCATAGTGGCGCGATCGAAGCGCGGTTCGGTCGCCTGAGATGATCGCCCCTGGGTGGCGGCGCGCAGATCCTCAGGGAACCCGATGGTCTCGCCGTCCGACGGCTTGTCGCGCCGCGCCGCGCCCCGCCTCGCGCCGCGCCGCGCCTTGCGCATCCCGCCCGCATCCGCAAAGGCTGGCGGCATGATCGACGATGCCCTGATCGCGACCGCGCGCGAATCGAAAGCCTGGCCGTTCCAGGAGGCGATGAAGCTCGTGCAGCGCTATCCCCACGGTCGGCGCGGACCCGACGGCGCGCTCGAGCCGGTGTTGTTCGAAACCGGCTACGGACCCTCCGGCCTACCGCATATCGGCACATTCCAGGAAGTACTGCGAACCACATTGGTGCGCAAAGCGTATGAGATCCTGGGCTCGCACGATGGCGCCCCCGCACCCACGCGGCTGGTCGCCTTCAGCGACGATATGGATGGGCTGCGCAAGGTGCCTGACAACCTGCCGCAGCCCGAACTGCTGGCGGCACACCTGGGCCAGCCGCTCAGCCGCATCCCCGATCCGTTCGGGACCCACGCCAGCTTCGCCGAGCACAACAACGCCATGCTCCGCGATTTTCTCGATCGCTTCGGCTTCGACTTCGACTACGAGTTCGTCTCGGCCACCGAGCGCTACGCCTCGGGTGCGTTCGACGAGGCGCTGCGACAGGTGCTGCGCCGTTTCGATGCGATCATGGCCATCATGCTGCCCACCCTGCGCGAAGAGCGCAGGCAGACCTATTCGCCGGTCCTGCCCATTAGCCCCAAGAGTGGCGTGGTGCTGCAGGCGCCGGTCGAGGTGGTCGATGCCGAGGCGGGCATGGTCCGCTTCCGCGATGGGGACGAGACTATCGAGCAATGCATCTTCGGCGGCCGGGCCAAGCTGCAGTGGAAGGTGGACTGGGCCATGCGCTGGTATGTGCTGGGCGTCGACTACGAGATGAGCGGCAAAGACCTGACCGACAGCGTGGCCCAATCGGGCAAGATCGTGCGCGCGCTCGGTGGCCGGATGCCCGAGGTGATGATCTACGAGCTGTTTCTGGATGCCAATGGCGAGAAGATCTCCAAGTCCAGGGGCAACGGCTTCACCTTCGAGGAATGGATGACTTATGGCACGCCCGAGAGCCTGGCCTTCTACGTCTACCGCGAGCCCAAGAGCGCCAAGCAGCTGCATGCCGGCATCGTGCCCCGCGCGGTCGACGAATACTGGCAGTTCCGCGAGAAACTGCCGTCCCAGCCGCTCGAGCAGCAGCTGGGCAATCCGGTCTGGCACCTGCTACGCGCGGCCGCGCAGGACGAGGGCGCCGGCGACGGCCTGCCGGTCACCTATGGGCTGCTGGTGAATCTGGTCGGCGTGCTGGGGGCTGCAGCGACGCGTGAGCAGGTTTGGTCGTACCTGGCCAATTACGTCGCCGTGGCGGAGCCGGCGGCGCACCCCGAACTCGACCGGCTGGTGGATCGGGCGCTGGCCTACAATCGCGATTTCGTTGCGCCAACGCTGACAAAGCGGGCGCCGCAGGCCAACGAGGCAGCCGCGCTGCGCCGTCTCGAGGCCGAGCTTGCGCGGCTCGCGGCCGACACCTCGCCGGAGGATGTGCAGGCGCTGGTCTATAAGATCGGCAAGGACGAGGCGTTCGGCTTTGGCACCCTGCGCGACTGGTTCCGCGCGCTGTACGAGACGCTGCTGGGCTCGAGCCAGGGGCCGCGGATGGGCAGTTTCATCGCGCTCTACGGCATTGCCAACACGCGGCGCCTGATTGCCGAGGCGCTGGCGCGGGCGCCGGCGGATCAGCCGGTTTGAACCCGCCCGGTCAACGGAACCCCGGCCAGGAGCTGGTCGATTCGCGTTCGATCAAGACCAGCGCTTGGTCCGGTACCACTTGGTGAAGATGTACTTGATCCCCGCTTCCACCGGCCGGCCGGCGTGCATGGTCCTGGGGTTGGGCACACCCTCGGGGTCGGCGTTGTTCCAGGCCAGCAGCACGCCTGTCTTTGGGGTGATGACCATGTCGAGCTCGGTGAAGTCGGTCGTGCCGCCCGCTTCCACCTCGTTCAGGAACACCATCGCGGTGTAGCTGCGCTGGCCGCCGCGGCTCATCTCGCGCTCCCAGTACGAAGTTTCGGGATGGAACCAGTCGTGGTGCGGCTGGAACTGCTGGCCCGGCAGATAGCGCTGGCCCTGGATCGTCTCGCCCCATTCCGCCTCGAGCCCGAGAAGGTCGTCGATCCGCCGGTTGAGCTTCTTTACGAAAGGATCATGCGGGTCGACGTCGCCCGAGTAGGACGTCCGGTAACCTGAGGAATAGTCGAGGTCGAAGACGGTGCTGGGCTTGGCGCAAGCGTCGATCAGCTCGCGCAGCCGGGCGCATTCCTCGGCGCTCATGAACTCGCCCACCGCCCAGATCTCCGCGCTTTGGGTGGGAACCCGGTAGGCCCGCGGATCGGCCGTCAACCGCTCACGCACGATTTTGCCGACTCGTTTCAGGCCCGCTCTGTCGGTGACCGGCTCCGGCTGGGGGAGAGTTGACATGACCCACCATTCCACCTTGGCCATGCATGCACAAGCCCGTCGACCAAGGGTTCCGGCTTCCATGCAAAAACCCCCGCCACGAGGGCGGGGGTGCAGGCAACCGGTGAGACGCGAGGCGTTACCAGAAGAAGTCGTAGATCACGTCGATCACTTCGCCGGAATACGTATCGACCAGCAGGACATCATCGTAATAGCGCACCCAGCGATAATTGCCGTAGGCGGGAGGCAGTCGATACTGCCAGGGATCGCTGATCCAATAGCGGTTGCCGAAGAACAGCCGGTCGAGCGAAATGCCGATGCTCAGGCGGCGGTAGGAATAATTGCGATAGGGTGAATAGTAACGGCCCAGGCTGTACAGTCGGCGGTTGGAATTGCGGTAATTGTTCCAATCGTAGCGCCGGTCGTTACGCCAACCCCGGCTGTCCCACCGGCGTTGGTCACGCCGCTCCCGATCATTCCACTCCCGGCGCTCGCGATCGTTGCTCCAGTTGCCACGGTCGCGATCGTTGTTCCAATTGCGATCATTGCGCTCTCTATCGCGCATTTGCTCGGCTCGGCGATCACCGGTGCGCTCGATCTGCGCGGCGTTGCGATCGCCGCTGCGCTCGATGCGAACGGCGCGGCGGTCGCCATCACGCTCGATCTGAGCGGCGGCCCGT
The DNA here is from genome assembly GCA_031399025.1 of Erythrobacteraceae bacterium. Classification (GTDB taxonomy): domain Bacteria; phylum Pseudomonadota; class Alphaproteobacteria; order Sphingomonadales; family Sphingomonadaceae; genus CBDBZL01. Next base: position 837 of record JANNOJ010000037.1, on the reverse strand, counting down.
TCGCTCTGGCGGTCGATGCGGTTCGCTTGGCGATACCGGCCCTGCTCGGCGGCGCGGTCGGCCGCGCGATCGCCGCGGTCCTCCACCCGGTCGGCGCGTCGCTCGCTGCGCTCGTCGACCTGGCCTGCCCGGCGCTCGCTACGGTTGTCCACCCATTCGGCGCGGCGTTCGCTGCGGTTGTCGACCTGGCGCGAACGCTGGCGCACCTGGTTGATGTTGGCATCATTGCCGCGCTGCTGCCGCGCCTCGCCGCGGGTTTCGCGCCAGTTACGTTCGCCGTCCTGCGCCTGGGCCTGGGCCTGGGCCGGAATCGCGGTCACGGTCATTGCCGCAATGAGAGCGGCCATGCCGCTGGTCTTCAAAAGCTTGCCGATACGCATCAGCCGTCTCCAGATCCTCTTGCCGCGCGAAAAGTGCGGCTCTTGTGACAGCTGGATTACGCGAGTCGCGCTGACGCATTAGTGAACCGGGTACGTAGCTCTTTGTTCATCTTGTGGGATCACCCGATGAACCGACCGCCGGACATGCATCGATTGATCCGCCCGTCAGACGCGCGACAGCTTCTTATAGGCGAGCTTGGTCGGCCGGTCGGCGGCGTCGCCCAGGCGGCGGCGCTTGTCCTCCTCGTAGCTCTCGAAATTGCCTTCGAACCATTCGACATGGCTGTTGCCCTCGAATGCGAGGATGTGCGTGGCCAGGCGGTCGAGAAAGAAGCGATCGTGGCTGATGACCACGGCGCAGCCTGCGAAGTTCTCGATCGCCTCCTCGAGCGCGCCCAAGGTCTCCACATCGAGGTCATTGGTCGGCTCGTCGAGCAGCAGGACGTTGCCGCCGGTC
>JANNOJ010000099.1:0-43782 GCA_031399025.1 Erythrobacteraceae bacterium | reverse complement strand
GGTGTAATCATGAAAAGATCGCGTATTCTCGTGAGCGGCATGGCCAGTGTCGCCCTGCTCACCGTCACCGGCTGCGTGACCGATCCCAATACCGGCGAGCGCACCGTCTCGCGCACCGCGATCGGTGCGGTCGGTGGTGCGGGCCTTGGTTATCTGCTGGGCGGGCTGATCGGCGGGCGCACCGGGCGCATCGTCGGCGCGGGCCTGGGCGGCGTGGCCGGCGGCGTGATCGGCGACCAGCTCGACGACCAGATTCGCGAGCTCGACGAGGCCACCGCGGGCACCGGCGTGGACGTGACCGAGACGCCCGACGGCACCGGCATCCTCGTCAACCTGCCCGACGTCACCTTCGCGGTGGATTCGGCCACCATCAGCCCCGACATGCGCGCGGTGCTGGATGACGTGGCGCAGAGCTTGATCACCTATCCCAGCAGCCTGGTCGACGTGATGGGCCACACCGATTCGACCGGCAGCGAGCAGTACAACCTCGATTTGTCGCGCCGCCGGGCCGAGGCGGTTTCCGCCTACCTGGTGTCGCGCGGCGTGAGCCGGGCGCGGATCGAATCGATCGGCTATGGCGAGCAATACTCCGTCGCCGACAATTCCACGCCGGAGGGGCGCGCCCGCAACCGGCGCGTGGAAATCCGCATCACGCCGATCAGCCAGGAGGAAGTGCAGGAGGCCCAGAACTAACGGCGGCAAGCCAGGCGCGCGTGGCGCCGGCGGTTCTTCGCCGGGCGCTACCGCGGCCGTCCGGCGAGCCGCGCAGCCCGTTCGGCCAACCGGTCGACCGCCGCGGCGTGGATCGCCGGCGCGCTGACCAGCAGGCCGAAGGCTCGCGGGTCGCGCTTGTTGTAAGCCAGGGGCTGGCCGAAGGCGTCGCTCACCCGTGCTCCCGCCTCCTGCGCGATGAGCGCTGCGGCGGCGACATCCCATTCGAAGCCCCAGCGCAATGTGGCCACCAGGTCCGCCTCGCCCGCGCCCACCATGGCGATGCGCAGCGCAATCGAGTTGGGCTTGGCCACGGCAGTAAGGTCCTGGTCTTCCCGGGCCAGCGAATCGGCGGGCACCCGGGCGCCCGGCAGCAGGGTCCGGGCGCTCGCGGTCAGCCGCTCGCCCTGGCGCGACGCGCCGCGGCCGGCCACCGCCACCCACAGCTCGCCGCCCGCTTGGCCGCGCGCCGGCGCCGCCAGCATCCCGACCAACGGGCGCCCGCGGCTGATCAGCGCCGCCGATACCGCCCAGCCCGTCCGCCCGCGCAGGAAATCGCGCGTGCCGTCGATCGGGTCGACCAGCCAGATCAGGTCCTTGTCGAGCCGGGTCGGATCGTCGGCGGTTTCTTCCGAGAGCCATCCTGCCGTCGGCAGCAGTGCGCCAAGCTCGCGCCTGAGGAAGCCATCGACCGCTAGATCGGCCGCGCAGACCGGATCGCCGGGCGCCTTGTCCCAGCTGGCCACGCTATGTCCCGCGCCCGGCCACTGGCGCATGGCGATCCGCCCGGCCTCGGTCATGATGGCTTGCAGGCGCGCCGTATCGATCATCGGGCCATGCCGTGGCCGCGGTCGAAGGGGTTTGCAAGCGTGCGCGGATGCTGCTTAAGCGCGGGCCTCGCACCTGCACAATGCCCAGCCCGCGTGCCGCGAGCACGGGCCGGATCACGAAGGCCACCCACCCATGAACATCCACGAATACCAGGCCAAGGAACTGCTCGCCAAGTTCGGCATCGGCGTGCCCGCCGGCTATCCGGCGGCCAGCGTGGCCGAGGCGGTCAAAGCCGCGGGCAAGCTCCCGGGACCGCTCTATGTGGTCAAGGCACAGATCCACGCCGGCGGGCGCGGCAAGGGCAAGTTCAAGCACCTGCCCGCCGAAGCCAAAGGCGGGGTGCGGCTCGCCCAATCGCTCGAGGCCGTGCGCGCCGATGCCGAGGCGATGCTGGGCAACACGCTGGTGACCGCGCAGACCGGCGATGCGGGCAAGCAGGTCAACCGCCTCTACGTCACCGACGGGGTCGACATCGCGAGCGAATATTACCTTTCCATGCTGGTCGACCGGGCCAGCGGGCGGGTGGCGATGATCGTCTCCACCGAAGGGGGCATGGACATCGAGGCGGTGGCGCACGACACGCCGGAGAAGATCGCGACCATCACCATCGATCCGGCCACCGGCTTCATGCCGCACCACGGCCGCGCGGTGGCGCACGCGCTCAAGCTCTCGGGCGGCCCGGCCAAGGCTGCGGGCAAGCTCAGCGCCCAGCTCTACGAGGCGTTCGTGGCGCTCGATTGCGCCATGCTCGAGATCAACCCGCTGGTGGAGACCAAGCCCAATGCTTCGGGGGACGTCGAGCTGCTGGTGCTCGACACCAAGATGAGCTTCGATGCCAATGCGCTCTACCGCCACAAGGACGTCGAGGCGATGCGCGACGAGAGCGAGGAAGACCCGATGGAGATCGAGGCCTCCAAGCACGATCTCGCCTACATCAAGCTCGACGGCGACATCGGCTGCATGGTCAACGGCGCGGGCCTGGCCATGGCGACGATGGACATCATCAAGCTGAACGGCGCCTTCCCGGCCAATTTCCTCGACGTGGGCGGCGGCGCTTCCAGGGAGAAGGTGACCGCGGCGTTCAAGATCATCCTGTCCGATCCGGCGGTGAAGGGGATCCTGGTCAACATCTTCGGCGGCATCATGCGCTGCGACACCATTGCCGAAGGCATCGTCGCCGCCGCGCGCGAGGTGGACCTTGGCGTCCCGCTGGTGGTGCGCCTGGAGGGCACCAACGTGAGCCAGGGCAAGGACATCCTGGCGCATTCCGGCCTGCCGATCGTGTCGGCCGACGATCTGGGCGATGCGGCGCGCAAGATCGTCGCCGAGGTGAAGCAGGCGGCCTGACCGCGGGCCGCCGCGGGTCAGCCCTGCGGTTCCTGCGGACCTGGCAGCCGGCGCGGGCTCTCGATCTCGCACGCGGTGCGCTCGGCGGGGTCGGGGCGATGGCCGCGGCGACGGCGATGCGTCCCGGCAGCCCGCGCCACCCGGCGGCGCGGTTCCTGCGTCTCGCCGTCGAACTGCCAAAACCGTCCCGACCGGCCGCTCTGGCCCGTCAGGCGAGCGCCACTCCGCGGCGAGGAGGCGCGGCGCAGGCTGAAATCGCCGGCATAAATGGCCGCCGATCGTCCTCGGCTCTTGACCCCGGCGAGGGGGGGCGCGAAAGCCCGCGCGATCCCTGAACCGAGCGCGCGAGCCCCGCGGGGCCGCCCGAAAGGCGAAGCATGAAAATCCTCGTCCCCGTCAAGCGGGTGATCGATTACAACGTCAAGCCGCGGGTCAGGCCCGACGGCTCGGGCGTGGACCTGGCCAACGTCAAGATGAGCATGAACCCGTTCGACGAGATCGCGGTGGAGGAGGCCATCCGGCTGAAGGAGCGTGGCCACGCCACCGAGATCGTCGCGGTGTCGATCGGCCCGGCCAAGGCGGCCGAGACGCTGCGCACCGCGCTGGCGATGGGCGCCGACCGCGCGATCCTGGTGGAGACGGAGGCCGAGGTCGAGCCGCTGGCGGTGGCCAAACTGCTCATGGCGATCGCGCAGGAGGAGCAGCCGGGCCTCGTCCTGCTGGGCAAGCAGGCGATCGACGACGATTGCAACCAGACCGGCCAGATGCTCGCCGCGCTGATGGGCCGCCCGCAAGGTACCTTCGCCAGCAAGGTGGTGGTGGACGGCGATCACGTCACCGTGACCCGCGAGGTCGATGGCGGGCTGGAGACGGTGCGCCTGGCGCTGCCCGCCATCATCACCGCCGATCTAAGGCTGAACGAGCCGCGCTACGCCTCGCTGCCCAACATCATGAAGGCCAAGAGAAAGCCGTTCGACACCACGACGCCCGCCGATTTGGGCGTGGATGCGACCCCGCGATTGAAGGTGCTCAAGGTGGTCGAGCCATCGGTGCGCCAGGCGGGCGAGATGGTCGGCTCGGTGGACGAATTGGTCGGCAAGCTGAAGGCATTGGGGGTGGCTTGACCTCCCCCATCACCCCCCAGACAGGATCGCTGATCCTGAGCCTGTCGAAGGATCGGTCTTGCCGTCGGTGGCGCGTTTCTAGGGAAGGACAGCCCCCTTCGGCAAGCTCGGGGCAGGCTTCGACGAGCTCGAGGCGAGCGGATTGAGAGAGACCGGAAGAAGACCATGACCTCACTCGTTTTCGCCGAGCATACGCACGGCGCCATCGCCGAGGCGACGCTCGCCGCGATCACCGCTGCCGGCCAATTGGGCGAGGTGCACCTGCTCGTCGTGGGCGACGGCGAAGCCGTGCGCGCCGCCGCCCAGGCCGCCGCTCGCGTCGCGGGCGTCGCCAAGGTCCTGCTCGCCGCCGACCCGGCCTATGCTCACCTGCTCGCCGAAGCCCTCGCCCCGCTCGCCGCATCGCTGATGGCCGATTACGACGCCTTCCTCGCCGCCGCCACCACCACGGGCAAGAACATCGCCCCGCGGCTGGCCGCGCTGCTCGACGTCATGCAGGTGTCCGAGATCGTCTCGGTCGTTGGGCCCCGCACCTTCACCCGGCCGATCTATGCCGGCAACGCCATCGCCACGGTGGAAAGCAGCGACGCCAAGCTCATCCTCACCGTGCGCGCCACCGCCTTCGAGCGCGCCTCGGCCGCGGGCGGTTCGGCGCCGATCGAGGAAGTCGCCGGCCCGGGCGGCGCCGCCGAGCTGGCCGAATTCGTCTCGCTCGAGGCCGCGGGCGGCGAGCGGCCCGAGCTCACCAGCGCCGGGATCATCGTGGCCGGCGGCCGGGCGCTCAAGGACGCCGCCACTTTCGCCGCGCTGATCACCCCGCTCGCCGACAAGCTCGGCGCCGCGATCGGCGCCAGCCGCGCGGCGGTGGATGCAGGCTATGTGTCGAACGATCTCCAGGTCGGCCAGACCGGCAAGATCGTCGCGCCCGAAGTTTACATCGCCATCGGCATTTCGGGCGCGATCCAGCATCTGGCGGGGATGAAGGAAAGCAAGATCATCGTGGCGATCAACAAGGACCCGGACGCGCCCATCTTCCAGGTCGCCGACCTCGGCCTGGTGGCCGACATCTTCCAGGTCGTCCCCGAGCTGACCGCCAAGCTCTAGCCGCGATCAGGCGAGCCCATCAAGCCGTCTCGGGCAGTTCGCTGCTGGTGACGCGCCTGGCCCCATGCCCCCCTCGGCAGCGATGGGCCGTTCGCCGAACGGCAGTTTCCAGGTCAGCGAAGCTCGATCAATGCTATCGGTCACCCGGCGGTTCGAGCCTGCGAACACAGTCCTTTGAGGAACAGCTCGGGCAGAGGAGACATCAGGCCCGCGCCTCCTCCACCCCGGCGCTGTTGTGGCGCAGCGCGGCCAGCACCGTGGCGACGATGGCGGGGGCGGTGAGGCCGGCGTGTTCGTATTGCCGATCGGGCGCGTCGTGGTCGAGGAAGGCGTCGGGCAGGCGCATGGTGCGGATCTTCAGGCCCGAATCCAGCCAGCCCTCGTCGCTCGCCAGGGTGAGCACGTGGGCGCCCAGGCCGCCGATCGAGCCTTCCTCGATCGTCACCACCACGTCGTGGGTGGCCGCGAGCCGCCGGATGAGATCGGTGTCGAGCGGCTTGGCGAAGCGCAGGTCGGCCACGGTTGTATGCAGGCCCTTGGCTTCCAGCGTATCGGCCGCCTTGAGCCCTTCGGCCAGGCGCGTGCCGAGCGACAGGATCGCCACCCGGCCGCCCTTCTCGCTGCCGCGCACGATCCGGCCCTTGCCGATCTCCAGCTGCAGCGGCACCTCGGGCAGGTCCACGCCGGTGCCGTTGCCGCGCGGATAGCGGAAGGCGATGGGGCCGCTGTCGTGACAGGCGGCGGTGTAGGTCATGTGGACCAGTTCGGCCTCGTCAGCCGCGGCCATCACCACGAAATTGGGCAGGGTGGCAAGATAGGTCACATCGAAACTGCCGGCATGGGTGGCGCCGTCGGCCCCCACCAGCCCGGCGCGGTCGATGGCGAAGCGTACCGGCAGGTTCTGGATGGCAACGTCGTGCACCACCTGGTCGAAGGCGCGCTGGAGGAAGGTGGAATAGATCGCCGCGAAGGGCCGCATCCCCTGCGCCGCGAGGCCGGCGGCGAAGGTGACCGCGTGCTGTTCGGCGATCCCCACGTCGAAGGCGCGCTTGGGGTGGGCCTTGGTGAAGATGTCGACCCCCGTGCCCGACGGCATGGCGGCGGTGATGGCGCAGATCCGCTCGTCGGTCTCGGCCAGCTTGGTGAGCGCCTGGCCGAACACGTTCTGGTACGAGGGCGGCCCGGCCTTGGCCTTGGTCTGCACGCCGGTGATGACATCGAAACGGGTGACGCCGTGGTACTTGTCGGCGCTGTCCTCGGCGGGCGCATAGCCCTTGCCCTTCTTGGTGACGACGTGGACGAGCACCGGGCCTTCTTCCGCATCGCGCACGTTCTGCAGCACCGGGATGAGATGGTCGAGATTGTGTCCGTCGATCGGGCCGACGTAATAGAAGCCAAGTTCCTCGAACAGCGTGCCGCCGGTCACCATGCCGCGGGTGAATTCCTCGGCCTTGCCAAGCGAATTGTGCACTCGCGGCGAGAGCTTGCGCACGACCTTGGAGGCAAGGCTGCGCAGGCCGAGATATTCGCTGCTCGAGACCATGCGCGCGAGGTACGCGGAGAGGCCGCCGACCGGCGGCGCGATCGACATGTCGTTGTCGTTGAGGATGACCACCAGCCGGTTGCCGGCCTGCGCGGCGTTGTTCATCGCCTCGTAAGCCATCCCGGCGCTCATCGCCCCATCGCCGATGACCGCGATGGCTTTGCCCGGCGCCTTCATGAGCTTGTTGGCGACCGCGAAACCCAGGCCAGCCGAGATCGAGGTGGAGGAATGGGCCGCGCCGAACGGGTCGTATTCGCTTTCGGTCCGCTTGGTGAAGCCCGACAGCCCGCCGCCCTGCCGGAGCGTCCGGATGCGCTCGCGTCGGCCGGTGACGATCTTGTGAGGATAGGCCTGGTGACCCACGTCCCAGATCAGCTTGTCGGTGGGGGTGTCGAACACGTAGTGGATGGCGACGGTCAGCTCGACCACGCCGAGCCCTGAGCCCAGGTGGCCGCCGGTGGTGCCGACCGAATCGATCATTTCGGTCCGCAGCTCGTCGGCCAGCTGCCGTAGCTGCGCTTCTTCCAGCTGGCGAAGATCGGGCGGTGTGGTGACGGTATCGAGCAACGGCGTTGCGGGTCGGGTAGTCATCCTGGTGCCTTACACGCGCGAAACCCGGCTGTCGATTGACACCGTCCGGTCGGCGGGCGCACCACTTGGCCATCATTTTCCGCGGAGTCGCCAAGCCGCACGCCGGTCGACGGGCCGGGCCGAGCGGTTGCGGTCGCCGTCACGATCACGCCCGGCCGGCGCGGCGACGCACCGGTCGCGGCGCAACCCGTCAGCCTGCTGCCATCATCGCTCGGCGGATATCAGGCTTGGCGCTCGTCGGCGCGAACTCCCGCCCCTCAGCTGCATGACCAGTCGCGAACCGTGAAGTAATCGCGCGGCCAGGACTCGGCGCCGTGCAGCCAGGCGGTCTGCTCGTCGTCATAGCGGTTGATGTATTCCCACACCGTCCTGCCTGCGGCATCGACCTGGAAGGCGCGGCCGTAATAGGCCTCGGTGACCATGACCCCGCCGTCGGGTTGCATCTGATGCAGGCCACGCTCGGCGGTGGAGAAGGTCTGCCCCGCGCGGCCGCCGTAAAGCGCCTGCGTCTCCCCAGTCGCGGGATCGAGCGCGACGATGCGGCTGCCGCCGTTGACCTTGCCGTCCTGCGTGCCGTCGGGGTGGTTGTCGAACACCGTGATCCGGCCATCGGGGTTCCAATCGGGGTCGTGCTGGCGCAGCCAGGGTCCGATCCGATACCATTTCACCTTCCGGAACGTGGGATCGGTGACCATGATCATGTTGAGATTGCGGAACGAGACCAGCAGATCGCCCGCGGCGAACATCGGAAAGGCGGCGGCCAGCTCGGGCGAGAGCTCCTCCACCTCGTTGAGATGGAATTCGCCGTCCACCCGCGGATTGAACTCGGTGCTCGCGGTCACCTGCGCCGCCAGGCCGTTGGCGAGCAGCAAATCCGACGTCTTCGCGGCCATCACCAGGCGCCCGTCAGCGGCGAACTTCATCACCAGGTCTTCCCAATAGGGTGCGACGAACGGCCAGTCCGCCTCCTCGACCAGTTCGCCGGCGCCGATCACCAGGCCGCCATTGCTGAGGAAATTGGGCGAGTGGTGCGTGATCTGGCGGGTCGTCCACAGCTGCCTGCCGCAGCGGTCGAGCTTGATCATGGCGCAGGATTCGAAGCTCAGGACGATCGAGCCATCGGGCGCGATGACGGTGTTGTGCGCCGGCGAATTCCAGTTGGTCTGCGGCGGGTTGCGGCATTGCGAGGGGTCGGGCAGCAGCTCGAGCGGGCGCAGCCGCCACGAGGCGAGCACCGTGCCGTCGCGTTCGATGAGCTGGACCTTCTGGTCATCGCCGATGAAGCCCGACAGCAGCACCAGATCGTCGGTCCCCACGCGGTTGACGGTGACGCCCGCGCCGTCGTAGCGGGCATCGCGCAGGAAGTGGATCGGGCGCGTTTCGGTCAGGTTGGGGATCTCCCGGATCGTGCTCTCGACCGATTCGTAGGTGTCGAACACCACCCGGAACAGCGCGTTCTCCTTGTGCGCGGAATAGAGCCCGACGCCGAACGCCAGGCCGAGCACGGCCAACCCGGCGCTGGCGCGAAAGACGGTGCGGGCGAGATCGCCTTCGCGCGCGCCCGGCGCGAGGGCTGCTGCGGGCGGTTGCCCCGCTGGGTCCGAGTGGATGCCGGTTGCCATGACCTGTCAAGCTCCCCTATTGCGCCGGTCGCCCGATCACGCCGCGGGCCACCGCCACGAGATCGATGACGATCCGCTCCCCCGAGCGCGCGCCGCGGCCGAAGATGATGTCCCGGTCGGTGGCCAGCAGCGGCGCACCGGTGTTGATCGGCAGGCGCTGCAGGCGATCGCGCCGGTATTCGGCGAGGTCGCGCACGAACAGACCGTAGCCCAGGTGCTCGGCGACGAGCGTGCCTTGGCCCGGCATCGCCAGCGGGCGGATGTCGTAATTGGGCACGGTGCCCGCGGGCTTGGGGAACTGCGAATAGTAGAACCACACGTGCGGCCCGCCGAAGAACTTTTCCCTCGGCGCCTCGGGGCGGTAATCGGGGGGGAAGGCGGCGCGCAGCAATCTGTGGCTCACATCCAGCGCCACCGGGCTGAAGCCGTGGAAGCGCTCCCCTTCCACCGGTTCCGACAGCTCGAAGACCGGTCCGCGCGTCAGGATCTTGGCGGCTAGGGCGCGATCGTGGGTATGGAGGCGCATCTCCACCGGCCAGGCAAGCCAAGTCGCCAAGATCAGGCCGCCGAGCGCGGCGGCCTGCCAGACGACCCGCCGGGTCGAAGCCAGCACCAGCGTGCGCCAGTAGACCACGATCGGCAGCAGCATCGCCGGCACGAAATGATGCAGCAGAACGCGATAGGCCTGCAGGTAGAAGAACAGGAACATCCCCGCGGTCGCGAGGGTCAGCACGCGCGACAGCCCGTCCTGCCGCCTCCAGGCAAACAGCGCGAGCGCGGGGACGATGCCGCCTGGCACCAGCAGGTAGGCGATCCGCTCGAAATCGGTGAGGCTGACGAAGCGGATCCGGTCCAGGCTCGCCCGCAGATCGAACTCGCCACCCGGCAGCGGCAGGCCGACGGCGCGGATCAACAGCGGAGCCACCAGCAGGAACACGCCAAAGGCGGCAAAAGTGAGCAGCGCGGGCCGGACCGGCGGGCGCTCTCCCAGCCACGGACCCCGCGACCACACCAGCCAGACCAGCACGGGCACCATCGCGATCCACAGGATGCCGGTGGGGATCGACGTGAAGGCGATCGCTCCATAGGCCGCCATCCAGCCCCAGCGCCGCTCGAGCATGAACAGCACGAAGCCCAGGAATGCCACCAGCGTGAGGGTCTCGCGCACCGCCGGCATGGGGCTGTCGTTGAACCAGGGGTGGTAGCCGCCGCTGTAGATGAGTGCGAAGCTGAAGAGCACCTGCGTGGCGCCCACAAGCATCTGGTCGGTGACGCCTACCGGCTCTGCGCGCCCCCAGCGGATCAGCGCGATGAGCGTCGGGTGGAGCAGCGCAAGGTAGAGCAGCATCGGCGCGCGCACCGAATATTCCCACTCGCCCCAGGTGCGCAGGAACCACGAGCCCGGCAGCGAAAACGCGAAGGAGGTGAGACCGGGCGCCCCTGCTACCACCCCAGCGCTGGCCGGCCAGAACGGCCACAGGGTAGCGGTGTAGACGCGCCCAAATTCGAGCCCGCCCGAGCCATCGGGGGTGAAGTTCTCCCAGTAGAACTTGGCCGAGAAGACCAGCAGCGTGACGAGCGGCACGATCACCGCAAAGGCCAGGTCCGCCCGGCGCCCGGCGAGAGCGAGCGCCAGCGCACGCCCTGCGGCCAGGCGGCCCAGCGGGAACGGCAGCACCGCGGCGCACACCCCGGCGACCACCAGCAGGAACGCCTCGCCGCGCAGCACCGTCCCGCTGACCAGCTGGACCACGCTGGTGGCGGGAACCAGCAGCGCCAGGCTGAGCGCGAGACCGGCCAGCAGCCATTGCGCCGGGCCCTTGTCGCGGCCGATCCCGGCGGCGAGCAGCAGGCCGGGAGCCATGACGAAGGCGGCGAGGCCCAGCGTGGCCAGCGGCACGATCAGGTACAGCAGGAGCGCTTGGTCGGGCACGAAGTAGGCATTGGGAGCATTCGCCAGGTCGAACCGTTCGAGCGCCGCGCGGATCGGCGCAATCCCGGCCCAGGCGGTGAGTCCAGCGAGCAGCGGCAGCAGGACCAGCCAGGCATGGACGCGCCCGATCACGGGAACGTGCCTGCCGGCAGCCGTCGCCGTGGCCGTGGCCTGCGACGCCACCTCGATCATGCCCCCGCAGGCCGCAGCACTTGCTCGCCGGCAACGCGCAGCGACGCAATCATCCTGCCGAATCCTGGTGAATAGTCCATGCGTCGTTTGCCCCCGCTCGCGCGCTTCGACACCTTCCCACAGGAGATGCTGCGGCGCAAGATGACAGGCCCCGTCAAGCGCGGCGTTTGTTTGTATTTCCTGGCACGGGAGTATTGAAGAGGCATCAAGAGCCTTGTTTCACTGCGAGACATTCCCCGCGGACGATTCGGGAAGATGGTACAAAGCGGTTCTTGTATTCCGCTTGGGAGGCTATTGCAGGCCCCAAGGTCTAAAATCCGCGCCAAGCACTATTGCTCGCACTGCATCGAACGTGCAGAATTAGGCAGGGGGCACGGGCGCAGCCGGCTTTGCTTCGCCAAACCTGCCGAAGTTAAGGGCTATATTGGGGGAAAGAGCATGATTTTACAAGGAATTCGCCGCGTCGGTTCGCTCGCATTGCTGCTGGCGGTGGCCATGCCACAGCCCGCTCATGCCTATATCGGACCTGGGGCCGGGCTCGGAGCGATCGCGGTCACCGTCGCGTTCGTCCTGGGAATCGTCCTGCTGCTCGTCGGCTTCGTCTGGTACCCGCTCAAGCGCATGATGAAGAGCCGCAAGACGGGCGCCGGTTCGGCCCACACCCAGGTCGAACCGAGCAAGCCTGAGTGATCCTGCCGATCGCGGTTTCGCTGCTCGCGGTGACCGCGTTTGCGCTGGTCCTGTGGCGCACCGACATTGCCGGGGTGGCGCGACAGACGGTCGAGCGATCGAGCGCGGGCGTGGGGGCCATGCTCGATCCGCAGCTGGACGACGATGCCAAGGAGGCCGCCTTGCGCGCCGCGGGCCTGCGCCTGCTGGCGAGCGCCGGGGGGATCGCCTGGCGGTTCGCCCTGGCCCTGGCTGCGCTCGCCGCGCCGCTGCTGCTGGCCGACGCCGCCGGGCTCGCCGCGAGCGGGGCGGTGCTGGACCTGATGCTGCGGGTCGACTACCTCGTCATCGTCTCGCTGCTGGCGGTGGGCATGGTCGCGGTGCTGCGCCGGGTGCGTCCGGCGGCGAAGCCGGCGCCCCTGGCAACCGGCCATACCCATTACCGCGGGCCCGACCGCGTTTTCCATTACCTCGCCTTCGCCAGCCCGGCGGTGCTCAAGACCGCTTCGCGCCTGGAGGACCGCGTGCTGCCCGATGTGGCCACCGCGCCCGGCGGCCCGCCGATCTTCGTCACCTCGCTGGCCCGCGCCGGCACCACCGCGCTGCTCAACGCGCTGAGCGCCGTCCCCGGCATCGCCACCCACACCTACCGCGACATGCCTTTCCTCACCGCGCCGGTGCTATGGAACCGGTTGACCGGCGGCGCCAGCCGCGCCGTGGCGCAGCGCCAGCGGGCCCACGGCGATGGCCTGCAGATCGATCTCGACAGTCCGGAAGCCTTCGAGGAGGTGCTCTGGAAGATGTTCTGGCCGGGCAAGTTCGCCGGCGCGCGCATCGACTTGTGGCGCGCCGATGAGGCCGACCACCGCGCCGAGCGGTTCATGACGCGGCACATGGCCAAGATCATCGCCGCCCGGGCCGCGGGACGGGCTGGCGGAGCGGGGGTGCCGGCGCGCTATTGCTCCAAGAACAATGCCAACATCGCCCGGCTCGAGTACCTCGCGCGCGCCTTTCCGGGCTGCCGGATCGTCGTCCCGGTGCGCCGGCCCGAAAGCCACGCCGCCTCGCTGCTGCGCCAGCACCGCAACTTCGTGGCGCTCCAGCGCGAAGACGAGTTCGTGCGGCGTTACATGGGCGATATCGGCCATTTCGAGTTCGGCCTGATCCACAAGCCGATCGGCTTTGCCGGGTTCGAGCCCGACCGATACGAACGCGATTCGGCCGATTACTGGCTGGCCTACTGGCTCTGCGCCAACCGGGCGATCCTCTCGGCAGCGGCGGAGTACGTGATCGTCACCCAGGACGATTTGCGCGCCGCTCCGCAGCGCACCATGGCCGCGCTATGCGCCGCGATCGAGGTCGATCCGGGAGCTACCGATTTTTCCGGCTACTTCCGCGAGGGGCCCGACACGGCCCCCACCCAGGCCTACGATCCCGACCTTCAGGCGCAGGCCCGGGCGGTCTACGCCGATCTGTGCGCGCGGGCGCTCGCGCATGAGGTGCCCAACCGCCGCCTGGCGTGAGTCGCTCGCCCTGTCCCCGGCGTGATCTGCCGCCAGGCGTGGGCCGGTAAATATAATGCCGTTCGTCGCGCAATGCGGGCGGGATGTAAGGGTTTGGAAACCACTTTTGGCTAGCCTTGGGTCGGTGTGGAAAGGGTGGCGGCGCCGCCCGGCGTTGCTGCAGGGGACATCGTATGCAAAATTCGGCGCGCGGCAAGCCAGAGCAGGCTCACCCGCGCGTTCCCGATCCGGCCGACCAACGCGTAGCGCCGCGTCACACGCTGCTGATTCGCGCCGCCAAGCTGGCCATCGCCGAGGCCGAGTTCGTCTGCATCCTGCGCGATGTTTCCGAAACCGGCGTCAGCTTGCGCGTGTTCCACGATCTCCCGGCAAATGCCGGGGGCATATTGCTCGAATTGCAGAACCAGGACCGACATGCGGTCGAGCCGGTCTGGCGGGACGGCGACCGCATGGGGCTGCGCTTCCGCGAGCCGGTCGACGTCCACCGCCTGATCGAGATGCCCGCGCCGTTCGACCGCCGTCCTATCCGCGTCCGCCTCAAGGTGCCCGGGTCGATCGGGGTGGGCGATGATACCGCCATGTGCTGTATCCGCGATCTGTCGCAGCATGGCGCCAAGGTGTCCTGCTCGCACGCCTTCGCGCTCGATCAGCGGGTGAGGCTGATGGCCGAGGGGATGCCCAAGGTGGCCGGCAAGATCCGCTGGCGGCGCGACGACCAATTCGGCCTTGCCTTCGAGACCACCTTCCAGCTCGCCGAACTGGCGCTGATCGTGGCCGGCTTCCAGTCGGTTGGGTCCCAGAAGATGGCGGTCTGATGGCACCCGTCGGCGCGTTCGCTGAAGTGCCAACATCCGCGACAGCGGAACCGGCCTGCCACCCCGCGGCGGAACCATCCGGCCAGGCATCGGCGATTCTGCCGAGCGCCCGCCGAGCGCCCGCTCGGACCGGTTCGCTCCGGCTATTGCGATCCGGTCTGCCGGGCCTCCAACAGCTGCTTCGGGCCACCGGCAACTTTGCCCACACCTTCAAGCGGGGCGGAAATCCAGCGCCACGCCGTTGATGCAATGCCGCTTGCCGGTCGGCGGCGGACCGTCGTCGAAGACATGGCCCAGATGGCCGCCGCAGCGGGCGCAATGCACCTCGGTGCGCGCGTAGCCGAGCAGGCGATCGGTCGAATAGCCGACCGCGTTGTTGAGCGACCGGTAGAAGCTGGGCCAGCCGGTCCCGCTGTCGTACTTGGTGGACGAGGCATAGAGTTCCAGGTCGCACGCCGCGCAGACGAACGTGCCGCGGCGCTTCTCGTCGTTGAGCGGCGAGGTGAAGGCGCGCTCGGTGCCGGCCTCGCGCAGGATGCGGAACTCGGCCGGCGGCAGGCGCTCGCGCCACTGCGCCTCGCTCAGCTGCAGGGGGTTGGGCTGCGCCGCCCGCGCCGCGCTGCCGCAGGCGCCCAGCACGGGGAGCGCCGCTCCGGTGCCCAGCAGCGCGAGGAAGCGACGTCGGTCGGAAGTCGGCGGGGCCATCGTCGGGAAATTACGCGAATGCACAAAAACCGTTCCTGAATGAAGCGGGTGGCGGGGAAGCGCGCGCGAACCGGACCTGACCGCCAAGCGCCCGACCATAGCAAATGCCTCCCCCGCAGCCAAGCCTTGCCCGCGCGTACCAGGCCTGCGGCCTGTCGCCATCGCCGCGCCACTGGGGTAGAGCGCCGGGATGGGCGATCCCGCCGACCCCTCGCCCGACGCAGCGGTGCTGGCCGCCGTTCAGCAAGCGCTGCGCGGCGAGGCGCGCGCGCTCGGCTTCGCGGCGATCGGCTTCGCCCCGGCGGCCGACGACCCGCTGCCGGCCTCGCGCCTGCACGAATGGCTCGCGGCGGGCCATCACGGCGAGATGGACTGGATGGCCGTCCGGGCCGACATCCGCCAAGGCCCGCAGAGCATGTGGCCGGCGGCGCGCAGCGTCATCGCGCTCGGCATGGCCTACACGCCCGACGGCAATCCGCTGGCGATGGCGGGCGCCGGCGACCGCGCCCGCATCTCGGTCTATGCCCAGGGGCGCGATTATCACGACGTGGTCAAGCAGGCGCTGAAAGCGCTCGCCCGCTGGCTGGTAGCCGAAGGCGAACGGCTGGGCCTGGCCGTCGAGCTCAAGGTGTTCGTCGACACCGCGCCGGTCATGGAAAAGCCGCTGGGCGAGGCGGCGGGGATCGGCTGGCAGGGCAAGCACACCAACCTGGTCAGCCGCGAGCATGGCTCCTGGCTGTTCCTCGGCGCGATCTACACCACGCTCGCCTTCGCGCCCGATCCCCCGCACCGCGACGCCTGCGGCTCGTGCCGGGCCTGCCAGGCGGCCTGCCCGACCGACGCTTTCCCGGCGCCCTATCGGCTCGATGCGCGGCGCTGCATTTCCTACCTCACCATCGAGCACAAGGGGCCCATTCCGCACGAATTGCGCAGCGCCATGGGCAACCGGATCTACGGCTGCGACGATTGCCTGGCGGTGTGCCCGTGGAACAAGTTCGCCCAGACCGCCGCCCGGCACCAGGCGTTCGCCGCCCGCGCCGACCTCGTGGCGCCCGACCTGGCCGATCTGCTCGCGCTCGACGACGCCACGTTCCGCGCCAGGTTTTCCGGCTCGCCGATCAAGCGCATCGGCCGCGACCGGCTCGTCAGAAACTGCCTCATCGCGGCCGGGAACAGCGGCAACCCGGCGCTGGTCAGGCCGGTGCGCCGGCTGGTCGACGACCCCGATCCGGTGGTGGCCGAAGCAGCCCGCTGGGCGCTCGGTCGGTTGGCAACCGGCCTCGAGCCCGCGGCTACAGAAACTCCTTGAGCGACCGAGCGGCATCGGCGAGCGCCGCCGGATCGTCGATGACGGTCCGCGCCTCGACCAGCCGGCGCCCCTGCGCGTAATCCTTGACCAGGTTGACCGCGTCGACCGCGATCACCCGCCGGTCGCGCAGATACACCACCGAGAAGCTGCGGGTGGCCGGATCGCCGCGCAGCACGGTGGCGTCGTGGCCTAGGCTAAGGCCGGCGGTCTGCAGCCGCAGGTCATACTGATTGGACCAGAACCAGGGCAACGCCGAGTAGGGCTCGGGGTTGCCGCAGATCGACCGGGCCGCGGTGGTCGCCATGTCGTGCGCGTTCTGTACGCTCTCGATGCGGACCACGGCACCGCCCGCATAGGCGCTGGCGTGGGCCGCGCAATCCCCCACCGCATAAACGTCCTCCAGGCTGGTGCGGCAGAACTCGTCCACCTCGACCCCGTTGGCCCCGGCCGCGCCCGCGGTGATCAGCGGGCCGACCGCGGGCACGATGCCGATCCCGGCGATGACGATGTCGCAGGCGATTCGCCCGCCATCGACCAGCACCGCCCCGCGCACGCGCTCGCCTTCGCCCTCCAGGCTCGCGAGCTCGGTAGAGAGGCGGATGTCGACCCCCCGGCGGCGGTGTTCCTGGGCGTAGAACTCAGAGAGGTCCTCGCCGGCCACGCGGGACAGCAGGCGCTCGCGCGTCTCGATCAGCGTCACCCGGCAGCCCAGCTTGCGCAGCACCGCGGCGGCCTCCAGGCCGATATAGCCGCCGCCCACCACCAGCACCTCGCGCGCGCCGGCGGCCAGCTCGGCCCTGAGCTTGTCGACGTCGGCGCGGTCGCGTACCGCGTGGACGCCGCCGAGCGCTGCCCCCGTGCAGGCCAACCGCCGCGCATCCCCGCCCGCGGCCCAGATCAGCGCGCCGTACCCCACCGTTCCGCCGGCCGACACCGTGAGTTCGTGCGCCTGCGGGTCGACCCGGGTCACGCTGGCACCGCAGCGAAAGGCGATGTCCTTTTCCTGCCAGAACGCGGGCGGACGGATGGCGAGGCGCTCGAACGGCTTGTCGCCGGCGAGGTAGTCCTTGGACAGCGGCGGGCGCTCGTAGGGCAGGTCACGGTCGCGCCCGATCAACAGGATCGAGCCCGCAAAGCCGTTCTGCCGCAGGGCGATGGCCGCCTGCGCGCCGCCGTGGCCGGTCCCCACGATCACTGCGTCGGCGCGCGTCATGAGGTGAGCCGTTCGCCGCAATCGCGTGCCCCGTCAAGTGACCGCAGCGGGGGCTTCACTGCTTGAGCAGGTTGCGGGCCTGGCTGGCGAGTTGCGCCAGCATCGTCACCGCCACCGTTCCGGCCACCGGCCCCGGGCTCTGCGCGCGCGCCACCATCGCCCGGAATCGCCTGATCGCCGCCTCGTTCTCCTGCGCCCAGATCTCCAGCCGTGCGCCGATGTCGATGCGGCGGCCGCCCAGGCCCAGGGCGCGCAGGAAATCGAGCCGCATCTGCTGGAAATCGCGCGCGAGGCCGGCCACCAGCAGCCGTTCCCACGGATCGGACGGATTCATCGCCGCCGCCTGGCCCTGCGCCCAGTCCAGGCCCAGCCGCTTGCCGAGCTCGCTGAAGGCGCGCGTGAGCGCCAGCGGATCGACCTTGCAGCCCTGCGAAAGGCGGGCGATGCCGACCGCGCCGTCCATCGCGTAGAGCCGCGCCACCTCCTGCGCCAAACCCTCGGGCGCGCCGGCTTGCACGAGCGCCGTGGCCACGTCCCGGGTCCGCCCGCGAGCCTCTTCGCCCAGCAGCGCCTCGACCTCAGCGTGCAGGGTGGCGACGATGCTGCCCAGGTCCGCCTGGATCTGGGCAGGCCCCATGTGGCAGCCGCCCGAGCGCAGCAGGTCGGCCATGTGGCCGTGGAGCGCGAAGGCGGCCCGGTCGAACAGCGCCAGCCGCGCGCCTTCGGGCATCTGCGCCGCGTCGATCGCCCGCCAGGTCGATTCCATCCCGAACAGGTGGCAGGCCGACACGAAAGCGCAGCACACCTGCGCCAGGCTGGCCCCTTCCTCCTCGGCGAGCTCGAAGGGATGGACCATACCCATCCGGTTGACGATCGTGTTGGCCACGACCGTGGCGACGATCTCGCCGCGCAGCCGATGGCCCAGCAATTGCTTGCGGAAGGGCCGGCGCATCTGCTCGGGGAAATCGCTCAGCAGCAGCTCGACCGCCGCCTCGTCGCGCGCCAGGTCGCTGGTCTCCAGCGCATCCTGGAGCACGAGCTTGGCGTTGGACAGCAGCACCGCCAGCTCGGGCCGGGTGAAGCCGCGCCCCTCGGCGGCGCGGCGGATGAAGGTTTGCGAATCGGCCAGGCCCTCGGTGCGCCGGTCGAGCTCGCCCATCGCCTCGAGCACGTCGATCAGCCGGCTCTGCGCCGCTGCCACCCGCGCGCCGCCCTGCTCGGCCACCGACAGCGCCAGCGCCTGCAGCCGGTTGTCTTCGAGCACCAGTTCGGCGACCTGGTCGGTCATCTCCACCAGCACCGCATTGCGCCGCTCTTGCGAGAGGCGCCCGCCGCGCCGGGCCGCGGCGAGCGCGATCTTGATGTTGACCTCGTTGTCGGAGCAATCGACCCCGGCGGAATTGTCGATGAAATCGGTGTTGATCCGCCCGCCATCGAGCGCGAACTCGATCCGCCCGGCCTGGGTGATCGCCAGATTGGCGCCCTCGCCGATCACCTTGGCCTGCACCTGCGCGGCATCGACGCGCAACAGGTCGTTGGCCGGATCGCCGACCTGCTGGTGCGTCTCGCCCGCGGCCTTGACGTAGGTGCCGATGCCGCCGAACCACAAGAGGTCGACCGGCGCCTTGAGGATGGCGGCGATGAGCGTGTCCGGGTCGAGCTCGGCGTCCGCGATGCCCAGCGCCGCGCGCGCCTCGGGCGAGAGCGCGATGCGCTTCTCGGTCCGGGCGAACACGCCGCCGCCCGGGGAGATCTTGGCAGGCGCGTAATCGGCCCAGCTCGACCGCGGCAGCTCGAACAACCGCCGGCGCTCGGCGAAGCTGGCGGCGGGGTCGGGCGCGGGGTCGAGGAAGATGTGCCGGTGGTCGAAGGCGGCCACCAGCCTGATCGACTCGGACAGCAGCATCCCGTTGCCGAACACGTCGCCCGACATGTCGCCCACGCCCGCCACCCGCACCGGCTCGGTCTGGACGTCCACCCCCATCTCGCGGAAATGGCGCTGGACGCTGAGCCAGGCGCCGCGCGCGGTGATGCCCATGGCCTTGTGATCGTAGCCGTTGGAGCCGCCGCTGGCGAAGGCGTCGCCCAGCCAGAAATCGTGGCTCAACGCGATAGCGTTGGCGGTGTCGGAGAAAGTGGCCGTGCCCTTGTCGGCGGCGACCACGAAATAGGGGTCCTCGCCATCGTGCACCACCACGCCGGCGGGATGCACCACCCGGTCCTCGACGATGTTGTCGGTGACCGAGAGCAGCGTGCGGATGAACAGCTGGTAGCTCGCGCGCCCCTCCTCGAACCACGCGTCGCGGTCCACCGCCGGGTTGGGCAGGCGCTTGGGATAGAAGCCGCCCTTGGCGCCGGTGGGCACGATGACCGCGTTCTTCACCCGCTGGGCCTTCATCAGCCCCAGGATCTCGGTGCGGAAGTCATCGCGTCGGTCCGACCAGCGCAGGCCGCCGCGCGCCACCGGCCCGGCGCGCAGATGGATGCCTTCCACCCGCTGCGAATAGACGAAGATCTCGCGCCACGGCACCGGCGGGGGGAGGCCGGGCACGAGCGCGGAATCGAACTTGAAGGCGAGCGCCTGGGCGCCGGCGGAGGCGAAGGCGTTGGTCCGCAGCACCGCATCCATCGTCTGGCGGTAGAGCCGCAGCAGGCGATCATCGTTGATCGCCGTCACCTCCGCCATCCCGGCGCGGATCGCCTCCTGCGCCTCCGCCTCGGCCGCGGCGCGATCGCCGGCGAAGGCCGGATCGTGCCGCCGGCGGAACAGGTCGACCAGCCCGCGGGTCACCGCCGGGGCGCCGGCCAGCGCATCGACCACGGTGTAGATGGTGAAGGCGATGTTCGCCTGGCGCAGGTAGCGGTAGAAGGCGCGCAGCCAGTCGGCCTCCTGCGCCTGCAGCCCGGTGGTGGTAACGAGCCGGTTGAAGACGTCGTTCTCCGCCCGCGCATTGGCCACCGCCACGATCGCCTTCTCGATGGCGTCGGCGCGCTCGAGCAGGGTGCTCGCCGCGTGCCCCGGCGGCAGACCGAGGGTGAAATCATGGATCATCCCGCCATGGTCGCCGGCAAGCTCGGTCGGCCGCTCCGACAGCACCCGGAAGCCGAAATTCTCCAGCGCCGGCACCGCGTCCGACAGCGCCAGCTGGCCGCCGTGCTGGTAGACCTTGAGCCGCAGGCGGTCCTCGGCTCGCCCCGACGCCCCCTCAACCTCCCCGCCCCCGGCCTCGGTTCCATCCGCGCGGAACAGGCGCACGTCGCGGCCCAGCGGGAACTCGTGCTGGGCGGTGGCGAGATGGCGCAGGCGGCAGATGTCGCGCGCCGCTTCCGCCGGGCCATAGGCGCGGCGGTAATCGCCCGAGAAGCTTTCGGCATAGCGGGTGGCCAGCGCCGCGGCGCGCGCCGGCTCCTCGGTCTCCCCGAGCGCCTGCTCGACCGCGTCGGCCCAGCCGCGCAGCATCTCCTGCAGCCGCGCATCGACCAAGGCGCTGTCGGGCTCGGTCGATCGGCCGCGATGGTCGAGCACGTAGCGCAGCAGCGCCAGATTGCCGCCTTCCACCAGCAGGCTCCAGTCGAGCGTGGTGGTGCCGGTCTGGCGCTCGAGCAGGTCCTGGATCTGCAGCCGGGCCTGGGTCGAGAGCAGATCGCGCGGCAGCCAGACGAAGGCGAACAGATGCCGGCCCAACGGCGCGCTCACCAGCGAGACGCGCGGGCGGGGCCGCTCGGCGATGCCCATCATCGCGGTCGCGACGCGGGTGACGTCATCGTCGGAAAAGCCGATGATCAGGTCGTGCGGCAGCATGGTCAGCGCGTGGATCAGCGCCTTGTGATCGTGGCCCGCCGCATCGAAGCCGAGCCGCTCGCTGATGGTCGCCAGCTGGCGGCGCAGCACCGGCACCTGCGCGGGCGAGGCGGACAATGCAGCGCTGCTCCAGATGCCGGCATGAACCGACAGCGCGACCACCCGGCCATCCTCGTGCATGGGCACGATGAACAGGTCGAGCGGCACGCGGCGGTGGACGCGGCTGATGCGGTTGGCCTTGATGATCAGCGGCGCGCGGCCGGGTTGCCGGGCGCGGCCTTCCGCACCACTTCTGTCATTGCCCGCTTGGTCGTTTCCCTCGCCGTCGAACCAGGCGAAGGCGGCCTGCCAGGTGGTGTCGGAGGCGAGATCGCGGGCGCTCTTGCGGCAGATGCCCAGCAGCTCCGCCTGGCCGCCCTCGCGCTTGCGGGTCAGGTGACCCAGATGGGTCATCATCCCCCCGCCCAGCCAGCGCAGCAAGGCCGCGCCCTCGGCGTCGGCCAGGCGGTCGGCATCCGCCTCGATCCGCTCCTTGAGCTGGGGCCAGTCGTCGTTCGCCGCGCGGGTGTCGGCGATGGCGGTGAGCAACTCGGCTTGGAGCGCGCGGCGCTCCTTGGCATCCACCCGCGCGGTTTCGAGATAGATCGCCGATTCGCGCTGCTCGCCCGCCACCTCGGCCGCCCCCTCTGCCTCCGGCAGTTCGGTCAGCCGCCCCTGCTCGTCGCGCCGCACGGCCACGATCGGGTGGACGATGAGATCGATCGAGAGCCCGTGCGCGGCCACCGCGGCGGCGACCGAATCGACCAGGAAGGGCATGTCGCGGTTGATCACGGCGATGCGCGTGAAGCGGCGCTCGCCATGCGCCGAGCGGATCAGCAGCCCGGCATCGTCCTCCTGGCGGCACTCGGCGGCCTCGAGCAGGAAGGCGGTGACCTCGTCCAGCCGGGCGGCCGCCAGCGGCGGCTCGCCCGGAAGGATCGATTCGGCGATGCGGAAACGGAGTGCTCGAGCGAGCTTGCGGGCCGTGCCGGTCAGCCCGGCCAGCGTGGGCTCCGCCGGGCCGGCGGCAGGTTTGGCACCGATACCGCCCCCAGAGGCGCCTTTGGCTTCGCTGTCCACCGTGGCCATCCGCACATCTCCCGCTTTCGCCATTCCGGGCGTCCGGCCACCGGAGCACCGGAGCGATCCGGCGACCTTGCGCCTTCCGCCGCGCCGGCTCAATCCAATTACCCGATCAACCGCCGGGCCGGCCCCCGCGCGGGGACGAGCCCCCGCGCGGCCTTGCGCCTCAGGCATGGGCCTTCAGCGCGTCCATGATGAGTGCGAGCGAGTGCCGGCGCGCGGCCGGATCGTAGGTGGCGCCCGAGACGATGATCTCGTCGGCGCCGGTGCGGGCCGCGAAGCGGCCCAGCCGCTCGCGCACCGTCGCCGGCGCGCCCACCGCGCGCGCCACGCTCAGCCGCTCGAGCATGGCTTGTGACGAGAGCGGCAGCGTGTCGCGGTAGCGGGGGACGGGCGGCGGCAGCTTGCCCGGGTGGCCGGTGCGCAGGCGAACGAAGGCCTGGTCCTGCGAGGAGGCGAGCGTCTCGGCCTCGGCATCGGTCTCGCCGCAGATCACCGTCATGGCTGCCATTGCGTAGGGCTGCGCCAGCGCCTCGGAGGGGCGGAACTGGGTGCGATAAGTTTCCAGCGCGGCATCGAGGTGATCGGGCGCGAAATGGCTGGCGAAGGCGTAGGGCAGGCCGAGGCGCGCGGCCAGTTGGGCGCCGAACAGGCTGGAGCCGAGCATCCACAGCTCCACTCCGGCCCCCATGCCAGGGGTGGCGGTGACCGGCAGGTCGAGATCGCCGGTGAGCAGCGCGCGCAATTCGACCACGTCCTGCGGGAAGTATTCGGATGCGCGGTGCAGATCCTTGCGCAACGCCTGGCCGAGCATGCCGCCCGCGCCCGGCGCCCGGCCCAGGCCCAGGTCCACCCGCCCGGGGAACAGCGCCGCCAGCGTGCCGAATTGCTCGGCGATGACGAACGGGTTGTGGTTGGGCAGCATGATCCCGCCGGAACCGATCCGGATGGTCGCGGTCGCCTGGCCGACATGGGCCAGCACCACCGCGGTCGCCCCCCCGGCGATGCCGGGCATGAGGTGATGCTCGGCCACCCAGAAGCGGTGGTAGCCCGCAGCCTCCGCCGCGCGGGCGAGCAGCGCGGTCTGGGCCAGCGCCTGCGGCACGTCGCCGCCTTCGCGCACCGGGACCAGATCGAGGACCGAAAGCGGGATCATGGCAGCGGGGTCCCCGGTTCGAGCTGGGCCAGATAGGCGCGGGCTGTCTGGGCATGGGGCGTGGCAGGGTCGAGCGCGACCACCCTTTCCCAGGCGCTGCGCGCGGCGGCATCGTCGCTGGCGAGCGCCGCGATCAGCCCGCCCTCCAGCAGGATTTCCGGCTCTTCGGGAGCCAGCGCCAGCGCGGTGCCGATGAGATTTCGCGCCCGGTTGAGATCGCCCTGCCGGCGCGCCAGCGCGGCCGACAGCAGCCACACCTCGCCCGACTGCGGAGCGAGGACCTGCGCGCCGGCGAGCACTTCGCCCGCCTCCGCCGCGCGCCCGGCGGCAACCAGCGCCCGCGCGCGATCGGCGGCGATGGCGCCGGCAATCTCGCCGAGCCCGGCCGCCTCGGCATCGGCTTGCGCGGTGGAGAGCGTCGCGATCGCGGCGGCATGATCCCCGGCGGCGAGCGCGGCGCTGCCGGCCATCGCCCCCAGCCGAGCCCGGGCGGGTCGGTCGTCGGGTGGGCGCAGGTCGCGGGCGGCGAGGAACGCGGCTTCCGCCGCATCCCAGCGCAGCAGGCTGATATAGGCAAAGCCCAGGCATTGCTGCGGCAGGCCGGCCTCCTCCGCCACCGCTGCGCCCAGCGCCTCGCCGGCCCATTCGGAGGCCGCGGCGATGGCGGACGGCGGATCGGTGCGGGCGGCGTCCAGGCACACGCTCAGCCGGTGCTGGCTCACCGCCGGCAGCGCGCCGGTGCTGCCGGCCTGGGCGAAGGCGAGCGCAATGGCCAGGTTCAGGGCCAGGAGCGAACTCATCGGGCGGTCCCGACGGTGGCCGCGAGCGCTTCGATCGTGTGTATCAGCAAGGTCAGATCCCCCGGGCGCGACAGCCGATGATCGCCGCCCTTGACGAGCGTCACCTGCACATCGGCCGAATGCAGCGCCTCGGCCAGGCGCAAGGAGATCTGCGTCGGCACCTCGCCATCGTCCTGCCCGTGCAACAGCCGCACTGGGCAGGCAAGCGCGATACCCTCGTCCAGCACGCGCAAGTGCTGCGCATCCGCCCAGAAACGCGGGTGGATGGGCGTGGGCTCGGGACCATACGGATTGGCCTGGTGCACCGTCTCGCCGGCGCGCAGCTGCGCCTTGGCCGCCTCGCCGACGCCCCACTCGGTGAAATCCGGCGCGGCGGCGATCCCCACCAGGCCGGCCAGCCGGCCATTCGCCCCTTGGCGCAGCACCAGGCCCGCGAGCAGCATCAGCCAGCCGCCCATGGACGAGCCCACCAGGATGATTTGCCTGGATGAGAGCACGGCATGGATCAGCGCTAGCACCTCCTCGCGCCAGGCCGAGAGCGTGCCCTCGGCGAAGCTACCGCCGCTGGCCCCGCAGCCCGAATAATCGATCAGCAGGCATTCGCGCCCCGCCCGGCGCGCGGCGGCCAGCACGGCGGCGGCCTTGGCCCCGGCCATGTCCGACAGGTAGCCGGGCAGGAAGACGATTGCCGGTTCACTACCGGCCACATGGCGGAAGGCGATCCGCCGCCCGTCGGGCATCGTGTGGAAGGCAGGATCGGTCATCGCGACGCCAAATGGCGGCTCGCAGGCGCAGCTTCAACCACGCCGGCGTGGCTTGGCAATGGGTGGCCGGCGCATTATTCAGGCGCGCATGGCCACGCTTGTCCTCACCACGAAGATCACCACCCGGCCCGGCGGGGGGCAGACGCTCGCGGCCTGAACGCGGCTTCCCGCCACCCGGGCCCGGGTGGGGGGCGTGTGCTAACGATGCCGGCAGGAGCAGCGAGACGCCTTCCGGCGCGCGGGCGCCTGTGCCATGGCCCCAGCCCAACAGATGGATCGAACGATGAGCGCGATGATCAGGATCAGCCTGCCCGATGGCTCGGTGCGCGAGATGCCTGCCGGCGCCACGCCCGCGGACGTCGCCGCCGCGATCGGCCCCGGCCTCGCCAAGGCCGCGCTGGCGGCGCGGGTGGACGGCGAGCTGCGCGATCTCACCCGGCCATTGGAACGCGATGCCACCCTGGCCCTCGTCACCGCCCGCGACGAGGCGGATGCGCTCGATCTGGTGCGGCACGATTACGCGCATGTGCTGGCCGAAGCCGTGCAGGCGCTGTGGCCCGATACGCAGATCACCTTCGGCCCCGCCACCGACGATGGCTTCTACTACGATTTCGCCCCCTCGCCCGCGCGCGGGCCGTTCACCGAGGACGATCTGCCCGCCATCGAGGAGAAAATGCGCGCCCTCATCGCCGCCGACAAGCCACTGGTGCGCGAGGTGTGGGAGCGCGACGCGCTGGTCGAATGGTTCCGCGATCATGGCGAAAACTTCAAGGCCGAGTGGGCCGCCGCGCTCCCCGATGGCGAGGAGCTGAGCGTCTACCGCTCGGGCCACGAGGGCAGCGAGGATTCCTGGCTCGACATGTGCCGCGGGCCGCACCTCGCCTCCACCGGCAAGCTCGATCCGGCCGCTTTCAAACTCACCCGCGTCTCGGGCGCATACTGGCGCGGCGACCAGAACAACGCGATGCTCTCGCGCATCTACGGCACCGGCTGGCTGAACGGCAAGCAGCTCGATGCGCACCTCACCCAGCTGGAGGAAGCCGCCAAGCGCGACCATCGCAAGCTGGGGCGCGAGATGGACCTGTTCCACCTCCAGGAAGAGGCGCATGGCAGCGTCTTCTGGCACCCAAAGGGCTTCGTCATCTGGCGCGCGCTGGAGGCCTACATGCGCCGGCGGATGGACGCGGCCGGCTACCAGGAGATCAAGACCCCGCAGGTGATGGACGCGCGCCAGTGGGAGCAGTCGGGCCACTGGGGCAAGTACCGCGAGAACATGTTCGTCATCCCCGACGAGGTTCCCAATTCCACCGATGAGGGCGCGCTGGTCTCGGCGGAGGCGCGGTGGATGGCGCTCAAGCCCATGAACTGCCCGGCGCATGTGCTGGTGTTCAAGCAGGGCATCACCTCGTATCGCGACCTGCCGGTGCGGCTGGGCGAGATGGGCTGCTGCCACCGCAACGAGCCCCACGGCGCGCTCCATGGCCTCATGCGCGTGCGCCAGTTCACCCAGGACGATGCGCACATCTTCTGCACCGACCGCCAGGTGGTGGAGGAGGTGCAGGCCTTCTGCCGCCTGGCCGATGCGGTGTACCATGATTTCGGCTTCAGCTACGCGATCAAGCTGGCGCTCCGCCCCGAGCAGCGGTTCGGCTCGGACGCCGAGTGGGACCAGGCCGAAGGCGAGCTGCGCGCGGCGCTCCAGGCAATCGGCATGGAGTTCGAGGAACTGCCCGGCGAAGGCGCCTTCTACGCCCCCAAGCTCGAATGGCACCTGACCGACGCGATCGGCCGCACCTGGCAGGTGGGCACCATCCAGTCCGACCGCGTGCTGCCCGAACGGCTCGATGCCAGCTACGTGGGCGAGGACGGAGCGCGGCACCGCCCGGTCATGCTCCACCGCGCGATCTTCGGCAGCTACGAGCGCTTCATCGGCATCCTGATCGAGCATTGCGCCGGCCGCCTGCCGGTGTGGCTGGCGCCGCTGCAGGCGGTGGTGGCGACGGTCGTGTCGGATGCGGACGGCTATGCCGCCGACGTGCTCGTCCGGCTGCGGGCGGCGGGCCTGCGGGTCGAAAGCGACGTCCGCAACGAAAAGATCAACTACAAGGTGCGCGATCACTCCCTGGCCAAGGTGCCGTACATGCTGGTGGTCGGCAAGCGCGAGGCACAGGAGGGGACGGTCGCCCTGCGGACGCTGGGCGAGCAGGCGCAGCAGGTCCTGCCGGTCGCCGAGGCCGTCGCGCTGCTGGCACAAGCGGCGACGCCGCCCGACCTGGTGCGCGAATAGTAGCTTGGCCCGGGTGGGGCTGGACTGCTCGCGCGGGCTCGATGGCGGTGCCGGCAAGGGGGCGCGGCGAGACGCCGCTCGGGTACGTCTCTGCCCCCCGCGAGCCGAACGGATGATCGCCGCGCTCGCCGCAGTGCCAGGCCGGGAATCTGTCCTGCATCGATTGAATCGAACGAGCATACCCTTTTGGGCTGAGTGGTGATGCAAGCTTCTGGCTGGGACCGGAGGCCGGCAGCGATGGCAAGCCCTAGTCTGATGATCGGCACGGCGCGGTGGCGGCCGACCACAGCAGCGCGCCTAAGGCGGGGCGGATGATGAGCGCCGTCCATCCGCAATCGCGGCGGGTGGCAATGGTCAATTGGCCTCTCCCGTAACCGTCGGGAGCGAGCATAGCTCGGGCTGTTTTTGGGAGACCAAAGTGCGGGCGAGAATAGCGTCGGTCGCAGCGCAGGCGGGACCTCCATCAGCCCAGCGCAAGGCGGCCGGTGGTCTCAGCGGGCGCTGGGAGTCTCGAGCGGGAGGCGGTCAGCTCAGAAAATGCGCGGTGGTCTTGGCTGCGACCTCCTGTGGCGTGACGCCCGGCGCCAGCTCGACGAGGGTGAAGGGGCTGGCGTGGTCGGGACGCTGAAACACCGCCAGGTCGGTGACGATCATATCGACCACGTTGGTGCCGGTGAGCGGCAGGGTGCAGGCGGGAATGAACTTGGGCGCCCCGTCCTTGGCGACGTGCTCCATCACCACGATGATCCTCTTGACGCCCGCCACCAGGTCCATCGCCCCGCCCATGCCCTTGACCATCTTGCCCGGGATCATCCAGTTGGCGATGTCGCCCCCTTCGGAGACCTCCATCGCCCCCAGCACGGTGAGGTCGATGTGGCCGCCGCGGATCATGGCGAAGCTGGCCGCGCTGTCGAAATAGGCCGTGTGCGCCAGCTCGCTGATGGTCTGCTTGCCGGCGTTGATAAGGTCGGCGTCCACCTCGTCGGGGTAGGGGAAGGGGCCGATCCCCAGCATCCCGTTCTCGCTCTGCAGCGTCACCTGCATGCCGGCGGGAATGTGATTGGCCACCAGCGTGGGGATGCCGATGCCCAGGTTGACGTAGAAGCCGTCCTGCAGCTCGGCGGCGGCGCGGGCGGCCATCTGGTCGCGGGTCCAGCCTTTGGTATCCTGGGGCATTGTCGGTGCTCCCTCAATCGAGCGGGTGGGGGATCGGGAACCAGCCGGTGTCCGGCGTGGCCTTGAGTTCCAGGCGGCATCGGGATCGCGCAGATGCAAGTAAAGGTCGGCAAAATCCTTGCGTCGGTCGGCGCAAATGGCAAGCACGCAATGCGTTTCCCCCAGGCCGCGGTGGCGGTCCGGCTTGGTTTCGCCCGCAATCCGTATGTGAACAGCGGGTCCTGGCGGGTGGGATCGAGGCCCGAGGCGCACAGTTGCGAAGGAACGGCTCGGACCTCGCCGGGGATCAATGCCGTGCGCTTGTTCCTCGTCGCATGACCTGCCCTAGGCGGCCTCGCGCTCGCGGGTGGTCGTGAACTCGATCTTCTTGTCGTAGGGCGCACCCACGATCATCCGCTGCACATAGACGCCGGGCAGGTGGATCCCGTCGGGATCGAGCGCGCCGGCAGGCACCACCTCCTCCACCTCGACCACGCAGATCCGGCCGCAGGTCGCAGCGGGCAGGTTGAAGTTGCGAGCGGTCTTGCGGAACATGAGGTTGCCGGTCTCGTCGGCCCGCCACGCCTTGACGATGGCGAGGTCGGCGACGATGCCGTGCTCCAGGATGTAGTCCTGCGGGCCAGTGGGGCCGTCGAAAGTCTTCACTTCCTTGCCCTGTGCTACCAGCGTGCCCACGCCGGTCTTCGTGTAGAAGCCGGGGATGCCCGCGCCGCCGGCGCGCATCCGCTCGGCGAGCGTGCCCTGGGGGCAGAACTCGACTTCCAGCTCGCCGGCCAGGTACTGCCGCTCGAATTCCTTGTTCTCGCCCACGTAGGAGGAGATCATCTTGCGCACCTGCCGGGTGCGCAGCAGCTTGCCAATGCCCTCGTTATCGACGCCGGCATTGTTCGAAACGAAGGTGAGATCCTTCACCCCGCTTTCGCGCACGGCGTCGAGCAGGCGCTCGGGCAGGCCGCACAGACCAAAGCCGCCGGCAGCGATCAACATGCCGTCCGCCAGGCAGCCCTGGAGCGCGGTGGCGGCATCGGGGTAAAGTTTTTGCATAACGCAACGTGGTCCTGCCGCGGCGAGCCGATGACCGATATCGCTTGGCAAATCGGCTCGACCTGCGCAACGGGCATTGTTCGCGCGCGAGCGAGCCCTGGAAATCGCCACCGCTATTGACACTTCGGTCAGGCCTTTAGCCGTCTGTTTACGACACAATATTGCGCAATTCCAAGGTTATGTGATTTAGTTGCACTTTGCGCATGTGGGGTTGCAGATTTTGCACTTGTGAACATTGGTTTGATTCCGCATATGCGAAGGGCCTTTCAGGCATCCTCTCCCAAACTTTAATGGCCCGGCCGGCAACGGTCGGGCCTTTTTCTTTGCCCCCCGATCGGCCGCCACCCAACCGCGGGTCCCCGACCAATTTGCAATCGCATTAGGGCGATCTTAGCTCTGGCGCGTTACAGGTACGGCAAGAGCGGATGGGCGATGGCGGACGCGGCAGTGGCGAAGGTGAACGAGAGCACGGTGCGGCTGCAGGTTGCGGCCGCCCGCCAGGAGGAAAGCGGGCGCGGCATCGCCCGTATGCCGCGCGGCGCGTTCCAGGCGCTCGGCATCACCGAAGGCGACCCGGTCGAGATCCAGGGCAAGCGCGTCACCGCCGCGGTGGCGATCCCGGCTTATGAGGAGGACGAGGCGCTCCAGGTGATCCGCCTCGACGGTCTGCAGCGCGCCAATGCTGAGACCTCTTCGGGCGAGCACGTCATCATTCGCCGGGCCGAAAGCCGCCCGGCCACGCGCGTGGTGTTCGCTCCCGCGCGCCGCGAAATGCGCCTTCAGGGACCGACCGAGGCATTGAAGCGCGTGTTCTTCAGGAAGCCGATGACGGCGGGCGACCTGGTGGCCACTCATGGTCAGCAGCCGGTGCCCAACGTGCCCCCCGAAGTGCGCCGCATGTTCAACGCGCCCGCTTATGCGTTGACCGAGATCCGTCTGCAGGTGGTCTCCACCACGCCCAAGGGCATCGTCCACATTGGCCAGGACACCGAAATCGAGCTCCGCGCCGGCTTCGAGGAGCCGCGTGACGGCCGCGGCACGGTCAATTACGACGATGTCGGCGGCATGCAGGAGACCATCCGCCAGCTGCGCGAAATGGTCGAACTGCCGCTGCGCTACCCCGAGCTGTTCACCCGGCTGGGGGTCGATCCGCCCAAGGGGGTGCTGCTGCACGGCCCGCCGGGAACCGGCAAGACGCGCCTGGCGCAGGCGGTGGCGAACGAGAGCGACGCGGAATTCTTCACCATCAACGGCCCCGAGATCATGGGCTCGGCCTATGGCGAGAGCGAGAAGCGGCTGCGCGAGGTGTTCGAGAAGGCCGAACGCGCCCAGCCGGCGATCGTGTTCATCGACGAGATCGATTCGATCGCCCCCAAGCGCCAGAACGTCCACGGCGAGGCCGAAAAGCGCCTGGTCGCGCAGCTGCTCACGCTGATGGACGGGCTGCAGTCGCGCGCCAATCTGGTGGTGATCGCCGCCACCAACCGCCCCGACGCGATCGACGAGGCGCTGCGCCGGCCGGGCCGGTTCGACCGCGAGATCGTGATCGGCGTGCCCGACGAGCACGGCCGGCGCGAGATCCTGGCCATCCACACCCGCGGCATGCCGCTGGGCGAAGGCGTCGACCTGACCGAACTGGCGCGCAGCACCCACGGTTTCGTCGGCGCCGACCTCGCCGCGCTCAGCCGCGAGGCGGCGATCGAGGCGGTGCGCCGGATCATGCCCAAGCTCGATCTCGATGCGCGCGAGATCCCGCCCCAGGTGCTGGAGGAACTCCAGGTCGAGAAGCACGATTTCCGCGAGGCGCTGAAGCGGGTGCAGCCCAGCGCCATGCGCGAGGTGATGGTGCAGGCGCCCACCGTCGGCTGGGCCGATATCGGCGGTCTCGACCAGGCGGTCGAGAAGCTGCGCGAGGGGGTGGAGCTGCCGCTCAGGAACCCCCAGGCGTTCGACCGGCTCGGCATCCGCCCGGCCAAGGGCTTCCTGCTCTACGGCCCGCCCGGCACCGGCAAGACGCTGCTGGCCAAGGCGGTCGCCAAGGAGGCGGAGGCCAATTTCATCTCGATGAAGAGCTCGGATCTGCTTTCCAAATGGTACGGCGAGAGCGAGCAGCAGATCAGCCGCATGTTCGCCCGCGCCCGCCAGGTGGCGCCCTGCGTGGTATTCATCGACGAGATCGACAGCCTGGTCCCCGCGCGCGGCGGCAGCGGCGGCGAGCCGCAGGTGACGGCCCGCGTGGTCAACACCATCCTGGCCGAGATGGACGGCATGGAGGAGCTGAATTCGGTAGTGGTCATCGGCGCCACCAACCGGCCCGCGCTGGTCGATCCGGCGCTGCTGCGGCCCGGCCGGTTCGACGAGCTGGTCTATGTCGGCCCGCCCGATCGCACTGGCCGCGAGCATATCCTGAAGATCCACACCGCCAGGATGCCGCTGGCGGGCGATGTCGATCTCGCCGTCATCGCCGGCAAGACCGACCGTTACACCGGCGCGGACCTTGGCGACGTGGTCCGCCGGGCCGGATTGGTGGCGATCCGCCGCGGCGGGGTCGAGGGGCCCGGCGAAGTGACTGCCGCCGATTTCGCCGCCGCGCTCAAGGACAGCCGCGCCACGGTGACCGAGCAGATGGAGCGCGAGTACGAGCAGATGCAGGGCGAACTCAAGCGCCGGGCCGCGGCGGTCCGTCCGATCGGCTTCCTCAGCGAGGGCATGGTGGAATCGACCCGCGAGAACAAGCACGGCTGATCCGGCCGTGCCCGCGCGCTGGCCGGTCCAACCTGCGGGGCGCCGCGCGGGGCCGGGAAGCAGATCTAGCTGCCGGCCCCGGCCGCGGCTATCTCCTCGTCGGCGCTGAGGCCTTCGGCAGGCTGGACGCGCTGGCGGACGATCGCTTCGGGCATGGTATCGCGCAGCCAGGCCAGCATGTGTTCGCGGATGGCGCAGCGCAGGTCGAAGGCCCGGCTCGCATTGGCCGCGCTGATCAGCAGCCGCGCTTCCATGCTGTCGGGCTTGACGTCGGTCACCTGGAGCCCGACCACGCGCCCGTCCCACAATTCGTGCGCCCGGGTGTAGCGCTCGAATTCCGCGCGGATCGGCTCCACGTCGGCGAACGGGTCGAGGTAGAGGAACACCGTGCCCATGATCTCGGAACCGCGGCGGGTCCAGTTCTGGAAGGTGTCCTCGAGGAACCGGCTGGTGGGCACGATCAGGCGCCGCTCGTCCCAGATCCTGACCACCACATAGGTGGTGCGGATGTCTTCGATGCGACCCCATTCGCCATCGATCACGACCACGTCGTCGATGCGGATCGGTTCGGTGAGCGCCAGCTGCAGCCCACCGATCAGCGATTTGAGCGCGGGCTGGGCGGCGGCGCCCACCGCCAGCCCGGCGAGGCCCGCCGAGGCCATCAGCGTGACGCCCACGTCGCGCACGCCGGGGATCGACAGCAGCATCAGGCCCACCGTCAGGAAGATGATCAGGAAGGTGGCGATGCGGCTGAAGATGGCGAGCCGCGTGCGCCGCCGCCGGGCCAGCAGATTGTCAGCTACGGTGATGTCCGCCCGCCGCTCCAGCGCCTGGACGACCGCACGCAGGATCGCGAGCGCGATCCAGCCCACCAGCGCGGGCATGACGAAGCCGGCGATGCGCTGCCAGGTCTCCGCCAGCGCGGCGGTTTCGCGCGCCGCCAGGACCAGGCCGAGCCCCACCAGCGCCCAGCGCGTGGGCCGCGCGATGCCGCGCACGATAGCGTCGTCGGCCTCGCTGCCGCTGGCGCGGGCCACGCGCGCCATGCCGCCGAACAGAAGGCGGTGGATGACGAGCGCCAGGGTGATCGCCACCGCCGCGGCAAGGAGGGCTCCGCCCAGGTCCACCAGCCAGGACGGCAATCCGGCTCCCAGCTCGCCGATCCGGCGCTGCATGGCGGTCAGTGCGCCGCGTCCCAGCTGGCGGCGTGGCCCAGGTCGATACCGAGCGGCACGTCGAGCGCGACGGCCGGCAGCGCCGCTTCTGCCATCACCCGCTCGATCACCGGCGCGGCGGCGGCGACTTGGCCTTCGGGCAGTTCGAAGACCAGCTCGTCGTGCACCTGCAGCAGCATCCGCACCTGGGGAAGGTTGGCGGCGGCGAGCGCGGGGCCCATGCGCGCCATCGCCCGCTTGATGATGTCCGCGCTGCTCCCCTGGATGGGCGCGTTGATCGCCGCGCGTTCCGAGCCCGTGCGCTCGGCCTGATTGCGCGAGTTGATCCGCGGGAACCAGGTCTTGCGGCCGAACAGCGTCTCGGAATAGCCGCGCTCGCGCACGTTCTCCAGGGTGGTGACGATGTAGCGCTGGATGCCCGGAAAGCGCTCGAAATAGCGGTCGATCATGCCCTGGGCCTCGTCCGCGCCCACCCCCAGCCGCCCGCCCAGCCCCCAGCGGCTGATGCCGTAGAGGATGGCGAAGTTGATGGTCTTGGCCCGGGCCCGCGTGTCCCGGTCGACCAGGCCGAACAGTTCTAGCGCGGTGCGCGAATGGATGTCCTCGCCGGCGGCGAACGCCTCTTTCAACGGGCCGACATCGGCCATGTGCGCGGCCAGCCGCAGCTCGATCTGCGAATAATCGGC
The DNA here is from genome assembly GCA_031399025.1 of Erythrobacteraceae bacterium. Classification (GTDB taxonomy): domain Bacteria; phylum Pseudomonadota; class Alphaproteobacteria; order Sphingomonadales; family Sphingomonadaceae; genus CBDBZL01. The sequence goes on along the minus strand of JANNOJ010000099.1, from coordinate 9,793 downwards.
GGCGAGCAGCACGTTGCCCGGCTCGGCGACGAAGGCCTTCCTGATCTGCCGGCCGATCTGGGTGCGAATGGGAATGTTCTGCAGGTTCGGGTCGGTCGAGGACAGCCGCCCGGTCTGCGCCCCGACCAGCGAATAGCAGGTATGGACCCGGCCGGTCTCGGGGTGGATCGCGGCCTGGAGCGCATCGGTGTAGGTGTTCTTGAGCTTGGTCAGCTGGCGCCATTCGAGCACCTTGGTGGCGACCTCGGCGCCCTGTCCGGCGAGCCGTTCGAGCACCGCCTGGTCGGTGGAATATTGCCCGCTCTTGCCGCGCGGACCGCCTTCGTAGCCCATTTTCTCAAACAGGATGTCGCCCAGCTGCTTGGGGCTGCCGATGGTGAATTCCTGGCCACAGATGAGGTAGATCTCGCCCTCGATCCGGGCGATCTCGACCGCGAACTCGTCGGATAGGCGCGCGAGCTGCTGCTGGTCGACCTTGATGCCGTGGCGCTCCATCGCCGCCACGACCGGGATCAGCGGCCGGTCCACGCGCTGGTAGACCCGGTTGCCTGCCTCCTCGGCCAGCCGCGGGCGCAGCGTGCGCCACAGCCGCCAGGTGATATCGGCATCCTCGGCGGCGTACTCGGTCGCGCGGGCGAGCGGCACCTCGCCGAAGGGAATGGCCTTGCGCCCGGCGCCGCAGATGTCCTTGAAGGTGAGCGTGGTATGGCCAAGATGGCGCTGGCTGAGCTCGTCCATCCCGTGCCCGCCGCCGATCCCCTCGGGCGAGCGGCCGGCATCGAGCGCGAAGCTGACGATCATGGTGTCGTCGACCGGCGCCAGGTGGATGCCGGCGCAGCGGGCCAGGACATTGATGTCGTACTTGATGTTCTGGCCGATCTTGCGGACCGCCGCGCTCTCCAGCAGCGGCTTCAGCGCCGCGTAGGCGGCCTGGCGCTCGACCTGCTGCGGCTTTTCGGCGAACATGTCCGCGCCGCCGTGGCCGAGTGGGATGTAGCAGGCGTCGTTGGGGCCGAGCGCCAGGCTGATGCCGGCAAGCTCGGCGCGCATGGCGTCAAGCGCGCTGGTTTCGGTGTCGATCGCCACGCAACGTGCGGCGAAGGCGCGGCCGATCCAGTGCTCGAGCCGGTCCATCGTCTGGACGCACTCATAGGCCGAGCGATTAACCGGCGGCATCGCCGGCGCCGGCTGGCCGGTCCTCCCGGAGGCGGCTGGCGCGCTCGCCTGGGTGGGCTTGGCCGGGTTGAGGTCGGTGGCGCGGCCGGGCGAGCCACTGCCCGCATCGAGCCGCTTGAGCAGGCTGGTGAAGCCGTGGGTAGTCAGGAACTCGGCCAGCGGCTCCTTGGGCACACCATCCAGGCGGAACTCCTCGAGCGGGATCGGCAGCGGGCAATCCTCCTTGAGGGTGACGAGCACGCGGCTGAGCATGGCCATGTCGCGCCCCTCGATCAGGCGGTCGCGCAGCTTGGACGGCTTCATCGCCGCGGCCGCATCGAGCGCGGCGGTGAGGTTACCGTGGTCTTGGATGAGCTTGGTCGCGGTCTTCTGGCCGATACCGTAAATGCCGGGCACATTGTCCACCGCATCGCCCATCAGCGCCAGCACGTCGCCCACCAGCTCGGGCGGCACGCCGAACTTCTCGACCACTTCGGGGATGTCGATCCGCTGGTTCTTCATGGTGTCGAGCATGTCGATGCAGCCGCCCGCAATGGCCTCGCCAGTGGCGTCGGCGGCAGGTTCGGCGCATTTGCCGACCAGTTGCATCAGGTCCTTGTCGGACGAGACGATCGTCACGTCCCAGCCGCGCCGGGTGGCCGCGCGCGCGTAGGAGGCGATGAGATCGTCCGCTTCCAGCCCGGCCTCCTCGATGCAGGCGAGGCTGAAGGCGCGGGTAGCATCGCGGATCAGCGGGAATTGCGGCACCAGGTCGCTGGGCGGCTCGGGCCGATTGGCCTTGTACTGGTCGTAGATGTCGTTGCGAAAGCTGGTGCTCGCCTGGTCGAGGATCACGGCCAGGTGCGTGGGGCCGTCCGCCTTGTTCAGGTCCTCGGCCAGCTTCCACAGCATGGTGGTGTAGCCGTACACCGCGCCCACCGGCGTGCCCTGTGGATTGGTGAGCGGCGGCAGGCGATGGTAGGCGCGAAAGATGTAGGCCGAGCCATCGACCAGGTAGAGGTGCTGCTTGTCCGCCATGGGCGCGTGCTAGCAGGCCGGGGCGTGCCGGTCAGCACGATTGTCACCTGACGGGAAGCGCCGGGGGCGCTGGAAGGAAGCTCGTGCCTCGTTCGGCCGCATTCATGCCATGATTGTCCTTGCGTTAGGATAATTGTGGCCTTATTTAGGCAGCTGAGGGTCAGTTGGCCCCGCTACCGGTCGCGAGGTTCGCTCCGACCGGTCTCAAGATTGTGTGAGGACTTTCATCATGCGCAAGATCATTCTCGCTGCCGCCATTGCTGGCGGCGCTCTGTCGCTCGCGGCCTGCTCGGAAGGCACCGAAGAGAACGCCGAAGCCACCGTCGACAGCATGGCTGCCGACACCGAAGCCAATGCCGACGCGATGGGCGCCGAGCTGAACGAGGCCGGCGAAGCCGTCGAGGGCGCCGCGGCCGAAGCCGGCAGCGAAGTTGCCGAGGGCGTGGACGCCGCCGGCGAAGCCACCGACGAAATGGGCGACACGGTCGAAGCCGACATCCAGGACGAGACGGTGGCGGAAGCCGACGCCGACTAAGTCATTCGGGTCACCGACAAGGAAGGGCGTGGCCGCAAGGCCGCGCCCTTTTGCTTGGGGCCTTTGCCCCTCGCCCTGGATCACCGATGAGGCGAGTGGGGCCGGGCCGGAAAGCTCAGTGGGAGGCGGCGTTCAGCCAACCCGCATCGGGCGCGGTATAGCCATCGTAGATCGCCCGGGCGATGGACGCGATGCGACGTTCGCGAACGTCGCGCGAGCCCTGTCCGGTGACGTAGATCGCCAGCGCGATCGAGCGACCGTCGGGCATGGTCAGGATGCCGACATCGCTCGACGTGTTGTTGAGCGAGCCGGTCTTGTGCGCCACCGTGACCGTCTCGGGCATCATCGCGGGGATGCGCCTGGTGCCCGTGCGACAGCGTTCCATGGCGCCGACCAGCACGTCGCGGCTCGCCGGGCTTAGCCAGCGACCCTGGTGGATGCCGGCCAACAATTGCACCATCGCCCGGGGCGTGGCGCTGTCGCGCCCGTCGATGTGGCTGGCCGGATCGAACTCGCCATCGTCGCGCACCAGCGTGGCGATATCGCGGGTCAGTTCAAACTCGGCGACGCCGGCGCGGCGCGCCCAGGCGTTCACTGCGCCCGGCCCGCCCACCGCGGCCAACAGCGCGTCGGTCGCGGGATTGGAGCTGCGGGTGATCATCAGGTCGATGAGCTGGAGCGCGCTCATATACTGCCCGCGGCGCACGGGCGCAGCGGCGCTGGAAAACGGCCGCGACTGGACCGGCAGCAGCAGCGGGAACTCGCTGGTCAGGCTCCAGCGGCCCTGGTCCACACCTTCGAGAAAAGTGGCGGCGATGGCGATCTTGCTGGTGCTGGCCATCGGGAAGCGCTGGTCGCCCAGGATTGACACCTCGTTGCCGCTCGCCAGGTCGATGGCCGCGACCCCGATCCGGCCGCGGCTGCTTTCGGCCAGTTGGGCGATGCGCTGCTCGAGCACGGTATCGACCCGGGGCGTGTAGTCGCGCGGGGCGCGCAGCTGCGTGCCGAGCGCATCGTCGAAGGTCGCCTCGAAGCCGGCGAGCTGGTCCTGCGCCGCAGCGGGCACCCACGCAGCCAGAACCAGTGTGGTGGCGGCAACGATCTTGGCGAAGAACGATGTTCTCATAACTGCCACTATAACCCCGCGAACCTTTGCAGAAGGTGAATCAACCCCGCGAAATCCTCACAAGCGCACCTGCGACGAGACGTGCGTCCTGGGCGACAGAACGTACAACGCGGTTCCCCGCTTGACCAGCGGTCCGGTAAGAGGCGGTCGGTGAGCCAATGAATGCGGAGGCATCCGTACGGTGGATCAGCCGCCGCGCAGCTCAGGCGGGCTTGACGAAGCGCAGCGCGAACTGGTCGCTCTCGCCGCCAGCGCCGTCCTCGAACACGTTGGCGGTGCGCGGATCGTCGGGGCGGGCGTAGAGATCGCTCTCCTCCTCGAGCTCGAAGCCGGCGGCGGTGAGCGCGGCGATGGCCGCCTGCTGGTCCATCCGGTGCAGCGTCTGGGCTGTGGCCGTGCCGCTGCCTGCGGGCGCCCGGTGATCGACCACCACCAGCTTGCCGCCGGGCTTCAGCGCGGCGTAGAGCGCGCCGATCGCCCGCTGCGCGGTGCCATCGGGGAAGGCGGTCAGCCACAGATCGTGCAGGTTCATCACCGTGATGATGGTGTCGAGCTCGCCTTGCGGAAAGCCGGGCGCGGCGATCGGCGCGCGCAGCGGGAGCACCCGTCCGGGATTGCCCTGCGCGTCGCCATAGGGCGCCACCGCGGCGTCCTGCTCGGTGGCATATTCGGCCCGGAAGCCGATGAATTCCTCCGGCTGGAAGGCGTAGACGCGGCCGCCCGCGCCCACCGCCATCGCCAGCAGGCGGGTGACGTAGCCGCCGCCCATGATGTAGTCGCCCACCACCTCGCCCCGGTCGATCTGGGCGAAGGCGAGCAGCTCGCCCGGCTTGCGGCTGGCATCGCTCGCGCGGTCGGCGTCGGTGCGGGCGATGTCGCGGACCGCAGAGGCGTATTGCGTGGCGGTGTAGGCGGGCGCCGCTTCGGCTGTCTCGACCTGGGTGTCGCTGCATCCGGCCAGTGCGCCCACCGCCAGAACGCTGGCGGCCAATGCCGCGGTAAGCAGATAACGCATCCTCGTCTCCCCTCGCTCCCCCGGCAAGCGTGTCGTCCGCTTGCTCGGCCCGGTGCTTTTATCGAAGATTGCCGTGGCCGCCAACCGCGCACGCGAAAATGGGCCGGAGGATTGCTCCGCCGGCCCCTGTATCGCGTGTAGCTGTATCTTCGTGCAGCAAGCGAGCGACGCCAAAGCCGCCTGACCTGTGCGGGGCTGCGGCGAACCGATGCTCGTCGCAGCCCCAGCGGATCAGAAGTCCATGCCGCCCATGCCGCCCATGCCGCCGCCGCCGCCCATGGGCATTGCCGGCTTGTCCTCGGGCAATTCGCTGATCGCCGCCTCGGTGGTGATCAGCAGGCCCGCCACGGACGCTGCGTCCTGCAGCGCGGTGCGGACCACCTTGGTGGGATCGATGACGCCGGCCGCCACGAGGTTCTCGTAGACGTCGGTGGCGGCGTTGAAGCCCATCGTCTCGTCATCGCCGTCGATCAGCTTGCCGGCGACGACCGCGCCGTCATGGCCGGCATTCTCGGCGATCTGGCGGACGGGCGACTGCAGCGCGCGGCGGACGATGTCGATGCCGCGGGTCTGGTCGGAATTGGCCCCTTCGAGCCCGGCCAGCGCCTTGGTGGCGTAGAGCAGCGCGACGCCGCCGCCCGGAACGATGCCTTCCTCGACCGCGGCGCGGGTGGCGTGCAGGGCGTCATCGACGCGATCCTTGCGCTCCTTCACCTCGACTTCGGTCGACCCGCCGACCTTGATGACCGCGACGCCGCCGGCGAGCTTGGCCAGCCGCTCCTGCAGCTTCTCCTTGTCGTAATCCGACGAAGTGGTCTCGATCTGGGCGCGGATCTGCTCGACCCGGGCCTTGATCGTGTCGCCCGAACCGGCACCGTCGACAATGGTGGTGTTGTCCTTGTCGATGGTGACCGTCTTGGCCTGGCCGAGCATCGCCGTGGTGACGTTCTCGAGCTTGATGCCCAGGTCCTCGGAGATCATCTCGCCGTTGGTGAGGATCGCGATGTCCTGCAGCATCGCCTTGCGACGATCGCCGAAACCGGGCGCCTTGACGGCCGCGACCTTGAGGCCGCCGCGCAGCTTGTTGACCACCAGCGTGGCGAGCGCCTCGCCCTCGATGTCCTCGGCGATGATCAAGAGCGGACGGCCCGACTGGACCACCGCCTCGAGCACCGGCAGCATCGACTGCAGGTTGCTGAGCTTCTTCTCGTGGATCAGGATGTAGGGATTATCCAGATCCACGGTCATCTTCTCGGCATTGGTGACGAAGTAGGGCGAGAGATAGCCGCGGTCGAACTGCATGCCTTCGACGACATCGAGTTCAAACTCGAGACCCTTGGCCTCTTCGACGGTAATCACGCCTTCCTTGCCGACCTTTTCCATGGCTTCGGCAATCTTCTCGCCAACTTCCTTGTCGCCATTGGACGAGATGATCCCGACCTGGGCGATTTCCTGGCTGCCGGAAACCGGCTTGGACCGCTTGACCAGATCAGCAACCACCGCAGTCACGGCAATATCGATGCCGCGCTTCAGATCCATCGGGTTCATGCCAGCAGCGACCGAGGTCATGCCTTCGCGGACAATCGCCTGAGCCAGAACGGTGGCGGTGGTGGTGCCGTCGCCGGCCTGATCATTGGTCTTCGAGGCCACTTCGCGCAGCATCTGTGCGCCCATGTTCTCGAACTTGTCCTTGAGCTCGATTTCCTTGGCGACGGTAACGCCGTCCTTGGTGATGCGCGGAGCGCCGAAGCTCTTGTCGATCACGACATTGCGGCCCTTGGGGCCCAGAGTAACCTTCACCGCATTGGCGAGAATATCCACGCCGGCGAGAATGCGTTCACGCGCATCGCGTGAAAAGCGTACTTCCTTGGCAGCCATTGTTCAGTTTCCTTTTGAATTCAGTTGATTGGAGCAGAGTTCACTCAGCCGATAATGCCAAGAACATCCGATTCCTTCATGATCAGCAGCTCTTCGCCATCGACCTTGACTTCGGTGCCCGACCATTTGCCGAACAGGATGCGATCGCCGGCCTTGACGTCGAGCGGGGTAATCTTGCCGTCTTCGGCGCGGGTGCCGGTGCCGACAGCGACGATTTCGCCTTCGCTGGGCTTTTCCTTGGCGCTATCGGGGATGATGATGCCGCCGGCGGTCTTTTCCTCGGCTTCGATGCGGCGGACCAGCACGCGGTCATGCAGCGGACGGAACTTCATGGGATGATACCTCTCTTGTGGTGTTGAATGAGGCTTGGCACTCTCATGGTTTGAGTGCCAGCGAGGCGCATATGGGTCTGCGCCCGTCCATCGTCAAGGAGAGACCATCGTCAAAGTGAGTCTGTGCCGAATTTTTCAGGGCACCGCGCCAATTCAGCCCGGCAGCAGTCCCAATCGCTCGCGGCCGTGCCAGCGCCAGGTCAACAGGCCCGCAACGACTACCAGACCGACTGCCAACCCGATCCAGACGCCGGTGCCTTCCAGCGGGGTGCGGAAGCCGAGCCAGATCGCCGTGCCCATACCGGGCAGCCAATAGCCGAAGATCGCGATGGCCATCGGCATCTGCGTATCCTGCAAGCCCCGCAGCGCTCCGGCGGCGACCGCCTGGACCCCGTCGAACAGCTGGAAGGCGGCGGCGACGATCATGTACTGGACCGCAAAGCCGACCATCGCCGCTTTGGCCGCTGCCGAAGGATCGACATAGAGCGACAGGATCGTGCGCGGCATCAGCAGCATGGCGCTGGCAGGCAGCGCCATGAAAGCGATCGACAGGGTCAGCGCGGCCCAACCGGCTCGGCCAATTCCGGCGCGGTCACCAGCGCCGAAGTAATAGCCAACCCGGATGGTCGCCGCCTGACCGATCCCGAACGGCACCTGAAAGGCGAGCGCCGCTATTTGCAGCGCCACGGTATGCCCGGCAAGTTCGGCCGGGCCGATCCAGCCCATCAAAAAGGCTGCGCCGCTGAACAGCCCGGCCTCGGCCAGAATGGTGAAGGCGATCGGGGTGCCGATCTTCATGATTTCGCGCAGCCGCGCCCACTCCGGCCGCCACCAGCGCCCGAAAATATGATAGCGCCGCAGCCGCCGATCGGCAGCGATGGCGATGACATAGGCTGCGACCATTGCCACAGAGGTCAGGACGCTCGACACGGCGGAACCTTCCAGGCCTAGCTCGGGCGCGCCGAGATTGCCGAAGACGAAGGCGTAATTGCCCAGCGCATTGACGAAAATCGCCAGCGCGGTGATCGCAGTGGCGAAGACCGGACGGCCCAGTGTCGCAACAAAAGTCCGCAGGACGTTGGCGACGATCATCGGGATCATCGCCCACAGCAATACCGCCATGAAGCCGCCCGCCGCAGCGGAAACGGCCCGGTCCTGCCCGGTAGCCAGCATGATTTGCTCGCCAAAACTGGATACGATCATGCCGAAGAGGCCGCATAGCACCGCTAGCCACAGCGCCATCCGCACGCTGCGCCGCACTTCGCGCACGGCATGTTTGCGGCGTCCCAGTTCAGCCGCGATCAGCGGGGCGACCGCGCCGGTCAGGCCCGAAAAGCACCACATCATCAAGCCGAATACCGATATCGACAGGCTGGATGCGGCCAGCGGCACTTCGCCGAGCCGGGCCACGAAGATCACATCGATCGTGTGAACCATCATCTGCAGCAGATTGGCAGCCGCCAGCGGCGCCGAAAGACGCAGCATGGCTCCAAGTTCAAGGCGCCAAAGCGATGGGGTGCCAATATCAGACATAAAGCCGGCTCCGTTAGCCGCGCGCGATGGCGCTGCAAAGGGCCGGGCTATCGCAGCGCGCGCTTTTCCTTAAGCTTGCGGCAAGGGTGCCACAGACAAGGGGGGCGCGGCGGCCTTGTGATTCGCCATAGGAGAAGCTGATGCGCGTTACCTGGTTCCTGGCTTTGGCTGCGTTTGCCTCACCCGCCGCTGCGCAGGAGGTGTTTGTCGGCGGCTATGTCCACGGCGTAAACACGCCCTTGACGCTGGACACTGGCGAGCGCGGGGCGGATTTCATGGCAGGCTATCGCTTTGCCCCGATCGAGGGGCTGGCCTTCATCGGCAAGCCCGCGCCCTATCTGATCGCCTCGCTCAACAGCCGGGGCGACACCAGCTTTGCCGGCGCGGGCCTGGCCTGGAAGATCGGCAAAGGGCCGGTCTATCTGCGGCCCGGCGTTGGCATTGTGGTCCATGACGGGCCATCCTACCGGGTCAATGCCGCCGGCGACACGCGCACCGATCTGGGTAGCCGCGTGCTGTTTGAGCCCGAGATCGCGCTGGGCACCCGTCTGACAGACCGGATTTCGATCGAAGCGAGCTGGGTCCACATCAGCCATGCCCGCCTGTTCGATGGAGGGCAGAACCCCGGAATTGACATGTTCGGAGTGCGGCTTGGCTACCGCTTGCGTTGACGCCAGGATGGGCGCGCGCTTAAGCTGCGCTTAACCCCCCTTGGCGGAGACTTGCAGATGCGGTGCTGGAATGGAATAGCGTTGGCGATCATGCTGGCAGGCGGCCTTGCGGCTTGCAGCGGCCCCAAAGAAGCGCCTGCGGACGAAGGAGGCGCTCCGACCGTTGCCGATGCCCGCCCGGCTGCCTTCGCCCAATGTTCCTCGTGCCACGCGGTCCAGGCCGGATCGCACGGGATCGGACCCAGCCTGGCCGGAGTATTCGGGGCCAAGGCCGGCCATCTGGGCGATGCCTATAAATACTCCGACGCGCTTCTGGCCTCGGGGCTGATGTGGGATGAGCAGGCTCTCGACGAATGGCTGATCATGCCATCCAAGAAGGTGCCGGGCACCAAGATGGTCTATGCAGGCCAAGCCGATCCGGCCAAGCGCAAGGAGCTGATCGAGTATCTGAAGACGCTGAAATGAACACGGTAATTCGGGCGAGTGTTGCCCTTATTTGGCTGTATCATC
>JANNOJ010000072.1:0-8099 GCA_031399025.1 Erythrobacteraceae bacterium | reverse complement strand
CGGCGCCCGCCGCCGCCCGGGCGAGCGCGCCGAGGCCGCCACCCCCGCCGCCGGCGCCATCGCCGCCGATCTGGCCCGACAGGTTGAGGCCGAACTGCAGCCGTTCGACATCCTGCTCGGCAAAGCTCACCGGGCGCTGGTCGATCTGCACCAGACGGCCGGTCGCATCGCGGGTCACGCGGTCGGGATAGGCCGCTTCGATCGTCGGCGTCAGCACCGGGAAGCTCGCGGCCACGTCCTGCGAATGGTTGCGGATGTAGTCGAGCGAGAAATTGCCCTGGTCGATGAACGGCAATTCCCACACGACCCCGAGCTTCCAGTCGCTCTGGCTCTGCGCCGGCAGCAGCGGGTTGCCCCCGGTGATGACGGTCACCAGCGCGGTGGAACTGGTGACGAAATCGTAGACCGGCTCGTTGGGGGTGGAGATGAGCGGATCGCCCAGTTGCGCGAGCGAAGGCGCGCTGTCGCGGTTGATGTAGCTGGCGTTGAGGCTGAGCCGGTCGGTCAGGCCCCAGGTCAGCCCCACGGTCCAGTCGTAGAGGGTGCCGAAATCCGACAGATGATCGATCCCCGCGCTCAGGTTCAAGGTGATGTCGCCCACCACGCCGAGGAAATCATCGTCGCGGCTGGTCAGCGGGATGCCCAGATTGGCACCGGCGGTGAGGTTGCCGCGGAGCCGCTCGACCTCGCCCAGGTCGCCCCTCGTATCCTCGCTGCGGATCCGGTTCCAATTGTACCCGGCATCGAGCGTCACCGCAGCCTCGCCGGCGGGCAAGAGCAGCGGATTGCCGCGCGCGGTCACGAGCGTGGCGGCACTGGTGGTGCGCGTGCGCGCCTCGTCGGCGCCGGCATCGGCGAACTGGCCGAGATCCCGATCCAGCGGCAAGTCATTGGCCGCCGCCAGGGAGCTGAGATCCAGCCGCCGATCGGTCCGGCTCAGCGAGTTCACCTGGCTGGCATCGGCGGTGGCGGTCAGGTTCCAATCGCCCAGGCCGAAATTGAGCGTGCTGCCGAGCGCGTAGGTCTCGGTCCGGCTGTCGACCCGCAGCGGATCGTCCGGGTTGAGGGTGCGCAACGCGCTGGTTCCGGCGAGATCGGTGAGCTCGACGCTGTCCAGGCCCTGCAGACTGAGCGTGTCGTCGCGCTCGAAAGTGGCGTTGACGCTCAGCGCATTGCCGTTCTCGCCCAGCCGGGTGGTCCAATTGCCGGTCGCTTCGAGGCTCGCGCTATCGTCCACCAGGCTGCGATACTCCCCGGGATTGGGGTCGGTCGAAAAGGTCGGCGCATCGGTCTGGTCGACGCCGCGTTCGGCCTCCGTCAACAGGCTGGAATTCTCCCACCCCAGGTTGAAGTTGAGGCGCGAGGGTCCGTCGATCATCAGATAGGTGCCTTCCACCTGCTGCGTCGAATAGCCTCCGTCCCAGGGCTGCCCGTATTCGGCCTCGATCTCGCGGCTGGAGAAATTGTCCTTGAGGATGAAGTTCACCACGCGCTGATCGGGCGAATAGCCGTAGCGCTGGGCCACTTCCTCGGGGAACACCTCGACCTTCTCGATCGCCTCGGGCGGATAGCTGCGCAGCTCTCGGAACGAGGAAATGCGCACGCCGTTGACCAGGATCACCGGCCCGCCGCCGGCCCCGCGGCCCCGTGCCGAGCTGATCTGCGGGGTCAGCTGCTGGAGCAGTTCCTCGATCGAGCCGGCGCCGTAAGCGGTGATGTCCGCTGCGCTCAGCTCGAGCAGCGGCGGCTGCGGCGCGTCCACCTGGCCGCGCAAGCGGGCGCCCGACACCACGATGGTGTTTTCATCATAGGTCGCGCCGGGCGTGGTGCCGGCGCCCGGCTCGGCCGCCTGCTGGATGGCTGGCGCCTCCTGCGCCGCGGCCGGCACAACCGGGCAGAGCGCCAGGCATACGGCAAGCGCCGCGAGGCTGGCGGAGCTGGCGCTATGCAAGAACAATACTCCCGCGAATTCGGTTTGTCCGGCCCCGCGGGGCCTATGTTCGGCAATGCCCAAGGGCGCAATACGGCCTGCGGTAATAAAATGTCGCAAGCTGTCATCCTTGTAGCGGCAAGCAATTAAGAATGTGTGCAAGCGCACGCTGCGCGCGCCTCGCCCCTCCTCCCGCCGGGCGGGCTTTCCTTTTGGCGGGCCCGCCGCTACAGCCCCGCGCCAAGACCGCTGGGGCGGCCACCAACCTGGGACCTGCATGGCTAAAGAAGAACAACTCGAAATGCGGGGCAAGGTGGTGGAACTGCTGCCTAACGCGATGTTCAGGGTGGTACTCGAAAATGGCCATGAGGTTCTGGGGCACACGGCTGGACGGATGCGCAAGAACCGCATCCGGGTGCTGGTGGGCGACGAGGTGCTGTGCGAGATCACGCCCTACGACCTGACCAAGGCGCGCATCACTTACCGCTTCATGCCCGGACGGGCCGGGCCGGGCCCGCAATAGCCGGGCGGCCGCGCCGGTGAGCGACGACGCGCCCCCTCCCCCTCCGCCCCTCGTGCTCGCCAGTTCGAGCCCGCGGCGCCGCGAATTGCTCGCGCGGCTCGGCATCGTGCCCGCGCGCATCGCCTCGCCCGCGATCGACGAGGAACCCCGCACGGGCGAGCTGGCGCGAGTCTATGCCGAACGCATGGCGGTGGAAAAGGCGCTGGCCGTGCCGCGGGGCGAGGGCGAGGTGCTGATCGCGGGCGACACCACGGTGGCCGTAGGCCGGCGGATCATGCCGCAAGCGGCTGACGAGACCGAAGTCGCGCGCTTCCTGGCGCTGCTCTCGGGCCGGCGCCATCGCGTCTTCGCCGCGGTGGCGGTGATCGCTCCCGATGGCCGGCGGCGCTCGCGCGTGGCGGAGACGCAGCTGCGCTTCAAGCGCCTGTCCGAGGCGGAGATCGCCGCCTATGCCGCCTGCGGCGAAGGCGTGGGCAAGGCCGGCGGCTATGCCATCCAGGGCCGCGCCGAGGGGCTCGTCGCCTGGCTCCAGGGCAGCCATTCCGGGGTGATCGGCCTGCCGCTGTTCGAGACCCGCGCGCTGCTCAAGGCCGCGGGCTATCCGGTCGGCTGAGCGCCGGCGTGGCCGAATGGCTGATCGAACCCGGCATCGGCGAGACCCGCGCGGTGCGGCTGGAGGGCGGCGAGATCGTCGCGGCGCGGCTCGAATGGCCGGGTGAACTGGCTGCCGGCGCGCTCGTCGACGCCCGGCTGCTGGCGCGGGCGAAGGGCGCCTCGCGCGGGACGGCCGAGCTGGCCGATGGCAGCCGGGTGCTGGTCGATCGGCTGGCGCCCGGCGCCACCCAAGGGAGCCGCGTGCGGCTCGAGATCACCCGCCCGGCGCTGGCCGAGGCGGCCCGCGGCAAGCTCGCCCGCGCGCGCCAGAGCGAGGCCGCGCCGCGCCCCGCCCCGACGCTCGCCGAACGCCTGGCCGCCGCGGGCCATGCGGTGCGCGAGGTGGCGCGGTTCCCCGGCGGCGACTGGAACGCGCTGCTGGCCGAAGCCTTCGCCGGCGAGATCGGCTTCGCCGGCGGCGCGCTGCGGCTGAGCCCGACCCCGGCGATGACGCTGATCGATGTCGACGGCGAGGCCGATGCGCGAACGCTGGCGCTCGCCGCTTGCCGACCCATCGCCAACGCGCTTGGGCGGTTCGACCTGGGCGGTTCGATCGGGATCGACTTCCCCTCGCTCGCCGCCAAGGCCGACCGGCGCGCCGTCGATGATGCCCTCGCCGCCGCGCTGGCCGCGTCGCCCGAGCCCTCGCCCCGCGAGCGCACGGCGATGAACGGGTTCGGCTTCGTCCAGCTGGTCGCCCGGCTGGAGCGGCCCTCGCTGCTCCACCGCGCCGCCTTCCACCCGGCCGCCACCGCCGCGCGCCTGCTGCTGCGCCGCGCCGAGCTGCTCGGTGGCCCCGGCACGGGCGAGCTGCGCGGCCATCCGGCGCTGGCGGCGCACCTCACGCCCGAATGGCTCGCTTTGCTCGACCGCCGCACCGGCCGGCAACATCGCTTCCACCCCGACCCGGCACTTGCGGTGGAGGCGCCGCAGGCCCAGATCGTTCCCCGATGACCGCCCGACCCTGCCCCATCTGCCGCCAGCCGCGATCCGCCGACTTCACCCCGTTCTGCTCGGCCCGCTGTCGCGACCGCGACCTCGCCCGCTGGTTCACCGACGGCTATTCCACGCCCGGCCCGGCGGCGAGCGAGGAAGACCTGGCGCCGGGTCAGTAGGGACGGGGCGATGACGCGTGCCCCCTTGCCAAGCCCGCGCGCCTTCGTCATAGGCGCGCTCCACCCGCTCGCCGGTCCGTTCACGAGATCGTCGCGGCGGCGTTGCCCGGGTAGCTCAGTGGTAGAGCAGACGACTGAAAATCGTCGTGTCGGTGGTTCGACTCCGCCCCTGGGCACCATTTTTTTTCACAATCCTCGCGGCTGATCCCTCCGCCGGGCTTCGACCGGCTGCGGGGCCGCTGCGGGCGGCCGGTTGGCCTTGCGAACCGTTTAGGTTCGATGCGGCGGCGGTTCGCGCGCTACTTTCGCCCCCCGCTCCTAGCGGCCCGAAATCCAGCCGCGCGCGAGCCGTACCAGCGTCTCGTCGAGCGCTTGCAGGAAGCGCGAGCGGTCGGTCTTGGTGAAGGGCGCGGGACCGCCGAGCTGCTCGCCGCCGGCCCGCAGGTCGGCCATGATCGCCCGGGTGGCGATGGCCGCCCCGATCGAGCCTTCGGTGAACACGCGACCGGTGGGGGCAAGGACCGCCCCGCCCGCCTTCAGGCATCGCCCTGCAAGCAGGATGTCGGTGGTGATCACCACGGTGCCATGGGCGGTGCGCTCCACGATGAAATCGTCGGCAGCGTCGAAGGCGTCGCTCACCACCACCCGCTCCACCAGCGGGTCGGCCGGGATCCGGATCGGGCTGTTGCTGACGATGGTCACCGGCACGCGGTGGCGCGCGGCGACCCGGTAGATCTCGTCCTTGACCGGGCAGGCATCGGCATCCACGAGGATGCGGATGGCGCTGGTCGGCCCGGTCACCGCCTCGGCTTGCCGGAACCGCGCGGCTCGCCGGCGTGACGATGCCCGGACCGGCGCCCACCCGGCCGGCCGTCCCGCTGCCCACCGCCGGGCCGGGTGCGACCGGGCGGCGATTGCTCATCGGGCGCCTCGCACGCCTCGATCCGCACCCCGCTCTCGTCATCTCCTTGCGGATCGGCCGTCCGCGCCACCGCCGCGGTGAACTTGGCGGCCACCGCGCGCGGCACCTGGAAGCGCGTCTCGCCCGGGCCGATGCGGATGGCGCCGATCTCGCTCTTGGTGATGTGGCCGCGCCGGCAGAGCAGCGGCAGGATCCAGCGCGGATCGGCATTCTGCCGGCGGCCGACATCCAGGCGGAACCAGACGGTATCCTCGAAGCCGGGGCGATGGCCGTCCGCTCCCGCGGTCGGGCGCGCGCCGGGGCCCGCCTCGATCAGCTCCTCGGGCGCCGGCAGCGCGGCGCGGTAGCGGCGCACCAGCGCCGCGGCGACGTCCTCGGCGCTGCGCTCCTCCAGCAGCCGCCGGCCGAGCGCGCGATCCTCCTCGTCCAGCTCCACCGGCGCCAGCAGGTCGGCCAGCATCCGCTCGCGATCGCGGGCGCGGATGTCCTCGGGCGTAGGCGGCCCGCCCCATTGCGCGGTGATACGCGCCGCGCGCAGCATCGCCTCCACCCGGCGGCGGGCCGGATAGGGCACGATCAGCACCGCGGTGCCTTTGCGGCCCGCGCGCCCCGTGCGGCCGGAACGGTGCCGCAGCGTATCGGGATCGCGCGGCAATTCGACGTGGATCACCAGGCTGAGCCCCGGCAGGTCGATCCCCCGCGCCGCCACGTCGGTCGCCACGCAGAGCCGGGCACGCCCGTCGCGCAGCGCCTGGAGCGCCGTATTGCGCTCGGCCTGGCTGTGTTCCCCCGACAGCGCGACGGCGGCGAACCCGCGCTCGATCAGGCTGGCGTGGAGGTGGCGCACGTTGTCGCGGGTGGCACAGAATAAGAGCGCGGTTTCCGCCTCGTGCAGTCGCAGCAGGTTGATCGCCGCGTGCTCGATGTCCGCAGGTGAAACGGTGATCGCCTGGTAGGCGATGTCGCTGTGCCCGAGCTCCTCGCCCACGGTCGAGATGCGCAAAGCGTCGCGCTGGTAGCGCCGCGCGAGGGCGACGATGGGCTTGGGCATGGTGGCCGAGAACAGCAGCGTGCGCCGCGCCTCGGGGGTGGCGTCGAGGATCTGCTCCAGGTCCTCGCGAAAGCCCATGTCGAGCATCTCGTCGGCCTCGTCGAGCACCGCCACGCGCAGCGCCGAAAGCTCCAGCGCGCCACGCTCGAGGTGGTCGCGCAGCCGGCCCGGCGTGCCGACCACGATATGCGCCCCGCGGGTCAGCGCGCGCCGTTCCCTGGAAGCGTCCATCCCGCCCACGCAGGTGGCGATGCGCCCGCCCGCGCCCTCGTACAGCCAGGCGAGCTCGCGGCTGACCTGCAGCGCCAGTTCGCGCGTGGGCGCGACGATCAGCGCCAGCGGCAGCGCGGCGGGCGGGATGGCAGCGGGCGCCGGGTCGGAACCCCTAGCAGCATCCGCGAACAGCTGGGCCGCCATCCCCAGGCCGAAGGCGACGGTCTTGCCCGAGCCGGTCTGCGCCGAAACGACCAGGTCGCGCCCATCGGCTTCGGGCGCGAGCACGGCGCGCTGCACGGGGGTGAGCGCGGCATAGCCACGGGCGGCGAGCGCTTCGGCGAGAAGCGGCGGGAGCGAGGGATTCGTCATGGAGACCCGGCAGATGGACGGAGCCGAGGCGTCGTACAAGGCGTCGCGGCAATTAGCCTCCCGCCGCGCGGCGGCGTCGCGGGTGGATGACGACGCGCGTTGACTAAGCCAAGGTGAATTGCGAGGCGGGCCGCATGCATCGCCTCTGCATCGCGCTCGAATGGTTCCTGAACCCCGACCATCTGCCGCTGATTGCCGCGCGCGACCGCCTGCGCACCGAGGGGTTGGAGATCGAGCTGGTGGTGCCGGACGACCATTACGACGGGTTCGCGGCCTTGGCCGCAGGCCAGGTCGAGCTGGTGGTCAACGAACCGCTTCATCTGGTCGAGCAGCGCGAGGTGAAGCTGGCGTCTCACGGCTGCTTCTTTGCGACCGACGGCGGCGTGCTGATGCACCGCGCGGCGCTGGCGCGGCTCGCCGCCGGAGCGCGCGTGCGGATCGCCTCACCGGTGTCCAACCCGACCACCGACCAGCTGTGCCGGGACATCCTGAGCGGCTGGCTGGCGCAGCGTGGCGCGGCGCCGGACGAGCGTCGGATCGTCATCGAGCCGGCGGGCTTTGCGCATGTCGACAACCTGGCGGCCGGCTACGACGGAGCCTGGCTCGCCTTTGCCAACGTGGAAGGGGTTTCGGCGCGCATCCGCGGGCTCGACACCGACCTCATCGCCACGGCTCAGGCGGGCCTTCCCGACTTCTCGGCGCTCGAACTGATCGGCGCGGCGGGGGCGACCGGCGAGGTGCGCGCCGCCATCGGCAGGCTGGTGGCCGCGCTCGATATCGTCACGCCCGGACTGCGCGCCGACCCCGCCGCCGCCCGCCGCCTGTGGTACGCTGCCAGCGGCCAAGTGCCGGGGGAAGAGGCCGACGCCATCCTCGACGCCACGCTGCCCCGGTTCCTCGCCCCGGTTCAGCGCAACGCCGCCAGGTGGCGGCCGATGTGGCGCTATCTGCACGCGCGCGGGGCCGATGTGGTGAGCGAGGCGGCGTTCGAGGCGATGTTCGCGTGAACGGGCGCCCGGAGCCGTTGCTGGCAATCCCTGGGTGCGGCTGGAGGTGCGCAAAGCTCAGGCGAGGCGCGCGAGCGGATCGCCACCGACTGGCCGCTGCCCGAGACCCGGTACCCGCCGGCTGCATCCGTCTTTCGACCGCAGCATAGCGCCGCGCGCCGCGGTGCAGTACTAGGTTCTGGACTCATAAGCTCTGAGCCATAGTCGGGCTGAAGCGATCAGCACGGCGGCGAGGAAGTTTCGGGCCAGCTTGTCGAAGCGGGTTGCGATGCGCCGGAAGTGCTTGAGCTTGCAGAAGTATCGCTCGACGAC
>JANNOJ010000071.1:0-22630 GCA_031399025.1 Erythrobacteraceae bacterium | reverse complement strand
GCCGTCAGGACAAATCGGCGAGCGGATTGCTGCAGCCCGCGACGTAAGGATCGGCGATCGCAATGAAATTGACTGGGCCACCGGGCGCGGGCGAGAGCAGCAGATCGGTCGAGCGCAGGAAGGTCGTCACCAATATGCGTTCCAGGTCCGAATGGACGACCAGCTGCTCCCCATCGAGCGCCCGCTGCAGCAGCGGGTTGGCGATCAGCGCCATGTGCATGTCGAGATTCCACCCGAATCGCTTCTCGACCATGCCCATCACCTCGCTGGCGAAGGTGGTCACCGCGCGGTCGTCGGCGCGCACTTGCGGAACGTGGCGGGCGATGAAGCGGGCGATGGTTCCTTCGCGATCCAGCCCCGGGCCCAGCACCCGATAACCCCCGAACGCGGCGATGCCGGCCGCCGCCGCACCGCCGCCGATCAGGGCCCTGCGCGAGATCTTCATCGCCTCACGCCACCAGCCGTTGCGCCGACCGCAGCGACAGGGCCGCGATCGTCAGCGTCGGGTTGGCGGGCGAACAGCTGGGAAACACCGAGCTGCCCAGGACCAGCAGGTTGCGGTAGCGATGATGCACGCAGTCGGCATCGACGATGCTGTCCGCGGCGTTTGTGCCCATCACCGTGGTGCCCTGGATATGCGCCTCGGTCGAGAGGGGCCGCAATTCCACCCGCTCCACCGGCAGCGGCGCCAAGAGCTTTGCCAGATCGGCCTGGGCGCGCTCGGCCGACCGCATCGTGTAATCGCTGTAGCCGCTGAACCGCGCGATCGGCTTGTCCCGGTCGGCCGGGTCGGGAGCGACGAAATTGTCGTCCGACGGGATGTCCTCGTAGACCAGCCGGATCGGCAGGACCTGCCGCCACCGGCCCGGCTCCAGCCGCATCATCCCCACGCTCTTGGTCTCGAGCAGCGCGGGCGCCAGCGTCCGCCGCCGCTCCTCATCGTCCCACAGCATGGTGCCGATCCCGGTCACCGAGGTCCCACCCTGGAACGAGTCCATGCCCTCCAGATAGGCATCCCCCACCAGGCCGTATTGCTCGTGCAGGCGCTTGCCGAGCAGCGGATGGTCCATGCCCGAATTGGCCAGGATGGTGGGGTTGAACAGGGCATTGGCGCCCAGCACCACCAGCTCGCCGGCCGCCCGCTTCTGCTCGCCGGCATGCGTGTACTCGACCCCCGTGACCCGCCCGCCCTGGGTTTCGAGCGAATGGACCAGGGCGCCGGTGACCAGCGTCACGTTCCGGTGGCGGTAGACCTCGCCCAGCCCGTTCTCGACCGTGAACTTGGCGCCGACCGGGCACAGCGAGCAGACATCGTTGGCGCAGCACCGGGCGCGGGTGGCCGTAGGGCGGCTCGCCCGGGCTGACGGCATCGGGAAATAGCGGTCGGGATAGGCCTCGCGCAGCACCTTCTCGGGAAGGCTGAGATTGTGCGCGGGCAAGGGGAAGGGCGCCGAGCGGGGATGCGGATAGCCTTCGTCCGAGCCCGAGATCAACATCAGCTGTTCGGCCTGGGCATAATAAGGCTCGATCTCGTCATAGCCCAGCGGCCAGTCGCGGCCCTGCCCGAAGCGGGTGGCGATGGCGAAATCGGCGGGCAGGAAGCGCGGCGTATTGCCCCACCAGCAATTGGACGAGCCGCCAAAGCCGATGCTGAAATTCCAATCCTTGCTCGCCAGCCCCTCGGTCCGGTAATAATCGCCGGGGCGCTCGTCGTTCGGCTCGAGCCGGGTGGCGAGCCGCTCGGCATGGCGGCGCAGCGGGCCGCGCTCGAGCACCAGGATGCGGTCCTGCCCGCGGCGCAAGCCGATGAACTGCTTCAAGAAGAAGGACGAGGCAAACCCCGTCCCGATGACGACAACATCGTAGCTCATCTATCGCCAATTCCACCGATGCGGCGCGTTTGCCGGTTCGCCTGCCCGCCTGCCCGCTGGTGCGGCGGCGCCCGAGCTATACCGGTCGAACTGCCATCAATGCGTACAGACCTTCGGACGTGCCCAGTCGACCGGCTTGAAGTCGAGCAGTTTCTGTTCGAGGAAATTGGGCCGGTAGCCGGGAAAGGTTGCGCCGGTGACGCGCTCGTAGCGCTGTCCGTCCAGTTCGTAGGTGATCCACAGGCCTGGATTGTTGATCAGCCGGATCGCGATATCGTGCTCGACCAGGCCGATGTCGGGCTTGGCGAACTGCTGGACGACGGTCTTGCCGTTGGAATCGATCACCCGGGCGACCTTCGTCTGGTAGTCGAACAGATAGGGCGGCTCGGGGAACAGCAGGTGGTTGCTCACCCCGCCTTCGGTATGCAGATTGCTGAACATGGCGATCGAGCTCTCGGTCTTGAGCCCCACATAGGGCGAGAACGCGCTCACGAACAGCACGCCCGGCAGGGCGTAGACCCACCAGCTCTGCCGGGTGCTCTGGGCCGGCACCCGGTAGGGGTGTTCGAGCAGCGCGGCGCGCATGATGAAGATCATCGCCAGCCCGCCGAACAGCGTCCAGACCATCAGCCAGGCCGAGTGCCACAACAGGCCCAGCGCGCGTCCCGGGTAGAAGAACGTGGCGATGGCGATCACCGCCGCCCCGGCCAGGCCCCAGACCAGCGCCAGGGCGATCACCGCCGAGACCCCGGCGCGCATGGTCGGCACCCGCCGCACCGCCCAGACGCCCGTCGAATAGAGGCCCGCGGCCACCTCGCGCGGCACCGCCAGCATGTAGAGCGCGAACACCAGGCTGGAGAAGTCCATGTACCACGAATAGCCCGAGATCGGGATCACGTAGTGGAACGGCAGGCTGACCAGCAGGCCGACCCAGAAGTAGCGCCGCCAGTAGAGGCACACGATCGCGATCGCCTCGACGATGAAGGTGGAGCCGATCGCCAGGTACTGGCCCGCGAGGTTGTCGGCGAGGCCGAAGGGCCGGGCAAGCGGCTGGTAGAGCGCGGTCGCGCAGCTGACCTCGGGGTCGAGGAAGCCGGTGTTGAGCTTGTGGAAGATGCCGTAGACATACATCGTCGCCAACAAGGCGCGCGCCACCACGCGCAGCTGCTCGAATGGCACGTCGCGATCGAGCTTCCCGCCGCGCACCCGCCACGCCTCGCCGAACACCGCGATGAAGATCGCCGCGTTCATGTAGAAGGCGATCGTCTGGTTGTTGGATGATACGGGCATGCGCAGCACGTATTGTGTCAGCATCAGCCCGGTGACGAGGAGCAGCAGCCGTGTCCGGCGCGGGTTGACGAGGACGAGCGCGGCGGCGGCGATCACGCCCCAGGTCAGGCCGGCGAGGAGCAGCCCCTGGTCGCCGCGCAGGATCTGGATGCGCGAGGCGGCGCTCAGCATCATCGCCATCGCCCACATCACCGAGAAGACGACGAGCCCGTCGCTCGGCCGCGCGGCCACGTCGCGCTCGGTCTTTTCCGGGTGGAAGATCCACGCCACGATGCCGGGGGCGGGGGCGCCGCCGGTCGCCACGCTGCTCATTGGGGGACCTCGCCGGTGACCACCGGAAGGTTGAACAACACGTCGAACAGACCGAGCGCCATCAGCAGCACGAGCGCGGCGATGATGGCCGATTTCCACAGGGCCGGGTCTGGTCCATGAGTGCGCACTGGCCCCCCTTAAGCTTGCTGGATTAACCGGCCATGCGGATCCCGCCCTTGCGCCAGTCTAGGTCACTCCTTCACGCGGCGCTCATTCCACGATCGAGCCCGCGTCGCGCGGATGCAGCCGGGGCGCAAGGGCACTTTCGTCCGGGCGCCGCAGCAGTCCGCGACCCCGTGCGAACAAGGTCACCCGGCGACCGACCTTCAGCAGGGGATACAGCATCCTGGCCATCCAGGGCTGCGAGAATACCCGCGCGTTCAACTGGTTGAGCGTGCCGCTCCGGCTCGACAGACTGGCCAGCATGTGAACGGCATCAGCCCCGTGATGGACCGTGCCGCGATAGACGAACAGCATTCCCTCGTTGAGATCGTAGTCGCGCCAGTACTGTTCCACCCGCCGGTCGCCCGATCTTGCGTCGACGAGTTCGACCGGGCCGATCGCGTCGCGCAATCGCGTGTAGCGCACGTAGTTCTGACAGAAGATGCAATCGCCGTCATAGATGATCAGGCTTGGATCGGTCATCGAGTGGCCTCTGCGGCAACGGGCGCGCGCCCGCTGCGCGATACCTGGCTTATGTAACGATTTGTTCGGGATTTGCCTAGCTCCCGCCGCGCACCATCAGGTCCGAGCCGCGCAACCCGCCACCGCGAGGCAAACCGCAAGTGCTTACAGGGGAATGCAAAGCTCCCGCCGTTCCAATTAGCGACGGTTCGTGCTGCTGACTTGCCTGAATGCCGATGGATCAAGGTTTCCCTGTCCCATTGTGAGACAGATCATCTGAGCTGAAAAGGTCTCCTGGCCCGAGCGCCCCGGCCGGCGGGCAGCCCGCGCTCAGCGCCGCAGCCAGTTGCCCAGCACGAAGGAGCCGAACACCGCCAGGCCGATCACCCCGCACAGCAGCAAGACGGCCCAGAACGCCCACGGCTCGGCCGCGAAGGGGATGCCCTCGACATTCATGCCCAACAGGCCGGTGATGAAGGTCAGCGGCAGGAAGATGAAGGCGATCACCGCGATCGACAGGCTGCGCTGGTCGATCACCTCGGCGCGCAGATCGGTCAGCTGCTCGTGCAGCAGCGCCGAGCGTTCGCGCACCGCCTCCAGTTCCTCGGCCATCCGGGCGAACCGGTCGGCCGCCTCGCGGATATGCAACCGGTCCTCGTCCGACAGCCAGTCCACCTGCAGGTTCGCCAGCGTGCCCAACGCGTCGCGGTCGGGGGCGATGAAGCGGCGGAAGGCGATGGCCTCGGAGCGGTTCGCGGCGATCTTGCGGCGCAGCTGGTAGATCGCGCTCTGGTCCATCTGCAGCTCGCATTCGTCGACGCGGTCGCCCAGTGCGGCGATCTGCGGGTCGAGCTCGGCGCTGATCCGGCGGGCGAAGGCGGCGACCAGATCGCCTGGATCGGTGAGTTCGCCGGCCCGCATCGCCGCCACGACGTCCGGGGTTGCAGAGAGCGTCCGGCGGCTGACTGAAACCACCCGGTCGTGCCGGGTCCAGATGCGGATCGATACCAGCCGATCGGTGTCCGTTCCCGGCTCCAGCGCCGGCCCGCGCAAATTGACCAGCGCGCCATCGCCGAACTGGTCGCAGCGCGGCCGGGTCTCGGTGGCGGCCAGCGCGGCGAGCGCCACCTCGGGGATCGGCTCGCGCCGCCGCAGCGCGATCCGCTCGCCAGCGGCCAGCTCGAAGTGCTCCCAGACAAAGCCGTCCTGGTCGGCCACCGCGGGGTCGCCCACCGGCAGCTCGCGCACGCTCGCCTCGCCGACGGCAAGCACGAAACTCATGACCGCAGGGGCCCGCGCCGAGCGGGGTGCCGGACCGCGGTCAGCGGCGTTCGGCGCCCGAGCTCTCGGCTTCCCCCGCCGGCGTCGCGGTGGCGGTCCCGGTCCCCACCCCGGGCGCGGTCGGGGTCAGCGTCTCGTTCTGCGCGGGCGGGAGCCGGGCCTGCTCCTCGTCGCTCATGCCGCGCTTGAAGGCCTTCATGCCCTTGCCGAAATCGCCCATAGTCTCCGAGATCTTGCCGCGGCCGAACAGCACCAGCACCACGATCGCCACGACGATCCAGTGCATCATCGAAAAATTACCCATAGGCTGGCTCCGTGAGACGGGCGGCGGCCCGTCGATGGAGCGGCCATAAGCGCTTCGTGCGGCTGCCGCCAGTCTTGCCTGCGCCGCGCCCGGCGCCGCGCGCGCCCTTGCGGGAGGCGGCCTGCGCGCCCTAGGGTGGCGGTCATCCAGTCGCCGCCGCAGGAGCGCACCATGGCCGATTACCAGACCATCCTGGTCGAGACGCGCGGGGCGGTGAGCCTGGTCACGCTCGATCGGCCGCAGGCCCTGAACGCGCTCAATTCGCAGGTGCTCGAGGAACTGATCGCCGCCTTCGCCGCCTTCGGAGACGATCCCGGCCAGCGCTGCGCGGTGGTGACGGGCGGCGGGGGCAAGGCCTTCGCCGCCGGCGCCGACATCAAGGAGATGGCGGCCAAGCCGCTCGCCGACGCCTATGCCGAGGATTACCTGGGGCGCTGGACCAGCCAGTTCGCGCGCGCCATCCGCAAGCCCTGGATCGCCGCGGTGAACGGCTGGGCGCTGGGCGGGGGGTGCGAGCTGGCGATGATGGCCGATTTCATCATCGCCTCCGACCAGGCGAAGTTCGGCCAGCCCGAGATCACCCTCGGCGTGGTCCCGGGTATGGGCGGCTCGCAGCGGCTGACGCGCGCGGTCGGCAAGGCAACGGCGATGGACATGGTGCTCACCGGCCGCACGCTCGATGCGGCCGAGGCGGAGCGCTGCGGGCTGGTGGCGCGCGTCGTTCCGCACGAGACGCTGCTCGACGAGGCGCTGGCCGCCGCCGCGACGATCGCCGCGATGCCGCCGCTGGCGGCGCTGGCCGCCAAGGAACTGGTCGAGGCCGCCTTCGAGATGCCGCTGGAACAGGGCCTCAGGCACGAGCGGCGGCTGTTCCAGCTGCTGTTCGGCACCGCCGACAAGGCCGAGGGCATGGCCGCCTTCGTCGCCAAGCGCGAGCCCCGGTTCACCGGGCGCTAGCCGGCCCGGCAGGCCCGAACGCGCGGGACGTCTCCTGACCGGATTGATTTGTTGGCGATGTCCGCCTATGTGCCCGCCTCCCCATATTTCGGGACTCCCCGCGGGAGGCGCGCCCCTTTGTAGGGAACCGCCGCTCGAACCGCTTACCATGCGCCTGTGTTTCATCAACGAAACCGGGCAACAGTGCGAAAGGACATCGGCCCCATGGCCAAGAAGATCGAAGGCTACATCAACCTCCAGGTGCCCGCCGGCGAGGCCAAGCCCTCGCCGCCGATCGGGCCGGCGCTGGGCCAGCGCGGCGTCAACATCATGGAGTTCTGCAAGGCGTTCAACGCCGCCACCCAGGAGATGGAGAAGGGCACGCCCATCCCCACCACGCTCACCGTCTATGCCGACCGCAGCTTCACCTTCGTCACCAAGACGCCGCCCGCCAGCTTCCTGATCAAGAAGGCGCTCGGGCTCAAATCGGGCTCCAAGGAGCCGGGCAAGGCGAGCGCGGGCACGATCAAGCGCTCGCAGCTGGCCGAGATCGCCACCACCAAGATGGCCGATCTCAACGCCAACGACGTCGAGCAGGCGACCCGCATCATCGAGGGCTCGGCGCGCTCGATGGGCATCGAAGTGGTGGAGGGCTGAACCGATGGCACTGACCAAGAAGGCCAAGGCGCTGGCCGGCAGCATCGACCGCGAGAAGTTCTACGGCTTCGACGAGGCGCTGGCCAAGCTCAAGGAGCTGGGCAGCAAGAAGTTCGACGAGACCGTCGAGGTGGCGATGAACCTGGGCGTCGATCCGCGCCACGCCGACCAGATGGTGCGCGGCATGGTGTCGCTGCCCTCGGGCACCGGCAAGGACGTGCGCGTTGCCGTGTTCGCGCGCGGCGACAAGGCCGCCGAGGCCGAGGCCGCGGGCGCCGACAAGGTGGGCGCCGAGGACCTGATGGAAGACATGCAGGCCGGCAACCTCAGCTACGACCGCGTCATCGCCAGCCCCGACATGATGGGCGTGGTGGGCCGGCTGGGCAAGCTGCTCGGCCCCAAGGGGCTGATGCCCAACCCCAAGCTGGGCACCGTCACCCCCAATGTCGCCCAGGCGGTGAAGGACGCCAAGGGCGGCCAGGTCGAATTCCGCGTCGAGAAGCAGGGCATCATCCATTCAGGGATCGGCAAGCTGTCGTTTTCCGAAGCCGCGCTCAAGGCCAATTTCAAAGCGCTGACCGGCGCCATCGTGCGCTCCAAGCCGCCCGGCGCCAAGGGCAAGTACGTGCAGAAGGTGACGATCACCTCGACGATGGGTCCGGGCCTCAAGCTAGACACGGCCGAGGTCGACGGCGCCTGAGCGCCCTCCGGCGAGCGAGGTAGCGAAGGGCCGGGAGCACGCGCTTGCGGCCCTTTGCGTTCCCCCCCTTCAAGCCAGGGGAGGCATCCATCCCGTTCGTGCGTTAGCCTTGGACCGCATCGATAGGATCTGCAAAATGCCCACCATCTGGCTCATCATCCTCACCATCGGCGCCATGGCGCTGATCGCCGCCATGTATTTCGGCAAGGCGCGCAACGCCAAAGCGCCTCCCGGCGACCTCGAGCGTGCCGAGCAGGGCGCCCGCGACCTGCGCGAAGAGATCCGCCGCGATCCGGAATATCGCCGGGATTGATCCGGTCGGCGGTGCCGTGCGGCTCAGATGCCGCCGCGCACGACGGTCAGGCCGGCATCGGCCAGGGTATCGGCCAGGCTAGCGACGCACGCGGCAAGCGCGGCCTGGTCGGTCGAGCGGATCACGAAATTGGCGCCGACCCGGCCCTCGCGGAAGAACGGGTAGCTGCCGATCTGGCAGGCGGCGTGGGTTTTTTCCACATAGCGCAAGACGTCGGCGACCTCGCTCTCGGCGACCCAGCAGCCGACCGTCTCGGTCAACAGCGGCGCGCCGCCCGCCAGCGTGCCGGTGAGCGCGTCGAGCATCTCGGCGGTAATGTGCGGCACGCCGGCCATCAGGAACACGTTGCCGATGCGGATGCCCGGCGCACCCGACATGCGGTTGGGGATGAGATCGGCACCCTGCGGCACCCGCGCCATGCGCAGCCGCGCCTCGGTTAGGCCGCCGGGACGGTGGCGGTAGTGATCGGCCAGGATCGCCCGTGCTTGGGGGTGGATCACCACGGGCAGCCCGAGCGCGGTGGCGACCGCATCGACGGTGATGTCGTCGTGCGTCGGGCCGATGCCGCCGGTGGTGAACAGGTAATCGTGCGCCGTGCGCAGGCCGTTCACCGCCCCGACGATAGCCTCGGCAACATCGGCCACCACCCGAGCCTCGGCGAGGCGGATGCCCTGCACCTGCAGCCAGGCGGCGACTTGGGCGATGTTCCGGTCGTGGGTGCGGCCCGAGAGAATCTCATCGCCGATGACGATCAAGGCGGCGGTGTAGATGCGCTCGGACATGGGCCTGCTTAGGCCGGGCCAAGGGGCCGAGGCCAGCGTGAAATTATCGTGAAAAGATCGTGAACCGCGGCAATCGATCGTTAAATCGGCAGCCCCGTTCTTTCCTCCGCCGGCGCACCGCGTCATGGAGCAATCGCGACCCGAAGGGCTTTCACGCAAGGCTCTGACACTTGGGGCGGCCCGCTCGCGGACCGCCCCTTTTTTCGGATTTCTGGAGGCATACGCCGGCTCGGCGAGAGGTTCGGGCGGCCGATCCGCGGCTCAGCCAGTCGAAGCACCCGAGCGGCCCGGCGCGCCCTCGCGGAGCCCCGGCTCCTCCTCACGGCCCTGCGCCAGCGCCGTGGCGGCGTGCACGGTGTTGGTCAGCAGGCAGGCGATGGTCATCGGCCCGACACCGCCGGGGACGGGGGTGATGGCGCCGGCGTGCTGCGCCTCGGCAAAGGCGACATCGCCCACCAGCCGCTCGCGCCCGTCCTCGTCGCGGATACGGCTGATGCCGACATCGATGATGGTCGCCCCGTCCTTGATCCAGCTGCCCTTGACCAGTTCGGGCACGCCCGCCGCGGCGATGATGATTTCGGCGCGGCGGGCCAGCGCGGCAAGGTCGCGCGTCCGGCTGTGGGCGATCGTGACGGTGCAGCCGCGCTGCACCAGCATCAGCGCCACCGGCCGGCCGACGATGGTCGAACGGCCGATCACCAGCACATCGAGCCCCGCCAACTCGGCATATTGCATCTCGAGCAGCTTGATGATGCCCAGCGGCGTGCAGGGGGCCAGACCGCCGGCGCCCAGGGCCAACAGCCCGACATTGAGCGGATGGAAGCCGTCGACGTCCTTGCCCGGCGCGATGCTGCGCTGGACCAGGGCGGTATCGATCTGCCGCGGCAACGGCACCTGGCACAGGATGCCGTGGGTCAGCGGATCGGCGTTGAGCCGGGCGATCAGCGCCAGCAGCTCCGCCTGCGGCGTATCGGCCGCCAGGCGGTGCGTGGTGCCGGCGATGCCGACGCGCTCACACGCGCTGGCCTTCTGCCCGACATAGACGGCGCTGGCCGGATCGTCGCCGACCAGGATCACCGCAAGTCCGGGGGGCGGACTGCCGGCGACAACCAGCGCGGCAACCTGGGCGGCGATGTCGGCTTCCAGCCGGCGCGCGAGCGCGCGGCCATCGATGAGGTCGGCCATCGGCGACCGATCGGGTATTTCGCGCCGCTTGCCAAGGCCCCTGCGTGCGCCCACCCCCAAGCCGGTGCGCGCCCCGGGCTTACCACGCCGGATGGATCGAGCGGCCGGGCGCGTCCTTGGAGATGCCAGGGTTCGGGTTCCCGAGCGCGGCCACGCGATGCACCCGTTCGCCACCGCCGGGTGCGACAGCGGGGAGATCGGCCTATCGACAGCCGTTTTTCCGACGATGTCGGGACGCCCGGACTCATCGCCCGGCTGTAGCCGAACCCCTCAGCGGTCGGCGGCGAGGACGACCTCGAACCCCTCGAACTCGGGATGGCCGAGGTAGAGCGGCCGGTTCTCGCCCGCATTGCGGTGCGCCATCCGGAACGCCTCCGACTTGGTCCAGTCGGCGAAATGCGGCTCGCTCTGCCACACGGTGTGCGAGGCGTAGAGCGTGTAATCCTCGCGCTCGGGACCGCGCAGCAGTTTGAACTCCTCGAACCCCGCGACCCGGTCGAGCAGCGTTTCGCGCGCGCGCCAAACCTCCTCGAACGCGGCTTCCCGGCCCTTGACGATCTTGAATCGATTCATCGCAATATACACAGGCGCGCCTTCGAAACCGTGGTTCTTGCGGCAGGACGACGGCCGGGACCCTGACAAAGGTCGCGCCTCATCCGAAACCCGAATGGCGCCCGCCACCCCTGAGCCCGTAGGCGAGATCGCGGGTGATCTCAATGCCGGGCGTCGGGCCTTCGTTGAGGCGCGGCAGCCGGCGGCATTCACCGCATCCGCCTGGCCGATATTTCGCTGAGCGCCGGCACCGCCTGCCGCCAGCGGGCCATCACCGCGCAGCGTGCTGCCACGCGGAGGGCGCGCCCCGCGCCGTGCGCTCCGCGCCGCCGTGTCCGCCACCTCGGCGCACGACGAGGCTACCGGCTGGCATTCGGCCTAACCGATCCGCGGCCGGCGCCCGCCGAGCGGCTCCGGCCTCGCCATCGCGGCGGTCGCCATCCTCGGGCCTCCCGGCGGTCCGATCTGCCGCGATCAAGGACCTTGGGCCGCGCGCCTGACCGGGCGCAAGCACGCCCGGCCCCGGGTCACAAACCGTAGCGCAAGCCCAGCCAGAAGGTCTGCGGCACGCCCAGGTCGCGGGTGGCGCCATCGTTGCGGGTGACGATCGTCTCGTCGAACAGGTTCTCCGCCCGCGCGACCAAAAACAGCGCGCGCCCCAGCGGGTATTGCGCGACCAGGTCGAGCGTGGTTGCCGCGGGCAGTATGTCGGTTTCGATGTCGCTTTCGAATTGCTCGCCGACCTGGCGCAGCGTGGCGGCGACGAGCGCGCCCTCGAGCGGGCGCCAGGAGACGGTGCCACTGGCGGCGATCTCGGGGGTCTGCGAGGGTCGGTTGCCGTCGAGCGATGCCGCCGCGCCGGTGCCGCGCACCGCGGCGTCGGTGTAGGCGAGCGTGCCGGCCAGGCTCACCGTGCCCAGCTCGGCCGATAGGGCGAACTCCAGCCCGCGCGCCTCGATCGCCGCTAGATTGCGGCGCTGGCGCAGATTGGCGGCCACGGTGACGTTGGCGATTGCGTCCTCCACCTCGTTGACGAACGCGGTGAGCGAGACCGCCAAGCCGGGTGCCGGCCGCCAGTCGACGCCCGCCTCGTACCCTTCGAGCCGTTCGGGAAGCAGGTTCTCGTTGGCGTTGGTGGTGACGGGGAACACCACGAAGGGGCGGTAGAGCTCGTTGAGGGTAGGCAGGCGGAAGCTGCTGTAGGCCGCGGCGCGCAAGGCCAGCCTGGGCGTGGCGCGGTAGCGCACGCCGGCGCGGTAGGTGAGTTCCCAGGCGGTCCGGCTGGCGTAGCGGTCGGCCCGGATGGTGGCGCCGCTAGCGGCGTCGAGCGCGCGGTAGTAGCCATCGGCGATGCGGTAGCGGTCGGCCCGGATTCCGCCGGTCAGCACCAGGCGCTCGCCCGCCGAGAAATCGTCTTCGAGGAACAGGCCGAAATCGGTGTTCGCCCCGCCGGCGAAGCGCTCCTGGGTGCGCGCGCCGGTGGCGGCGTTGTAGGCATCCTCGAACAGATCCCCCTCGGTGCGGCGGAAATCGCCGCCCAGGCGCAGGACATGGCCATGGCCGACCGGGGGGCGCAGTTCCAGCTTGCCGCCCAAGCCCTGAGACGGCGTATCCTTCTGGTCGAGCGTGGGCGCAAAGGCTGTGGAGGAGATGACCACATTGGTGAAGTTGCGCCATTGCCCAAAGCCCACCGCGTCCAGCTGCCATGGCCCGCGAGCGACCAGGCGCGCGGAGATGTCCTGGCCTTGCGAGGAATTGTCCGCACCCGCCCACCGCAGCGTGCGCTCGTCGTGGAAGGCGAGGCCGCGCAATTGCAGCTCCACGTCGGGCGCGACCGCCTGCACCAGCCGCGCGCTGGCGGACCAGGAATTGAAGCGCGCGCGGGCGGTGGCGGCGACCCGTTCCGCGGGCGGCGTGGTGAAGAAGCCGCGGCCCCGGTCCCAGCGGCCGCCGACCACCGCAAAGCCGTTTGCCACCGCTGGCGCGAGCGTGGCCGACAGCTCGGTCTCGCCGCGATCGTTGACCAGCGCCTGGCCGCTGGCGCGGCCCAGCGTGGCGGCGTCCGCGCTGTCGAGTTCGATCGTCCCGGCGAGCGCCCCCGGGCCGAACGCGCCCTGCCCGCCGCCGCGGGTGATGCGGATCTGCGCCAGCCGCTCGGGCGCGACGGCGGAAAGCGGGATGGAGCCGAAGAACGGATCGGCGATCGGCACGCCGTCGAGCAGCACGAGGGCGCGCGAAGTGGCGTTGCCGCCGATGCCGCGCAAGGTGACGCCCTGCGCGCTGGGGTTGGACGAGCGGCTGTCGGAGCGGCGGAACTGCTGGAAGCCGGCGACCGAGGCGAGCGCGTCCTCGATCCGCCCCGAGCCGGTGGCGATCAACCGCTCCCGGTCGAGTTCGAAGGTAGCGTAGGCCGGTGCCGCCGGGGTCTCGGGCAGGCCTTCGCCCAGGACCACGATCACATCGGCCGTGGTGCTCGGGGCCGGTGGCTCCTGAGCAACCGCCGGAGCGGCGGCGGCGAGCACGGCGCAGGTGAGGCAAACAATCCGCATAAGCTTATCCAATTGACTGCCCGGCAGCCTAGCGAGTGGTGCCTGCGGCGTCGCTCTACCCTTTGGCACAATACTTCGGCGCGGGAGAGGGACCATGGCCGCGGCGGTCATTGCCGCGGGTGCGGCTGCCCAGCGCTCCCAAACCGAGACGTGCATCGATCCTGCGACAAGCGGCTCACCGAGGTCTTGCGCGAAGGCCGGTAATGTCGCCGCCGCGCGCCACACTGGGTTTGCTCTTGGCTTATCGAACGGATGCAGGGCATCGGGCCGGCGGATGAGCCGCCACAACCAGCTGCTATTGCGGTGCAGCAAGCCTGCATTGACTTTTGCGTGATCGCCGCTAAATGGCGATCCATCGAAGCGCGAGCAGCGTGAACAGGCGGCATGCCCGCCCCGGCTGCGTTTCGGTCTTCCTCCAGGAGCTTCCCTTTCACGCGGGTCGTTCAGAACCCGCTCCACGCGCCCCGCAAGGCGGCGCGCGTTGGCGCATAACTTGCGAGTTTTCACCTGCCATGACATTCGACCAACTTGGGCTGTCGCAGCCCGTCCTCCAGGCGCTCGACCTGAAAAACTACACCGTGCCCACCCCCATCCAGGCGCAGGCCATCCCCCACGTGCTCGCCGGGCGCGACGTGCTCGGCATCGCCCAGACCGGCACCGGCAAGACTGCCGCTTTCGTGCTGCCCGCGATCGACCGGCTGCGCGGCTCGGGCCGCGGCACACCGCGCCGCTCGTGCCGCATGCTGGTGCTGGCGCCGACGCGCGAGCTGGCCGGGCAGATCGCCGCCAGCGCGCGCGAATACGGCGCGCTCGCCGGGCTTTCGGTCAACAGCATCGTCGGCGGCACTTCGGTCGGCAAGGACCGGCAGAAGGTGTCGCGCGGCTGTGACATCCTGGTCGCGACCCCCGGCCGGCTGGTCGACCTGATCGAACAGCGGGCGATGGACCTCACCGGCGTCGAGGTGCTGGTGCTCGACGAGGCCGACCAGATGCTCGACCTGGGCTTCATCCACGCGCTGCGCCGGATCGTCGCGCTGGTCCCCAAGACCCGCCAGACGCTGCTGTTCTCCGCCACCATGCCCAAGGCGATCCAGCAGCTGGCGATGCAGTTCCTGACCGACCCGGCGCATGTCTCGGTGGCCCCGGCGGCGACCACTGTCGAGCGGGTCGATCAGTTCGTCTGCTTCGTCAACCAGTCGGAAAAGCCGGCACTGCTGGTGATGGCGCTCAAGAAGGGGCTGGAATCGGGCGAGATGAACCGCGTGCTCGTGTTCACCCGCACCAAGCATGGGGCGGACCGGGTGGTGCGCCAGCTCGAGCAGGCCGGCCTTCGCGCCAACGCCATCCACGGCAATAAGAGCCAGCCGCAGCGCGAGCGCGCGCTCGGCGAGTTCCGCACCGGCAAGCTCAGGGTATTGGTGGCCACCGACATCGCCGCGCGCGGCATCGACGTGCCCGAGGTGAGCCATGTGTTCAATTTCGAGCTGCCCAACGTGGCGGAACAATATGTCCACCGGATCGGCCGCACCGCGCGCGCCGGCGCGGCGGGGGTGGCGATCGCCTTTTGCGCCCATGACGAGCGCGATTATCTGCGCGATATCGAGCGCTTGACGCGCATCACGCTCGCGCCGGTGCCGTTGCCGCCGTCCTTCCGCGCCCAGGCCGAGAGGATCGAGGCGATGCCGGCGCGTGCTCCCCGGCCGCAGGGTTCGGCGCATGGCGACCAGGGTAAGCCGATCGTGCGCGCCAAGCCCACCGGCGGGTCGCGCAATTTCGGCGGCGGCAATGGCGGTCAGCGGCGCGCTCCACGCGGCAATTCGTCCGGGCGACGCGCCGCCAGCTGAACGGGCGGGGGCACCCTGCGGCACAACCACCGCTGCTCGAACCGGCGGCTTCGCGAACGCAGCAACCGGCTTGCACGGTGGTTTGCGGCAGAACGCCTACCGCCGGGTCCAGAACCGCGGCGCGGTCAAGCGCCCGGCGGCGTGCCGTGCACGGCGAACCGCAAATCGTGCTCGACGCCCAGCCAGCCGGCCAGGGCGCGCAGGTCGGCGAGCACCGGATCGCTCGCGAGCTGGGCCCGGGAGGCCTCGAGCCAGAGCACCAGGCGGCCATCCTGGCGGGTGAGCGAGGAGGTGAGCAGCGACATCCGCGAACCCGCGCCGATCCGGCGGCACAGCCGAATGGCCAGGCCCCAGCCAGCCGCCTCGCGCAGCGCTGCCTCGCCGGCGAGCTCGATGAGCTCGGGCAGCGGTTCGGGCCGGCCGCACGCCGCGCGCACCGCCGCGGCGACGATCGCCCGGCCGCGGTGATCGATCGCCACCCACCGCTTGTCGAGGGCCCAGTCGGTCGCGTGGCGCAGGCGCATGTTGGGTTCGAGATGGACCGCCGCCAGCGCCAGCATGGTGGCGGCCAGGCGCAGGCGTTCGGCGCCCCCTCTGCCGCCATCGACGCCGCTGCCCGAGGCCGCCCCGGAGGTCCAGCCGGCGACCATGGCCGCCATCGCTGGCGAGGCGCCACGCGGCGCGCCGAAGGTGGCGATGCCGGCGAGCAGCGGGTCCTGTTCGCGCAGCGCTAGCGGCAATTGCTCGAACAGCACGCCTTCGCGCAGGCCCCAGGAGGAAAAGGCCAGGCTCTCGGGCGCCACTTCGGCCAGGATGAGCCGCAGCAGCGCCGCCGCGTCAGGCAGGCTGGCGGCGCGTGCGGCCGAGATCCCGCCGATCGCGGCCAGCGCCGGCGCGGGCGTGCGCATCAGCTTGCGGGCGAGCCGATCCGCTTCGTCCACGGCGATGACGAGGCCATGGGGATCGGTGATGGGGTGGCGGCTGCGGTCCATGGCGTAGGCCGCCAGCGCCCGCCAGGTTCCGCCCACCAGGTACAGCGGCCCGGGCTGCGGGCTCGGCGAGGCCTTGGCCCAGGGAGTGCGCGCCAGCTCGGCAGCCACTGCCTTGCGGAAGGCGACATTGCCGGCCGCCCGCAGAGCAGGCAGGCGCAGCGTGCCAAGCGGCAGGCTGGAACCGTGGTGACAGGAGCCGTTCTCCACCGCGACCAGCTCGAGGCTGCCGCCGCCCAGGTCCGCGACCACGCCGCGGGCGCGCGGGAAGGCGCCCACGACGCCCATCGCCGAAATGCGCGCCTCCTCCTCGCCCGAAAGCAGGCGCGGTTCGAGGCCGAGCGCGCGCACGCGTTCCAGAAACGCCGCGCCATTGGCCGCGTCGCGGACCGCGGCGGTGGCCACCGTGCTGACCTCGGGAACGCCGATATCCTCGAGCATGGCGGCAAAGCGCGCCAGGCCCGCCAGCGCCAGGTCGATCGCCTTGGCCGGCATCCGCCCGGTGCTGGCGAGCTCGCGGCCCAAGCGGGCCGTTACCTTCTCGTTGAGCCACACGTCGGGCGCGCGCGGGCTGCCCGAATAGATCACCAGGCGCACGGTATTGGAGCCGATGTCGATGACCGCGCGGTTGGGGTGCGGGCCGTCGAGACCGGCGCGGCGCCCATTGCGCGCCGCGCTGCGCGAAGCGGGCTGGCTCGTGCCCTCCACCCCGCTGCGCGCGCGATTCTCCAGCTCGTTCAGCGCCGCGCTCATGCCGCTCCCCGGCGCAGCGTGAGCTTGGGCACGCGGCTATCCTTGAGCGCCTCGCCGCGGCCCGACAGCGAGGGATTGGTCATGAAATAACCGTGCAGGTTGAAGCCGGGCACGCCGTTGCCGTCGATATCCTCGGCCCCGAGCAAATCTGGGCCGTCCTCCTCGACCCGCTCGTACTCGCCGGTCTCGCCGTCGAGCAGCCAGCTCTGCTCGGTGTCGAGCAGGTTGGCCAGCAGCACCTGCTCGAGCACCTGGGCGTGCACGGTTGGCGTGATCATCGGCACCAGCGTCTCGACCCGGCGGTTGAGGTTGCGGCTCATCGCGTCGGCCGAGGAGATGTAGACCTTGGCCCGGCCCGAGGGCAGCGGCTCGCCGTTGCCGAACGCCCAGATCCGGCTGTGTTCCAGGAACCGGCCGATGATCGACTTGACGGTAATGGTCGCGGACAGGCCCGGCACCCCCGGGCGCAGGCAGCAGATCCCGCGCACCACCAGCACGATCTCGACCCCGGCCCGGCTCGCCGCGTACAGCCGGTCGATCATGCCTTTCTCGGTGATCGAATTCAGCTTGGCCCAGATGGTCGCGGGGCGGCCGGCGCGGGCGTGCGCGATCTCGGCGTCGATATCGGCATACAGCCGCTCGCGCAGGTTGAGCGGCGAGATGGCGATGCGCTCGGTCTCGGCCGGCTCGACATAGCCGGTGATGAAGTTGAACAGCCGCCCGGCGTCGCGGCCCATCGCCGGATCGGCGGTGAAATAGCTGAGGTCGGTGTAGATCTTGGTGGTCACCGGATGGTAATTGCCGGTGCCGAAATGGCAGTAGGTACGGTAGCCGCCGTCTTCCTGGCGCACCACCATGCTGATCTTGGCGTGCGTCTTCCACTCGATGAAGCCGTACACCACCTGGACGCCCGCGCGCTCCAGCTCGGCGGCCCACTTGAGGTTCTGCTCCTCGTCGAAGCGGGCCTTGAGCTCGACCACCGCGGTGACCGACTTGCCCGCTTCGGCCGCGGCGATCAGCGCGGCGATCACCGGGGATTGCTGGCCGGCGCGATAGAGCGCCTGCTTGATCGACACCACGCACGGATCGGCCGCCGCCTGGTGCAGGAAATCCACCACCACCTCGAAGCTTTCATAGGGGTGGTGGATGATGATGTCCTTCTCGCGGATGGCGGCGAAGCAGTCGCCGTCATGCTCGAGCACGCGTTCGGGGTAGCGCGGGGAATAGGGAGTGAACTTGAGGTCGGGCCGGTCCTCGCCCACCACCATGGCGAGCCCGGCGATGCCGATCATGCCTTCGTTCTTGGTGACGAAGGCCTGCGCCAGGCCGAGCTTCTCGCGCAGCAATTCCTCGCCATCGGGATCGAAGCTGTCGTCGATCTCGAGCATGATCACCAGGCCCCGGCGGCGGCGCTGGATGGCGGTGCGGAAGTAGCGGACCAGATCCTCGGCCTCCTCCTCCACCTCGATGTCGCTGTCGCGCAGCACCCGGAACACGCCGTCGCCTTCGATGCGGAAACCGGGGAACAGCAGCGGCGCATAGCGGCACACCAGCCGGTCGATGGCGACGTAGATCGCCTCCTGGCCCAAGATCTCGCTGGGAATGCGCACGAAGCGCGGCAGCATCGGCGGGATCAGCACCATCTCCATCAGCCGGCTGTTGTCGGTGAGCCGAACGATATTGAACAGCGCGCCAATCCCCTCGTTGGCGACGAACGGGAACGGGTGCGCGGGGTCGATCGCCTGCGGGGTGATGACCGGCATGATATGGTCGAGGAAATAGCGCCGCAGCCAGGCTTCGGCCTTGGCGTCGATGCGGTCCTCGCCCTTGATGTGGATGCCTTGGGCGGCGAGCAGCGGGCGCAGCTCGGCCAGCGCCTTCTGCTGCCGGCGCTCGAGTTCGCGCACCACCGTGTTGATCGCCGCCAGCTGCTGCGTGGGCGTCCGGCCCTCGATCGAGGCTTTGGCGACACCGCCGCGCACCTGGCCGGCCAGGCCGGCCACGCGGATCATCATGAACTCGTCGAGATTGCTGCCCGAGATGGAGAGGAACCGCAGCCGCTCGAGCAGCGGGTAGGCGGTGTTGCAGGCCTCGGCGAGGACGCGCTCGTTGAACGCCAGCCACGACAGCTCGCGGTTGAAGTAGCGCTGCTCGTCGGACAGGCTGCTGGGTTCCGCGAGGGTCGGGGCCGTGCTCATGCCAGCGCGGTTTACGCCAATACCCGCGCCGTGCAAGGCGCGGGGCCACCGATGGTCACCGGCGCGCGGTCAGACGAGATCCCGGGTAAGGGCAATCGTGCTGATCCCGCGGCGGCCCCGGCTCCGGTCGAGCTGGACGATGACGTCGATCACGCTGGTGGCGTAATCGATGGTGTCGGTGCGCGACAGGCCGATGCCGGTCTGCATCACCATCAGCGCCAATTGCTCGAGTGCGCCGCGCAGGGAATTGGCGTGGATGGTGGAGAAGCTCCCCGGGTGGCCGGTGTTGATGGCGCGCAGGAACGAGACGCTCTCCGCCCCGCGCAACTCGCCCAGCACGATGCGGTCGGGCCGCAGCCGCAGCGCGGCCTGGAGCAGCTCGTTGGCGGTGACCTTGGCCTCGCCCAGCTCGCCCTTCACCGCCACCAGGCCGACGCCGTTGGCCCCCGGCGGCTTCAACTCGGGGGTGTCCTCCACCAGCACCACGCGCTCGTGGCGGGGGATCTCGCCCAGCATGGCGTTGAGGAAGGTGGTCTTGCCGGTCGAGGTGCCGCCCGAGATGAGGATGGTCTTGCGCGCGCCAATGGCGGCGCGCAGGAAGGCGATCGGCTGCGCGACGGGATCGGGCATGTCGGTCTCACCGGGCGGGTGGAGCGGCCCGGCATCGTAGGCATCGAGCGGCAGGTCGAGCCGGCGGTGGCGGCGAATGGCCATGGCCCAGTGCTTGCGGGTCGCCGGCGGGCCGCAAAACTGCACGCGCGCACCGTCGGGCAGGACCGCGCCCAGCAAGGGGTGCTCGCGGTTGATGCCCTGGTGGCTCACCCGCGCGACCTGCTCCGCCAGGCGACGGACCAGCTGGTCGTCGATCGCCGGCGCTTCGATGCGCTGCATGCCCGGGTGCACGGCATCCTCGATCCACATCTCGCCGGGCTGGTTGACCAGGATTTCGGTGACGGTGTCGCGGTCGAGCCAGGTGCGGAACGGCGCGAGATACGCATCGAGGTAGACGCTGCCACCGACCGCGGAAGGCAGGTCCGCCGGATCGAGCGCGGCGGGCGAGCCGATGGCGGCTCCCCCGGGCACGGGTCCACCCGAGCCGAGCCGGTGAATCTGGGCGCTCATCTCGATCTCGTCGTCCAGTCGGTCCGCCAAGCGTAAACGACGCGCCTCAGCGGACGCCCTGCTCGATTCTGGGGGCCTGGGCGAAGTCGAGGTCGCGGGCGGTGTAGACGCGCACCGGCGTGCCCATGCTCACGCGCACCGTGGGCGGGCGCTGGCCGTCCTGCTGGACCGCCGAGGAGGCGGCGCTCTGCCCGCCGCCGAGGACGACCGAGGAGCCGCTGCTGGCGAGCGTGGTCAGCCCGCCGATCACCGAGAGCAGCATGGCCGAGCCAAAGCGGCTGAAGAAGTGGTTGTCCACTTGGCCTTCCAGACCCGCGGTGCCGTCGAACGAAGTGGCAGGCGAGGCCAGCGCCACCGACACGCCGTCGGGGCGGATGAGCCGGGTCCAGATCACGTAGGCCCGTCGCTGGCCGGCCTGCAGGCCCGATTGGTACTGGCCCACCAGCCGGCTCGAGCGCGGCACCAGCACGCGCGCGCCATCGAAGCTGCGGACATCCTGGCTCACCACCGCACGCACGTAGCCGGGCACGTCGGTGTTGATCGCGGTCTCCAGGATCGCGGGGATCATGGTGCCCTGCGCCACGGTCGTCGCCGGGTTGATGTCGCTGCGGGCCTCGGCCGTACCGCCGCCAACGCCGCCCACGCGCGAGGCGAAATCGCCCGCCGTGCCCGCGCCAGGGGTGGCGGCGCCGGGCGTGCCTGGCACGCTCGGCGCAGTTGCAGGGGCGGGCGTGGCGCTCACCGGGGCACCGTCGTAGACGAGCGTGGGCGAAGCGTAGGGGTTGTTCATCGGGCCGGCCTGCGCGTTGGGATCGGCCGAATAGACCGGCGCAGGCGCGGGCAGGGCGGCCGTGCCGGGTACCGCGTTGGCGCTCGGCATGTCCTCGAGCGGCGGCGGCGGGACGAAGGCGGCCTGGTCGGCGGGCGACA
Source organism: Erythrobacteraceae bacterium (assembly GCA_031399025.1). Taxonomy (GTDB): domain Bacteria; phylum Pseudomonadota; class Alphaproteobacteria; order Sphingomonadales; family Sphingomonadaceae; genus CBDBZL01. Next base: position 1,438 of record JANNOJ010000071.1, on the reverse strand, counting down.
GCGTCTCGGGCACGGGCGCCACCACCACGGGTTCTTCCATGCGCGAGGCGTTCAGGCCCCACAGCGTGGCGGCGCCGAGCAGCGCGACGAAGCCGACCCCGGCCGCCAGGCCCAGCGCGTCGGACTTGCCCTGGCGACGGGCGACCGCCGGATAGGCGGTACGGCTGGCCAGGTCGATCACCTCGGCCGAGGCGGTCTCGCGCGGATCGGCATCGTTGGCGGCCCCGGCATTGGCCTTTTCGGGCAGGCGCATGGCAAGCTTCATCTATTCGGCCTCCGCTTCGACGCTGCCCGGGGTCATCACCGGATTGGGGACCGGAGCCTGGGCCAGCGCGGACTGGTTGGGTTGGCGTGGGCGCACCGGGCCCTGGTTGACGAGCATAGCAGTTTCCTCGCCCGAGCGCAGGATGATTTCGCGCGGCACACCGCTCACCACGATCACATCACCGCGAACCGCGAAGTTGACCGGGCCTTCGGCGCCCCCCTCGTCGCGCACCAGGATGGCCGGAAGCGCGGCTGTCGGCGGCCAGGCGAGGAAGGTGGCATCGCCATCATCGAAGATCCGCTCGGGCAGCAGCGCCCGGTTGCCGCTCATTCCCCAGGCGAAGTTGAGCTGGGCCGGGTCGAGCACGGCATAGGGGTCGGTGGCGGCGGCGACCACGGTGGCGGAGGGTGGCGCCCCCGGCGCCCCGTCGGCGCCGGCCATCTGCACCTCGTCGACCAGCTCGAGCTCGACCGGATAGTCGAAGGCGAGGACATAGACCGGCGTGCGGTGCCCGGGGCTGGCGACCAGGTCGAACAGGTATGTGCGCCGATTGGTCACCACGGTCATGTTGGTCGCGGCGCGGTCGGCCAGGGGCTTGACGAACAGCAGGTTCGCCTGCCGATTGGGCGTCACCTGCCAGGCGGTGGAATCGCCGATGGCGACGTTCTCGATCCGCTCGCGCTCGTCGAAGCGGATGGTGGTCTGGACGTTGGCGCGGCCTTCCACGCGCACGATCTCGTCGGGATCGTAGAGCCGGTCGACCAGCCGCGGGTCGGCCGCCGCGGGCGCGGCCGCCAGCAATACCGCCGCGAGCGCGCCGCCAAGCGCGCCGATGATTGCGGGCGCGCGCACCGGGCTGGTCATGGCTGCTTCTCCGTGGAACTGGCGGCACCCGGGTGCGGGGCGGCGCGAAAGCGGCTGCCGATGCCGCGCGCCCGCGAGACCTGGAACCTGCCATCGTCGGCTCCGGCACCGGCAGGCTGGCCGGCGACGATGCGGACGGTCCGGCTGGTGGTGCCGACGGCGCCGCCGCCGGTGTCGTTGGCGGCGACGGGCGCGATGGCCGCGGCGACGCGGATCTGGCGCGAGGGCGCGCTGGTGGCGGCGCGCGCCGCCTCTGCGCGCGCGGCAATCGGCGCGGCGACGACCGCGGCGGCGGCGGCGCGGGCGCCG
>JANNOJ010000018.1:0-18010 GCA_031399025.1 Erythrobacteraceae bacterium | reverse complement strand
ATCTGCGCGGTCGACTTGCTCACGGCATCGCCGATCGGTTCGGCTCGACCGCCCAGGCACGGGGCGAGGAAGTTCTCCGCTACCGCGCTGAAGGCGATGTTGTTGGCGGGCTTGGCGAAGCCGTGCCCTTCGTCGGGGAAGAGGACGTAGGTAACCGGAATGTTGGCCTTCTCCATCGCGGCGACGATCTGGTCGCTTTCGGCCTTGTTGACGCGCGGATCGTTGGCGCCCTGGCCGATCAGCAGCGGCCTGTTGATCTTGTCCGCGGCGTACAGCGGACTGTGCTCCTTCAGCAGCGCCAGCCCTTCCGGCGTATTGGGATTGCCCATGCGGTCGTGGAACTGGCGCACGATCGGCACCCAATAGGGCGGAATCGTCTTGAGCAGCGTCTCGAGGTTCGAGGGGCCGACGATGTCCACTCCGCAGGCGAACCGGCCGGGATAAAAGGCGAGATTGGCGAGCACGGCATAGCCGCCGTAGCTGCCGCCCATGATCGCGGCCTTGTCCGGCGTGGTAATCCCCTGTTGCACCGCCCAGGCCAGCGCATCGGCCAGATCGTCCTGCATGGTGGTGCGCCAGTTGAGATTGCCGGCGTTGAGGAACTTCTTGCCGAAGCCGGTCGAGGCGCGGAAGTTGACGCTCATCACCGCATAGCCCCGGTTGGCCAGCCACTGGTGCGCGGAATTATAGCCATAGCCATCGCGCGCCCACGGTCCGCCATGGACCACCATTACCAGTGGGACCGGGCGATCGGGTACGCCGTCGGCATTGCTGTCGCTGCCCGCCGGCAGGGTCAGGTAGCTGGGCAGCGTCAGCCCGTCGCGCGCCTTGATCTCGCGCGCGTGCATCGGCTGGAGCGGGGCGCCGACTAGCTCGGGACGGGCCGTGTAGAACGGGGTCAGCGTTCCGGCGGTGCGATCATAAAGATAGGTCTGGGTGGGCGCGGTGACGGGATCGTTCCAGACGAGCCATTTGCTGTCGTCCTCGGTGCCAGACTGGACGCCCCAGTCCCCTTGCAGCTGGCCGCGCAGGAAATCGAACGAGGCCTGGGTGCGCGGCTCGGTCGCCGTCCATTCGTTGCGGAGGTAATAAGTGGAATAGGCCTTTACCTCCCCCGTTACGGGATCGCGTAGCGTGCCGCCGAGGTCGGCCCGGGGGTTCTCGGCGATCAGCGTCTTGCGGCCGGTGGCGACATCCTGCGCGAACAGCGCGGCGGTGTCACGCCCGCGGCTGTCGATCCAGTACAGCGTCTTGCCGTCGGTGGTGAAACCGGCCGGCCGGGTGGTCAGCGCATCGTCGAGCGTGGTGCTCTCGATCGGTTTGTCGGCGACCTTGCCATTGGCGACGGGGAAGAAATCGGTTCCGCCCTGCTCATTTGGGCGCGTCGCCATGCGCAGCGTCAGATTGTTGTCGGCGAGGAAACCGGCATAGCTCTCGTTCTTCATCACGAGCGTCGTCTTGCCGGTGTTGAGATCGAGCAGATGGACATCGTGATAGCGCGGATCGCGGTTGTTGAGCCCGATCAGCACCTTGTCCTTCTGGATCGTCGATGCGCCGACGACCTGGACCCGGGTCTTCTCGAACGGGGTGAGCTTGGTTTCCTTCCCGCTGGCGATGTCGATGCCATAGAGCAGGAAGTTCTCGTCCCCGCCCTTGTCCTGGATATACATCACGCTCTTGCCGTCGGGGGCCCAGAAATAGCCGGCGGGCGGCCGGTCGGTGATGTTGGTGAGGCGGCGCACGGCGTTGGGATCGGTCGCGGGCGCGATGTGGACGTTCATGATGCCGTTCCACGGGGCCATCCAGCTCAGCCACTTGCCGTCGGGGCTGATCTGGCCAGCCGATTTGGTGGGATTCCCGAACAGCGCCTCGCGCGGGATCAACGGCGCGTTGACGGCGAAGGGTGCGGCGGCGGGTGGCGCGGCGGATGCGGTCATCGGGCTGTCAGCGGTCATGGTGGTGCAGGCCGCGGTGCTGATAGTGGCGGCAGCAGCGAGCAGTGCGGTGCGCAGATTGCGGATCATGTGTCATCTCCCCTGTAACGGCTTGCTGGATCGCAGGGCCGCCGGGGTAAGGCAAGGATAAGTCGACGAATGTCGGCTCAAAGCGCGGGATTGTTGTAGCAATGCCAGGTGAAGATCGCCGCCGCCCCGCGATAGGGCCGCCACGGCTCGGCGCGGGCGCGGGTCGCCTTCTCGTCGGGCCGCGCGTCGAGCTCGAGAATTTTGGCGAGTCCGGCCTGGACCGCCAGATCGCCCGCCGGCCAGATATCGGGGCGCCCTTCGGCGAACAGCAAGTAGATTTCGGCGGACCACCGGCCGATGCCTTTGATCAGAGTGAGCCGCTCGATGGCTTCCTCGTCGTCGGCGGGCAGGGCGGCAAAGTCGAGCTCGCCGGCCTCGACCAGCGCGCACAGGCTGCGGGCATAGCCTTGTTTCTGGCGCGACAACCCGCAGGCGCGCAGCGTGTCGAAATCGCATGCCAGCAGCGCGTGCGTGGGGGTGTCTTCGCCCAGCTCGGCCACCAGCTTGGTCCAGACCGAAGCCGCCGCCGCGACCGAGACCTGCTGGCCGACGATGGTCCGCAGCAAGGTCTGGTAACCGGTCGCGCGGATCCGCGGTTCGGGATAGCCGGCCGCGGCCAGCGCCCGCGCGATGCCCGGCTCGATCGCGGCGATGGCGTCGAGCCCGTCGCGCAATTGATCTGCCGTCAGCCCCATCCGAGTTCCTTGCCAAATACTGGCCGCGTGCTAGCAGCCCGCGCCAAGCCTTACTATGGGCGCACCACAGGAGCCTTGCACAATGCCCAGACTGACCGTCACCACCCGCAGCGGCGAGACGTCGGAGATCGACGTGGGTGATGGGCTGACGGTGATGGAGGCGATCCGCGACAACGGTTTCGACGAGTTGCTGGCGCTGTGCGGCGGGTGCTGTTCCTGCGCCACCTGCCACGTCCATGTCGATCCGGCCTTCGCCGACAAGCTGCCGGCGATGAGCGAGGACGAGGACGATTTGCTCGAATCCTCCCACCATCGCGTCGCCACCTCGCGCTTGTCTTGCCAGCTTCCCTTCAGCGGCGATCTGGACGGACTGAGGGTTACTATCGCGCCGGAAGATTGATGTTGTTTGGCGGTTCAGCTTGCAGCGCCTAACAGCCGCGTGATGGCCCCGGCTCCCCTGACTCCCCCGGCACGCGAGCACATGCTCGACCTTATCGGCAACACGCCGTTGGTCCGTCTTGTCGGACCGAGCACAGAGGCGGGTTGCGACATCTACGGCAAATGCGAATTCCTGAACCCGGGCGCCAGCGTCAAGGACCGCGCCGCGCTGGGCATCGTGCGCGACGCCGAAAGCCGCGGCGAGCTTCGGCCGGGCGGCTGCGTGGTGGAGGGGACCGCGGGCAACACCGGGATCGGTCTGGCGCTGGTGTGCAACGCGCTCGGCTACACCTGCGTCATCGTGATGCCCGACAATCAGAGCCGCGAAAAGATGGACACGCTGCGCGCGCTCGGGGCGGAGCTGGTACTCGTGCCGCCGACCAAATACTCCGATTGCAATCATTTCGTTCACACCAGCCGGCGGCTGGCCGAGGAGACGCCGGGCGCGGTCTGGGCGGGTCAGTTCGACAATATCGCCAACCGCCGCGCACATATCGAGACCACCGCCGTCGAAATCTGGGAGCAGATGGAGGGCCGGATCGACGGCTTCACCTGCGCCGCGGGGACCGGCGGGACGATCGCCGGGGTCGGGCTGGGTCTCAAGGCGCGCGACGAGGCGGTCGTGATCGCGCTCACCGATCCGCACGGCGCGGCGCTCTATTCCTACTACGCCCGCGGTGAATTGCAGGCCGAGGGCACGTCGGTCGCCGAGGGCATCGGCCAAGGGCGGATCACCGGCAATCTCGAAGGCGCGCCGATCGACACGCAGTTTCGCATCTCCGATGCCGAGGGGCTCGAATGGGTGGCGCGGCTGCTGCGCGAGGAAGGGCTGTGTCTGGGCCTGTCGAGCGGGATCAATGTCGCGGGTGCGGTGGCGCTGGGGCGGCAGCTGGTCGCCGACGGCCGCTCGGCACCGCGCGTCGTGACGATCCTGTGCGACACCGGATTTCGCTATCTCTCGACGCTCTACAACCCGGATTGGCTGCGCGCCAAGAACCTGCCGGCGTTCGACTGGCTGGCGCGGGATTGACCGTTTGATCTTTCCCGATAGATTCAACCCGATGGCGCGGACCCTCCAATCCCGCGCGCCGGCCCCGCCCGGCGCTGCCAACGGCCCGGGCGCCCTGGCCGAAGCCCCGCTCGGCGGCACCCGCTCCGAAGCGATCCGCCGCTTCCAGATGGGCGCAATCGGCGTGGCGGCGGTGCTGATCCTGATCGCGTTGGCCAGCCTCATCAAGGATCGCGCCACCCAGACCGACAGCACGGCCGTGGCGGGCGCGGCGGCGACGGTGGCACCCAGCGCCTCGGCCGCGGCTGCCGACCCGCTGGCCGAAGCCGGGGTGGTGCCCGAAATGCCGGGCAGCCCGCCCGACGGCATCGCGACGGCCGCCGCCCCACCCCCGCCTGCCACGACCCGTCGCGCGGGTGCGGCGCCAACGGATGCGCGTTAGAGCGCTGTCGCCGCTGGCACTGGCGGCGATGCTGGCAAGCGCTGGCTGCAGCGCCGCGCCCGATGCCCAAGCCACACCCGGACCCGCCCGCCTCGGGCTGATGACCACGCTGCCGATCTACTGGCCCGAAGCGCACGATGTCGGCGAGATGCTGCGAGCCAGCGAAGACCCGGCGCAGGCGCGGCAGGCGCTGGAAACGCGCTTCTTGCTCGAGCCGCTCGACACGCTGGAGCCTGATACCCTGCGCGGTCACGATCGACTGCTGCTGGCCCAGCCGCGCGCGCTCTCGCCGGTCGAGAATGTCGCGCTCGATCGCTGGGTCCGCGATGGCGGGCGGCTACTGCTGTTCGCCGATCCGATGCTCACCCGGCATTCGCATTTCGGCATCGGCGACATGCGGCGCGCGCAGGACGTGATCCTGCTCTCGCCGATCCTGACGCGCTGGGGGCTGACGCTGACATACGACCCCGGCCAACCAGCTACCGAGCGGATTGTGGACGCCGCCGGAATTTCTTGGCCGGTCGAGCTGGCGGGGCAGCTGGGCTTGCTGGCCGGTGGGACGTGCAAGATCGTGGGGGAGGGCGTGCTGGCGCGCTGCCCGATCGGCCGGGGCAGCGTGACCATCCTCGCCGACGCGGCGGTTCTCGACGATGCCGCAGGCGCGGATGCGCGCCGCGAGGCCTTGCTGGCTCTCGCCAGGCTCGCCTTCGACTGACGATCGGCGCGGTCCACGGGTTGGACTTGCGACTCGGCTCCAGTCTTCGGGGAATTTGCGGGAAAATGCCTTCCGCACCGCCGCACGATGCCGCTCACCGGGGTAGGGCGCTAAATCGCAGAGAAATAGCATTATCACGCACGGGAGTTTTTATCGTTTATATTCAATTAGTTACATGTAAATCCCCGATAATCCCGTAATTATCCCTTCCATCCCTATCGCTCCCGATATATTCCTGCCTGACAACGGACAGGGTGATCTGGGTCGAGTCTTCGCACGGGGTGTGCGGAGGCCGAGTGCGCGCGTCGCGCAACCAGGCAATCCAGGCCCGAATATGCCGAGGGGACGGGCGAGCGTGGCTTTCGCGGGATATAGTGGACAAGCCTATGCGCCCGCGGGCGACAAGGGCCGCTATGTCCTCCCACCGCTGTTCCGCAAGGCCGTGCGCGAGAGCAGCGACGGTCGCATTCTGTGTCTTGCCAAGCACGATCGCTGGAACTGCCTCGTCGGCTTCGGCCTGTCTCGCAAACCCGAGCTCGAAGATCAGCTTGATCGCGAAGAAGAAACCGCCATCCGCATGGGCCGCGAGTTCGATCGCGAGACCCGCTCCAGCCAGCTGAACGGCTTTGTCGAACTGCCCTTCGACGATAGCGGGCGCTTCGTCATGCCCGACTATCTGCGCACGCTCGCCAAGATCGGCGACGGGCTGTTCGTGCAGGGCGGCGGGCGCTTCTTCACGCTGTGGAACCCGGCCGAGCTCAAGAAGATGGGCGACGACTGGGCCGCGGCCAAGGCGGCCTGCGCGGCACTGGTCGGCGATGCCGGAGCCAAGGCATGACCCTTCGACAAGCTCAGGGCGAGCGGGCCCCGCACATTCCCGTCCTGCTCGACGAGGTGATCGCCGCGCTCGACCCGCAGCCGGGCGACCTGATCGTCGACGCCACCTTCGGCGCGGGCGGTTATACCCGGGCGCTGCTGGAGCGCGGCGCATTGGTCCATGCCTTCGACCGCGACCCGGACGCTATCGCCGGCGGGCAGGCCTGGGCCGAGGCCGGGGAAAACCCGCCGCGACTGGTTCTCCATTCCCGCCGCTTCTCCGAGATGGCCGCGGTCCTGCGCGACGCCGGAGTCGCGCGGGTGGATGGGGTCGTCATGGATATCGGGGTCAGCTCGATGCAGCTCGACCAGGGCGAGCGCGGGTTCGCGTTCTCGCTCGACGGGCCGCTCGACATGCGCATGAGCCAGGAGGGGCCGAGCGCCGCCGATTTCGTCAACACCGCCGGCGAGGGCGAGATCGCGGACGTGCTGTTCCAGTATGGCGAGGAGCGCCAGTCGCGCCGCGTCGCCCGGGCCGTCGTCGCCGCCCGGCCGCTGTCCACCACCGGCGACCTTGCCCGTGTGGTGCGCAAGGCGCTCGGCTATCGTCCAGGAGCGCCCAAGGATCCCGCGACGCGCAGCTTCCAGGCCATCCGCATCCATGTGAACGCCGAACTCGAGGAGCTCGAAGCCGGTCTGCGCGGCGCGACCGAGGTGCTCGGCGAGGGCGGAAAACTGGCGGTGGTCAGCTTCCACAGTCTCGAGGACCGCATCGTCAAGCGCTTCTTGCGCGATGCGGGGGAAGCCCGCTCGGGCTCGCGGCATCTCCCCCTTCCCGAGCTGCGCGAGCCCCTTTTTACCCGCGTTGCCAAGGCTGTCCGGGCCTCGGAAGCGGAGGTCGCGCGCAACCCGCGGGCCCGCTCTGCCGTACTACGTGCAGCGGTCCGCACCGCTGCGCCCAGGAGCGAGGCTGCCTGATGGCCTCGCAGCCGATCCAGTCGGGCAGCCGCCTGCGCCAGGTCAGTTGGGCCGCCGTGCTCTCGGGCGCGCTCGGCCTGTTCCTGGCACTCACCTTCCACGTCAACGCCATCAAGAGCGAAGTTCGCCTCGCCGAGCGGCACATCGTCTCGCTCCAACGCGAAAAGCTGCTGCTCGAGACCGAGTTCGAATCGCGTTCCAGCCAGCGCCAGCTCGCCGAATGGAATGCGGTCGAGTTCGGTTATGTCGCACCCCGCTCGGGCCAGTTTCTCGAAGACGAGCGCCAGCTCGCCAGCCTCGGCACCCCGCTGCGCACCGATGCGCCGAAGCCGGTCCGCATCGCCCGCGCCGCGCCGCCGGTCGAGGAGGACAGCCCGCTGGCCGACTGGGTCTCACCACTGACCGGCCAGCCGTTGGCCGCCGAGCCGCGCGACACGGTGCGCGACAGCGCGCGCCGGGCCGCCGCCAAAGGCGCGCTATCGCTTGCCGAACGCCTCGCCGCCAGCGGCCCCGGCTCGGGTGCCATCGACGCCGCCGCGCTCGCCGAGACGGCGCGATGAACGCCTACAGCGCGAACGCTTTCACCGCGCCGGCCGGTTTCCCCGCCGCTTACCCGCTCGACACCCGCATCGCCCCGCCGGTGCGGCGCGTCCAGCTCGTGACCGTGCGCCAGGTGGCGCTGCTGACCGCCAAGCAGCGAGTGCTGTGGATCGCCTCGGGCTTCGTCTTCGTCGCCGCGCTTGCGCTGCTGCGGGTGGCAATCATCGGGCTGGGCAACCACGCGCTGACGACCACCCCCTTCGACGAGGCGCTGCTGCCCCCGCGCGGAGAGATCGTCGATCGCAACGGCGCCCCGCTGGCGCGCGCGTTCCCGGCCTATTCGCTGTGGTTCAACCCCGATGCGCTGGGCAAGGGCGAGGCGCCGCTGATCAAGCCCGCCGCGCAGATCGCGCGCGAGCTCACCGCCATCTTTCCCGATCTCGATGCGGCCAAGCTGACCCGCCAACTGGCCGCGGGCAAACCCGCCTATCTGCGCCGCCGCGTGCTGCCCGAGGAAGCCAACCGCGTGCTTGCCATCGGCGAGCTGGCGCTCGAAATGCCCGAAGAGCTCGACCGCCATTATCCGCAGGGGCCGATGGGCGCGCATATCCTCGGCTATGTCGGGGCCGACGGGCATGGCCGCATCGGTATGGAACAGGTGCTCGACGAGCGCCTGAGAGACAAAACACAGCTCCTGAAGCCTGCCGAGCTGAGCGTCGATCTGCGCGTCCAGGGCGCGCTGGAGGACGAGCTGGTGCGCGGGATGCGCGCGGTGAACGCCGTCGGCGCGGCTGGGATCATCCTCGACGTCGATACCGGCGAAGTTATGGCGTTGGCCTCGCTCCCCTCGTTCGATCCCAACCGCATCAACGACACCAACGTCCAGTTCATGTTCAACCGCGTCACCAATCAGGTCTATGAACTCGGCTCCACCTTCAAGCCGCTGACCGTGGCGGCGGGCATCGATGCGGGCACCATCCGCGACATGGGGCGGCGTTATCCCGCCACCCCGTTCCCGATCGGCGGGTTCACGATCAAGGATCTCAAATCCTACGGCGCAACGCTCAACACCCCGGAAATGCTGATCCACTCGTCCAACGTCGTGACGGCGTTGATGGTCAAGGAAATGGGCGCCGATCGGCTCAAGAAGGTGATGGCCGACCTTGGCATGAACGAGCGCGCGCACATCGAACTCCCCGCGCGCGGCTTTCCGATCTGGAGCAGCGGCGACTGGCCGCTGCTGCGCGGCATGACGGTCGGCTATGGCCACGGCATCGCGGTCACCCCGCTGCACCTCGCCAGCGCCTATGCGGCGATGGTCAATGGCGGCATCTGGCGCCCCGCGACCATGCACAAAATCGCGCCCGGCGAGGCCGCGCGTGGGCGGCGCGTGTTCAAGGCCTCGACCAGCGCCAGAATGCGCCAGTTGCTGCGCACGATCACGCTGTATGGCACCGGCAGGAAGGCCGACGCGCCGGGTTACCGCATCGGCGGGAAGACCGGCAGCGCGGAGAAGCCGGGCGCGGGCGGTTACAAGAAGACCACGCTGGTTTCCACCTTCGCCGCAGCGTTTCCGATGGATCGCCCGCGCTATGTGGTCATCGTCATGCTCGACGAGCCCAAGGGCACCGCCGCCTCCAGTTACCAGCGCACCGCCGGTTGGACGGCGGCACCGATCGTCGGGCGACTGGTGCCGCGCGTGGGGCCAATGCTGGGTGTGCTGCCCGATGCCAATCGCGATATCGACATGACCGATCTGGTGGCGCTGATCCCGGCGGCACAGAAGGCCAAGCTTGCGGCGGCGGGCGACGCGGAATGAAGCTGGCGCGGCTGCTTGCCGAGGCTGGACTGGAGGCTGCGGCAGTGGCCGAGGCCGAGGTGACCGGCTTCGCCATCGATCACCGCAAGGTCGCGCCGGGCACCGTGTTCGGGGCGTTCCAGGGTGCGCGCTTCGATGGCGAGCGCTTTATCGCCGATGCCGTGCAGGCGGGCGCGGTGGCGGTGGTGGCGCGGCCTGAAGCTTCGGTCGAAGGCGCGTTGCACGTCGCCGATGCCAACCCGCGCCGGGCCTTCGCGCAGCTCGCGGCGCGGTTCTTCACCCCCGTTCCGCCGCATATCGTCGCGGTGACCGGCACCAACGGCAAGACCTCGACGGTCGAGATGACGCGGCAGCTGTGGCGCATGGCGGGTGAGCGCGCGGCGAGCATCGGGACACTGGGCGTGACCACCCCCGACCAGAGTGTGTCCACCGGCCTGACCACGCCCGACATCGTCACCTTCCTCGCCAATCTGTCGGGCCTGGCGCGCGAGGGCGTGACGCATGTGGCGTTCGAAGCTTCGAGCCACGGGCTCACGCAATATCGCAACGAGGGGGTGCGCCCGCAGGCGGTGGCCTTCACCAATCTCAGCCGCGATCACCTCGATTATCATGCCGATATGGAAGACTATTTCCGCGCGAAGATGCGGCTCTTCGACGAAGTCGCGGCCGATGGCGGCACCGCGGTCGTTTGGTGCGCTGCGCAGCCGGACGACTGGACCGAGCGTGCAGTCGAGCACGCAACCCGCCGCGGGCTGACCGTGATGACCGTGGGCGAAGGCGGCGACACCATCCGGCTGACGGCGCGCGAAGCCACCCTGTTGGGCCAGATGCTGACGCTCGAACATGACGGACAAATCCGGCAGGTCAGCCTCCCCCTGATCGGGGCGTATCAGGCCGCCAATGCGCTGGTCGCCGCCGGGCTGGCGCTGGCGACCGGCACGAGCGCCTCGCAGGTCCTTGACGCGCTTGGCCGGCTCCAGCCGGTGCGCGGGCGGCTCGAACGCGCGGCGATCACGCGGGCGGGCGCGCCGGTCTACGTCGATTACGCCCATACCCCCGATGCCGTCGAAGCGGCTATCGCCGCGCTGCGCCCGCATGTCGGCGGCAGGCTCATCACCGTGCTCGGCGCGGGCGGCGACCGCGATCACGGCAAGCGCGCACCGATGGGCGCGGCGGCGGCGGCGGGTTCGGAGCTGGTGATCGTGACCGACGACAATCCGCGCGGCGAGGACCCGGCGGCAATCCGCGCCGCCGTGCTGCAAGGTGCGGGGCCCCAGGCCCGCGAAATCGGCGACCGGCGCGCCGCGATTTGCGCTGCCACACAAACTGCACAAGAGGGCGATATCGTGCTGATAGCCGGCAAGGGTCATGAACAGGGACAGATCGTGGGAGCGGGAGCCGAGACGCGCGTGCTGCCATTCGACGACGTGACCGTCGCGCGCGAATGCGCGGGCGGGAGGCCGGAGGCATGACGCTGGCGATCCTCAACCATGCGGCGCTGAAGCGCTGGCCGATCTTCGCGGAAGATCGCCTGCCGCTGGCGCTGTGGGACGCGGCCGCGATTGCCGAGGCCACCGGCGGTGTGGCGAGCGGCGAGTTCCAGTGCTCGGGCGTCGAAATGGACTCGCGTGATGTCCGTAATGGCGATTTGTTCGTGGCGCTCAAGGGCGAGGCGATGGACGGCCATGCCTTCGTCGAGGCCGCCTTCGCCAAGGGTGCGGCGGCGGCGCTGGTCGAGCAGCCGGTCTATTACCCGCATATCCTGGTCAAGGACACGACCGTGGCCCTTGGGGCCCTGGCCCAAGCAGCGCGCACCCGCACCCCGGCCAAGATCGTCGGCGTGACCGGCTCGGTCGGCAAGACCGGGGTCAAGGAAGCGCTGTTCGCCGCGCTCGAACGCGCCAGTCGCGGCGCGACGCATCGCTCGACGCGCAGCTACAACAACCATGTCGGGGTGCCGCTGAGCCTCGCCCGGATGCCGGCGCGCAGCAAGTTCGCGGTGTTCGAGATGGGCATGAACCACGCGGGCGAGATCGACACGCTCACGCGCCAGGTCCGCCCGCACGTGGCGGTCATCACCACGATCGCGCCGGCGCATATCGAGAACCTCGGCAGCGAGGAGGCGATCGCCGACGCCAAGGCGGAAATCTTCGCCGGGCTGGAGCCGGGGGGCAGTGCCGTGATCCCCGCCGACAGCCCGCATTTCGCACGCCTCCAAGCAGCGGCTAACGCGGCAGGCGCGAAGGTGATCTCTTTCGGGAGCAAGTGCCATGCAACCATGCGGTTGCTCGACGCGATCCCCAGCGCCAACGGCGGCAGCCTCGTCACCTGCGAGCATCCCAAGGGGCGGCTGTGCTACACCGTTGCCGAACCGGGCGCGCATTGGGTGGCCAATTCGCTCGCCGTGATGGCTGCGGTGCTGGCGGCGGGCGGCGATCTGGCTGCCGCGGGCCTCGCGCTGGCCGAAATGGGCGGGCTGAAGGGCCGTGGCGCGCGCCACCGGGTGGCGGCCGCAGGCGGCCATGCGTTGCTGATCGACGAAAGCTACAACGCCAACCCCGCCAGCATGCGCGCCACGCTGCTGCAGCTCGGCCAAACCCCGGCGGGCCGCCGGATCGCGGTGCTGGGTGCGATGAAGGAGCTCGGCGACTTCGGCCCCGCCTTCCACGCCGGCCTGGCCGAGCCGGTGGCGGCGGCCAAGATCGACCATGTGGTGCTGGTGGGCGGTGAGATGGCCGCGCTGGCACGCGAATTGGGGAAAGGGGCCACGAATAGCCTTGGTTTCACCGGCAGCTTCACCCATTGCAGCAATGCTGGCGAGGCGATCGCCGCGCTCGAGGAATTCGGCCTGATCGCGGGTGACGCGGTGCTGGTGAAGGGCTCGAACTCGGTCGGTCTCGGCAGGATCGTGGATCACTACGCACGCCGGGAACGGTAGAGGACGGCGCAGGCAGAGAATGCGAACCAACATCTTCCCCGTTCGTGCTGAGCTTGTCGAAGCACCGCCTTTTTCTTCGGGCGCAGCGCCGAAAAGGAAGTGCGGCCCTTCGACAAGCTCAGGGCGAACGGAGTTTAGAAGTAGCGGGCTCTAACGATGCTATACCTGCTCGCCGAAGCGCTCGATTACGCCGGCCCCCTGAACCTCATCCGGTATCAGACCGCGCGCGCCGGTGCTGCGCTGATGACCGCCCTCCTGATCGGGCTCGTGATCGGCCCCAAGTTCATCGACATCCTGCGCGTTCGCCAGGGCAAGGGGCAGCCGATCCGCGAGGATGGGCCGCAGAGCCATTTCGCCAAGCGCGGCACGCCGACGATGGGCGGGCTGATGATCGTGACCGCGCTCACCCTGTCGCTGCTGCTGTTCATGGATCTGCGCAATCCCTTCGTCTGGGCCTGCGTTGCGGTGACCGTGGGCTTCGGCTTCATCGGTTTCCTCGACGATTACGACAAGGTCCGCAAGGCGAGCCACAAGGGCGTTTCGGGCCGGACGCGGCTGATGATGGAATTCATCGTCGCCCTTATCGCGAGCTGGATCGTGGTGAGCGAGGTCAACACCGTCCTCTACATCCCCTTCCTCAACTACACCGGCATTCCGCTCGGGCCCTTCTACTATCTGTTCGCGGCCTTCGTGATTGTAGGGGCGGGCAATGCGGTCAATTTGACCGACGGGCTCGACGGGCTGGCGATCATGCCGGTCATCATCGCCGCGGGCACCTTCGCTATCATCGCCTATCTGGCAGGCCGAGCGGATTATTCGGCCTATCTGGGCATCCCGCACGTGCCGGGCGCGGGCGAGCTCGCGATCTTCTGCGCCACGATCATGGGGGCGGGGCTCGCTTTCCTGTGGTTCAACGCGCCCCCCGCGGCGGTGTTCATGGGCGATACCGGCTCGCTGGCGCTCGGCGGCGCGCTCGGCGCGATCGCGGTGGCGACGCGGCACGAGGTGGTGCTGGCGATCGTGGGCGGGCTGTTCGTGTTCGAGGCGCTGAGCGTCATCATTCAGGTGTTCTGGTTCAAGCGCACCGGCAAGCGCGTGTTCCGCATGGCGCCGGTCCATCACCATTTCGAACAGCTCGGCTGGAGCGAGAGCAAGGTGGTGATCCGGTTCTGGATCGTGGCCATCGTGCTGGCGCTGATCGGCCTGTCGACGCTGAAGCTGCGGTGAGGGTGGTGATCGTCAATCATCGCCATCACTGCATCCCCGCAGAGGCGGGGATCTCAGGCGGTCTGGCGTGCCGCGTGCCGACTGAGACCCCCGCCTTCGCGGGGGATCGGATGTGATCACCTCCTCCAACTGGAGCGGCAAGCGCTATGCCGTGCTCGGCCTCGCCCGCTCGGGCCGGGCCACCGTCGAGGCGCTGCTGGCGAGCGGGGCCGAGGTTCTGGCGTGGGACGACCGCGCCGAGGCGCGCGAGGCGTTCGTGGGCCGCACCGCCGTCGCCGATCCGCTGGAGGCGGACCTCACCGGTTATGCGGGCGTGGTGGTCAGCCCCGGGGTGCCGCTCAACACCCATCCCATCGCCGGGCACGCGGCGAAATACGCGGTGCCGGTAATCGGCGATATCGAGCTGTTCGCGCAGGCCCGCGCCGGGCTGCCGCCGCACAAGGTGGTCGGCATCACCGGCACCAACGGCAAATCCACCACCACCGCGCTCACCCACCACATTCTCAAAACCGCGGGCGTGCCGACCACGATGGGCGGCAACATCGGCCTGCCGATTTTGGAGCAGGACCCACTGCCGGAAGGTGGTGTTTATGTGCTCGAGCTCTCGAGCTTCCAGATCGACCTCACCTACAGCCTCGATTGCGACGTGGCGGTGCTGCTCAACATTACCCCCGACCACCTCGACCGCTACGAGAGCTTCGAGGACTACGTCGCGAGCAAGATGCGGCTGTTTGCGATGCAGTCTGCGGGCCATCCTGCGATATTGGGCGAGACGGTTCTCGACCATAGGCTGTCGCTCGATCGACCGGCGCAAGATATTTGGGTTTCCGATTTCGATTTTCCTGAGGGCTATCTTCCCGATGACCTTTTGCGCAGACAGGCAAATTGGCGAGCTCTTCAGGGACCGCACAATCGCGAGAACGCCGAGGCGGCGATTACCGCGTGTCGGCTGGTCGGGGTCGGTGACGAGAGCATTGACCGAGGCCTGCGAACCTACCCCGGCCTCCCCCACCGCATGGAGCGCGTTGCGGAGGCTGGCGGTGTCGCCTGGATCAACGACAGCAAGGGCACCAACACCGCGGCGACCGCGCCAGCGCTGGCGGCGTTCGAGAACATTCACTGGATCGTCGGCGGGCTCGCCAAGGAGCCGGGGCTGGGCGAATGCGAGGCGCAGCTAGGGCATGTGAAGGCGGCCTATACCATCGGCAAGTCGGGCGAGGATTTCGCGCGGCTGCTCGAAGGGCTGGTGCCGGTCACCCGTTCCGAGCGGCTCGAACGCGCCGTTACGGACGCCGCCGCCGCCGCCGCGCCCGGCGACACCGTCCTGCTCAGCCCGGCCTGCGCAAGCTTCGACCAGTTCCGCGATTTCGAGCACCGCGGCGAGGTGTTCCGTGAGGCGGTCGCCAAGCTCCAGGGAGCCGCCGCATGACCCCCGCCGAGCGCCCCTATATCCCCCGGGCGGGCAAGCGCGCCTATGTCCCCAAGCGCCCCAAGTCGCGCATGGCGGAGCTGCGCATCTGGTGGCGCGAGGTGGACCGCGTGCTGCTCGGGCTGATCCTCGGGCTGATGGCCTTCGGCTCGATTGCCGTCGCCGCCGCCAGCCCGGCCAGCGCCGACCGGCTCTCGACCGCGCAGGAGACGCTCTCCCCGCTCTATTTCTTCACCCGCCACCTTGCCTGGCAGTTCGTCGGCATCATCGTGATGATCGGCGTCTCGACGCTCAACCGCGAGCAGGCGCGGCGGCTGTCGGTGGTGATCGCGGTGGCGATGCTCGGCGCCCTGTTCCTGGTCCCGATCCTGGGGCAGGAGATCAATGGCGCCAAGCGCTGGCTGAATCTCGGCATGCGCTTCCAGCCGTCCGAGTTCCTCAAGCCCACCTGCGCCATCGCGATGGCGTGGATCCTGTCGTGGCGGATGCGCGATCCGACCATTCCCACGGTGGCCCTGACCGGCATCCTGCTCGGCATCATCTGCCTGCTGCTGATGATGCAGCCGAACCTGGGCGATGCGATCCTGTTCGCGGGCTTCTGGTTCGTGCTGATCCTGCTCGCGGGCGCGCCGATGAAGGGGCTGGGGATGCTGGCGGGCGGCGGGGTCGCGCTGCTGACCGCGGCCTATTTCCTCTACGACAACGCCCGCCACCGCATCGATGCGTTCCTGGGCGGCGGCACCGCCTTCGACCAGGTCGATCTCGCCAGTCGCACGCTGAGCGCGGGGGGCTGGCTCGGCGCGGGCTATGGCCTCGGCATCCGCAAGATGACGCTGCCCGAGGCGCATACCGACTACATCTTCTCCGTGATCGGGGAAGAATTCGGGCTGGTGGTATGCGCGTTGGTGGTGCTGGCCTATCTTGCCATCGTGATGCGTGTGTTGATGAAACTGATCGACGAGGACGATGTCTTCGCGCTGCTGGGCGGCGCCGGGCTGATCGCGCTGCTTGGCGGGCAGGCGTTCATCAATATTCTCGTCAACCTCCAGCTGTTCCCCTCCAAGGGCATGACGCTGCCGCTGGTGAGCTATGGCGGCTCCTCCACCATCGCCGTCTGCCTGACCGTCGGGCTGCTGCTGGCGGTGACGCGGCGCAACCCGCATCTCAAGCGCGAGACGCGCGGCCTCGCCGATTTCATCGGCTGGTCCGAAAAGCGCGCCAGCGGCGAGGTGATCCTGAAACGCGAGATCGTGCCGTGAGGCGCGCCACGCGCCATTTCGTGCTCGCCGCGGGCGGCACCGGGGGGCACCTGCTCCCCGCTTTCGCTTTGGCGCATGAGCTGAACCGGCGTGGGCATCATGTGGCGCTGATCACCGACGCGCGCGGAGATGCGATCCCCGGCAAGCCCGACTTCCTCGCCGCGCATGTCATCCCCGTGGGCCGCTTCGGCAAGAACCCGCTGCGCTGGTTCAAGGCTCTGTCCGCCATGCTGGAAGGGCGGCGCATGGCGCGGCGGCTGTTCGACAGCTTCCAGCCCAGCGCGGTGGTCGGTTTCGGCGGCTACCCCTCGCTCCCGACCTTGCTCGCGGCGACGGGAGCCAACATACCCAGCGTGGTGCACGAGCAGAACGCGGTGCTCGGCCGCGTCAACCGCTTCCTGGCGAGCCGCGTGCAGGCGATCGCCACCGCTTACGAGGAGGTCGATCGGTTGAAGCCCGCGCATCAGTTCAAGACCTTCTGCGTCGGCAACCCGGTGCGCGCCGAGGTGCTGGCGCTGCGCGAAATGGACTATCCCCCACTGCCGGAAGATGGCCTGCTGCGCGTGCTGGTGACCGGCGGCAGCCAGGGCGCGCATGTGATGAGCGTGGTGGTGCCGGATGGGCTCGCCATGCTGCCCCCCGCGATCCGGTTGCGCTTGCAGGTAACTCAGCAGTGCCGCCCCGAGGATTTGGAGACGGTCCGCGATCGCTATCGCAACCATGACATCCCGGCCGAGCTCGGCACCTATTTCGAGGATATGGCGAGCCGGTTGGCCGACGCGCATCTGTTCATCGGCCGCGCGGGTGCCTCCACCATCGCCGAGCTGACCGCAGTGGGCCGCCCCGCGATCCTGGTGCCGCTGCCGATCGCCACCGACGACCACCAGGCCGCCAACACGCGCGAAATGGTCAAGGCGGGCGGGGCGCGGATGATCCGCCAGGACCGCTTCACCGCCAAGGAGCTGGCCAAGCAGATCATGGCCTTGGCCGACGACCGCGAAGGCTTGGGCAATGCCGCGCACGCCGCCTGGAACTGCGGTCGCCCCGACGCCGCGCGCGAGCTGGCCGATCTGGTCGAAGGCTTCGGCGGCGAGGAGCTGATGGATGTGATCCGCGTCGGCGGCGAGACGGCGCGCGGCGCTACGCAAAGAGCGGCGGCCGGGCAGGGTGCGGCCCGGGGTCGCGCGCGATGAAAGGCGTCCCCACCGATATCGGCACCGTCCATTTCGTCGGCATCGGCGGCATTGGCATGTCGGGCATCGCCGAGGTCATGCACAACCTGGGCTACAGCGTGCAGGGCTCGGACTTGGCGTCCAGCGCCAGCGTAGAGCGGTTGCAGGCGCGTGGCATTGCCGTTGCAATCGGCCATGTCGCGGCGAATGTCGCGGGCGCGGCGGTGGTGGTCACCTCCACCGCAGTCAAGCGCAGCAACCCCGAGGTCGCCTTCGCGCTTGAAAATCGCATCCCGGTGGTTCGCCGCGCCGAGATGCTCGCCGAGCTGATGCGGCTGAAAAGCACCGTCGCCATCGCAGGCACCCACGGCAAGACCACCACCACCAGCATGATCGCCGCGCTGCTCGATGCGGGCGGGGTCGATCCCACCGTGATCAACGGCGGCATCATCGAACAATACGGCTCCAACGCGCGGCTCGGCGACAGCGACTGGATGGTGGTCGAGGCC
>JANNOJ010000015.1:0-112063 GCA_031399025.1 Erythrobacteraceae bacterium | reverse complement strand
CTCCTCGAACGGCATCGGCGAGAACTGCGGCTGCTTGAGCAGCTCGGTCAGCCGGGCGCCGCGGTTGAGGAGGCGCTGGGTCGAGGCGTCGAGGTCGGAGCCGAACTGCGCGAAGGCCGCCATCTCGCGGTACTGCGCCAGCTCCAGCTTGATCGAGCCCGCCACCTTCTTCATCGCCTTGGTCTGCGCCGCGCCGCCGACGCGGCTCACCGACAGGCCCACGTTGATCGCCGGGCGGATACCCTGGTAGAACAAATTGGTCTCGAGGAAGATCTGCCCGTCGGTGATCGAGATCACGTTGGTCGGGATGTAGGCCGAAACGTCGCCGGCCTGGGTCTCGATGATCGGCAGCGCGGTGAGCGAGCCCGCGCCCTCGGCATCGTTCATCTTGGCGGCCCGCTCGAGCAGGCGCGAGTGGAGATAGAACACATCGCCCGGATAGGCCTCGCGGCCCGGCGGGCGGCGCAGCAGCAGGCTCATCTGGCGATAGGCCACCGCCTGCTTGGACAGATCGTCATAGACGATCACCGCGTGCATGCCATTGTCGCGGAAGAACTCGCCCATCGCCGCGCCGGTGTAAGGCGCCAGGTACTGCAGCGGCGCGGGCTCGGACGCGGTGGCGGCGACGACGATGGTGTAGTCCATCGCCCCGTTCTCCTCGAGCTGGCGGACGATCTGCGCCACGGTCGAGCGCTTCTGGCCGATCGCGACATAGATGCAGTAGAGCTTCTTGCTCTCGTCGGTCCCGGCATTGACACCCTTCTGGTTGATGAAGGTGTCGATCGCCACCGCGCTCTTGCCCGTCTGGCGATCGCCGATGATCAGCTCGCGCTGGCCGCGGCCGATGGGGACCAGCGCGTCGATGGCCTTGAGGCCCGTCTGTACCGGCTCGTTCACCGACTGGCGTGGGATGATGCCGGGCGCCTTTTGCTCCACCCGCCGGCGCTGGTCGGCCACGATGGGGCCCTTGCCGTCGATCGGGTTGCCCAGCGCATCCACCACGCGGCCGAGCAGGCCCTTGCCCACCGGCACGTCGACGATGGTTTCGGTCCGCTTGACGACATCGCCCTCGCGGATCTCGGCGTCCGAGCCGAAGATCACCACGCCCACGTTGTCGGCTTCCAGGTTGAGCGCCATGCCCTGCACGCCGTTGGCGAATTCCACCATCTCGCCGGCCTGGACCTGGTCGAGGCCGTGGATGCGGGCGATGCCGTCGCCTACGCTCAGCACCGAGCCGACCTCGCTCACCTCGGCCTGGGTGCCGAAATTGGCGATCTGGTCCTTGATGACCTTGGAGATTTCGGCGGCGCGGATATCCATTAACTTGCCTTTCGGACGATCTTCAGGCGCTCTTCATGGCGGTGGCGAGCGAGTTCAGGCGGGTGC
This sequence comes from Erythrobacteraceae bacterium, assembly GCA_031399025.1. Lineage (GTDB taxonomy): Bacteria > Pseudomonadota > Alphaproteobacteria > Sphingomonadales > Sphingomonadaceae > CBDBZL01. The sequence continues at coordinate 110,677 of JANNOJ010000015.1, read as the reverse complement.
GGATCGAGCCGTCGATGCGCTTGGAGCCGATGGTGACGACCACGCCGCCGAGCAGTTCGGGATCGACCCGCGCCTTGAGCTTGACGGTGCGACCTTCGCGGGCGCGCAGCCGATGCTCCAAGGTGGCGACCTGTTCGTCGCTGAGCGCATGGGCGGAGACCACCTCGGCGCTCACCTCGCCGCGCTGGGCGGCGGCGATGGCCCGGAAGGCGCGGATCATGCCGGGCAGCGCGGAGATGCGGCGGTTGTCGGCCAGCACGCCCAGGAAGTTGCGGCTGAGCTGGGCCAGGCCCAGGTGCTCGCCGATGCCCGCGACCACCCGGCCGATGGCCGCACGGCTGACTTCCGGGTTGCGGATCAGCGCGCGCAGTTCGGCCGAATCGGCCAGCGCCTCGTCCAGCCGGGCGAGATCGGCCTCGACCGCGGTGACGGTTCCGGCCTCGCTGGCCAGGTCGAACAAAGCGGATGCGTAGCGGCCTGCCAGGCTGGCTCGTATACCGGCGGAAAGCTCCACGCGCGCGCTATCCCTCGCAAGGCCAAAAGGAACGCCCATGCCGATGACGCGGCGCCGCCAAGTGCGCCCGGCCGGACTGCGGCGCGCCTAGCATCGGGGCTGAGGCGATGCAACCCGTGGTGCAGGAGACCGGTCTGCCGTGCGTGCCGCTAGCTCGGCGGTGGGCGAAACGGGAGACCACCTAGCTCGTGAACCCATAGGCCGGATTGCCGGGCGGCGTGGTCGTGGATCAAGGTTTTCCCAAGGGAGCCTTGGATAAGCCGCCAGTGCCACGCAAACCTGGGCCGACGACAGAGTATCGAGGACGAGCCGGCAGATTGGGCGCCTTTGCGTTGACCCGGGGGCTGCGGCCGGGCTAAGCGGAGTGAGGGCACCCGTAGCTCAGCTGGATAGAGTGTCGGCCTCCGAAGCCGAAGGTCACAGGTTCAAATCCTGTCGGGTGCACCATCGTCCCGCATTGGTTGATGACGCCTCAGATGGGTCGGTCCGGCCTAACTACCCGGCCCGCGCTCCGGTGAGGATCATGCTTACAGGCCATAATGCCCCAGCCATCCCCCGATCTGGTGCCGGGTCTGTTCCTATCATCCTGTTGCTCCGACGATCCGGCTTGGCCCCGGATCACGCTTAGTCGGCCAGTCCGGGGGCCTTCCAAGCGTCGGGCCGCTTGGTGTAGTTCGTCAGTTCGTCACCCTTGATCGTCACCACGTGGATGAGGTTAGTGGCGCCGGGCTGGCCGAAGGGCACGCCCGCCATCACCGCCAGGCGGCTGCCCGCGGTGCCGAAGCCATGGCGCAGCGCCATGCGCTTGCCCTTGGCGATCATCTCCTCGAAGCTGTCGATGTCGCGCGTCGCCACCGCATGCGCGCCCCACAGCAGCGACACCCGGCGGGCGACGCCCACCGACGGGCTGAGCACCAGGATCGGCACCGCAGGCCGCTCGCGCGCCACCCGCCGCGCCGACGAGCCCGAGCCGGTGAAGACGATGATCCCGGTCATCGGCATGGTTTCGGCGATGCGCATGCACGAATGCGCCAGCGCGTCGGCGATGGTCGGGTCGGGCGGGGTATCGAGCAGCCGCACGCGCTGCATGTAGGCGGTATCCTGCTCCACCGAGCGGGCGATGGAATCCATCATCAGCACCGCTTCCTCGGGCCATTGGCCAGCCGCCGTCTCGGCGCTGAGCATCACCGTGTCGGCCCCGTCGTACACCGCGTTGGCGACGTCGGAGACTTCGGCGCGGGTGGGCGCCGGGCTCTCGATCATCGATTCCAGCATCTGCGTCGCCACGATCACCGGTTTGCCCGTCAGGCGCGTGGCGTTGACGATGCGCTTCTGCAGCGGGGGCACGTCCTGGGGGTTGAGCTCCACCCCCAGGTCGCCGCGCGCCACCATCACCCCGTCGGCCAGCTCGATGATGGCATCGAGCCGCTTGATCGCCTGCGGCTTCTCGATCTTGGCGCACAAGGCAGGGGCGTGGGTGCCGTGGCCGCCAATCAGCCGGCGCGCCTCGGTGAGGTCCTCGGGCCGCTGGACGAAGCTCAAGGCGATCCAGTCCGCCGCGTGCTCCACCGCGAACGCCAGGTCGCGCCGGTCCTTGGCGGTCATCGCCGGGATGGGGATCTCGGCATCGGGCACGTTGACGCCCTTCTTGTCCGAGATCACCCCGCCCACTTCCGCCTGCACGCGGATCGTGTCGGCGTCGGCGGCGATCACGCGCAGGCGGATCTTGCCGTCGTTGACCAGCAGCCGCTGGCCGGGCTCGAGCAGGCCGAACAGCTCGGGATGCGGCAGGCACACGCGGGTCGCATCGCCGGGCGTGTCGTCGCGATCGAGGGTGAAGGCGGCGCCGTGCGGGATGACCGCGCGCCCCTCGGCGAAGGCGCCGACGCGCAGTTTGGGCCCCTGCAGGTCGCACAGCACCGCGATCGGCCAGCCGAACTCCTTCTCCAGCATGCGGATCGCCTGGATGGTGGCCGCATGGGTGGCATGATCACCGTGGCTCATGTTCACGCGGAAGGCATCGACCCCGGCGCGGAACAGGCGGCGCAGCATGTCGGGATCGCGGGAGGCGGGCCCCACCGTGGCGAGGATCTTGACCTTGCGGCCGCGCGGTTCGAGCTTGGTCATCGGCGCAGGCCTATGGCAGAGGCGTACGACAAGACAAGGTCATCCTCTTTCAGAATGGGACAGCCCATGACCCAGCCAGCCGATCCGCTCGATAGCCTGCCCGACGCGGTGGCCGCCGCCGCCTTGCGCCGCCTGGTGCGCCACCTGCGTCACCGCCATGATGCGCAGAACATCGATCTCATGGGGCTGGCCGGCTTCTGCCGCAACTGCCTGGCCGATTGGATCCGCGATGCGGGGTACGAAGGCGACAAGGAAGCCGCGCGCACGCTCATCCAGGGCATGCCGAGCGCCGATTGGAAGGCATCGCACCAGCGCGAGGCGACGCCCGAGCAGCTGGCGCGGATGGAAGCGAGCGTGGCGCTCAACGAAGGCAGGCACTGACGGCGGGGCGCCGGTCGGCCTGGCATGCGGCAAGGCCGGGGAAGAACCATCCACGCCGCCTTCATCGGCGCGGCGGGGCTGCTATCAGCGCCCGCTCCCGATTCCCTTCCACACCGGAGTACCCCATGGCCGAACCCACCGACGACCGCCTGCGCCTGCTGATCGAGCGGGTCGAACGCCTCGAGGAGGAGAAGAAAGGCATCGCCGACGACATTCGCGACACCTACGCCGAGGCCAAGGCGACCGGCTACGATGCCAAGATCATGCGCCAGATCGTGCGGCTGCGGAAGATGAAGCCCGACGACCGCGCCGAGATGGAGGCCATCCTCGATACGTACAAGGCGGCGCTCGGGCTGGGCTGATCGGCGCTGAGCGGAAATTCACGGAACGGCAGGACGCGCGGCTCCGTTAGACGGCCAGCCCCTCTTTTCGATGGATTTTCCTACCATGACCGATCCCGCCGACAGCTCCGACACGACCTTCATCGATCGCGTAAGCGAGCAGCCCGGCCTGCCCGGGCACGAAACCGAACTCGCCCGGCAGCCCAAGTGGCAGCCCCGCTTCCCGGGTTCGGGGCGGCTCGCGGGCAAGGTGGCCATCGTCACCGGTGGCGATAGCGGGATCGGCCGCGCCACCGCCGTGCTGTTCGCACGCGAGGGCGCCAAGGTCGCGATCGCCTACCTCGAGGAGGACGACGACGCCCGCATCACCGCCCAAGCCATCGAGCAGGAAGGCAGCGAGGCGCTGCTGCACGCCGGCGACCTGGGTGATCCCGCGACCGGCAAGGCGCTGGTCGAACAGGTGATCGCCAAATGGGGCCGGCTCGACGTGCTGGTCAACAATGCCGGCGAGCAGCACCCCGACAAGGACATCACCGACATCACCGTGGAACAGCTCCAGCGCACCTTCCAGACCAACATCTTCTCGATGTTCTACCTGGTCCAGGCCGCGCGGCCGCACCTCAAGAAGGGCGCCGCGATCGTCAATTGCACCAGCGTGACGATGTACCAGGGTTCGGGCGAGCTGCTCGACTACAGCGCCACCAAGGGCGCCATCACCGCCTTCACCCGTTCGCTGTCGGAGAACCTGATCGAGGACGGCATCCGCGTGAACGCCGTCGCGCCCGGGCCGATCTGGACGCCGCTGAACCCGATGGGCGGCGCCAGCCCGGAAAAACTCGCCACGTTCGGCCAGACCACACCGATGGGCCGCGCGGGCGAGCCCAACGAGGTGGCGCCGGCGTTCCTCTTTCTCGCCTGCGAGGATTCCAGCTACATGTCCGGGCAGGTGCTGCATCCCCATGGCGGAACGGTGGTAAACGGCTAGGCGGCCGCTGCCGCCGCGCCGCCGTGATGCTTGTCGGCACAGGCGTGCTATGCCAAAATGACACGCCTGTGCCGGGCATAAAGCGGGAGAGAGCACGCATGGCCAGCCCCTGGAAGGACGCGCGCGGCATCATCGTCACCACGACCCCCACCATCGAGGGCCGCCCGATCGCGGACTACCTGGGCATCGTCACCGGCGAAGTGATCATCGGCGCCAACATCTTCCGCGATTTCTTCGCCAACATCCGCGACATCGTCGACGGGCGTTCGAGTTCCTACGAGCGAATTCTGCGTGAGGCGCGCGAACAGGCCATCCAGGAACTGCAGGCGCGGTGCGGTGAACTGGGCGGCAATGCGGTGGTGGGCGTCGATCTCGATTACGAGGTGATCGGCGACACCGGCTCGATGCTGATGGTCAGCGCCAGCGGCACCGCGGTGCTTCTGACCAGCTAGGGCGGCGCTCTGCCGGTGCAGGTTCTGCGACTTGGGCGCGCCGATCTTGCGCTGCTGCGCGGGCTCAACGCCGTCTTCGGCGAGGTGTTCGGGGAGCCGGCGACCTACATCGGCGCCCCACCGAGCGACGCCTATTGCCGCGACTTGCTGGCCGATCGCAACATCATCCTGCTGGTCGCCGTGGATGTTGACCGCGTTGTCGGTGGCATCGGCGCCTACGTGCTGCGCAAGTTCGAGCAGGAACGCAGCGAGGTCTACCTCTACGATCTAGCCGTTGCTGAGGAACATCGCCGCCGGGGAATTGCCAGCGCGCTGATCGCCGAGCTTCGCCGCATCGCGCGCGAGACCGGCGCCTGGATGGTGTTCGTCCAGGGCGATCAGGAAGACGAGCCGGCCATCGCTTTCTATCGCCAGCTGGCCGCGAGCGAGGAGCCGGCGCTGCACTTCGACATCGCGCCTTGAGGCATCGCCGCCGCATGCGCAGACAGGCGCGGACTGTTCCGCAGATCGTTCCGCAGTGTCGCGCGCCTGCGCCCGCTGCCGCGATCGCTCTTTTTGGCGGCCGCGATGCTGATTGCAGTGCCAGCAGGCGGCCCGCAGATTGGCCCGCGCGTCCGTCCCGCCGTCCACGCGAGCGACGCGATGTTCGATGGTGGGTGCGAGTTTCGGCTGTTCCGGATTGAACTCGCGCCGGCAGTAGCAGCAGCGCCCCGCCTGCTCGGCAACAAGCTCCTGCAAAACCTGCTTGCGATGCTTGCCGAGCCCCATTCGGGCAATCTGCCGCAGATCGGTAAAGAATGGCTTACCGGGGCGGGCGGCAGGGCGCGATGTTGCCGGAAAGAGAGCGCTCCGCTAGGTCAATTACCCCTAAGCCTCGCTCTGGGGTTTCTCGCGAGTACCACGCCTGAGGATAACATGGCCGGCCATTCCAAGTACAAGAACATCATGCACAGGAAGGGCGCGCAGGACAAGAAGCGGTCCGGTGCGTTTTCCAAGCTCTCGCGCGAGATCACCGTGGCGGCCAAGATGGGCGCGCCCGACCCCGACATGAACCCGCGCCTGCGCTTGGCGGTCACCGCGGCCAAGGCGCAGTCGATGCCCAAGGACAACATCCAGCGCGCCATCGACAAGGCGAGCGCGGCGGGCGGCGAGGATTACGAGGCGGTGCGTTACGAAGGCTATGGGCCGGGCGGGGTGGCGCTCATCGTCGAAGCCTTGACCGACAACCGCAACCGTACCGCCACCAACATGCGCACCGCGTTCAGCAGGAATGGCGGCAATCTGGGCACCGAAGGGTCGGTGTCGCACGGCTTCGAGCGCAAGGGAATGATCGTCTACCCGGCCGGTGTCGGCAGCGAGGACGCGGTGCTCGAAGCGGCAATCGAGGCGGGCGCGGACGATGTCGAGAGCGCGGCCGATGGGCACGTGATCTGGACCGGCATGGAGGCGCTGCACGCGGTCGCCGGCGCGCTCGAGGCGGCGCTCGGCGAGGCGGAAAGCGTCAAGCTCGCCTGGAAGCCCACGGTGGAGGTGGCGGTGCGCGACGAGGACGAGGCGGCAACGCTGTTCAAGCTGATCGACGCGCTCGACGACGATGACGACGTGCAGACCGTCTGGGGCAATTACGACGTCTCCGCCGAGGTGCTGGAGAAGCTCGACGCGTGAACTGGAAAGGATGGGTCGTCGCTTTTGCGGTCCTCATCCTGCCGGCTTATCTGATGGTTTCGGATGGCTGGTTCATGCGCGGTGATTGCATCGAATTGTCAGCAGCCCCGCCATGCTGATCCTGGGCCTCGACCCCTCGCTCTCCTGCACCGGCTGGGGCGTCGTGCGCATCGAGGGCAGCCGCCTGTCGCACTTTGCCAACGGCCAGCTGCCGACCGATGCGAAGGCGCCGATGGCCCAGCGGCTCGCCGCGCTCCACGCCGCGCTCGCCGAAATCATCGCCGCCCACCGCCCCGATCGCGCGGCGGTCGAGGAGGTGTTCCTCAACACCAACGCGCAATCCACCCTGAAGCTCGCCCAGGCGCGCGGCGCGGTGCTCGCGGCCTGCGGCGCGGCCTATGAAGGCAAGGGCCTGCCCGTCGCCGAACACGCGGCGCGAGCCGTGAAGAAGGCGGTGGTGGGCACCGGCGCGGCGGACAAGCGCCAGGTCCAGGCCATGCTCAAGGTGCTGCTGCCCGGCGCCGCAATAGCGGGGGCGGACGCCGCCGATGCGCTTGCCGTCGCCATCGCCGATGCGCATCTGGGGCGCGGCCTGCAAGAGGCGCGCTGATGTACCTCGTGGTGTTCCGCAACCGCAAGCGCGCCGGCATCGACCGCGCCGCCTACGAGGCCGAGGCCGCGCGGATGGAACAGCGCGCCGCCGCCCAGCCGGGCTATGTCTCGTTCAAGTCCTACACTGCCGAGGACGGCGAGGTGATCGCGCTCAGCGAATGGGCGGACGAGGCCTCGGCCCGCGCCCGGGGCCGCGAGGAGGAGCACCTGGGCGCCAAGGCCCGCGGCCGGCGCGACTACTACGCGAGCTACACCCTGTTCGCGAGCGGCGCGCTGCGCATCCACCGCTTTGCGCACGACGAGGATGCGCCCGGCCCGACCCCGCCGAGATGACCGGCCGCTGTCCTACGCGCGCGATTTCGGGCATGGATCAAGCATGCCGAGCCTGACCTTGCCGAATTTCCGCGCGACAAAGTGTCAACTTGTCACTTTCGCCCGCTATCCCCGCAGTTCCGCCGTTTTTCCGCCCTTGCGACAGGGTGACACCGTGTCGCCTTCGTCACCTTCGCCTCCGTCCTCCCGGGAAGCCACGCCCGCATGATCCGCCTCTACGGCATCCCCAATTGCGACACGGTCAGGAAGGCCCGCGCCTGGCTCGCGGCGCAGGGGATCGCCCACGACTTCCGCGACTACAAGAAAGAGGGCGCCGACCCCGCCAAGCTGCGCGCCTGGAGCGCGGCGCTGGGCTGGGAGGCGCTGCTCAACCGGCGCGGCACCACTTTCCGCCAGCTGCCCGAGGCGGACCGCGCCGGCCTCGACGGGCAGAAGGCGCTCGCCCTGATGGCGGCGCATCCCTCGCTCCTCCGCCGCCCGGTGGTGGAGCATGGCGGCGGCTTGCTGGTGGGGTTCGACGCGGCAGAATGGGCGCGGGTGCTGGCATGAGATCGTTCATCGCGCTTTTGGCACTGGCGCTCGCTGTCCCCGCCGTGGCGCAAACCGAGGAACAAGGCATGCTCATCATCGCCCATCGCGGCGCGAGCGGCGAGCGGCCCGAGCACACGCTGGCCGCCTACGAGCGCGCCATCGACCAGGGCGCCCACTACATCGAGCCCGACCTCGTCGCCACGAAAGACGGCGTGCTCGTCGCCCGCCACGAGAACGAGATCTCGGGCACCACCGACATCGCCCAACGCGCCGAATTCGCCGACCGGCGCGCCACGCGCACCATCGACGGGCAGGAGGTGAGCGGCTGGTTCACCGAGGACTTCACCCTCGCCGAATTGCGCACCCTGCGCGCCCGCGAACGCCTGCCCGAATTGCGCCGGGCCAACGTCGCCTTCGATGGCCTGTACCAGGTGCCCACGCTGGGCGAGATCATCGCCCTCGTCCGCGCGCGGGAGGCGGAGACTGGGCGCCGCATCGGCCTCTATCCCGAGATCAAGCACCCGACCTATTTCGCCGGCATCGGCCACGACCTCGCCGCCCTGCTGGTCGAACAGCTGCACGCCGCCGGATACCGCACCGCAGCGGACCCGGTGTTCATCCAGAGCTTCGAGCCCGGGCCGCTCGAACGGCTCGCCGCGCTGACCGATCTCAGGCTGGTGCAGCTGGTTGCCTCCCGGGGCGGCCCGGCCGATCGCCCGGGAACGACCTATGCCGACATGCTCATGCCCGCCGGCCTCGCCGCGATCGCCGGCCATGCCGACGGGCTCGGCGCCGAGATCACGCTGCTGCTCGGGACGGACGGCGAGCCCACGGGCCTGATCGAGCGCGCGCACGCCGCGGGGCTGGCCGTCCACGCATGGACGCTGCGCAAGGAGAACGCCTTCCTGCCCGAACACGCGCGCATCGGCACCGATCCAGCGGCGGCGGGGCGGCCGGAACTGGTGCGCGACGCGCTTCAAGCCGCGGGGGTCGACGGGATCTTCACCGACGATCCGGTCCGCCTGCGCTCCTTGCGCGACTAGGCCCGCCGCGCGGTGACGATGTAGTTGAGCGACAGGTCCGACGAGAGGTGCAGGCCCTGCAGCGGCGACCAGGCGATGCCGCGCGGCGCGCCCATCTCCAGCCCCGCCGCGTGGACCAGGGCGCGCAATTCGTCCGGGGTGACGAAATCGCTCCAGCTGTGGGTGCCGCGCGGGATGGCCCCCACCGCCTCCGCCGCGCCCACCAGCAGCACCCGCGATTGCGCGGTGCGGTTGGGGGTGGAGAGCACCAGCAGGCCGCCCCCATTCTCCGACGAGGGCGCCAGGTGCGCGGCGAGCTGCGCCACGAAGCCGGGCTTGTCGGCGACATGCTCGATCACCTCGAGGCAGGTGACGAGGTCGAAGGTGCCCAGCGCCAATTCCGCCAGTTCGCCCGCGCGGTAGTCGATCGCCAGCCCCGCGCCCTCGGCGTGCGCCGTGGCGACCGCGATGTTCTGCGCCGCGGCATCCACCCCGGTCACCGCCGCGCCGAGCCGCGCCAGCGGTTCGCACAGCAGGCCCGCACCGCAGCCGACATCGAGCGCGGCCTTGCCGGCGAGCGGGCGCAGGCTCTCGATGTCGCCGCCCCAGTGCAGATCCACCGCCTCGCGGATGAAGCCGAGCCGCACCGGGTTCAGCCGATGGAGCATCCGCGAACTGCCCGCAGGGTCCCACCATTCGGCCGCCAGCGCACCGAAATGCGCCGCTTCGGCGGGGCGGATGGTTTCACTTGCTCCAGAAAAGGCGGGAGTTGCATCGCTCATGCCGCGACTCTAACAGCACGCGATCTTCGAGGGGAGTGCGCTTGGCCCGCATCGTGATGAAATTCGGCGGCACGTCGATGGCCGGGACCGAGCGCATCCGCCGGGTGGCCAATATCGTGCGCGCGCAGGCGGCCGGTCGCGGCGGGACGCGCAACGAGGTGGCGGTGGTGGTCAGCGCCATGGCCGGCGAGACCGACCGGCTGGTGAACTTCTGCCGCGAGGCCAATCCGCTCTACGACCCGGCCGAGTACGACGTGGTGGTGGCGAGCGGCGAGCAGGTGACCAGCGGGCTGCTCGCGCTCACCTTGCAGGCCATGGGCGTCAAGGCGCGCAGCTGGCTCGGCTGGCAGGTGCCGGTGCGCACCTTCTCGGCCCATGCCAATGCCCGGGTGGACACGATCGGCGCCGAGGCGCTGGTCGAGGCCATGCGCGGCGGCGAGATCGCCGTGGTGCCCGGCTTCCAGGGGGTGAGCGAGGCGGGGCGGATCACCACCATGGGCCGCGGCGGCTCGGACACCAGCGCGGTGGCGCTGGCCGCAGCGGTAGGGGCGGACCGCTGCGATATCTACACCGACGTGGACGGCGTCTACACCACCGATCCGCGCATCGTCGCCCGCGCGCGCAAACTCAAACACGTCACTTACGAGGAGATGCTGGAGCTTGCTTCAGTGGGCGCCAAGGTGCTGCAAACGCGCTCGGTGAGCCTCGCCATGAAGCGCGGGGTGCGGGTGCAAGTGCTCTCCTCCTTCGTCGATGCCGATGCCCCGCCGGCCGATACGCTGCCCGGCACGATGATCGTCTCGGACGAGGAAATGGACCGCCAGCTCAAGGAATTGCCCGTGGAACGCCAGACAGTGACCGGCATCGCGCACGACAAGAACGAAGCCCGCGTGGTCCTCACCCGGGTGCCCGACCGGCCCGGCGCGGTGGCCGAGATCTTCGTGCCGCTGGGCCAGGCGGGCATCAATGTCGATATGATCATTCAGAACGTGGGCCGCGACAAGGGCGAGACCGACGTCACCTTCACCGTGCCCCAGGCCGAACTCGCGCGGGCGCAGGCGCTGCTGGAGGACAAGCGCGACAAGATCGGCTTCAACCGCATCATCACCGATGCGCGGGTCGCCAAGGTCAGCGTGGTCGGCATGGGGATGAAGAGCCATGCGGGCGTGGCCGCCGCCATGTTCAAGGCGCTCGGCGATCGCGGCATCAACGTGCAGGCGATCTCGACCAGCGAGATCAAGGTGAGCGTGCTGATCGACGAGGACGAGACCGAACTCGCGGTCCGCCTGCTGCACACCGCCTATGGCCTGGATGCACCGGACGAGATCGGCGAGGAGGCGGCCTGAGCCGTCGCCCACGGCTCGCCTCGCCGAGCAAAAGAGGCCCCCGCGCCGAAGGGGTAAGGCGCGGGGGCAAGTCAACTGTGAACGGGCAAGCCAAGCTGGCGCGCCCACCCGCCATGGCTAGACGCGGCGGTCACCTACGGCGCGGGTTTCCATGTCGAACCGGTCGGCGTTCATCACCTTCACCCAGGCGGCGATGAAGTCGGCCACGAACTTCTCCTCGTTGCCGCGCTCGGCATAGACCTCGGCGGTAGCGCGCAGCTGCGAGTTGGAGCCGAAGATGAGATCGGTGCGGGTGGCCTTCCAGCGTTCCGTCCGGCCGCCGCGATCGTAGCCGATGAACTCCTCGTCGGCGCTGGTATCGATCACCTCCCACATCGTATCCATGTCGAGCAGGTTGACGAAGAAGTCGTTGGTCAGCTGGCCCTTGCGGGTGGTGAACACGCCTTCGGGGGCATCCTTGTAATTGGCGCCCAGCACTCGCAATCCGCCCAGCAGCACGGTCATCTCGGGCGCCGACAGGCCGAGCAGCGAGGCGCGGTCGACCAGCAGTTCCTCGGTCTTCACCGAATGCTTGGTCTTGAGATAGTTGCGGAAGCCATCGGCCACCGGCTCCATCACCGCGAAGCTCTCGATGTCGGTCCAGTCCTGCGTCGCATCGCCGCGGCCGCCCATGAAGGGCACCTCGACAGCGACGCCGGCATCGCGCGCCGCCTGCTCCACCGCCGCGGTGCCGGCGAGCACGATGGCATCGGCCAGCGACAGATTGCCGCGCAGTTCGCCGATCTTGGCCAGCACCTGGGCCAGTTCCGCCGGCTCGTTGACCGCCCAATCCTTCTGCGGAGCCAGCGCAATGCGAGCCCCGTTGGCACCGCCGCGATGATCGGAGCGGCGGTAGGTGGAAGCCGACGCCCAGGCGGTTTTGACCAGCTGGCCCACGCTGAGGCCCGACGCCAGGATCGCCTGCTTGAAGGCCGCCACGTCCGCATCCGACGGCATCGTGCCTTCCGGCACCGGATCCTGCCAGATCAGGTCTTCCTCAGGGACCTCCGGCCCGAGATAGCGGATCTTGGGCCCCATGTCGCGATGGGTCAGCTTGAACCAGGCGCGGGCGAAGGCGTCCTTGAAGGCTGCGTGATCGGCGCGGAAGCGCTCCGAGATCTCGCGGAACTCGGGGTCGACCTTCAGCGCCATGTCCGCCGTGGTCATCATGGTCGGAACCTTCCTGCCCGGATTGTGGGCGTCGGGCGCCATGTCCTCTTCACGCTGGTTGATCGGCTGCCATTGCTTGGCGCCGGCCGGGCTCCTGACCAGCTCGTATTCGTAGTCGAGCAGCAGGCGGAAGTAGTTCTCGCTCCAGGTGGTCGGCGTGTTGACCCAGGCGCCCTCGAGCCCGCTGGTGATGGTATGCGCGCCGACGCCCGTCTCGAACTTGCTGGTCCAGCCCATGCCCTGAAGGTGGATTTCGGCGCCCTCGGGCGCCTTGTCGACCAGGCTCGGATCGCCCGCGCCATGCGCCTTGCCGAAGGTGTGCCCGCCGGCGGCAAGCGCCACGGTTTCCTCGTGGTTCATCGCCATGCGCTCGAAGGTGACCTTGAGGTCGTGCGCCGATTGCAGCGGATCGGCATTGCCGCCGCGCCCTTCCGGATTGACGTAGATGAGGCCCATCTGGATCGCCGCGAGCGGCGATTCGAGGTCGAGCTGCTCCTCGGGCAGGATGCGGGTCTTGTTTTCCGCATGGCCCACCCAGTGCTCCTCGGCTCCCCAGTAGATGTCCTTCTCGGGCTCGAACACGTCGGCCCGGCCGCCGCCGAAGCCGAACACCGGCCCGCCCATGTCCTCGATGGCGACATTGCCGGCGAGGATGAACAAGTCGGCCCAGCTGATGTGCTTGCCGTATTTCTGCTTCACCGGCCACAGCAGGCGGCGGGCCTTGTCGAGGTTGCCGTTGTCGGGCCAGGAATTGAGCGGGGCGAAGCGCTGCTGGCCGCTATTGGCGCCGCCGCGTCCGTCGGCCGTGCGGTAGGTGCCCGCCGCGTGCCAGGCCATGCGGATGAAGAACGGGCCGTAATGGCCGTAATCCGCCGGCCACCAGGGCTTGGAATCGGTCATCAGCGCCACCAGGTCGGCCTTGAGCGCCTGATAATCGAGCTGCTTGAACGCGTCTGCATACTTGAAATCCCGGCCCATCGGGTCGGGGGACACGCCGCCCTGGCTGAGGATATCGACCGCCAGCGAATCGGGCCACCAATCGCGGTTGGTGCGGCCCAGCAGGCTGCGCGGCTTGATCTCGTCGTGCGGCACGGGGCAGCCCCCGGACATGCTTCCCTTGGCTACGTCCATTGTCGTCTCTCCTCTTGTTCGTGGTCAAACCAGCCGGTCCCCGGGGGGACACTTCGCTCATGCCTAGGGTTCTAGATGCACCGGGGCAGCGGGGTAAACGATTAGTCTTCGTCAGCATGAGCGGCAAAAGCGATCAGCCGAGCGGCGTGACGGATCGATCCGCCAAGTGTCCGCCGTGTTGCCGAGGCGCAGCTTGCCCCAGGGGCGAGCGCGGCCTAACGCCGGCCGGGATGAGCCACTATCCCCGCACCACCGCCCTCATGCGTCGTGGTTCCGCCTTCCTTGGCAGCGAGCACGCCATCATGTGCGGGGCGATGAGCTGGGTGTCCGAGCGCAACCTGGTGGCCGCGATCAGCAATGGCGGCGGCTTCGGGGTGATCGCCTGTGGGGCGATGACCCCCGGGCTGCTCGATGCCGAGATCGGCGCGACCCGAGCGCTGACGCAGCGGCCGTTCGGGGTGAACCTCATCACCATGCATCCGATGCTGATGGACCTCATTGCAGTGTGCCGGCGCCATCAAGTGGGGCACGTGGTGCTGGCGGGCGGTATCCCGCCCAAGGGCAGCGTGGAGGCGATCAAGGGCTTCGGCGCCAAGGTGATCGTCTTTGCGCCCACCTTGGCGCTGGCACGAAAGCTGCTGCGCAGCGGCGCGGATGCGATGGTGATCGAGGGAATGGAGGCGGGCGGTCACATCGGCCCTGTCTCCACCAGTGTGCTGGCGCAGGAGTTCCTGCCCGAACTCAGCGCCGATCACCTGGTGTTCGTCGCCGGCGGGATCGGCCGCGGCGAGGCGATCGCCGGCTACCTGGAGATGGGCGCGGCCGGGGTGCAGCTGGGCACCCGCTTTGCCTGCGCGACCGAGAGCATCGCCCACCCGGCGTTCAAGCAGGCCTTCTTCCGCGCCCATGCGCGCGACGCGGTGGCGAGCGTGCAGCTGGATGCGCGCCTGCCGGTGATCCCGGTGCGCGCGCTGCGCAACAAGGGCACCGAGCTGTTCACCGCCAAGCAGCGCGAGGTGGCGGGCGTACTCGACACTGGCACGCTCGAGATGGCCGAGGCGCAGCTGCAGATCGAGCACTACTGGGCCGGTGCGCTGCGCCGCGCGGTCATCGACGGCGATGTCGAGAACGGCTCGCTGATGGCGGGGCAGTCGGTCGGCATGGTGCGCGAGGAGGAGCCGGCGGCGGCGATCATCGCGCGGCTGATGGCACAGAGCGAGGCGGCGCTGGGGCGCAGGTAGGCGGAGCGGCCCGCTGTTCGCCAACTCCCGAGCGTCCTGAGCCTGTCGAAGAACGCCGCCACGTTGGCGCAGGGCGGTGCCTTTTCACGCCCACCTCCTGCGGGCTCAGCCAGGACGCCTTGGGTCCTGGAAGGGCTCCCCGGCGCCGGTCGAATGGCCGATGACGGGCAAGTTCCGGTCTCGCTTCCGGGGCGCCTCAGACCAACAGCGTCACCAGGTGGATCGTCACCCCGACGAGCCCGCCCACCAGCGTGCCGTTGATGCGGATGAACTGCAGGTCGCGGCCGACCGCGTGCTCCATCCGGTCGGTGATGGTGGTCGCGTCCCAGCGCTTGACCGTGTCGGAGACCAGGCGGACGATCTGCTCGCCGTAGCGGCTGGCCACGCCCACGATCGTGCGCCGGGCGAAGCGGTTGACCTGCGCCTGGAGCACCGGATCGCGGCGCAGGCTCTCGCCCAGCTCGGCCAGGCTGGCGTGCAGCTGGCCACCCAGCGCGCCGCCCGCGGCTCCCCCCTGCGCTCCGCCGCGCGCCAGCTCGATCAGCCCGTGCCGAAGCCGTTCCCAGACCCCCATCCACCAGCTGCCGAGCGCCGGGTTGGCTAGCAGGTCGTTCTTCATCCGCTCGACCTTCGCGCGCATGGCCGGGTCGTGCTGCAGGTCGTGCGCCAGCTTGGCCAGCCCCTCGTCGACCTTGAGCCGCACCGGATGCGCGGGCTCGACGAGGATCTCGGCCAGCAGGCGGTAGAGCCCGTCGAGCACCGAGCTCGACAGCCGCTGGTCGAGCCCGGTCCAGCGCAGGAGCGCGTTGGCCCGGCGCTGGACCATGCGCTGGACTAGCTCCTCGTTGTCCTCGAGCGCCAGGCCCGCCCAGCGGATGAAGCCATCGACCAGCGGGCGGTGGCGGCCATCGGCGATCGCGGCGGAGAGCATCTGGCCGAGCAGCGGCGACAGCTCGATGCGCGCCACCAGCTGGCCAAGGCCCGCCTTGACCCGGACACCCAGCCGTTCCGGGTCGAGCGACTGGAGCAGCTCGACCAGCAGATTGGCCGCGCCGGCCCGGATGCGACCCTCGCCGCTTCCGCTGCTCTGCGCCAGGTAATCGCCCGCTGTGCGCGCCAGATTGGTGTCGCGCAACCGCCGCGAGACCACCGCCGGCGTCAGGAAATGGCGCTGCAGGAAGTCCCCCATCATGTCGGCGATGCGGTCCTTCTTGGTGGGGATGATCGCGGTATGCGGAATGGGAATGCCGAGCGGATGGCGGAACAGTGCGGTCACCGCGAACCAATCGGCCAGACCGCCCACCATCGCCGCCTCGGCGAAGGCGAGGACGAAGCCCCAGGCCGGGTGCTCCTCCTCCATCGCCAGAGCGAGCGTGAACAGGCCGGCCATCGCCACCAGCAGGGCGGTGGCGGCCAGGCGCATGCGGCGCGCGCGATCACCGGTGAACGGCTCACCGCCCGAGCTAGCGGGAGGGATCAGGCGGGGCAGGTCGCGCGCCATAAGAGCCGGCGTGCGGGGAGAGCAGGGCGCCTCACTCAGCGGGCTGCAGCTCCGGCGCGGGGCGATGCCCCCCCTTCCGCTCGTCGCCCGGACGGTAGGTCAGGAACCGGTCGCGCAGCCAGGGGCCCAGCTTCTTCTCCATCCCGTCGGCCAGGCTGAAGCCCGCGGGCACGATCAGCAGCGTCAGCACGGTCGACAGCATCAGGCCACCGATCACGACCGTGCCCATCGGCGCGCGCCAGGCCGAATCGCCGCCGAGCGAGAGCGCGGTGGGTATCATGCCGGCGATCATGGCGATCGTCGTCATGACGATCGGCTGAGCGCGCTTGTGGCCCGCTTCGAGGATGGCGTCGCGCTTGCGCTTGCCGGTCTCCATCTCCTCGAGCGCGAAGTCGATCAGCAGGATCGAGTTCTTGCCGACGATCCCCAGCAGCATCAGCAGGCCGATGAACACGGGCATCGAGACCGGCTCGGGCTGGCCGGTCTTGAGGTAGCCGGCGACATACAGCGCGAGCAAGCCGCCCAGCGGCGCGAGCGCGAGCGAAGCCATGTTGACCAGCGGCGAGACGAACCGCCGGTAGAGCAGCACCAGCACCGAGAACACCAGCAGGATGCCGGTCACCAGCGCGATGATGAAGCTGCCGACGAGCTCGCCCTGCCATTCGTCGGCGCCCACCGGCTCGTTGCTGACGCCCGCGGGCAGGTCGCCCATGATCGGCAGCGCATTGATGGCGTTGAGCACGTCGCCGCGCGCGACACCCGGCGCCAGGTCGACGCCGATGAAGACCCGCCGCGATTGGTTGTAACGCTCGATCTCGGTCGGGCCTTGGCCGAAGGAGATCTCGGCCACCCGGTCGAGCGGCACCGACCCCCCATCGGCGGTGGTGACGGGCAGGTTGCGGATCGTCTCCACATTGCGCCGCTCATTCTCGGCGAGGCGCACGCGGATGGGAATCTGCCGGTCGGAAAGGGAGAACTTGGCCGCGTTCTCGTCGATGTCGCCCAACGTGGCGATGCGGATCGCCTGGCTCAGCGATTGGGTGGTCACGCCCAGTTGCGCCGCGAGATCTTCGCGTGGTCGGATGATCAGTTCGGGCCGCTGCAGGTCGTAGTCGATGCGCGGGGCGATCGCGCCGCGCACGCTTTGCATCTGTTCGACCAGGATCTGGGCGGTGCGGTTGAGCTGCGTCGGGTCGGAACCCGCCAACATGATCGAGATCGCCCGGCCCGTGCCACCACCGCCGCCCTGCTGGTTCTCGAAATTGACCCGCGCGTCGGGGAAGGTCTGCAGGACCGGGGTGAGCTCCTCTTCGAACTCGGTGCTGGGGCGTTCCCGGTCGGATTTGAGCACGAGGCGGATCACGCCCGAGCCTTCGCGAGCGACGCCCAGCGCAAGCGCGACCTCCTGCTCCTCTCTCATCCGCGCGGCGATTTGGTCGATCACCGCCTCGGTCTGCTCGAGCGTGGTGCCCGGGACCATCTCGACGGTGATGCGCGAGAAGTCGCTGTCCTCGTCGGGGAAGAACTGCTGCGGCAGGTTGACGAACAGCACGATCGTCAGGCCCAGCGCGACGACGCCGGTCAGCATCATCCAGACGCGATGGTCGAGGAAGCGAGCGCCCAGATATCGCGCACGCCGGGTGAAGAGGCTGGTCTCGTAGCCGATGAAGCGGCCCAGCAGCAGACCGAAGATGAAGTTGACCAGCCCGCCCACCAGGTATCCGGCGAGGAGCATCAGGAGGATCCAGCCCGGCCCCGCCCCGGCAAAAATGTTGGCGCCGGAGCCTAGCAGGGCGCTGATCCCGGCGACCACGGCCAGCCCGACGGCGAGCGCCGCGAGATGGAACCAGGGGCTGGTGGGAACATACCCCAGGCGGGCGCGCATTTCGCGGAAGGCGCGCGCATCGAGCGACCAGCGCAACACGCGCATGTACCAGTCCATGATCGCGCCCTCGCCGTGGGCCTGAGTACCCTTGGCCTTGAGGAAATAGGCGGCGATCATCGGCGTGATGAGCCGCGCCACCCCGAGCGACATCAGCACCGAGACGACGACCGTGAGGCCGAAATTCTTGAAGAACTGGCCCGAGACGCCGGGCATCAGGCCCACCGGCAGGAACACCGCCACGATCGAGAAGGTGGTGGCGACCACGGCGAGGCCGATCTCGTCGGCGGCGGCGAGGGTCGCCTGATAGGCCGATTTGCCCAAGCGCATGTGGCGCACGATGGTCTAGATGTCCACGATCGCATCGTCCACCAGCACGCCGGCCACCAGCCCCAACGCCAACAGCGAGAGCGTGTTGAGCGTGAAACCCAGCATGTCCATGAACCAGAAGGTGGGGATCGCCGAGAGCGGGATCGCGAGCGCGGCGATGACCGTCGCGCGCCAGTCGCGCAGGAACAGGAACACGACGATGACCGCCAGGATGGCGCCCTCGATCATCGCCGCCATGCTGCTTTCGTACTGCGCCTTGGTGTAATCCACCTCGGTGAACAGCCGGGTGAAGGTGATGCCCGGGTTCTCTTCTTCGATTTGCTCGAGCACCTCGACCGCGGCATCGTACACCGCCACGTCGGATTCGCCCCGCGCGCGGCTGATCGAGAAGGTGACCACCTGCTTGCCGTCGATCTTGGCGATCGAGCGAAGTTCGCCGTAGCTGTCGCTCACGCTGCCCAGGTCGGCCAGCTTGACCGAGCGCCCGTTGCCAATGTCGACCTGGCTCTGCGACAATTCGTAGGCGTTGGCGGCGTTGCCGAGCACGCGAACCGACTGGCGCGAACCGGCGATCTCGGCCTGCCCGCCGGCGGCATTGACGTTCAGCTGGCGCAGCGCGGTGTTGACCTGCGACGCGGTGACGCCGAGCGCCTGCATCTTGGCCGGATCGAGGATCACCAGGATCTCGCGGTCGACGCCGCCATTGCGCCCGACTTCGGCCAGGCCATCCACCGACAGCAGGCGCTTGGTGATGGTGTCGTCGATAAACCACGACAGCTGCTCGATGGTCATGTCGTCGGCGGTGACGCCGAAGAAGACGATGGGATCGGCGCTGGTCTGCTGCTTGGTTATGCTCGGCTCGAGAATACCCTCGGGCAGCTCGCCGCGGATCTGGTCGACCTGATTTTTCACCTCGTTCACCGCCTCGGCGATGTCGGTGCCCAGTTCAAACTCGATGCTGGTGAGCGAGCTGCCCTCGGATGCGGTCGTCTGGATCGTCTCGACCCCGTCCAGCGACTGAACCGCCGCCTCCACCCGCTGGCTGATCTGGTTCTCCACCTCGGTCGGCGCGGCGCCGGGCTGCGAAATGCTGACGTTGACCACCGGAAATTCGATGTCCGGATTGTTCTGCACCTCCATCTCGGCAAAGCTCATCATCCCGGCCATGACCAGGCCGATGAAGGCGAGTATGGGGACGATCGGGTTGCGGATCGCCCAGGCGGAGATGTTGCGGAAGCTCATGGCCGGATCGCGGTCAATTGCCGCGCCCCTCGCGAACCGGGCGCACGGTCTCGCCCTCGGTCAGGAAGCCGCCGGCGCGCGCCACGATCGGCTCGGTGCCATCGAGGCCCGAGATGATGGCGATGCCCTCGTCGCTCACCATGCCAAGCTCCACCCGGCGGCGGACGACCTTGTTCTCGCGATCGACCGTGTAGACGTAGCTGCCGTCATCGTCGGACATGATGGCGCTCTCGGGCAGCCGGGGGGCGACCACCGAGCCGCTGTTGATCTCGGCCGAGGCGAACCCGCCGGGGCGCAGTTCGGGGGCATAAGCGAGCGCGATGCGCGCGGTGCCCTGGCGGTCGGCCTCGTTGATGATTGGCGACAACTGCCAGATCTGCCCGGTGAACTGCTTGTCGGTGCCCACCGGCGTGATGCGGGCGGTGGAACCCACGTCGAGCTGGGCGAGATCGTCCTCGCTCACGCGGGCGAGCAATTCCATCTCGCCGCCGCGGGCGATCGAGAACAAGACGCCCGAGCCCGAACCGACCACCTGGCCGGGCTCGACGTTGCGTTCGAGCACCAGGCCCGCGGCGGGGGCGATGATGTTGAGCCGGTCATTGCGCGCGATCAGCTCGCGATATTGCGCCTGGGCGAGCCGCACGCTGCTGCGCGCGGCGTCGCGGGTGGCGGTGAGGCTGTCGACATCGGCGGTGGAGATGAACCCACGGTCGACCAGTTGCAGCGCGCGGTCGAGATTGGCCTGGGCGAGATCGAGATCGGCCTGGGCGATCTCGATCTGCGCCGCCTGGCCTTCGACCTCCTGGTTCTGCACCGAGCGATCGATCACCGCCAGCACCTCCCCGGCACCGACCCAATCGCCCGCCTCGACGAGCACGGAAACGATCCGCCCGCCCTCGCCGACCACGCCCACGGGCATCTCGCGACGGGCGGCCAGGGTGCCGGTGGCGTTGATGAGCCCGGCGACCGTCGCGCGCCCCGGCGAGATCACCGTAACCGCGGGCGCGGTCGCGTTCTCGTCGGGCGCGAAGGCTGCCTCACCGCTTCCCTGCGACAGCATATAGCCGGCGACCGCCAGCAGGACCACGGCGACGACCGCGGCGATGATCAGCCGCTGGCGACGGCGCGCGCGCTGCTCGGGATCGACCGCTTCGATACCGAGCACGGCCGAAGGGTGAGCCCGTGCCTGCGCGGGAGCGGCGATCACATCCATCTTCGCTTCGTAGTTCATGCGCGCATTCTGCCCTTTGTCGCTGGCATGAGGAAGTCTCCTATCATGCCATGCCGAGCGTTCCCAAGGCGATACCGCCTACAGGAGGCATTGGTGCAATAGCCGTTGCGGCGCTGTATCGCAACGCATGGCTCGGCAAAGCCGCGCTAGCGGTCGATCGCCCGCATTTCCCCGGAAATCCGCGAAAAAAGCGCGACCAGCCTGGCTGATCGCGCTGCATGATGTTTGTATCAAATTGTCAGCGCACCCGCGCGAAGGATCGTCTGTTCAGCGAACGCGGCCGCGCTGAATCAGGTTCAGGATGCCCAGCAAGAGCACCGCACCCAAGAGCGACATCAGCAGCCCGGGCAGGTTGAAGTCCGAGAGCGTGGAATCGATGCCGAACAGCATCGTGCCCAGCCACCCGCCGAGCAGCGCGCCCACGATGCCGACGACGATGTTCCAGAAGATGCCCATCGAGGCATCCCGGCCCATAATCATGCTGGCGATCCAGCCGATGATGCCCCCCACGATTATCGCGATAATCCATTCCATCCTCACACTCCTCCAGCTCGGCCTCTTGGATTACGAACGGCCTTAGCCGCCGAGCGTTCCGAATTAACGATGCAGCGCGACGCCAGGCCGGTCGGCAGCGGCGAGCGGAGCGACGAGCGTGAGCGAACTGGGACGGGCGGCGTGCCGGCTGCCGGCAATACGCCTTTTCCCTCATTTCCGAACGGATCGAACGCTGCCTAGCCACGTTTTGCAGAACGGGGCACAACAGTCTTGAGCCACTTGCCACACCATCGAACCGCCGAAATCCACAGCGAGCGGCGCGCGGTGATCAAGGGCGTGCTCGGCGCGGCGGGCGCGCTGGCCTTGCCCGCGCCGCTTCGCGCCCAATCCTCACCAATGCAGGCCGCGCCCGCCGGCAGCCGCCCGCAGCTGGTGCCGATGCGGGTCTCGCTCGACCAGCTCATCGATCTCAAGTGCTGCATCCGCCCGTTGCGCGCGGCCGGGCCGAACCTGGGTACCGAGACGGTCGGCGACCGGCTGGTGATCCACAATTACGGCCATGGCGGCAGCGGCTGGTCGCTGTCCTGGGGATCGGCCGAAGTGGCGGTGGGCAAGGCGCTGTCGGTGCTGCCCGAGCGGATCGCCGTGGTCGGCTGCGGGATCATCGGGCTCACGTCGGCAATCGTCGCTCAGCGCGCCGGGCTGGAGGTGACGATCTACGCCCGCGAGCAGTTCTTCCGCACCCGCTCGATGCGGGCGAGCGGCTCCTACACCCCCGGCTCGCGGATTGCCCTGGCCGGCCCCGCGGGCGCGCAGTTTCCCTATCAGTGGGAGCAGATGGCGCGGTTCTCGTGGAAGATGTTCCGCACGATGCTGGGTCTGCCGGGCGATCCGGTGGCTTTCGGCGACAGCTATGCGGTGTCGCACGAGCCGATCACCCGCCGCGTCTGGGAACCCGACCCGGCGATCAGCGACAGCTACGACACCACCGGGCAACCGCACCAGAACAGCGAATTCGCTCATCTGGATTCGCGCATCCGCGACATCGTGCCGCAAGCGGTACCCCTGATGCCCGAGGAAAACCCGTTCGCCACGCCGTTCGCCACGCGCACCTCGCAGATGTATTTCAACTTTCCCGCTTACGGAAACCTGCTGCTGGACGAGTTCTTCAGCCGCGGGGGCAAGTTCGAGATGCGCAATTTTCACTCGCCCGGGGAGTTGGGCGAACTGCCCGAGCCGGTGGTGATCCACGCCACCGGCTATTCGGCGCGCGACCTGTGGCAGGACCGCTCGGTGATCCCGGTGCGCGGCCAGACCGGCTGGCTGGTGCCGCAACCGGAGGCGAATTACGCATTGCGCTCGCGCAACATGTCGCTGCTGTCCAAGGCGGACGGCATCGTCCTGATGAACAACAATCCCGATCTGGGTGATATGCTGGGCGTGGGCGACAGCACCGAACTGCCCGCACGCGCGCCGATCGAGGAGGCGCTGGCGGCGCTGGCCCCGCTGTTCGCCCCGCTCACCATGCAAGCGGACGCGGCATGAGGCAACCGCTTCTGACCAGCCTGGCGGGGGCGGTGGCGCTGGTGGCGGTCGGCGGCGGGCCGGCGGCGGGCCGCGGCAGCGCCGACGGCGTTTATACCGCACTCCAGGCCGCGGAAGGCGGCCAGCTTTATGCGCGGCAATGCGCGATGTGTCACGGCGGGCAGCTGGAAGGCACGGTGGAGACACCTGGCCTGGTCGGCAAATTCGTCGCCAATTGGGGCGGGCGGCCGGTGGGCGAGCTGTTCGACTATATTGCCCGGGCCATGCCGCAACATGCGCCCGGCACCTTGTCGGCGCAGGACAATGCCCGCGTGATCGCCTTCATCCTGCAGGCCAACGGCGCGCCTGCCGGAAGCCGCGCTCTGCCCGATGAACCGCGCGCGCTGCGGCGGATTGATTTCGACGCGGCGGAACCGAGCGGCTGATGGCGGCGTTTTGCGTGGCGTTGCCCGGTTCGGCATGAGGGCGGCAGCCCTCGGCGAGGCGGCCGGTCTGGTGAGCCGCCCAAGCTGATCGGGTCACCGGCGTGCCGCCGCGCCGGCTGTGGCAGTTTTGCGTCACCTTGGCGCACGACTCGCTGCGCTGCGCGTGTCAAGCAGCGACGCCCTTGCGCGCGCCGATCTTGCGTTGCACCATAGTCGCCAGCGTAACGAGTGCGGCAAACCGCCCGCGGGTTGGCAGATGACGGGGTCAAACAGAGTGCAGGAGAGAGCCGCCGGGGCAGGACCCGCTCCCGTGCGCACGCGCGCGGACCGGCGGAGTTGACGAGCGCCGCCGACCTGCCCGTATCGCCGCCAGCGGGGTCGGAAGAGCCCCGCTTCCAGGGTGCTTTTCGCCAGTTCGATAATCCCGAGGTCTTGGCCCCGCTCGCCATCGGCCTGATCCTGATCGCGCTGCTGCTCGATGCCTTGATGCTGGGGCTGGAGATCGCGCTCCCGAGGGATGGCACGTCGCTGCACCAGATCATCGTCATCGGGATCGTGGTCAGCTTCAGCGCGGCGGTGCTCAGCTATCGCGTGCTGCGCCTGCGCATCATGCAAGTGGCCGGACTCACGGCGAGGATGGAGACCGCCCGGCGCGGCATGGAGAACGCCGACGCCGCTAACCTCGCCAAGACCCGTTATCTGGAGAATATCAGCCACGAGATCCGCTCGCCGCTCAACGCCATCTATGGCTATGCCCAGCTGGTGGAACAGGAAACCGACGTGCGGCCACAGGAGGCAGCGCGCATCATCCGCCGCTGCGCCGAACACATGACCAGCCTCATCGAAAGCCTGCTCGACATCTCGCGGCTGGAGCACGGCATGTTGCGGGTGCGCAGCGAGATCGTCCGGCTGCCCGATTTTATCGATCAGATCGTGCTGATGATGCGCCCCGCCGCGGAGGCTAAGGGACTGGACTTCGTCTACGAGGCCACCACCTGGACGCCCGAGTTCGTCCGCACCGATCAGAACCGGCTGCGCCAGGCGCTGATCAACCTCATCGGCAATGCGATCAAGTTCAGTGATGCCGGCACGGTGACCATGCGCCTCGCCTATCGCGGCCAGATCGGCACTATCGAGATCACCGACACCGGCCCCGGCATCGCGCCGGAGAACCAGCAACGCATCTTCGATCCTTACGAGCAGGTGGACAAGACCGATCGCCACGTGCGCCCCGGCGTCGGCCTGGGCCTGCCGATCACCAAGGCAATAATCGAGATCCTCGGCGGCAATCTGGAACTGGAGAGCGAGCCTGGCCGCGGCGCCTGCTTCCGCGTCACCCTGATGCTGGCGGAACCGACCAATGCGCAAGCGCGGGGAACCATCCACCGGCGAATCACCGGCTATGAGGGCCCGCGCCGATCCGTTCTGCTGGTGGACGACGATGCCGACCAGCGCGGCTTTCTGGAGAGCTTCCTGGCGGGTTGCGGGCTGGAGGTGGTGTCGCTGGCCGATGGCGAAAGCGCGGTGGCGCTGTGCGACACGCGCAACTTCGACCTCGCCGTGCTCGATATCAGCCTGCCTGGAATGTCCGGCTGGGATGTCGCCAGTCACCTGCGCGCCCGTGCGCGCCCCGCCGGGAGGTCGGAGCCGGCACCGGATCTGGTCATCGTCATGGCCTCGGCCAATTCGCAGGAATTCCAGCGCCCGCAATATGACCGGCCGATGCACGATCACTTCTTCGTCAAGCCATATCGGCTGAACGAGATGGCCGAAGTGATCGCCGCGCTGCTGCATTTTTCTTGGAAATGGGAAGCAACCGGCGGCGCTGGCGAGGCGGTCGATCCGCCGCCCGGCGGGCTGCCGGCAAATGCCAGGGCGCATGTCGAGCGGCTGCTCGAGCGCATCCAGATCGGCCATGTGCGCGGTATCGAGGCCGAGATCGCGATGCTGGGCACCGCGGCGCCAAACCACGGCCGGCTGGTGAGCGCGCTCTATGCCGCGCTGGACGAGTTCGATCTCGCCGGCATGGCCAAGCTGCTGGAGAGCGCATGATACCATCCATTCCCGGCCACTCCGACACCGTGCTGGTGATCGATGACGAGCCGGCATCGCTGCATGTCATCACCGACACGCTGGAAAGCGCGGACATCACCGTGCTGATTGCGACCTCGGGCGAAAACGCGCTCGAGCTGCTCGACCGATTCCTGCCCGATCTGATCATCGTCGATGCGGTGATGCCGGGCATCGACGGGTTCGAGACCACCGTGAGGATCAAGCGCAATCCCCGCCTTACCGGGATCCCGGTGATCTTCATGACCGGGCTGACTGAAAGCGAACATGTGGTGGAGGCATTCGAGGTCGGCGGGGTGGACTATGTCAAAAAGCCGGTGAACCTCACCGAATTGCTCGCCCGGGTGCGGGTGCACATGGCGCAAGGCCGCGCGGCCCACGCCAGCGCCGCCAGCCTCGATGCCACCGGCCGGCTGATGCTGGCCACCGATGCCCGCGGCAGCCTGCTATGGTGCACCCCGCGTGCGGAAGCGGCAGTGTCGCGGCTGGTGCCCGGCTGGTCGCGCGCCAAAGCCCTGCCGCCGGCGCTGCTCGCGCCGCTGGAGCGGCTGCTGTCGTCAGGCGCGACCGGCGCCAGCGTGCGGGTGGACCGGGCCTCGCCCGATGGAATGGTGGAGCTAGTGCTGGTGGCGCGTTACCGCGAGAACGAAGTGCTGATCCGGCTCAACGAGTTGAACCCGCGCAAGGATATAGAACGGCTGGCGGCCATGCTCGGCCTCACCCGGCGCGAAGCGGAGGTACTGTTGTGGGTCAGTTACGGCAAGTCGAGCAGCGACATCAGCGATGTGCTGCAGATCAGCCCGCGGACCGTGCAGAAGCATCTCGAGCACGTTTTCGAGAAGCTGGGCGTGGAAACCCGCTCTGCGGCGGCAGCCATTGCCGTCCGGGTCATCGAGCAATAGCGCGCGGCGCTCGCCTGACACGAAGCAAAGAGGAAGGCCGAAGGGAGTTCTCTTCCCTTCAGCCTTCCCTTTGCCTTCCGGCCTTTGCCTTTACCAGGATTTCCTTTCAGGCGAACCTGGTCAGGCGGAGCTGATCAGGAACCGGCGATCCGGCGCCCGCTGGCGCGTGCGGCCAATTGGTAGAGCGTGGGGTCCAGGCTGGCGGCCATTTCCTTGCGACACGCAAAGTCGGGCTTGGTGTCGGAGTTAATCCGGTCACCCGGGTTGCACACCGCTTCGATCTGGCGCTCCACCTGACGATGGAACGCGGCGACCGCTACCGGATCGGCGAAGTTGACGCCGCTGGTATCGATCCGGAGCGAAACGGCTTCACGCTCGCCCGCCGTAGCGGCGGATGCGACGGCCAAAAGGCCCGCGGCGAGAATCGCCGTGCTAATGACTTTCATGCTCACTCTCCTGCAATATCGCTATTTTGTTCAACTATCTACCGGCGCATCTGCCAGGCTCCGTGGCGAATTCGTCATCGGGCCGGTCCTGCGTTCTTATGCGCTGATCCCAAAGTAGGCGCGCGCCTGCCGTGACGCAAGCGCATTTTGCCAAAGAAACCTTGGAATTCCGCCATTCTCATGCTGTAAGTGCGTAATGTCGGCATCGACGCCGGTCTGCTCACAGCAAAATAAATGAGAATCGAGTTTAGTGAAAATAATAAAAAAATTTGATGATACGTAATGTTAATCGATATGTCACGAAAAATTTGTAGGGTGAAAATTAATCCTGCTCGATTTGCGGACATTTTTCTTTCCGCTGGTCAGCAACGCCACAGGTTGAG
The DNA here is from genome assembly GCA_031399025.1 of Erythrobacteraceae bacterium. GTDB lineage: Bacteria > Pseudomonadota > Alphaproteobacteria > Sphingomonadales > Sphingomonadaceae > CBDBZL01. Next base: position 83,553 of record JANNOJ010000015.1, on the reverse strand, counting down.
CGCACGACCGTGACGCAAGGCTGCTGCAGGCACGTACCTATACGTCAAACTGCGTAGACAACGCGATAAGCGCCCTCGGCGCGGGTGCGACCTGCGCCGCTTTATTCGGACAGGCTGAGGGCCATGCTGGCTGTCCCAGCGTGGGAGACCGCGCGCAAAAAACCTTTGCTGGTCGGCCTGCGCGGCAGGTCAGGGCGCCGGGGCGCGGGCGGCGATGGCCTCGATCTCGATCAGGTAATGCGGACCGACCAGCCCGGCGACCTCGAAGGTCGAGCGCGCCACCGTATTGGGGTTGTCCGCCGTCCCGAAGAACTGGCGGAAGCCTTGGTTGACCCCGGCGAAATCCATTTCCCCGGTGGCCGGATCGGCCATCACGAACAGCGTCAACTTCACCACGTCGCCCATGGTGAAGCCCTGTGTTGCCAGAATGTCACGGATCTTGGCTAAAGTGCTGATGGTCTGCGTCCGGGTGTCGCCCATCTGCTCGATGCTGGTCACCTCGCTCATCGGCATGGCCGGGTCGATCGGCGAGGGCAGCTGGCCCGAGACGTAGATCACGTCCGCGCCTGCGTTAACCCGCGCCGCCTCGAGGATGAAGGCGCCCGGATTGCGCTGGATGCGGATGACCTCGCCCTCGGCCGCCGCCGGGGCGGGCAGCGCGGCGGCGCAGGCGAGCAGCGCGGCAATCGGAAACGTTCTGGCAATCATTTCGGGCCTCCCCTGTGCTGGGCTTTCCGCTACGGCGCGGCACGCCCGCCGCACGATAGAAAAGCCTCGATAAATTCAGGGCGTGCCTATCATCCACCCTCGCCAGGTAGCCCTACGCACATCGGCGTATGGGCTTTGTGCGGCCGATCGGTTGGATAGCAGCCATCAAGCCGGTGTGTCCGAGATCGCATCTGCCGGGGCAGGCAGCGATGAACCAGAGACAAATCAAAGCACCGCCGTGCGGCTCAGCAAGGGAGAGCGAGGAAACCAAATGGGGGGGTCCACCTAATGTCGCGTATTGCCCGACCGATTGCACTTGCACTTCTTGCCTCGACTGCCCTTTCCACCACCGCCCGCGCGCAGGACGATACGGCGACCACCGACGCTGTCGCTGAAGCGGAAGTCATCATCGTCACCGGCACCCGCGCTGCAGGCCAGATCGCCGCCGACAGCGCCGCGCCGATCCAGCTGCTCTCCGAAGACGCGCTCTCCCGGGTCGGCCAGCCCAACCTCAACCAGGCGCTGACCCAGCTCGTCCCCTCATTCCAGGCGCAGACGCAGGGCACCGACATGGCGAGCTTCTCGCTGTCTGCCCGTCTGCGCGGTCTCAGCCCCAACCACACGCTGGTGCTGGTCAACGGCAAGCGCCGCCACGGCAACGCCATCCTCCAGGTCATCAACGGCGCCTTCGGCGGCTCGGCCGCGCCCAGCCTCGACCTCATCCCGCCCGACATCATCGAGCGCATCGAGATCCTGCAGGACGGCGCCGCCGCCGTGTACGGATCGGATGCGATTGCCGGCGTCATCAACATCATCCTGAAGAGCGATACCTCGGGCGCCGCGCTCCGCGGGTCGGCTGGCGAGTATTATGACGGTGAAGGGCGGACCTACAATCTCAGCGGGAATTTCGGTCTCGAGGTAGGCGATGCTGGTTTCCTCGATCTCGCCCTACAACATCGCCGCAATGATGTGACCACGCAGGGCGACGGGCAGATCTCAGTGGTAGGAGTGGACGGCACGCCCAATGCCGCCGTCGCTCCTGCGTTCGCGTCGATCTATCAGGAGCTGGCCGACAATGGCGGTACCGCGAACATCAACGGCGGTCAGCCCGCATCGCAGTTGACGGTTGGTTTCTTCAACTTCGGTTATGATTTCGGCGGGGTCGACGTCTACTCGTTCGGGGACGTCTCATTCCGCAGCGGTGACGCGCTGCAGGGCTACCGCGTGCCGACCCGCGTGTGCCGCAGATATGACGCTGCTCAAGATAGATACGTGGCGCAAACCAACGACCCGACCCAGTGCTTTGCCAACACCGCGCAGACCGGCCTGGTGCCGCATATCGAGGTGTTTCAGGACGAATTCTCGCTCACCACCGGAATTGAGGGTGAAGCGGGCGGGTGGCTTTGGGACCTGTCCGGGACCTATGCGGAAGACGTGGCGCAGGTTTACACCACCGAATCGGTTAACGCGTCGCTCTATGTCGATACCGGCCAATCGCCGACCGACTTTTACGATGGCGGCTTCCAGTTCAACCAGTTTGTCGGCACGCTCGACGTCAACAAGGAGTTCGAGATCGGCTTGAACGAGCCGCTGACATTCGCCTTCGGCGCCGAATTCCGTGACGAAACCTACACGATCTTCCAGGGCGACGACCTTTCGCTTTACGTTGAGGGCGGCCAGTCCTTCCCCGGCTATTCCGCCACCGATGCAGGCACGATCGATCGCACGGCCAGGGCGGTGTATGTAAACTTCATCTCCGATCCGTTGGCAGGCTGGACCGTTGACCTCGCCGGACGGTACGAGGACTATAGCGATTTCGGCGACGCGCTGATCGGCAAGATCACCACCCGCTATGATTTCTCCGACGCGTTCGCGCTGCGCGCCACCGCCAGCACCGGCTTCCGCGCCCCGACCCTGGCGGAACAGGGCTATTCGGCCACCAATGTCGGCCCCACTTCGGCAACGCTGCAACTCGCGCCGAGTTCATCCGGTGCGGCTAGCGCCGGGTTCGGCTCGCTTGGGCCGGAGGAATCGCTCAACTTCTCAGTGGGTACGGTGATCCGCCCGATCGACCGGCTGGTGGTGACGCTTGATGGCTATTACATCAAGATCAACGACCGGATCGTGTCTTCCGGCGCGATCACCGGTCAACGGTATGTCGGTACAAACTCACCCCCCACCCAGGTATTGACTCCGCTGATCAACGGCCTGACCCCGTATCAGCTGGTGCTCGACGCCATCGAGGCCAGCGGCAAGCAACTCGACCCCACCGTGCTGGCGACAGGCACCTTGGCGATCCAGACCTTCACCAACGGGATCGACACCGAAACTACCGGCGCTGAACTGGCCGCCCGCTATCCGGTCGACCTGCCCTTCGGAACAGTGGATCTGTCGCTGGGTGCAAACTACAACAAGACCAGGGTGACTGACAGCAGTTCGCTCGGCACGCTGTGGACCATCACCGCCGAAGACACGGTCGAACGCGCCAGCCCGGACTTCAAGGTCAACCTTGGCGCTTTTTTCCAGTCCGGTCCCTTCAGTGCGAATGCCCGCGTGAACTGGTATTCCGACACAACTCAATTGGTGGAGCCGAACTCGAATTCCACCACTCAAGCACCTATCGAGGGACGCTATTACGAGGCAGTGGTGGAGTCCACGGCCATCGTGGATCTGGAATTGAGTTATGACCTAACCGAGTTTTTCACGGTGACAGTGGGCGCAAACAACCTGTTCGACAAGATACCCGAAGTCCCACCACTTGTAGCAGATTATAATGCGGCCGACCCCACATCCGGGACAGTCGGCTTCAATGGCCGCTCGCCTTACATCAACAATTCGGGCGTAATCAACGCGCCGTACACCTTCGGTCCATACGGCACGAACGGCGGCTATTACTACGCCCGCATCGCCGTGGACTTCTGACATGATCGCCCGCGGGCGCCCTTCCTTGAGGTCGCCCGCCTTCGTTGCACGAATGACTGAGACGGGAACCCCTTGCATGCGCCACATCCTTGCCCTTGCCCTTGCCGCCCTGCCGGTAGCGCTGGCCCTCCCGAGCGGCGGCGCCCTGGCGCAGGAAGCCGCCGCGCAGATCGAGCGGACCTACAACAGCCCCACCGCAACCATCGCCGGCACCGCCTCGCTGCCGGCAGACAGCCGCATCGTCTTCATCTCGGGCACCACGCCCTCCCCGCTCGATCCCGCCGTGCCGGAAAATCTGGGTGACACGCGCCAGCAGACGCTGTCGGTGCTGACCAAGATCAAGGCGACGCTGGAAGGCATGGGGATGGATATGGGCGACGTGGTCAAGATGACCGTGTTCCTGGTCGGCACGCCCGAGACCGAGGGGCGGATGGACTCGGCCGCGATGAACGAGGTGTTCCGCACCTTCTTCGGCACCCCCGAACAGCCCAACCGCCCGACCCGCTCGACCATCCAGATCGCCGCGCTGGGTCGCCCGGGGATGTATGTCGAGATCGAGGCGATCGCCGCCACCGCGCCCTGATTGCGGCCTGCCCACTCCACCAGACCTCGCACCCTCAGGCGAACCCGATGAGCCTCCCCGATTACGTGCCCACCCGCCGCGAGCTGCTGTCGATGATCGGCACGATCGGCGGCGGCCTGGCGATGTACCAGGCGATGACCGTGCTGGGCCACGCGGCGGAATCGCAGTTCAGCGGGCCGCCCGCGCTCACCGGCGCGCGGCCCGGCGCCAGCGTGCTGGTGCTGGGTGCGGGTCTGGCCGGGATGCTGGCGGCTTACGAATTGGCCAAGGCCGGCTACGGCGTGCAATTGCTCGAATACCAGGACCGCGTCGGCGGCCGTTGCTACACGCTGCGCGGGGGCGACCGGGTGGTCGAGGTGGGCGGGGCTACCCAGCAGGTCACCTACTCACCCGGCAATTACCTCAACCCCGGGCCCTGGCGCATCCCGCACCACCACCGCACCTTGCTGCATTATTGTAAGGCGTTCGGAGTTGAGCTGGAGCCGTTCATCCAGAACAACACCAACACCTTCGTCCACCGCACCAACGCCTTCGGCGGCAAGCCGCAGCGCTACAAGGAGCTGGCGGTGGACTTCAAGGGCCACGTCTCCGAGCTGCTCTCCAAGTCGCTCAACGCCGGCGCGCTCGACAGCCAAGTGACCACCGAGGACAAGGAGAAGCTGCTCGTCGCCATGCGCGAATGGGGCCTGCTCGACGAGAACCTGGCCTATACCAGCTCGATCCAGACCTCGGCCCAGCGCGGCTACGACACCCCGCCCGGCGGCGGTCTCGTCGGCGCGCCCAGCGCCTCGTCGGTCAACAGTCTCACCGACGTGCTGGCGAGCAACGTCTGGACGCAGATGAACTTCTATTTCAACTACGTGATGCAGACCACCATGTTCCAGCCCAAGGGCGGCATGGACATGATCGCCCAGGGCTTCTTCAATGAAATCAAGCCGATGGTGCGGATGAATACCCGCGTCACGCGGCTGGCGCAGGGCGAGCGGGGGGTCACGGCCAGCTGGACCGACACCGTCACCGGCGAGACCGGCCAGGCGCAGGCCGACTGGTGCGTGTGCACGATCCCGCCCACGATCCTCAGCCAGCTCGACGTGCAGGTGAGCGATGCCACCAAGGCGGCGATCAGCGCGGTGCCGATGAGCAGCATGGTGAAGATCGGCCTCGAGATGAAGAGCCGCTTCTGGGAGAAGAACTACTCGATCTATGGCGGACACAGCTTCACCGACCAGGCGATCTCGCTCATCTCATACCCCAATTTCAACTATTTCCAGGATGGCCCGGCGGTCTTGCTGGGCGCCTTCGCCAGCGGCGCGGGCGCGTTCCAGCTGGCGGGGATGACGCCCGAGCAGCGGATCGAGCTGGCGCTGGAGCAGGGATCGGTCTTCCACCCCGAGGAATATCGCCGCGAATACGTCAGCGGCGCCTCGATCGCCTGGAGCCGCATGCCGTGGATCCAGGGCTGCACCGCGCGCTGGACCGAGGACAGCCGCGCGGCGCATTACACCAACCTCGTCACCATGGACGGTCGCATCGCGCTCGCGGGCGAACATGCCACCTATTACGGCGGTTGGATGGAAGGCTCGCTGCTCTCGGCGCTCAACGCCATCGAGCAGCTGCACACCCGCGCGCTCGCCGCATGAGGGCGCGTCTCGCCGCCACGCTCGCCGTGGGCGCATCCGCGCTGGCCGTGCCCGCGCACGCCCCGCGCGCGCAGGACGGGCCGGGCGGCACCGCCTCGGTGCAGATCGCCAGCGAGGGAGGGCAGGTCTATCAGCAGATCTGCCAATCGTGCCACATGGCCGATGCCATGGGCGGGGCGGGGGCAGGCACGGGCATCCCGGCGCTGGCCGACAACCCGCGCATGGCCGACAAGGCCTACATCATTGAGATCATGGCCAAGGGGCGCGCCGGCATGCCGTGGTTCACCGACATCCTGACCCCCGAGCAGATCGCCGCGGTGCTCACCCACGTGCGCACCGAGTTCAACGATTATCCCGAGCCGGTGACGGCGGCCGAGGTGGCGGCGATCGCCGGCGCGACGTCGCCCGAAGGCTAGCGCGCGCCGCCGGCGCAGCGCCTCAGCGCAGCGCGGCCACGTCCGCAGGCTGCATCGGCGTATCGAAGTCGTTGCCGAAATGGGTGCGCACGTAATTGACCACTTCGGCCACCTGCGCATCGTCCATCATCTCGCCCACCGCGGGCATCCCGTTCATGCCTTTGAGCACGACGTAGGCGGGGTAGGCGCCGGCGGCGAGCTTCGGGTTGCCGGCCAGCGAAGGGTAGAAGCCGGCTCCTTGCGCGCCCTGACCGTCGGGCATGTGGCAGGCGGCGCACACGTTCATGTACAGGTCCTCGCCCGAGGTCTGGGTGAAGCGCGGGGCGTTGCTGGCGATCGCGGCGGCTTGCGCTTCGCCCACGACCGGCCCGGCGACGGCGGGGCCGATGGGCGCCGTCTCCTGCGCCAGCGCGGTCGCGCCGAGGAGAGCGAGCGCCGTGGCCGAGGCGGCGCGGAGTGCGAGCTTACGGGGGATGGTCATGGGCTCAGGCCGCCTGGACACGGTGATGCAGCCGCCCGATCGCATCGAGCGCTGAGGTCACCGCGCCTTCCTGCCACGCGCCGATATAGGAGGCGTGCTCGCCGGCGAGCACGATGCGCCCGTCGATCTCGCACAGATTGTGGTAATGCGCGGCGCGCGTCTCCTCGGTCCACCGGCCCGAGCAGCCCAGCGTCCAGGGCACGCGGTGCCAGGCGACCGAGATGCCGCTCACGAACTCGTCGCGATATTGCGGGTGGATATTCGCGCCCCATTCGAGCGCCTTGGCCACGCGCTCCTGGGGCGGCAGCGAGGACAGCTCGTAGGAGGTGGCGCCGCCCACGTAGGCGCCCAGCAACACCCCCGGACCCTTGGAGCCATAGCCCGAGCTGGGATAGGAGATCTGCGAATTGGGGAGGTCGGTAGTGGTGATGCCGCCGTAGATCTGCTCGTCCTGCTCCCAGAAGCGGCGCTTGAATTCCAGCCCCACCTTCACGCTCGGGCCATAGGGCACCGCCCGGATCGCCGCGGCCATCGGCCCGCCGACATTCATGGGGATCTGCGCCAGGATCGAGAGCGGGATGGTGTTGATGCAGTAATCGGCCTGCGCGGTGAGCCGTTCGCCCGTCACCGTGTCGAGATATTCCACGCTCACGCCGGCATCGTCCTGGCGGATGGCGGTGACCTTGCTGTTGAGGCGCACCAGCGAGCCGATCGCGCGCTCGAAGCCGACCGCGATCTGGTCCATGCCGCCCACGGGCTGGAAGATCGCCTGCTGGTGCTCGTTGGTGAGGTGGCCGCCCAGGCTCTCCCACAGGCCCGATTTGAGCACGGTGGCCAGGTCGAGCGGCTCGGACGGGATGGGCACCGCGGTCAGCCCGCCGCCGGGGCCCTTTTCCCACCCGCGCCGGCGGGCCGAGGCAGTGCCCTTCACATAGCGCATGTCACGGTCGAGCGCGCCCCAGTCGCGCAGCGATTCCATGAGGATCTCGGCATCCTCGGCCGTTACCGCATCGTCGAGCGCGTTCTGCTTGACCGCCTTGCCCAGCAGCTCGGCGACATGGCCGTGATAATCCGCCTGGATCGTCTTGAAGCGCTGCGGCTTGCCGCCGAACGCCTTGGTCGAATGGACATAGGCGTTGTAATTGTTCTGCTGGAACGGCTCGAGCGCCACGCCCAGCTCGTTGCAATAATGGATCACCCCGCCGTGCTCGGTGGGAATGCGCCAGGCGCCGGGGTTGAGGTAATTGCCGTCGGCAAAGGTGCAGGTCTGCGTATGACCGCCCAGCTCGGTGTAGCTGTCGCCGCCGCGCAGCGACCACGTCCTGCCGCCGACCTTCGGGTTGAACTCCAGCACCTGCACCCGGTAGCCCGCGCGGCTCAGCTCCAGCGCCGAGACCATTCCGGCCAGACCCGCTCCAAGAATGACGACCGAGGCTCCCTTGGCGCCGCCTTCGAGCTTAATCGGCCCGGTGAAGGTCGACGCATGGGCCTGGCCGAGCGGCGCCATGGCCATCAGCATCGCGGTGGCGCCGGCCGATTTGCCGATCATGGCCAGCAGGTCGCGCTTGCTGATGGCGAAATGCGGTGGTTGCGTCATGCCCGTCTTTGTCACCCCCACAATGCCAGTCCATGCGGCGGGCATACACCGGACCGGGGCACCATCAGCCCGCGGCGCAGCTAAGGGGATACGCCGTTTGGCGCATTCCCGGCCGCCCCGCGCCCATTCGCGAGGCCGTGCCGATCGGCCCCCAGCGAGGCGCGCGCTCGCTTGCCGACAAAGACGGCCTCATCCGCTGCCGCGCTGGCCAGCATGACTGCGATGTCTCCGGCTTCAAGCTCCGCTGCCGCCCCAACGCCCTAGGGATGCACGATTCTAAGCGTGAGTCGATGACGGCTGCGGCGAGCTGGATCATGGCCAATCTGACACTCACGGGCTGGGACCTCCCAGCTCGGCAACGATCGACCGGCAGCCCCGCGCCGAGGCGGGGGTGGCCCACACCCGCTCAATGCCCAGCGACAGTTCGACCCCGTTTTCGGCGAAGCGCGCGCCGCGGGCGAACGGCTCGTTCTCGACCTTGCTTTGCGCCATGGCTTCGAGCCGGCGTTCGACCAAGCGTTCGCGGCACGCCCGCTCGCCTTCGCGTGCCTCCCGCCAACTTGCGCGCCGGCGGGGGAACGATCGGGCGCCCCCCGGCATGCGCCAGAACTCAGCCGCCGAGGAAGGCGATCCGGCGCCAGGCGAGTCCCACCCCGAAATCCACCGCCGCGCCCAGCGACAGGCCGACCGCGACGTCACTGGGATAATGGGCGCAGGTCGGCACCTGGACGAGGCCGATCAACCCGCCGGCGCCCAGCGCCTTGGCGCGGTGCTCGGGGTAGAGCGCCGCGAAGGCCGAGGCGACCGCTATCGCTCCGGCGCTGTGGCCCGAGGGGAAGCTGGTGTCTTCCTTGGCCGTCTTGCGCCCGGGCTTGGGCTTGTGGTCGCCATCGCCCGCGGCGCTGCGCGGGCGGGCGCGGTCGATCCGGTGCTTGATGGCCGATTTGGCGAGGGTGGCGAGTTCGTGCGAGAGCAGCATCCGCGTAGCCGCGCGCATCATCTGCGGGTCCGAGCGGACCAGGCCGAGCACGAACAGGCCGGCGCCGAGCGCCCGCAGCTGCGGCTGGTCCCCGGCCTGGCCGACCTTCCTGAGGGCTTTGACCAGCGGGGTCCGGCGATAGGGTGCGAACAGGTCGCGCACCCGGCGATCGAGCTCGAACAGCGGCTCGGCCGCATTTTCCGTGGAGACTTTGTTCACTCCTGCCCAACCCCCCGGGCGAGCTATTGGTGCCGGGAAATCTACCCGGGCTGCCGGTTGGCCAGGAGATCGGCCACGACCGCGGGGTCGGCCAGGGTGGAGGTATCGCCGAGGCTTGCGGTGTCGCCTTCCGCAATCTTGCGCAGGATGCGGCGCATGATCTTGCCCGAGCGGGTCTTGGGCAGGCCGGGGGCGAACTGGACCACGTCGGGCGTGGCGATCGGGCCGATCTCGCGGCGCACCCAGCCGATCAGCTCACGGCGCAGCTCGTCGGTATTGACGGTGCCGGCCGTGGTGGTGACGTAGGCGTAGATGCCCTGGCCCTTGATGGCGTGCGCCATGCCGACCACCGCGGCTTCCGCCACCTGTTCGTGCAGCACCAGGGCGCTTTCTATCTCGGCGGTGCCGAGGCGATGGCCCGAGACGTTGATGACATCGTCGATCCGGCCGGTGATCCAGTAATCGCCGTCGGCGTCGCGCCGGCAGCCATCGCCAGTGAAATACATGCCCGGGTACTGGCTAAAATAGGTGAGGTAGAAGCGTTCAGGATCGCCATAGACCCCGCGCATCTGCCCGGGCCAGCTGTCGGTGATGACCAGCGCCCCTTCGGCGGCCCCGTGGAGCAGCGCGCCCTTCTCGGGATCGACCAGCGCCGGCTGCACGCCGAACATCGGCCTGGCCGCGCTGCCGGGCTTGAGGGCGTGAGCGCCGGGCAGGGGGGTGATCATGTGACCACCCGTCTCGGTCTGCCACCAGGTGTCGACGATCGGGCAACGCCCGCCGCCGACCACGTAATGGTACCATTCCCAGGCCTCGGGGTTGATCGGCTCGCCCACCGATCCGAGGAGCTTGAGGCTGGAGCGGTCGGTGCGCGCCACCCACTCGTCGCCCTCGCGCATCAGGGCGCGCAGCGCCGTGGGGGCGGCGTAGAACTGGTTGACCTTGTGCTTGTCGACCACCTGCCAGAAGCGGCTGTGATCGGGCCAGCTGGGCACCCCTTCGAACATCAGCGTGGTCGCGCCGTTCAGCAAAGGGCCGTAGACGACGTAGCTGTGCCCGGTGACCCAGCCGATGTCGGCGGCGCACCAGTAGATGTCGCCGGGGCGGTAATCGAAGGTGTATTGGTGGGTCATGGCCGTCCACACCGCATAGCCGCCGGTGGTGTGCAGCACGCCCTTGGGGCTCCCGGTAGAGCCCGAGGTGTAGAGGATGAACAGCGGGTCTTCCGCGTTCATCTCTTCGGGCGGGCATTGGCCGGAGGCTTGCTCGCGCTCGTCCTCCCACCAAAAGTCGCGGTTCTCTTCGAGATTGATCGGGTTTCGCGCATGCTCGACGATCAGCACCGCCGTCACGTCGGGGCACTTCTTTAGTGCCTCATCGACGTTGGCCTTGAGTGGAACGAGCTTGCCGCCGCGCCTGCCTCCGTCCGCAGTCACGACGATGCTGCTGGCGCAGTCCAGGATGCGCCCGGCCAGTGCGTCGGGCGAGAAGCCGCCGAACACCACCGAATGCACCGCGCCGATCCGCGCGCAGGCGAGCATCGCGATCGCCGCCTCCGGGATCATCGGCAGATACAGCGTCACCCGGTCGCCGCGCTTGGCGCCCAGGCGTTTAAGCGCGTTGGCAAAACGGCATACCTCTTCGTGCAGCTCGCGGTAAGTGAGCGTGCGCCCTGGGACGGCGGGATCGTCGGGCTCGAACACGATCGCCGCCGTGTCGCCATACTCGGCCAGATGCCGGTCGAGGCAATTGGCCGACAGGTTCAGCGTGCCGTCCGCGAACCAGTGGATGTGCAGGTCGTCGGCGGCGAAGCTGGTGTCTTTCACGCGGGTGAAGGGTCGCATCCAGTCGATCCGTCGGGCTTCCTCGCGCCAAAAGCCGTCCGGATCCTCGACCGAGCGGCGGTACTTCGCCTCGTAGGCCGCCGCGTCAATCAGCGCTCCCTGCGCCCAATCGGCCGGAACCGGGTATACCTTAGCTTCGCTCATCGCCCTCTCCCGGCTGCCGCCTCATGGCTAGGTCGCCCACTCGAAATGGGCAAGCCTTACTCGGTGTGGACGCGCCGCGGCTCGTGCCACAGCGCATCGAGCGCCGGGAGCAGCCGGGGGCGATGTTCGGGCGCGCTCGGGCGCTTCGACCAGGGCAGGCTCAAGCAGGAGTGGCACCGCTTTCGCCGAGGATGTGCGCGGGCGTTCGCGCGCGTGGCCGGCAACCCGGCGGTGGCGAGATCGACCTCAATCCGGTGATCGTCCACCCCCCAGGCGAGGGGGTGCTGGCGCTCGATGCGCCGATGCTGGCCGATCAACCCGCAGGTGCGCATCAGGACCGGGTCAACTCGATCCTGATGCGCACCCAGGAACCCACCAGCGACTGGCCGCCCCGGCGCGGCGGGCGCACCTGGAACTGCCAGGCGGCGGCGAGCGCGGCGCGCTGGAGGTTGGAGCCGGTCGGGTATTCGGCCAGACCCACGCAATCCTCCACCCGCCACTGCGGTGCGGTGCGGCAGGCAATGAGCGCCCAGCCTGGGCTGCTGGCGGTGGACAGATAGCCGTGCAACTCGCCGTCGGTGGGCTCGCGGAACCAGCGCGCGGCGTAGAGCGGCTCGCCGTTCGGCGCCCGGCCGACCACTTCGCTGTCGCCCGGCGCCGCGGCGAGGCTGGGGCCATAGGCGGGGCCGCCGCGCGCTTCCTCGGGGCGGCGCGCGGGCGCCAGGTCGGCAATGTCGGCCGCGGCCAGCTCGTCGGGCGATAGCGGGATGATGGCCGCTTGCGGCGGTTGCGGCGCCGGCAGCGGGTTGGCGCGCGGGAGGACGAGGGCAGGGGGCGGCATCGCCGGCGGCGGCTCGGTGCGGGTCTGGGGAACGAGCGGGGCGGCTTCGTCATCGCGGGCTTGCTCCGGGGCGGCCGGCTCGGCCGACGGGGCGGAGCGCACATCGAAGGTCACCAGCGCCTCGCTGTCCTGCGCCGGGGTGATCCCCGCTCGCCCGAGCGAGAGCAGCAGGGCGATCAGCAGCAGCTCGAGCACGAGCGCCGCCACCATGCCCACCGCCCGCCGGCCGAAGCGTTCGCGCAGCCGATCGATCAGCGCGGGCACCGGGTCGGCGGCAGGCGAGGGGGCGATCATCGGCGATTCCATCGGCCGATGTCCCTTACCGTGCTCTGCGACAGGGAAGAAGGGTAATGCCCGCCAGTTGCGTGAGCGCTCGATCAAATGCGCGGGCGGGCGGCCGAGCTCCACCATCGGCCCGCCTGCCGTCACCACGGCCGGCGCCACGATGGCGCCGCCGCCGCGCCCGGCGGGTCGGCTCAGAAGGCCGACAGGCCGGTGATCGCCCGGCCCAGGATCAGCGCATGGACATCGTGCGTGCCTTCGTAGGTGTTCACCGTCTCCAGGTTCAGCATGTGGCGCATGACCTGGTATTCCTCGGAGATGCCGTTGCCGCCGTGCATGTCGCGCGCCGTGCGGGCGATCTCCAGCGCCTTGCCCGCATTGTTGCGCTTGACGAGGCTGATCATCTCGGGAGCACAGCGGCCTTCCTCCAGCAGGCGGCCGACGCGCAGCGAGGCGTGCAGGCCGAGCGTGATCTCGCTCGCCATGTCGGCCAGCTTCTTCTGGAACAGCTGGGTGGCGGCTAGCGGGCGGCCGAACTGCCGGCGATCCAGGCCATAGCTTCGGGCCGAGGAATAGCAGAACTCGGCCGCGCCCATCACGCCCCAGGAAATGCCGTAGCGCGCGCGGTTGAGGCAGCCGAACGGCCCCTTCATGCCCTCCACGCCCGGCAGCAGCGCATCGGCGGGCACCCGCACCGCGTCCATCACGATCTCGCCGGTGGTGCTGGCGCGCAAGCTCATCTTGCCCTCGATCGTGGGCGCCGAGAGCCCGGCCATGCCCTTTTCGAGCAGGAAGCCGCGGATGCGCCCGCCATGCGCTTCGGACTTGGCCCAAACTACGAACAGGTCGGCGAAGGGCGAGTTGGAAATCCAGGTCTTGCTGCCGGAAATGACATAGCCATCGCCGTCCGCGCGCGCGTGCGTCCGCATGGCGCCGGGATCGGAGCCGGCGTCGGGCTCGGTCAGACCGAAGCAACCGATGAGTTGGCCACCGGCGAGGCGCGGCAGGTACTTTTCTTTTTGCGCGTCCGAGCCGTAAGCGTGGATCGGGTACATCACCAGGCTGGACTGGACGCTGGCCATCGAGCGATAGCCCGAGTCCACCCGCTCGATCTCGCGCGCCACCAGCCCGTAAGCGACATAGCCCGCGCCCGCGCCGCCGTACTCCTCGGGAATGGTGACGCCCAACAGCCCCGCCTCGCCCATGAGCGGGAACAGGTCGGGGGCGTCGGTCTCGTCGCGGAAGGCGGCGATGACGCGCGGCTGCAGCACCGCTTGCGCGAAGCCGCGGGCAGCATCGCGGATCATTCGCTCCTCTTGGGTGAGCAGGTCGTCGAGCGCGAGTGGATCGGCCCAGTCGAAGGCGATCATCGGGCGGTGGTGGGCAGGGTCATAGGGTGGTTCTCCTCGCCCGCACCACCCCTAGCGCAGCCGGGCGGCAATGTTCAAACGCGACGATCCGGGGTACGTCGGGCCAGGGCTGCCGACGGCCTATTGCTTGGCCAGGGTTTGCTGCTCGAGCGCCACCTGCAGCAGCCCGATCAGCTGGTCGGGCGGGCAGGGCTTAGACACCGTTCGGGCCTGGGGATAGCGTTCCTGCACCTCGCTGGTGTTGATGTGGCCGGAATGGAAGATGATCGGCACCCCGGCCTTGGTTAGTGCATCGGCCAGCGGGAAGACCTCGCCATCGGCGGTGTAGACATCCAGGATGGCTACATCCGGCAATTCGCGGCCGATCGCGACCATGGCATGTTCCCTGCTCACGAACGGGCCTTCCACGCGATACCCCAGGTCGCGCACCGTCTCCGTGATGTCCAGCGCGATCACGTACTCGTCCTCCACCACGAGGATGCACGGGCGATCGCCGCGCCCTTGGCCTGCCATAACACTTTCCCCCATGGTAGCTGGCCTCCCCCTGGCCAGCTAGCTAAAGCGCATTGTCGGCGGATCGGTTCCCGGCCGCCTTCGTTTCAGTCACAATTTTCCGAAGCGGTCTTCGTAACCCGCAGCGTCGCCGGCGGCCAGGAGCCTGGCCTGCTCGGGCCATTGGTCGCGGCGGATGCGACCCTGGAAGCGGCCTAGCTGGGCGTCGATCCGATCGATTTCGCGCTCGTCCCAGGCGGCGATCTGGCCGAAGCTGGTGATGCCGAGACCCTGCAATTGCAATGCCAGGCGGGGGCCGAGACCCTTGATGTGCGTGAGATCGTCGCCGGTCGAAAGCGGAGTGGGGGCCGCGGCAGGCTCGATCGGTTCGGGTTCGGCGCCCGCGATGGCGCCATCATCCGGTTCCGCCTCGCGCTGGGTCTGGCTCTGGGTTTGCGAGCGAACCATAGCCGCCGCGGTCACCGCCGCCTCGCTCGCACCGGCCAATCCCACGGGCGCGGCGGGAGGCATGACCCGCGTCGCCTCGGCCGCCGATTGCGCGCGCTCGGCGATCGGCGTGGCGGCCATGGACGTGTGGGCAGGCGGCTGGCTGCCGGTTGGGCCGGGCGTCGGGCTGGCGGCCGCGGGCGGCGCATCGATCAGCGCCTGGTTGCGCCGAGGTCCCGGCGTCGCCTGCGCCTCGTCCGTCGGCGTGCTCTCCACCCGGGTCCGGCGCGACCGGGCGAACACCAGCCAGGCTACCAGCAGGCCGATCACCAGCGCGACGACCAGCACGATCCAGTTGGCCTGCATCAATTCAACCACGCTTGGTTCCCCCATCATCGCCGCGGCCCCACAGCGCCCAGCCGATCCCCAGCCCGACAGCATAGGCGAGCAGCGACAGGGCCAGTAACTCGAGCCAGATGGGCATATGCGGGCGACCTCCTCGATGGCGATTCTAGGGCCGGAGCAAGCCGCTTGGCAATCGGCTTGGCGATCGCAGCTACCTCGGCCCGGCGTTGCGGACGGCGCGGATCAGTACGGGCCGGGCGTATCCACCGGCGTCGGCGTGATCGGCTCGGTGGCGATGACGGAGAACTCGATCCGGCGGTTGGCGGGGTCGGACGGCTCGAGCCCGTCGACCGGCTCGCGCGAGCCTAAGCCGCGGGCGCGCAGCCCGTCATCGGGGATGCCCCGCGCGACCAGCGCCCGGCGCACGGCCTCGGCGCGGCGGTACGACAAGGCGATGTTGCCGGGCTCGGTGCCCGAGGCGTCGGTGTGTCCGGTGACGGCGATGATGCTACCTAGGCACGGGCGTAGCGCCTGCGCCACCTCGCCGATCAGCGAGCGGCTGGCGGCGTCGATCCGCGCCGAGGCCTCCTCGAAGCGGATGGTCCGCGCCCGCAGCAGCGCTTCGACATCCTCCTGGCAGTGGAGCGGGTTGACCGGCGCCGCGGTGCTCGCGCCGGTCGCGGCGCCATCGCTCCAGCGCACTCCGCCCACCCCGGGAATGGCGGCCACCGCGCGCGCCGCCCGTGCCCGGATCGCCTCGTCCACCGGTCCGCCGGTAAGGCTCAGCTCGGGATGCCGGCCTGGCGCCCCCACCGGCGAGACGAAGGCTGCCTCCACCCGGCCGGCCGCGCCCGCCTCCGCGATCGCCGCGCCCGCCGCAAGCTCGAGCCGGGCGACAAAACCCTGGGCGCCGTTTCGGCTGGCGAGCAAAGCGAACCCGCCCACCAGCACGGCGCCCAGCGCCAAGGCGAGCCGCTGACGAGAAGCAGCAGCCATCCGCCCGAACCTAGCCACGCAAGGCTCTTTCGCTCGGCGCCGGGCCGTCCTCGTGGATCGCGACCTGGCGCTTGAACAGCACGCGGTCTTCGGGGCCGAAGCCCCTGGTCCAGATCACCCAGCCATAGACGCCCATGATCGCCGGCACGCCGATGATGAGCTCGGCCCATTCGGGCAGCAGGATGAGCACCTGGCCCAGCGCAACCGCCGCCGCCGCCGCCCCCAGCAGCGACCAGCGCCAATTGTTCACCGGCTGGCGCAGGATGGAGGAGAGCAGCAGCCCCTTCGCCAGCGAGGAGCAGGCGAGCGCCACCACCAGCGCGCCCGCGGCCAGGCTGGCCTTGGCATATTCGCCCAGCCCCCAGGCGTCCGCCGCCAGCATCGCCGCCACGGTGAGCGCCGCCTGGAGCGCGATGGTGGCCAGCGACAGCCACAGATTGCGCAGGCGGGCCACGTAGATCAGCGCCGATTCGGCCACCACCGCGGTCGCCGCGGCCACCTCGGCCGCCAGCAGCAGCGCGAGCGCTCCGGTGCCGCCGACGAAATTCGGCCCGGCCAGGCCCATAATCGCCTCTCCGGGAATGCCCAACGCCAGGCCCACCCCGGCTTGCGCGGCGGTGATCCAGAAGCCCACCTGGCATACCTGCCGGGAGATCGCGGCGAAATCGCGCTCGCGCAGTTTGCGGGTGAGCACCGGGCCGAGGATCGGCTCGAAGCTGGTCTTGAGCTTGCCCGGCACACTGGCGACCTGCTGGGCGACGTAATACACCCCCACCACCGCGGGCGAGGCGAACAGGCCCAGGACCAGGATGTCGAGCCGCCTGGTACCCCATTCGATCACGTCGGCGGCGGCCAGCGGCAGAGCGCGCCAGGTGAGGCGGATCATTCGGGCAAGGCTGGGCCGATAGCCCGGCGGGATGCCGAAGGTGCGCGCGAACGGGATCACCGCCGCCAGCAGACCGGCGTAGACCGAGGCGAGATAGGCCAGCGCCAGGCCCGAATCGCGCACCGGCTCCACCAGCCAGAACAGGCCGGCGAGGATAGAAATGGTCCACGGTTCGACGATCGCCCGCGCCCGCACGGTAGTGGCGATGTCGAAGCGGTAGGCTTGCGCCGCCAGGATGATCTCGGTGAGCGCATAGGCGGGGATGGCCAGCACGATGAGCCGGTCGAGCTCGCTGTAGCTGCCGCTCGGAAACAGCGGCGCCGGCACCAGCCACAGGATCCCGGCCACCAGCAGCGACAAGGTCAGCGCGACGCACAGGCCGTCGGCTACCAGCTGCGCCTCGCCGCGTCCGGGTGCATCGGCGGCGGGCGCGTTGGCAAGGCGCTGGGCGAGGCCGCGCCTCTCGCCGATCGAGCAGAACATCGCGATCAGTTCCACCACCACCAGCGCCGAGGCGAAGCGGCCGAGTTCCTCGGCCCCGTAAAGCCGGCCGCCGATGAACAGGAACGGCAAGCGCGCGGCGAGGCGCAGGAGGAAGCCGAGGAAGTTGGTCTGGCCGCCCCTGGCGAGAGCGGCGATGTCGCCGCCGCGCTCGGCTGGCCCAGCATTGTCAGGTGGCCGGCCGGCGGGCCGCGGCGTGATCACGGCAAGGTGCGCTCGTCGGCCAGCGGGCGGGCGAGCAGGTCCTGCACAACCGAGCTGGGGGCGGCGCCTTCGAGCAGGCGGTTGACCGCCTCGACGATGGGCATGGCGACCTGGTGCCGGCGGGCGAGATCACGCAGCACGGGCGCGGTATGTGCGCCTTCGGCGACGGTGCGCCGGTCGGCCATCAGCTCGCCCGCCGCGCGCCCTTCGCCCAGCGCCTTGCCGAGCGAGAAATTGCGGCTGGCGGTGGAGGAGCAGGTCAGCACCAGATCGCCCAGGCCGCACAGGCCCGACAGCGTCTCCCGCTGCGCCCCCAGGGCTTCGCCGAAGCGCAGCATCTCGGCAAAGCCGCGCGCGATCAGGGCATTGCGCGCGTTCTGGCCGAGCGCCAGGCCCTCCACCACGCCGCAGGCGATGGCGAGCACGTTCTTGACCGCGCCGCCCACCTCGGCGCCCACCAGGTCGTCGGAATAATACGGCCGGAAGCTGGGGCGGGCGATGGCGGGCGCCAGCCGCTCCCACTGCGCCCGGCCGCCGCCGCAGGCGAGCGTGACCGCGGTCGGCAGCCCGGCCGCCACCTCGTGCGCGAAGGAGGGGCCCGAGAGCACGGCGATGGCGCTGGCGGGCGCGATGGCGCGGGCGACGTGATGCATCATCCGCCCGGTTCCCGCCTCGATGCCCTTGGAGCACAGCACGATGTCGCGCGGGAAGCCGGGCAGCTGCGCCAGCACCTCGCCCAGGTGCTGCGCGGGCGTGACCAGCAGCACGAGCGGGCAGGCGGCGAGTTCGGCGAGGTCGCCGGTCGCGCGGATACCGGGAGCAAGCTCGACGAAGGGCAGGTAAATCCGGTTGCGGCGCGCGGCGTTGATCGCTTCGGCCAGGCCCTGCTCATGCGCCCAGAGCAGTACCCGGATGTCGCCGGGATTGCCTGCAGCGAACAGCTGCGCGAGCGCGGTTCCCCAGGCGCCCGCACCGACGATCCCGATTGGTGATTGCGTGCCAGTCATGCCTTGATCCCGGCGCCGCGCGCGGGCTCGGCTGCCGGGTCGAGCGGCCAGCGGGGCCGGGCGGGCACGTCGAGCGGATCGGTCCAGCCCAGCGCCAGGCGCTCCACCCCGGCCCAGGCGATCATCGCCGCATTGTCGGTGCACAGGGCTGCCGGGGGGACGACGAAGCGCAGGCTCCGCTGCCCGGCGAAGGCTTCGAGGGCGGCGCGGATCGGCCCGTTGGCCGCCACTCCGCCGGCGGCCACCAGCGCGCTTACTTCGCCCATATCGCGCCAGGCGACGGCAAGCCGATCGACGACGCAATCGATCGCCGCCTGCTGGAAGCTGGCGGCGATGTCGGCGTCCGACCAAGCACCAGGCGATCGCCCAACGCTGGTCCGCTTCGAGCTCAGACCCATCCCCGCCCCCGCTCGTCCCGCGCTTGTCGAAGGGCTGTTGTTCCTTCCCGGCTCCGGTTCCGAAACAAAGGACGACCCTTCGACCAGCTCAGGGTGAGCGGGACTTTGCGCAGATATTTGCGCAGATACTTGCCCCTGTTTCGCGCGCAGCACTGCGCTCTTGAGCCCGGCGAAGGAAAAATGCGGCTCCCGGCTACCCACAAGCGGCCGCGGCAGCGGTACCGCACGCGGGTTACCGCTCGCGGCCAGCCGCTCGACCGCCCGACCCCCCGGATAGCCCAGGCCCAGGATCTTGGCGGTCTTGTCGAACGCCTCGCCCAGCGCATCGTCGATCGTGGTGGCCAGCCGCCGGTAACGCCCCACGCCCGCCACCCGCAGGATCTGGCAATGGCCGCCCGAGACCAGCAGCAGCGCATAGGGGAACGCGAGCGTCGCATCCGCCAGCCGCGGGCTCAGCGCGTGGCCTTCCAGGTGGTTGATCGCCAATAGCGGCTTGCCGGTCGCCATCGCCAGCGCCTTGGCGGTGACCAGGCCCACCATCACCCCGCCGATGAGCCCCGGCCCGGCGGTGGCGGCGATGGCGTCGCATTCGGCCAGCGAGACCCCCGCCTCGTCCAGCACCCGCGCGATCATCGGCGCGAGGCGTTCGACATGCGCGCGGGCGGCGATCTCGGGGACCACGCCGCCATAGGGCGCGTGCTGTTCCTCCTGGCTGGCGATGACCTGGGCGATGATCCGCCGGTCTCCCGTCACCAGCGCCGCGGCGGTCTCGTCGCACGAGCTTTCGAGGCCGAGAACCAGGATGTCCGCGCCGTCCATGGCGGGTTCCACTGGACGCAATTGCCGGTTAGGGCAAGCCGACCCGATGCCGGCCGAAGCCAAACCTGGACCCATGATCAAGCCCCTGATCAAGTTGGGCACGCGCCGCTCGCCGCTGGCCATGGCCCAGGCCCACGAGACCCGCGACCGGCTCTGCGCGGCGCATGGCTGGGCGCCGGAGGCGGTGGAACTGGTGCCGCTGATCGCCAGCGGCGACCAGGTGCAGGATCGCCCGCTGGCCGAGATCGGCGGCAAGGCGCTGTGGACCCGCGAGCTCGATGCCTGCCTGGGCGAGGGGCGCATCGACGCTGCCGTCCATTCGCTCAAGGACGTGGAGACCATGCGGCCGGCCAGCCTGCACCTCGCCGCCATCCTGCCGCGGGCGGACAAGCGCGACCGGCTGCTCGGCGCCGCCAGCATCGCGGCGCTGCCGCACGGCGCGGTGATCGGCACCAGCGCGCCGCGGCGCGCGGCGCAGCTGCTGCATCTGCGGCCCGATTGCCGGGTGATCACCTTCCGTGGCAATGTCGCCACCCGCATGGCCAAGCTGGCCGCGGGCGAGGCGGACGCGACCTTCCTCGCCGCCGCAGGCCTCGAGCGGCTGGGCGAGCATGGCGCCGGCCACGCGCTCGATCCGGGCGACTGGCTGCCGGCGCCCTCGCAAGGCGCGATCGCGCTGGAATGCCGCGCCGACGATGTCCGCACGCGCGAACTGCTGGTGGCGCTCGACCATGCGCCCAGCCGCGCCGAGGTGATGGCCGAGCGCGCGCTGCTGGCGGTGCTGGGCGGCACTTGCCACTCGCCGATCGCGGTGCTGTGCGACGTGGCTGGCGACGGGCTGGCGATGCGCGCGGCGCTCTACAGCCCCGATGGCGCGGAGAAGGTGGAAGGTGCGGCGACCTTCGCACCCCATGGCGCCGATGGCCCGGCGCGGCTGGCGCACGACCTGCTCGCCCGCGCATCACCGGGCATCGCGGCGCATTTTTCCGGCAGCGCTTGAGGCGGTAAGGGCGTGAGGATCATTGCCATTCGCCCGCAGCCCGGATTGGCGCGCACGCTCGCTGCCGGCCGACAGGTGGGATTGGCGATCGAGGGCGTCGCGCTGTTCGAGGTCCGGCCGCTGGCCTGGGCGCCGCCGCCGCCCGGCGATTTCGACGCGCTGCTGATCGGCAGCCCCAACGCGCTGCGCCACGGCGGGGCGAGGCTGGCCGATTATCGCCATCTGCCCGTGCATGCGGTGGGGGAGGAGACCGCGCAGGCGGCGCGCGGGGCGGGCTTCGTGGTCGATCGGGTCGGCGCAGGCGGCCTTCAAGGCTTGCTCGACGGCGCCGGCGAGCCCTTGCGCTACCTGCGCCTCGCCGGCCTCGCGCATGTCCCGCTGGTGGCTCCGCCGCGGGCCAGCATCGCCACCTGCCTCGTCTACGCCAGCGCGGCCCTGCCGCTGCCCGCCGCACTGGCCGAGGGCTTGCGGGCGGGCGCGCTGGTGCTGCTCCATTCGGGCGAGGCGGCGCGGCATCTGGCGGGCGAGTGCGAGCGGCTGGGCGTCCCGCGCACCAGCGTCGCGCTCGCCGCCCTGGGCCAGCGGATCGCCGAGCAGGCCGGCCCGGGCTGGGCGGCGGTTGCGAGCGCCCCGGTACCCCGGGAAAGCGCATTGTTGGCCTTGGTCCGCGACATGTGGCATTGGGGCAACGCGGGCGAACGATAGGCCGGCGGGCCGCGGAAGAACTATGGACGATAGCGATGCATTCTCTCCCCGGGCGGATCGGGACCAGCCGAGCGGGTTCCCGGAGGTCGGCGCCTCGGCGCAAAGCGCCCCGACAAGCCTGCCTCGGCCGGTCAGGACCACGGCGCGCTCGTCCCGCCCCATCCTGGTAGTCGCGGGGGCCGCGTTCCTGCTGGGCGCGGTGGCCACCTATTATCTCGGGCGCGAACTTGAGTGGTCCTCGCTGACCGGTGAACTCATCTTCGCGGCCGACCAGCAGGAGCCGGGCAGCGGTGCACCGAGCGCCGCCGAACGTGCGGCCTCCGAACCGCTCCCGGTCGCTCGTCAGAGCGTCGTCGAAGCACGCCGTGCGGTCTTGGCGGTAGAGGAAGTGGCGCTGCAGCAGGGTGGCATCGACCAGCGCGTGGCGGCCATGGAGCAGCGGCTGACCCGGCTCGACCTGCAGGCCCAGGCGGCGGCCGGGAATGCGTCGCGCGCCGAAGGCCTGCTGATCGCCTTTGCCGCAAGGCGCGCGATCGAGCGCGGCGCGCCGCTTGGCTACTTGACCGACCAGCTGCGCCTGCGCTTCGGCGACGCCCTGCCCAATGCGGTGGATGCGGTCCAGGCGGCCGGCGAGGACCCGGTCACGATCGACCGGCTGCTGGCCACGCTGGAAGGCCTCGCCCCGGTATTGACGCAACAGCCGGCCGGCGAAGGCGTGCTGCCGACGATCAGCCGGGAATTATCGCAACTGTTCGTGATCCGCACCGAAGATACCCCCTCGCCGCGCCCGCAGAGCCGGCTGCAGCGAGCGCGTCTGTTCCTCGAGAGCGGGCGGGTGGAGGCGGCCATGGCGGAGGTAGGCAACCTGCCCAATGCGGGCGAGGCGCGCGGGTGGCTCGGCGACGCCGACCGCTACGCCCGGGCCATGCGCGGACTGGAACTGCTGGAGACCACCGCGATCCTCGAGCCGCGCCGGCTGCGCGACGGCACCGGCAATACGGTGGAACAGCCGAGCCCGGCAGCCGCGAACCCTCTGGGCTGAGCGCCCGCGCGTCAGCCGCGAAGCAGCGCGGGCAGGTCGCCGTGCAAGCCGCGCGCCTCGTCCATGAACCAGCGCTTGAGCGGCGTAGCGCGCTGCACCGCCGCCATGCCGAGCCGCCGGGCCGCGCTCGGCAGTGCGCCCGGAATGCCGAACAGCCGCGTGAGGCTGTCCGTCGCCAACGCCACCATGAACGTATCGAGCCCGCGCCAGCGTTCGTAACGGGCGAGCAGCTGCGCATCGCCCGGCTCGAGCCCCAGCCGCATCCCTTCTGCCAGCACCTCGACCAGCACGGCCACGTCGCGCAGGCCCAGGTTCAGCCCCTGGCCGGCGATCGGGTGGATGCCGTGCGCGCTGTCCCCCACCAGCGCCAGCCGGGCTGCGGTGATGGTGGCGGCGTGATGGAAGCCCAGCGGATAGGAGGAGCGCGGCGCGGCTATCTCGATCTCGCCGAGGATGCCGTGCATCCGCTTGGCGACCTCGGCGCCGAACGCCCGGTCCGACAGCGCGAGCACCCCTTCGGCATCGCGCTCCGCGACCGTCCAGACCAGCGCGCTGCGGTGGCGGCCTTGCTCGTCGTCGACGAGCGGCAGCAGGGCGAAGGGCCCGGCCGGGTAGAAGATCTCCCAGGCGACCCCCTCGTGCGGCTTGGCGTGCGCCAGTCCGCCAATGATCGCGCGGTGGCCGTAGTCCCAGCGGGCGAGCGCGATGCCCGCCTCCTCGCGCGTGGGCGAGGCGCGGCCCTCGGCGACGACCATCAGCGCGGCCTCCAGCCGAGTGCCGTCGGCCAGCACCGCGGCCACGCCATGCTCGCCGCGCTCGCGGCCCGCCACCTCGGCACGCGGGTGCCAGGTGATCAGCGGCTCGCTGGCTGCCGCCTCGAACAGCGCCAGCCGCAGCTGCCGGTTGGCGAACATCCGGCCCAACGAGCCTTCGTGCGGCTCGGGGGTGAAATCGATGCGCCCCGGCTTCATCCCGTCGGTCACCGCGATCGTGGTGATCGGGCAGCCGAACGGTTCGAGCGCGTCGGCAATGCCGATGTTGGTGAACAGGTTCCAGCTGGCGGTGGAAATGGCCGAAGCGCGCCCGTCCGCTCCCTCGGCGGTCAGCTCGGCCGGATCGGCCCGGTCGACCACGTGGCTGGAGAGGCCCTTCTTGGCGGCGGTGAGCGCCAGCGTCATGCCGACGAGCCCGCCGCCCAGGATCAGGAGATCGCGCTTGTGAGCCATCGCTCCCGCCCGTAGATCGCGAGGCATGACCGATGCAAGAACCATCGCTACCGACCTTGGGGCCGCTCGGCCCCGCGCCTGGGGTTTCGCCCGGCGCTGGCTGGCGCGGCTCGGCCTGACCCTGGCCTGCCTGCTCGGCCCGTTTCCTGCCCAGGCGCAGACGCCCGCAGCCCCGGCCAACAACATTGACGCCGAGCTGGTGGCCGAAGGGCCGGCAGTCCCGGGGCAGACGCTCACCCTGGCGCTGCACTTTCGTCCCGCGCCTGGCTGGCACGGCTACTGGGCCAATCCCGGCGATGCCGGCTACGGCATGCGCCTCGCCTGGGACCTGCCCGAACGCTGGCAGGCGGGCGAGCCGCTCTACCCGGTGCCCCAAAAGCTGGTGATCGCCGGGCTGATGAACCACGTCTACGAAGGGCCGTACGCCGTGCTGGTGCCGGTGGAAGTGCCGCCCGGCCGCCTTCCGGGTGCCTTCGTGCCGATCGCGGTGGAAGCCGAGTGGCTCGCCTGCACCGACGAGATCTGCGTGCCCGAAAGCGGCAGCTTCACCCTGCGCGTGCCCACCGAACCGGCGCCGGGCAGGCGCGCGCGCGACCAACGCTTCGACACCTGGCGCGCGGCCGTCCCGCCACTGCTCGATAGCGAGGCCAGCTTCGCCTTCACGGACCAGGCGCTGCGCATCGCTATCCCGCTGCCTGCCACCCTGGACATCGGCCAGCCGCATGTGTTCCTGGCCCAGGAGCAGGCCGTCGCCTACGCCGCGCCGCAGGTCTTCCGCCGCGAGGGCGACCTGCTGGTGGCCGAGATTGCGCGCGGCGGCCTGCGCCGGGAGCCCGGGCGCGTTTCCGGCATCGTGGCGCTTGGCGAGACCGATGGCTTGCGCTTCGCCGCCGCAGCCGGGGCCGTGCCCTGGGGCGGCGAGCCGCTCGGCGGTGGCGAGGGCGCCTTGGCGACTGGCGGCGCGCCGCTGTGGCTCCTCATCGCCGGGGCACTTGCGGGCGGCTTGCTGCTCAACCTCATGCCCTGCGTCTTCCCCATTCTCAGCCTCAAGGCGCTGACGCTCGCCCGCGCCGGCGAGAGCGAGACGCAGGCGCGCCGCGAGGGGCTGGCCTACGCCGCGGGGGTGGTGCTCGCCTGCGTGGCCTTGGGCGGCCTGCTGCTGGTGCTGCGGGCGGGCGGGAGCGAGATCGGCTGGGCGTTCCAGCTGCAGGAGCCCGGCGTGGTGCTGGCGCTGCTGGTGCTGAGCGTGGCGATCACCGCGAACTTCGCCGGCCTGTACGAACTGCCCTCGCTGTCGATCACGCGCGGCGGCGGCCGCGCCAGCGCCTTCGCCACCGGGCTGCTGGCCGCCTTCGTGGCGACGCCGTGCACCGGGCCCTTCATGGCCGCGGCGCTGGGTGCGGCGCTGCTGCTGCCTCCCGCGCCGGCGCTGCTGCTGTTCGCCGCGCTCGGCCTGGGCCTGGCGCTGCCGTTCCTGGCGCTCGGCTTCGTTCCTGCGTTGCGTCGCGTGCTGCCCAAGCCCGGCCCGTGGATGGCACGCTTTCGCCAGCTCATGGCGCTGCCCATGGGCCTGGCCGCGGCAGCCTTGCTGTGGCTGTGCTGGCGGCTGGGCGGCGCTTGGTTCGCCGCGCTCGGCCTGGTGATCGCGATCCAGGCAGTCCTCCTGCTGATGGCCTGGCGCAGCGCCAGCGTGCAGGGCGGCGGTGGCCGGCGGGCGATCGTCGCCGGAGCCCTCGCGGCGGTCGCCCTGGTGCTGGCCCCCCAAGCCTATTCGCCGGCGGCCCGGGCCGCCGAGAGCGCGCTCCAACCCCAGGTCTTTACCCCCGCGGCGCTGGCCGCGGCGCGCGCCTCGGGCAGGCCGGTGTTCCTGTGGTTCACCGCCGACTGGTGCCTGACCTGCAAGGTGAACGAGAACGTGGCGATCGAGCGCGACGCCACCCGCGAGGCGTTCGAGGAGGCTGGCGTGGTGGCGATGCGCGGCGACTGGACCCGGCGCGAGCCGGCGATAACGCGCTTCCTCACCGCGCACGGGGCGGCCGGAGTGCCGCTCTATGTGTGGTACCCGGCGGGCGGGGAGGGTGAGACGCTGCCGCAGGTGCTGACCCCCGACAGCCTGGTAGCGCTGGCCGAAGCTAGCTGACCCCAGCTAGCTGACCCAAGCTAGCTGACCGGCGCGCCCTGACGCGCGGGCGCCCCGGCAGGCGCCTCCGCCTGCTCCTGCGCCTCGGCCTCCATCACCGCGCCCCCAGCGCGGCACCAGGTGATGAACTCGCCCGGAATGCGGCTGCCGGCGATCTCCAGCATCCCGCAACCCGGCAAGGTGGCCGTCAGCGGGCGCGGTCCGGTGAAGACTTCGAGCATCGGGTCATCCGCCCGCACCGTGCCCTCCCACCGCCATTCGCCGTCCTCGAGCGCGGCATCGACCAGGAAGCGCGAGCGCATGCCGTTGCCGATCACCGGCAAGAGCGCGCCGTGGCCCGGCCGGGCGCGGACATGGCGCACGATGCGCAGCTGCGGCGGATCAGCCGCCAGCCGGCAATCGAGCGTGAGCAGCGGGCGTTCGCCGGCATTGCCGAAGTGGATCGCCTGCCCGCTCTCGTTCACCACCCAGCGGGCCGCGCTGGTGTCGGGCGAGTTCAGCGGCTTGAGCAGCGCCCGGCTGGCATCCCCGAAGGCGACGCGCTGGGGCGGGGGGGTGCTTTCGTCGGCGGATGGTTGGCAGGCTGACAGGACGAGGGCGAATGCGGTAGTTGCGCAGCGGTTTGGCAGAATCATGCGGCCCGTGGCACGATCCGGTCCAACTCGCCCCCGTGCGCACGCCGCTCTTCTTCGAGATCAAAGTCGATCTGGAGCCCCAGGAACAACCCTTCGCTCACGCCAAAATAGCGCGCGAGACGCAAATCCGTCGCTGCATCGACCGGTTCACGTTCGTCCAACAATGCATCCAGTCGAGCCATCGCGAGGCCCGTAGCCTGTGCGACCTGGCTGGTCGGTATCTCGGTGCCGATCAGAAAATCCTCTCGCAGGACCGCACCCGGATGGACGTTGTCCAACATGTCATCATCCCTTGTGGTAGTCCTCGATCCGGACATTATGCGCGTCTCCACCGGACCAGCTGAAGGTAAGCCTCCACTGGTCGTTGATCCTCACGCTATATCGCGAAGGTGTGAAGCCTTTCAACTTCTCGAAGCGATTGCCGCCGGGCACGCGCATGTCGTCGAGCCGCAGGGCGCGGCTGAGCTGTCGCAGCTTGCGGCGGGCGGTGTTCTGAATTTCGAACGGCAACTCGCGGCTGCGCTGGCCGCGAAAGATTCGCTCAGCTTCTGAATCAGCAAAAGATTGGATCATGGCTGCCTCTAAAATGCAGCTATCCAATAGAACCAAAATTTTGGTGCGGTCAGCCCCGATTTTTCCCTCTCAATCAGGAATCCCCCTACTTCCCCATCTTCCGCTGCGTCCGCCCGTAGCGCAGCTTGCGCGTACCCGGTTTGCCTTCGTTGCTGCGCCCCACGATCGGCGCGCGCTTTTCCGCATCGGGAATGCCCAGTTCGTCCGCCTCCAGCCGCCGGATCTCGTCGCGCAGCCGACCCGCGGTCTCGAACTCCAGGTCCGCCGCCGCCGCGCGCATGCGCTTCTCCAGGTCCTGGATGTAGGCGCGCAAATTGTGGCCCACGAGGTTGTTGCGTTCCGGATCGCCGGTATCGATCAGCACGCCGTCGCGCGAGGCGGTGTGGGCGACGATGTCCTGGATGCCGCGGCGGATGGTGGTGGGGGTGATGCCGTGCGCCGCGTTGTATTCGCGCTGCTTCTCGCGCCGGCGGCCGGTCTCGGCGATCGCCCGCTCCATCGAGCCGGTGATGCGGTCGGCATAGAGGATCACCCGGCCGTCCACGTTGCGGGCGGCGCGGCCGATGGTCTGGATCAGCGAGGTCTCGGAGCGCAGGAAACCTTCCTTGTCGGCATCGAGGATCGCGACCAGCCCGCATTCTGGGATGTCGAGGCCCTCGCGCAGCAGGTTGATGCCGATCAGCACGTCGTAGACGCCCAGCCTGAGGTCGCGGATCAGCTCGATGCGCTCCAGCGTCTCGACGTCGGAATGCATGTAGCGCACGCGGACGCCCTGCTCGTGCATGAACTCGGTCAGGTCCTCGGCCATGCGCTTGGTGAGCGTCGTCACCAGCGTGCGGTAGCCCTGCTTGGCCACCGCGCGGCACTCGTTGATGCAATCCTGCACCTGGTCTTCGACCGGGCGGATCTCCACCGGCGGGTCGATCAGCCCGGTGGGGCGGATGACCTGCTCGGCGAACGCACCGCCCGTCTGCTCCATTTCCCACGGCCCCGGCGTGGCGGAGACGGCGACGGTCTGCGGGCGCATCGCGTCCCATTCGTTGAACCGCAGCGGGCGGTTGTCGATGCACGAAGGCAGGCGGAAGCCGTACTCCGCCAGGGTGATCTTGCGGCGGTGGTCCCCGCGCGCCATCGCGCCCACCTGCGGCACCGTCTGGTGGCTCTCGTCGACGAACAGCAGCGCGTTCTCGGGCAGGTACTCGAACAGCGTGGGCGGCGGCTCGCCCGGCAGGCGGCCGGTCAGGAAACGGCTGTAGTTCTCGATGCCGTTGCAGCTGCCCGTCGCGGCGATCATCTCGAGGTCGAAATTGGTCCGCTGCTCCAGCCGCTGCGCTTCGAGCAGGCGGCCTTCCGCGTGCAGTTCCTTGAGCCGCTCGGTCAGCTCGAAGCGGATCGCCTGGGTCGCCTGCTGCATCGTCGGGCCGGGGGTGACGTAGTGCGAATTGGCGTACACGCGCACCTTGTCGAGCGGCTGTCCCTTCTTGCCGGTGAGCGGATCGAACTCGGCGATGTCCTCGATCTCGTCACCGAAGAAGCTGATCCGCCAGGCGGTGTCTTCAAGATGGCTGGGATGCAGCTCCAGGCTGTCGCCGCGCACCCGGAAGCAGCCGCGGGCGAAGGCGACGTCGTTGCGCCTGTACTGCAGCGCGACCAGCTTCCTGATGATTTCGCGCTGGTCGACGCTCTCGCCCTTTTTGAGATCGAAGATCATCGCCGAATAGGTTTCGACCGAGCCGATGCCGTAAAGGCACGATACCGAGGCGACGATCAGCACGTCGTCGCGTTCGAGCAGCGAGCGGGTGGCCGAATGGCGCATCCGGTCGATCGCCTCGTTAACGCTCGATTCCTTCTCGATGTAGGTATCCGAGCGCGGCACATAGGCTTCGGGCTGGTAATAATCGTAATAGCTGACGAAATACTCGACCGCGTTCTCGGGGAAGAAGCTCTTGAACTCGCCGTACAGCTGCGCGGCGAGGATCTTGTTGGGCGCCAGCACCAGCGCCGGGCGCTGCAGCGCTTCCACCATCTTGGCCATGGTGAAGGTCTTGCCGCTGCCGGTCACGCCGAGCAGCACCTGCGTCTGTTCGCCCTCGCGCGCCGCCGCCACCAGCTCGGCGATGGCGGCCGGCTGGTCGCCCGCCGGCTCGTATTCGGAAACCAGCTTGAACGGCCGCCCGCCCAGCGACTTTTCGGGCCGCCGCGGCTTGTGGGGGACGAATTGGCCGCTGGTGTCGGGCTCTGTGAGACCGCGCCGGATAACGAGTTCTGCCATGGTGCGGATATGGCATTGCTGCCGGGCATCGCCAAGCTGTCCCCCTTGCGCCTGGTCGAAGAGGCCGATCGCGGCCGGGCAGATTTTTACCGAGAAACCCTTGATACGCAGGGCCGTTCATCGTCTAACAAGACAATTCGGTTACAGTAGGATCAATGGCTACCACCAACGTCTCCCATCTTCCCCGTCGGGCCCAGTTCGGCAGTTCGCTGGCTGACCTGCGCAGCTCGGTTTCGCGCCGGGCGCGGCTGGCCGTGGACCGGGCGCCCGACGAGGCCAGCGCGCCGCGGATCGAGCTGCTGCTGGGCGAGGTCACGGCGTTCGGTGAGCCGGTCGCGCGCCTGTTTCGCCCGGCGCTGGAACTCGACCAGGCCAGCGCGCCGCGGGTGGTCATTCTGCTGCCCGGGTTCGCCACCCATCCGCTGCGCATGCGCTACATGGCCCGCACGCTGGAGGGGGCCGGCCATACGGTCAAGCGCTGGGGTGCAGGGTTCAATTTCGGACCCACCGAACAGGTGTTCGACCAGCTGTCTAGGCGGGTGCAAGACGTCCAGCGGCGCTATGGGCGGAACGTGGTGCTGGTCGGCTGGAGCCTGGGCGGCATCTTCGCCCGCGAGATCGCCAAGCGTCACCCCGAGATGGTGGACAAGGTGGTCACCATGGGCTCGCCGTTCAGCCACACGCCCTATTCCAACAACATGTGGCGGATCTACCAGATGATCACCGGCCACTCGGTGATGAGCCCGCCGATCGAGGCGCGGGTGCCGGAAAAGCCGCCGGTGGAAACCGTGGCGCTGTGGAGCGCGCGCGACGGCATCATCGCCCCGCGCAGTGCCGCCGGCCGCCCGGGCGAGCGCGACCGCGCCGTGGCGCTGCGCTGCACCCATCTGGGCTTCTCCAATTCGGCCGAGGCGATCCGTGCCGTGGCCCGCGAGCTCGCCGCCTGAACCCCGCCCCCTGAACCCCGTCGTTTGAACCGGGCGCTGTAACAGCCTCTCACTTGGCGAACATTTAGAAGCGTGCCATGCACGCTCGGGTCACAGGGGTAACATGAGCGCGACCGAGCCCGCCAGCTTCGACGAGATGCACGGCCCCGACGGGTCCATCCGCCCCGCCTATCGCGGATACCAGCAATGGCTGGCCGAGCAGGCGCCGGGCTGGGTGCGGCGCAAGGGCTTCGAGGCCGAGACCTTCTTCCGCCGCGCGGGCATCACCTTCAACGTCTACGGCGAGGACGACGCCGAGGAGCGGCTGATCCCGTTCGACATGGTCCCGCGGATCATCAGCGGCGCCGAATGGCGGCGGCTGTCGCGCGGCATCGAGCAGCGGGTGCGGGCATTGAACGCCTTCATGCACGATCTCTACCACCGCCAGGAGATCATCCGTTCGGGCCGCTTGCCCGAGCGCCTGTTCCGCGACAACAACGCCTGGCTGCCGCAGATGGTCGGCTTCACTCCGCCGGGCGGAGTATACACCCACATCGTGGGCATCGACCTGGTGCGCATCGGGGTCGACGACTTTCTGGTGCTGGAGGACAACGCCCGCACCCCATCGGGGGTTAGCTACATGCTCGAGAACCGCGAGACCATGATGGCCATGTTTCCCGAGCTGTTCACCCGGGTGAAGGTGCAGCAGGTTTCAAACTATCCGCGCCGCCTCGCCCAGAGCCTCGCGGCCTGCGCCCCGCCCGACGCGAGCGCCAATCCCATCGTGGCGGTACTGACGCCGGGGATCTACAATTCGGCCTATTTCGAGCACGCCTTCCTCGCCGACCAGATGGGCGCCGAGCTGGTCGAAGGCAGCGACCTGCGGATCGTCGACGGCCGGGTGCAGATGCGCACCACCGTCGGTTTCCAGCCGATCGACGTGCTCTATCGCCGCGTCGACGACGACTTCCTCGATCCGCTCACCTTCAACCCCGATAGCGTGCTGGGCGTGCCGGGCATCATGGACGTCTATCGCGCGGGCCGCATCACCATCGCCAACGCGCCGGGCACCGGGGTCGCCGACGACAAGGCGATCTATTCCTTCATGCCCGAGATCATGGAGTTCTACACCGGCGAGCGGCCGCTGCTGGGAAATGTCGAAACCTTCCGCTGCGCCGATGCCGACGCGCTCAAATATGTGCTCGACAATCTGGAACAGCTGGTGGTCAAAGAAGTCCACGGGTCGGGCGGCTACGGCATGTTGATCGGCCCCACCTCGAGCAAGCGGGAGATTGCGGAATTCCGTCAGAAGCTCTTGGCCAAGCCCGACAATTACATCGCCCAGCCCACCCTCGCGCTTTCGACCTGCCCGATCTTCACCCGTCGCGGCCTGGCGCCGCGCCATGTCGACCTGCGCCCCTTCGTGCTGTGCTCGCCCGAAGGCGTCTACATCACCCCGGGCGGCCTCACCCGCGTGGCGCTCAAGAAGGGCTCGCTGGTGGTGAACTCCAGCCAGGGTGGCGGGACCAAGGACAGCTGGGTGCTGGACGACCTGTGAGAGCGATGGGTCCATGCTAGGCCGGCATCATGCTCGGTAGGGTGGCGAACGGCATCTTCTGGATGTACCGCTATCTCGAACGTGCCGAGAACACCGTGCGCCTGCTCGCCGCCGGCCACCGGATGACGCTCACCCGCGGGCAGGACGTCGCGTCCGAGGAATGGCGCTCGGTGCTCACCACGCTGGGCCTGCTTAACGCCTACGATGCCACGCACGAGGGCTATGACGGGGCGCATGTCTGCGACTTCGTGCTGCGCGGGCGCAACAACGCCGAAAGCGTGCTGACCATGTTCGAACGCGCCCGGATGAATGCGCGCTATTGCCGCTCGGCCATCACCGCCGAGGTGTGGGAGGCGATCAACGAGGGGTGGATGACGCTGCGCGACCTGCTCGCCCGGCCGGTCCGCGAGAGCAATCTGGGCCTCGCTTTGGCGGCGATCCGGCGCGAATCCACCCTCGCGCGCGGCGCCACCCACGGCTCGATGCTGCGCAACGAGACCTATTCCTTCGCCCGCTCGGGCACCTTCCTCGAGCGCGCCGACAACACCGCCCGCATCCTGGACGTCAAATACTACCTGCTGCTGCCCTCGCTGTCTTACGTGGGCACCGCCCTCGATACGGGGCAATGGGACAATATCCTGCGCTCGCTTTCGGGCGAGCGCGCCTATCGCTGGCTCAATGCCGGGCGCATGGACGCCCGCTCCATCGCCGAATTCCTGATCCTGGACGATCGCTTCCCGCGCAGCCTCGCCTTCTGCTATGCCGCGATGCGGGAGAACCTGGCCGCGCTCGCCCGCCTGCACGGCCACGAGCGCCGCTGCCACGAATGCATGCGCCAGTCCGACCTCAGCCTGGGCGACCGCACCATCGAGAACATCTTCGACCAGGGGCTGCACGAGTTTCTCATCGATTTCATCAGGCACAATCACACGATCGCCTCGGCCATTGCCGAGGACTACCGCTTCATCTCTTGAGCCCCCGAAGGGACAGCCCCTCATGCGCCTCGCCATCCGCCACACCACCCGCTACAGCTTCGCCAAGCCCGTGGCGCACGGACTGCAGCGGCTGCGACTGACCCCCAAAACCACGCAGGGCCAGCGCATCCGTGATTGGCGGATGGAGTACGAAGGTGCGCGCGAGGAGTTCGCCTATGATGACCAGAACCACAACCACGTCACCCTGATCTCGGTGGAGACGGGCGTGCGCGAAGTGATGGTCACCTGCACCGGCCAGGTGGATACCGAAGACAAGGCCGGCGTGCTCGGCCACCATGCCGGCCACCTGCCGCTGTGGGCCTTCCTCGGGCAGACCAGGCTGACCCGGCCGGGCCCCAAGATCAGGCAGCTGATCGCCTCGGTCGATCGCGGCGAAACCGGCCTCGTGCCCACGCTGCACCAGCTTTCGGCCACCATCTGCAGCGCGGTCGATTACGCCACCGGCGAGACCGGCGTCGATACCAGCGCCGAGGAGGCAGTCGCTGCCGGCCAGGGGGTGTGCCAGGACCACGCGCATATCTTCATCGCCGCCGCCCGCGCCCTGGAAATCCCCGCCCGCTATGTCAGCGGCTACCTGATGATGAACGACCGGGTCGAGCAGGAAGCGACCCACGCCTGGGCGGAAGCCTTTGTCGAGGGCCTGGGCTGGGTAGGTTTCGATATCTCCAACCAGATCAGCCCCGATCCGCGCTACGTCCGCGTGGCCACGGGTCGCGACTACCGCGACGCGGCGCCGATCACCGGCATCAGCTACGGCGCGGTAACCGCGGGCCTCACGGTGGAGGTGGCGGTGGAACAGCAGGTCGCGGGCCAGCAGCAATGAGCAGGTGCGCGCATGCGGCAGTCCGGCCAGGAGTGGTTGCGCCACGCCCTCTGGTCACTCGCCGCGACAACCGTGATCGGGCATCGATCGGCGGCAAGGGCGCCGACACCATCCTCGCGCGCCTAACCGCGACGGTGGCGCACCGGGTCCCCAGGCAGCGGCAATGAGCGGGCGCGCGCATATCTGCGGTTCGGCGGGGAGAAGTTGCGAGAAGCTCTACGGCAACGGGCCGCACCGATTGCGACACGGTGGCGCTCGCCGGGATAAGCCGGGTCAACGCGGCCGCGGGGCTGACGGTGGAGGATGCGGCGGCGCTGGATCAACCGGTCGCCCAATGGCGGCAACAAACAGGTGCGCGTGTGCAGGCAGGCCGCCCGCGCGCGGGCGCCATACCCGGCCGTCACGGCTTGCAAAGATGCCAACCCGGCGTCGATCGCAGGGATCAGCGAGGGCATGGCGCCGCCGGGTCTACGGCTCTGGGTCCGGCAATAGAACGATCGGCTGGCGGGGAACTTCAGTGAACAAGCTGGCGAGAAGCAACGGCCGGGCGAGGCCTGGCGCGAAAACTCATGAGGCCGTCCGCCGCGACTATCTGCGAGCAGCGCCGACCGTCCGGCTTGACCATGGCGCACGGCGATGCGTACCAGGGGCAAAGCCGGCGGTCGCGCGATGAAGCGTCGCGCGGTCGCAATGAGCGCGTGCGCGAGTGCTTCCGGCGCGGCAGACGGGGGTGCTGACGGCCCGAACGCGACCCTGTACCCGGTGCTGTTCCCGCACTTGGCGCGCCGGTCGCCCGCCGCCGAGCCTTTGGGGATTGGCCGATTGCTTGTTGGCAGGAAGGCCAGCGCCGACCGGCGGCCGGGCGCCCTGCCGATCGCCCCAACCGGCCCGGGCTTGCCGGTGCGACGCAGCAGCACCAAGAGAGGGATGGCACAGGCCTGACGATGACCTATTGCGTGGGATTATTGCTCGACAAGGGCCTGGTACTGATGAGCGACACCCGGACCAATTCGGGCGTCGACAACATCTCGGTATTCCGCAAAATGTTCCACTGGACGGTGCCGGGCGAGCGGATCATCTCGCTGATGACCGCTGGCAACCTTGCCACCACTCAGGCGGTGATCAGCCGGCTCGAGGAACGCACCAAGACGCCCGACGATCGGCAGAATTCGCTGCTCGGTCTGCCGACCATGTTCCAGGCTGCCTCCGAAGCCGGCAAGCTGCTGCGCGAGACCGTCCGCGGCACCCAGGCGGAAAACAAGTCGGGCTCCTCGCGCTTCACCGCCTCGATCATCCTGGCCGGCCAGATCAAGGGAATGCAGCCGCGCCTGTTCCTCATTTATCCCGAAGGCAATTTCATCGAGGCGAGCTTCGACACCCCGTTCTTCCAGATCGGCGAGACCAAATATGGCCGCCCGATCATCATCCGCGGTTACGACCGGGGAATGAGCTTCGAGGATGCGGTCAAGCTGCTGATGGTCAGTTTCGACTCCACCCTCAAGGCGAATTTGTCGGTCGGCCTGCCGCTCGACCTCCTGGTCATCGAGCGCGATGGCTTCAAGGCGCTGCACGAGCGCCGGATCGAGCAGTCCGATCCCTATTACGTCGCCATCTCGTCCAGCTGGAGCGAGGCGTTGCGGACCGCTTTCCATTCGCTGCCCGATTACAGCTTCTATCAACCCTCCCGGTAAGTTGCCTGCAGTCCTTTGCCCACCCGCTGGCTGTGATTCGGCGAGCCCTCTATTGGGGGGAACTGGTAAAGGGCGAGTAAACGATCCCTAAGGGCTTGCCCGGAGCGAAATGGTACGCAGGTTAAATGCACTCCGATATTAACCAATCGGCAGGAAATTGCCGCCATAAGGTTCCAAGGGCCGGTTGAAAGGCTCGGAAACCGGGGCAGTTGGACATGAGCGAAGCAGTGGGCAGCAGCAGTCTTGCGCTCATGGAAATGCAACCCACCCTCCACATCGTCGGCGGCACCAGCCGCTCGCGCGCCGAGCAGGCGCGCGCCGCATTCGCATATGGCTGCCATGCCGAAGTCTACGCAGACCTGGTCGAACTGGTCGCTCGGCCGATCGGGGCAGGGGTGGTTCTGGTCGGCGGTGAACTGCTGGGCAGCGGCATCGGCCTGGTGATCGGGCGCCTGGGCACTGCGGGGATCTGGCTGCCGGTGGTGGCGGTCGCCGATGCACCCGGCGTGCAGGACGTGGTCCGCGCCGTGGAGGAAGGCGCGCTCGACTTCCTGTCGCTGCCGTTGGCCCCTGACGACCTTGCCCGCATGGTGAACAAGATAGACGGCGGGGCCGAGCGGCAGATCAGCGGACGACGCAGCATGGTGGAAGCGCAGCGGAGCATCGCCACCCTCAGCCGCCGCGAACGCCAAGTGCTCGACTGGCTGGCGGAAGGCTATTCCAACAAGCTCATCGCCCGCGCGCTCGACATCAGCCCGCGCACGGTTGAGATCCACCGCGCCAACATGATGGACAAGCTGGGCGTGACGCATTCGGCCGAGGCAGTCAGGCTGCAATGCATCGCCGGGCTGCAATCCACCGCTTTTTCTCCGCTGGCCGGGCAGGGGAGCGCCGCCGCGATGCCCCTCCGCCTGCTTGCCGGAACCGCCGGCCGGGCTTCGGCCGCGGCCCCCCGCGCCCTGCCCCGCGCTGCCTGAGGCTGCGCGCGAGAAGGTGTTCCCAGGGCGGTCGCGCCGCCGTCGCCGGTTGCTGACCAACCGGCAGTTGCTCGCCGTCCTCTCCTACCCCAATCCGCCGTTCAGGCCAGACCGACGGGCGGAATATCGGTCGGGGCATGAGGGGGGGGTGACCGATCTGAATGGCAGTGGCCGTGATCAAGGTGTCGGATAGATCTCCCACCCGGCGATCACCCCGAAAAATGATCCTGGAGCCCGGCCTGGTCGGATCGAGGGAAAGCCGCCGCGAGCGGCATGTAGGCAAAGGCACTACGTACCGGCTGCTTTCGCTCTGCGCGCGCCGCCCTAGGCTGTGTCGGGACCTAGGCTTCATGAGGGCGTGAGGTGATTCACGCTGCGGATGGAACGCGCCGTACCGGCCGATACCCAGCGCGAGTGACAACCGCCGTTTCCCGAGGCGATTGTGTGGATCGCGCGGACCGGCCGCCCCGGGGCGCGCCCGGCGGCGATGTTCGACAATGGCAGCACGGCCCGCCGACGCGACGGCGACCGGCGCAAAGCCGTCGCTCTCGTGAGCCTTTTCAAGGCCTGCTCGGCCGAGCCGGACATGGGCTAAGCCATGGCGGGCGCCACGATCGTCAAGGTTCGCCATCATGCACAGGGCGCAACAGGGGAACTCGGAGCCGGGCCGCAGGCAAGTCCAAGGGTGGCATGACGCGCCAGATCCTGGCGCTCGCCGATGCGCTCGGCAACGGCGTGCGTCAGACTGCTGCCGGGTCATCGCTCCGGCACGGCCGGGATCGAGCCACCTGCCCACGGCGTCCTGGTGCAAGCCCGCACAGTTCGCCCGCAGCGCCATGCCCGCCGACCGCACCGGCCACAGGTTCAGCGCCATCATCCAGCTCGCCGCAGCCGTCATCAACTCACGCTAGCATCTGCACATTCCGTAGGGGGTTCTGCCCTTGCGGTGCTGAGGACGTGCGTGTGGCGGAAGTATCGGATCAGATTGCCCGTCTTCCAGGCTGTATTCGCACCCTCGCCCACCATCTAGCATTGCGACCTTTGCTATGCTGAACAACACCACCGCGCCCGCGCAATACTACGCCGCCGCAAGGCGGGCGAACTTCACCTTGATCGCCGCGTCGACCGCCTCCGCGCGGGGCGTCGGCGGCGCTTCACTCATGTGCGCGGCGCGAGAAACCCGACCGGCCCGGCGCGGATCACGCGACAATCATGGCCGACGGCACGCTCACGTCGCGCACCACCTCCAGCCCGCGTGGGTTCGCCCCCTCCTCATCCAGGATCTCGAGCCGGTTGCGCTGGGTAAGCCAGGGCTCGGGCAGATAGAGCGTGCGTTGCGGCCCGATCTCCCAATAGCGGCCGAGCGCGCGGCCGTTCAGCCAGGCTTGCCCTTTGCTCAGCCCCGCCGTCACCAGGAAGAAGGGCCCCGGCGTCGCGGGCCGGTCGAAGCTCGTCGACCACCAACACGGATCGCCCTTCGTGGGCGTGCCGGCATGGACCGGGTCTGCCCATCGCCGCCACGCCCAACCGGTCAACAGCTTGTCGCGCGGATAGGCGATCAGCTTGACGTGGTCCGCCAGATCTCCAACCGGCGTGCCCATCAGCACTAGGTCGAGCGTCACCGCACCACCCGTCAGATATTCATCGAGCACCACCGAGCCAAATGCGCTGCCGTCCGCCAACGCAAGGTCGCCCGGATGCTCGGCCACCACGCGGCCGTTCACCATCACCCATGCGAACTGCGGCAGCCACCGCAGCGAGAGCGTCAGACCCTCCCCCGCCCCGGCCTCCAAGCTCCAGCGGGCGCGCACGATCGGCGCCTCCCTGTAGTAGTGACGGTAGGTCTGCGCGCGCCACGACTGGGTAGGCATGGCGTCCACAATCATCATCGACGCGATGGGCAACGGGCGCACAACCGCATCGAGATAGGCGGGACCAAGCACACCTTTGGAATCGGGCAGCGCCCCCTCTGACCGCCGGCCCATGTTGTCGGCAAGGAGCACGATGTCGTTGCTCCCGGCGCGCAGCTCGACGGGCAGAGCGTCGCGTTCCGCGCCCGGGCCGCGCCCCCACACGCCCGCCCGGGTGCCGTTGATGAACACGGTCAGCCGATCGGCGGCAGCGGTAAAGAATAGGCCCGCACGCCGCGCCGTAGGTGACGTGGCGCGGGCCCGATACCACGCATATCCATGAAGCACCCCCAGCGTTTCGAGCGAGCGCGGACCGGGCAGCGGCTCCCAGCCCTCCGCCGCGCCGATTTCAGGCAGCGACCGCGCCGACCAGTTGGACAACGCCACCCGCGCGCTGGCAATCGCGGCGGGCGCCAGCGTGCGGGTCGCGATCTCGCCGGCGCTCGAGACGGTCGTCAGCGCGGCGCTGTCGCCGTCGAGCCAGCACTCGTGAGCCTCGCCCCGTGCCTCGCCCACATAAGCAGGGCCGATCAGCGTGCGCCCGTCGGCGAACCAGGTCCGCGCCGCCGCGCCCTCGTCCAGACCGATCACGGCAACACCGCCCACCTCCAGCCGCACCGGCGCGTCGGCGAAGGTGAAGGCGGCCTCACGTCCGCTTATCGATATGACCCCCTGCCGCCCCGCCGCGCCGCGCAGGATCACCACGCGGCGCGCGGCGCTGCCGGCAAGGCCGATCAGCGTCGCATTGCTCCAGTCGATCCGCCGGCCGGGATCGATCTCGAGCGCCCATGGCAGCACCGAGGGCGTCGACGACGGTTCGGCCAGCTCGACGACTGCGCCCGTCGGCAGGCGGATGGTCCCCGCCAGTGCCGCCTCCTCGACCATCGGCCACTGCTCCTCCAATTGGATGAGCGGCCCCGAGCGGTTGTCGGTGTGGAACACGTGCCCGACGCGTTCGGGCGTGCGCGGCTGGACGAAGATCAGCAGCCCCTGCGGGCATTGCATCGCGTTCGCGCGGACCGGCCCGGCGATCGCGGTCGGCAGGTCCGCCGGCTGCGCCGCGGTCAGGAACCGCTCGGCCGCGCGCAGCGGCTGGTGGACGGCTTTCAGGGCGAAATAGGTCGGGTTGAGCGCCCCGCCCTCGGCGATCGGCGCGCGCGGGTAATAGCGGGTGGTGACGAAGCTCTGGTCCGATTTCCAGCTGTTGCTTGCAGTGAAGCCGAAATTGGTGCCGCCGTGGAACATGAAATATGCCGGCATGCCGCCCGCCGCGACCGTCTCGAACGCCTGATGGTGAACATGACCTGTGGTCGGGTACGAATTGGCTGGCCAGCCCCACATGGTGATGTAGTCGGTGTAGAGCTCGCTGACGATC
Organism: Erythrobacteraceae bacterium; assembly: GCA_031399025.1. GTDB lineage: Bacteria > Pseudomonadota > Alphaproteobacteria > Sphingomonadales > Sphingomonadaceae > CBDBZL01. Next base: position 43,584 of record JANNOJ010000015.1, on the reverse strand, counting down.
GCCGGCCGGTCGGGCTGGTAGGCCTGGAGCGCCCGCACGTTCGCCTCGCCGCCCCCGTTCAGCGTCGCCATCGATCCCTCGACGCGCGTGTCGGGGCGCAGCCCGTTGCAGTCGGTAATCGGAACCGTGATGCCGAACTCGCGCAGGTAGCGCACCAGAGTAGCTTGATATTCCTTGGTGCCCGGACGGCCGACAAAGAAAAACTCGTTCTCTTGCTGGATCATCACGATCGGACCGCCGCGGTCGAGCTGGCGCGGGGCGAGCACGGCGCTCAGCCGTTCGAAGTACCGCCGCACCAGCGCCAGCGTGGGCGGATGCGCGGCGCGCAATTCCGTCTCCCCGAGCGCGGACAGCCAGCCGGGATGGCCGCCGCCCTCCCACTCCGCGCAGATGAACGGTCCCACCCGGGGGAACGCGAACATCCCCAATTCGTGCGCGATGTCGAGGAAGAGCCCCAGGTCGGCGTCGCCCTCGAAGGTAAATCGCCCATTGGTCGGCTCGTGCACGTTCCAGGCGACATAGGTGGCAACCGCGTTCACGCCAGCGCGCTTGGCGCGCAGCAGCCGGTCGCGCCACAGCGCCGGAGGCACGCGAAAATAGTCGATTGCGCCCAGGATGAGCGTGATGGGTTGGCCGTCGATCACGAACGCGCGCGGCGTAAGAGCAAGCGTCCGAGGTGCCGCCCCGCGGGCCGGCCACACCCCGCCCACGACGAGCCCCAACGCGGCTGCCCCGCCGATCAGCTCTCGCCGTGTCGTTTTCATTCGTATCTCCCCGCACCAACTTCCGCCACGGCCACGCCACCATTCCGACTTAAATGTCGAAACACTTGTCTCAGAAACTTGCGTGTGTACACTCCTCATTTTGCCGGGCAACGAGGACCGCGATGCGCCGTGCGCTTTGTATCTGTCTGGCCTCTGTGCTCCCGGCGTGTCTCGCCGCGGCGGCGCCCAGACCGCCCGCCATCGCCAGCGGCCTCGGCCCTGATCGGCAAATCGACGGCGTAGGCGACCGCAGCCCGAGCGCTACCGCGCGGTTGCGGATTGATTATCCGGATCCGCGGCGCAGCCAGCCGGCCGATCTGCTGCTCCGGCCGGGGCATGGCGCGGCTCTCCCGCAGCTCGAGGGCGAGATCCGCGGCGACGGTAATGCCACCCAGGGGGCCGATCCGGCCACCATGCGCACCGTTCCGGGTGCACCGATCGCGATCCGCGTCGATCCGGCCGGCCCCGGGGCGCGCTTCGACGGGATCGGGGCGACCAGCGGGGGCGGCGCCACCTCGCGCCTGCTGATCGACTATCCGGAACCGCAGCGCAGCCAGATCCTCGATCTGCTGTTCGCGCCCGAGCGGGGCGCGGCGCTCCAGGCGATGAAGGTCGAGATCGGTGCCGACGGCAACTCGACCGAGGGGGCCGAGCCGACGCATATGCGAGGGCCACCCGCCGGCGCCTCGCTCCAGCCGCACGCAGCGGCGAGCGACCGTGACGCCGGGTCCATCGGGGCCGCGCGCAATGACCTGGGCGCGGCGGCCGACGAGAACTATCACCGGGGTTACCAGTGGTGGCTGATGAAGGAGGCGGTCAAGCGCAATCCCGATATCGTGCTGAGCGCGCTGGCCTGGAACTTTCCTGCTTGGGTCGGCAATCCGGCCTCGCCCGCCGCCGCCGACTATCTCGTGCGCTGGGTGCTGGGGGCCAAGCGCGAGCACGGTCTGCACATCGACAATCTCGGCCTGTGGAACGAAACGCAGATCGATCGCAACTTCATCAAGACCCTGCGGGCCGCGCTCGACCAAGCGGGGCTTCAGCGCACGCGGATCGCGGCCGACGACCTGGTGAACGATTGGACGATCGTCGATGCCTTGGCAAACGACCCAGAGATGCTCGCGGCCACGGCGATCATCGCCACCCACTACCCCCGTTTCGGCGTTGGTGCGCGGCTCGGCAGCGCGGAGCGCGCGCGCGAATTCGCCGCCAGATGGGGCAAACCGCTGTGGGCCACCGAGGACGGGCCATGGGGGGATGCCTGGGGAGTGAGCGGCGAGCAGTCCCCGCCGCTGGCCGAGCTGTTGAACCGCAACTACGTGCAAGGGCGGATGACCTCGACCAACATCTGGAATTTGATCTCGTCCTATTATGATACACTCGAACTGCCTTATGCCGGGCTGATGCGCGCGGATCGCCCGTGGTCGGGCCATTTCGAGGTGAAGTCGCCGCTGTGGGTAGTCGCGCACACCACCCAGTTCACCCGGCCCGGCTGGCGCTACCTCGACGCCGCAAGCCGACTGATGCCGGGCGGCGGCAGCCATGTTGTGCTCACCGACGGCCGCGAGTGGACGATGGTGGTCGAGACGTTGTCGGCGACCGCTCCCCAGCCCTTCGCGTTGACCGTCGTACCCGAGTTCGGCGAGCGGCCCGTGCACGTCTGGCGCTCGACGCCGACCAGCTGGTTCGAGCGGGTGGCGATCCTCCAGCCCGGCGCCGGGCGCCTCGAGTTCACCGCGGACGCCAACGCCGTCTACACGCTGACGACGCTTGCCGGCGGCGGCAAAGCCACGCCGGCATCGCCCCCGGACCAGGCTTTCCCCGCGCCGTTCGCCGACGGCTTCGACGATGGTGAGCCGGGCCAGGCACGGCGCTGGTTCGCCGACCTCAACGGTGCGTTCGAGGTTGGACCATGCGCGGGCGGCCGCCCCGGCCGCTGCCTCAATCAACAGACCGCAACCATCCCCATCGGCTGGACTTATTGGCGCACGATGGTCGAGATGGGGGCGCCGACCATCACCGGCAGCTCGAAATGGCGCGACTATCGCGTTGCCGCCGACGCGCGGCTCGACGATGCCGGCTGGGCGAGCGTGCTCGGCCGGGTCATCAAGGTTTCGTCCGAAGGGGCGGTCAACGGCTATCAGCTTCGGGTTCACGATGATGGCCGATGGGAATTGCTCCACGCGGTCAAGGACGGCGTGCTCGCGCAGGGGACCGTCGGGCCGGGACGCGGCCGCTGGCGACGGCTCGAGCTCGCGATGCACGGCGACCGGATCACCGCCACCGTCGATGGCCGGCAGGTCGCAGCCATAGACGACCCGCGCTGGCCTGCGGGCATGGCGGGCGTTGGCACCGGGTGGAACCTCGGCGGCTTCGACAATTTCGCCGTCACCGCAATCGCTCCGCAGGTACCGATCGTATCGGCCCCGCCGGTGGATGCGGCCACCAAGCCCCCGCCCGCGCCCAGGCTGTTCGTGCCGGCCGCGTCCGACAAGGCGGTGCTGCTCCGCTGGAGCGAGGTCCCTGGCGCGACCGGCTATCGCGCACGCATCGGCCTCGCGCCCGGAGAGTGGGACACGACGGTCGAGGTCGGCCCGGGCACGCAGCACAACTTTCGTACGCTCACCAACGGCACCACCTATCACTTCGAGGTGGTCGCGGTGAACGCGGCCGGCGAAAGCCCCGGTGCCGGACAGTACGCCACGCCCAATCCGCTCGACTGATGGCAAGCCCGTCGCGTCTTTGTTTTACGATCGATCTGGACGACGACCCCGAGCGAATTGCCGAGTATGAGCGGTGGCACGAGCCCGGCGCGGTATGGCCTGAGGTGGTGGCTGACCTACGTGCATCGGGTTATTGTCACCTGTCGATCTGGCGCTGGGGCGCGCGCCTGATCATGGTAGCCGATCGCGAGGACGCCCCGGCCGGCACCGGCGCGCTCGCCGGTTCCCGGGTCGAACAGTGGGAACGGCTGATGCAAAGCTACCAGCGCCCTCCCGGCGGCGGCCAAGGCCCGGCCGAGTGGGCGGCGATGACCTGCATCTTCAACCTCGACGATCAGCCTGGGCCGGAGCGCCCGCTCGCCACCTGATCAGCCCGTCCGCCAACACGGTCAGAACGGCCGCTGCGGCGCAGAGCGCCAGTGCCACCGCACCCCAGCTGGCCTCGCCCGTACGCGCGGCGACCCAACCCACGCCCCACGTCCCGCCCGCATTGGCAAGAATCAGCGCCGCGCCGGTTGCCGCTGCCAGGCGCCCCGATGGGTCGGCCGCGACGGCGAGCCCGAACAGGTAGGCGTTGACGAAGATGTAGATCATGATCCACAGCGTGAACGCGACCCAGAACTCGGCGGGCGAGCGCACGATCAGCACCCACCACGATACCGCGCCCATCATCAGCAAGCCTCCGCCCAGTGGGGCGATCCGGCCGCGGCTCAGCCCCAGCCGATTGGCGGCAACCCCGCCGAGCGCCCCCACCAGCGACACGCCCGACAGGCCGTAGCCCAGCGCCTCGCCGCTCAGCCCGACCCCGTCGGCCACCGGCACATAGTAGATATAGACCCCGTTCGCCCCGCCCGCGAACAGCACCATTGCAAGGAGCACGGCGACCACCGCCGCGAGCTGGGGCCGGGTTCCGGCGGCTCGCACGATCGAGGCCAGGCGCGCAGGCGGCGGCGCGAACAGCAGCCCCGCCGCCAGCACCGCGCCGAACAGCGCGACCGCGCCGAACGCACCCGCCCGGCCGAGCGACTGCCCCCAGCCCATCAACGGGTTGAGCGCCGCGCCGCACACCAGCTGGATCGTGCCCGCTGCCGCATAGACCCGCTCGGGCGTGGGCGAGGCCGCACCCGACGCGGACGCGACGGCGTAGATGAGCCCGAAGCCGATGCCCGATAGCGCGCGCACCGCGAGGATCGGGCCGTAGCCGTCGACCTGTGCCGAAGCGACCTGCGCGCCAAGCGCAGCCAGGATCGCCAGCGCCAGCAGTGGCCGCAACGGCAGCCGATGAATCGATGGCGAAACGATGAGCATGACGAGCCCCATCGCCACGCCTTCGGCGGTCAGTGCCTGCGTCGCCTGCTCGACCGTCAGCCCTGCCGCCGTCTTCAGCGCGTAGAAGAGGAACGACGAAGCGCTTTGCGCCGCCATCCCGAGGGTCGTACCGAGCCCGACCGACCAGATCAGGCGCCCGTCTGCAATCATTGACCGCCCATCGTAATGTCCGCAGCACAATCCGGGCAAACCCGCATTATCGCCTGATAGACACCCGTCTCAAGGGGCGGTCAATCCTGTGCCATGCCGATAGTTTCGGCGACTGCCCGCAGCTGGCTGGCCAACTGCATGAAATCGAGCTCCGCCCGGGTTACCAACGCCGAGATGCTGATCGCGGCCACGGCGAAGCCGTGAGCGTCGCGGATCGGCGCGGCGACACAGCGGGCGCCGGGATCGCACTCTTCGTTGTCGTGGGCGATGCCCTCGGCGCGAACGCGCGCGATCTCCGCGAGCCACGCCTCGGGATCGACGATCGATGCCGGCGTCCGCCTCGTCAATCCCGCGTCCGCCACCATGCGCGCCATCTGGGGATTGGGGTCGAACGCGGTCAGGCACTTACCCAGCGCCGTGACGTTGATCGGGCGCCGTTGCCCGACCGCGGACGAGATCGCCAAGTGCCGCGCGCTTTCGGCTTTGTCGATGTAGACGATCTCAAATCCGTCGCGGATGCCGAGATGAACGGTGTGACCGACCTCCGCGACGAACTCTTCCATCGCCGCACGCGCCCGGCGGCGAAGACCTGCCCAGTTCCCGGCGACTGCGGCTAGTGCGACCACCTTAGGTCCAAGCCGCCACAGGGGCTGGCGCGGATCCCCGCTGACCATGCCGCTGGCCTGCAACTCGCCCAGGAAGCGGTAAATGGTCGGGCGCGACAGCCCCGTCACCCGCAACAGCTCGGAGACGCTCACTCCAAGCGGGTCGGTGCTCTCGCCGATCGCCGACAACAGGCGAAGTGCCTTACCAAGCGAGGTTTCACTCTGCTTCGCCCTGACGATATGAGCCATCGGCAACGCCGTCGCATATCAGCGCATCACGCACAACTGTCTCGACATGCGATCATGATGTCCGTAATTCGGGCATGCTTCGATGGGGGTTGGTTTGGCAAGATTGGCCGGCAAGACGATTTGGGTAACCGCTGCCGCCGCTGGAATCGGCCGCGCCTGCGCGGCTCTGTTCGCCGCGGAAGGCGCGCGCGTGTTCGCGACCGACGTGGACAGCGCCGGATTATCGACCCTGAAGGGCGTCCAAAAGTCGGTGCTCGACGCGACCGACGCTGGCGCGGTCACCGCCTTTGCCGCCGGCCTGCCGCCGATCGATGCCGCTGTGCATTGCGTCGGTTGGGTCCACCACGGCACCGTCCTGGATTGTGAACTCGAGGACTGGCGCCGCTCGTTCACGGTCAACGTCGAGAGTTTCTATCATCTCGCCCGGACCGTGCTCCCCGCCATGATCCAGGCGAATTCAGGCAGCATCCAGTGCATCGCCTCGGTCGCCTCCTCGCTCAAGGGTCTGCCAAACCGCGCCGCTTATGGCGCGAGCAAGGCGGCGCTGCTTGGGCTCGTCAAGTCGATCGCTGCCGACTGGGTCGCGTCAGGCATCCGCGTCAACGCGGTCTGCCCGGGCACGGTCGAGTCGCCCTCGCTGCTGCAGCGGGTCGAAGCTGCAGGCCGGGCGGGGAACGGGACCGCCGAGGCGATGGCCCGGTTTGTCGAACGCCAGCCCATGGGCCGCCTGGGAACGCCGGAAGAGGTTGCGTTGCTTTGCCTATACCTTGCCTCGGACGAGAGCCGCTTTGTCACCGGCCAATTCTTCGCCGTCGATGGCGGCATGCTGATATGATCCGCTTGGTCCGGCGGGGCTCGCGCAGCTCCGAGCGTCCAGGACTGCGCGATGCCGCTGATCGGGCGGTATGCGACGGGGGACGCTGCCAGGACGGCTCAACGGCGACGATGGTGTCCAAGCCGGGCTTCCCGGTCAGCTCTTGCCGCCGCTTTTTCTCGCTCCAGCTCGGGGACATCATCTCGACCGGCACCCCGCCCGGGCGTCCCGGACCAGCAGCGCCGCTCGGTATTGCCAGGCTCGGCGAGCAGCGGCAATCGATCGTTGCCGCCTGAACGTGCGCCCACTCGCCCGCTTCCGCATCCACAGGTTCCGCTTCGCCCGCGATCGCGTCATCGGCGATGCGCATGTTTGGGCAGACACCAATAACGTCGGCGCGCTCGAGCTTGAGGATGCCGAGGGCAACGTTGGCCTGGGATTTTTCGACAGTCTCTTCGTTCCGCTGCCTCCTCGCGCCTGGTTGATCGACCTGTTCGAGCGCGTCGCCTGGCCCTTGCTCGCCGGCTCCGCGCCCGAGGCTGCGCTCCACCGCGTGCCCGACCGGCGCGGCGGACATCGCGCAGCGCTTCCGTTCGGCCTTGCCGACGCGATCGACACCGCCCTCTGGGACCTCGCCGCCAAGCGTGCCGGGCAGCCGCTTTGGGCGTATCTGGGCGGCACGCGGGGCGACGCACTCGCCTATGCGAGCGGCCTCGACTTTCCTCTGGACGACAACGCCGCGCACGCCTGGTACGCTGCCGCCGCGCGCGCCGGTCACACCGCGTTCAAGGTCAAGGTGGGCGCGTCCGACCCCGCCCGCGACCTCGACCGTCTCTCGCTCGTGCGTGACGCGGTCGGCCCGGAGGCGCGGCTGATGATCGATGCGAATGAGGCATGGACGCCCCATCTCGCTTGCACTCGCGTGACAGCCTTTGCTGATGCCGGCTTCACCTTCGGCTGGGTCGAAGATCCGATCCAGCGTGACGATTTCGCCGGGCTCTGCTCACTGCGCGGTCGGCTGTCCGGCGCCAAGCTGAACGCGGGCGAGTATCTCCCGACCTCGGCCCGCCTCGCGCTCCTCGCCAGCGGCGCGGTCGACGTGTTGCCGCTCCACGACAATATCTCGGACGGGCTCGTCCTTGCCCGCGCGGCTCTGGGACGGGTGGCCGTCGCCCTGGGCAACACGCTTATGGACGTAGGCTCGCACCTGGCTGCTGCGCTTCCGCACTGCCTCGTGGTGGAGGACTCGCGGCTGAATACCACCGACCTGCTGGCTTGCCCCATCCCGGTGATCGACGGCCGCTTCCGCCTTTTCGATACCCCGGGCCACGGCTTGCAGCTCGGCCCGGACGCATCACTCCACCGCGAGGACGCATGAGAACCATCTCCCCCGCCTTATCCGCGAACCCGCCGCGCCTGAGGATCACTGCGGTCGAGACCTTCGTGCTCCTCGACCCCGGCTATGATCCCACGCTCAGCTCCTCGGCGCAGGACGGCCTCATCGTGCTCATCCACACCGATGGGGGAGTGACCGGGATCGGCGAGACCGATGCCAACCCATGGATGGTCAAAGCGGCGATCGAGGCGCCCGGGACGCATACGATGGGGCTGGGCATTCGCGAGACGCTGATCGGGGCCGATCCGCTCCAGATCGGCGCGCTTTGGGAGAAGCTGTACATCGGCACCGCGATGAACGGCCGGCGGGGCATCGTCGTCCACGCTCTGGGGGCGATCGAGATGGCCTTGTGGGATCTGACCGGCAAGGCACTGGGGCAGCCCGTTCACGCACTGCTGCCCGGCGGTGCCCAGCGGACGCAGGTTACGCCATACGCCTCGCTCCAGCCGCTCGGCCGCAGCTTCGGTGAGTACCGCGATGCGCTGGTCGCTTCGGCCGAGCGCGCCAAGGCGCTAGGTTTCCGGGCGATGAAGGCGGAGTGCACGATGGCCGGCCCTTACGCCCACGACGGTATGGCGGAGAGCTACGATCGCCACACCGAGGTCCTCGCCAGCGTACGCGCGGCGGTCGGGCCGGAGGTGACGTTCATGGCGGACATTCAGTACATGTTCGAGACCGCGGACGAATGCCTCGCGGTCATTCAGGACTGGGCAGAGTTCAACCTGTTCTTTCTCGAAACGCCGATCTGGTCCGATAACCTCGCCGAATACGCCAAGCTGGCGGAACGCGCGCCGATGAAGATCGCGCTTGGTGAATGGGCGGCCACGCGGTGGGAGTTTGCCGAGATCATGGACGCGGGCCGGGTCCAGGTCGTCCAGCCCGACGTCGGCCGCGTCGGCGGGCTGGGCGAAGCGCGGATCGTGTGCGACATGGCGGCCGAGCGCGGACGCACGGTCGTGCCGCATTGCTGGAAGACGGGTATCGGCATCTCGGCGACCGCGCACCTGGCGTTTACGGTCCCGCACTGCGCATTCATCGAATACCTGCCTGCCGACCTCGCGGTGGAATCGCTGCGCCGTGAGCTTGCGCGCGAGTCGCTCACCCTGGAGGACGGGTTGCTTCAGCTTCCGACCACGCCGGGCCTGGGCCTCACGCTCGACATGGACGCGGTGCGAAGGTTCACCGTCGCATGAGCGAGGTCGCCGGCAGGGTCGCGGTCGTCACCGGTGCGGCACGCGGCATCGGTCGGGCGATCGCGGAAGACCTCATCGCGGGCGGCGCCCGCGTCGCGCTGATCGACATCGACGGCGAGGGGGTCGCGCGCGCGGCCGACGCGCTCGGCCCTGAGAGTTTGGCGGTTCCAACCGACATCGCCGATCTCGCCGCAGTCGAGCGCGCCGTGGCCGCGATCGAAACGCGATGGGGCGGCGCCGACATCCTCATCAACAACGCCGCGGTCGCCGACCTGACTGGCTTTGACGCGCTTACCCTGGAACATTGGCGGCGCATCTTCAGCATCAACCTAGACGGCGCGCTGCATCTCTCGATGGCGCTCGTGCCCGCGATGCGCGCACGCGGCGGCGGCGCGATCGTGCATATTGCCTCGATCATGGGGATGCTCGGCTCGCCGGGCGGGCTGGCCTACTCGGCCGCCAAAGGCGCGCTGATCAATCTCACGCGCGCCATGGCATGCGATCTCGCCCCTGGTATCCGCGTCAACGCGGTCGCACCCGGGTTCATCGACACGCCCATGGCGCGGCTGGCGGACGGCAGCCACGAACACGATGCGCCCGTGTTTCGAGAGTTCTATCTTGGCCAAGGCCGCATCCCGCTCCGCCGAGCCGGGCTGCCCGCCGACATCGCGGGGCCGGTCCGGTTCCTCGCTTCGGACTGCGCGCGCTACATCACCGGGCATGTGCTCGTCGTGGACGGCGGCGTGACTGCCACCTTTTGAGTGCGACCCTCATCGCCTCGGCGCACGCGCGTGCCGAGGTACGCGCCACCGCCGCCTTGGTGCGCCGGGTCCACCTGCGCCTCCCCGACGGCCGCTGGATTGAGCCGCTCGCCGACGCGCCCTGGGCCGGCGATCCCACCGTAGCGTCCGGCCACTTGCGCTGGCTGGGCGGCGAGTTCTTCTGCCTTCCCTTCGGCGGCGCCGCGGTCGAGCCCGCGCCACCGGGCTGGTCCTCGATGCCCGCCGACCCGCTGCTGCACGGCCCTAGTGCCGATGCCGATTGGACGGTGGTCGCCACACGAGCCGACTATGTCGACCTCCGGCTCGACTACCCGCCCGACCATGACATCCTGCGCGTAGAACGCCGCGTCGCTTGCTCGCCCGTTGCCGCGGCGCTCGATATCACCGTCACCATCCACGCTCGCCGCAGGGCGCGCGTGCCCGCCGCATCGCACCCGATCCTGCGGTTGCCGTTGCGCCCCGGCGCACTCCGGTTGGCGGCTAACTTCGCCGTGGCTACGACCCATCCCGCCGGGCTCGGAACGTTGCGCCCACAAAGCGCATTCGGCCACCTCAACCTCGCTCCGGGGCGCGACGGCCCGCTCGACTTTTCGCGTTTGCCTCTCGGCACTCCGGTCGAAGAGGTCGTCCAGCTGCTCGACGTCAACGGCCCGGTCACCGCCACCTATGTCGATGAAGATTACGCACTAACGCTCGACTGGGACCGGGACGCATTGCCCCATGCGCTCGTCTGGCTTCACGACCGCGCGATCCATTCGCCGCCGTGGAACGGCGCATTCCGCGGGCTCGGGATCGAACCCTGCGCCTCCGCCTTCGATCTCCCCGCCGCGATCAGCGCCAGCGACAACCCGCTCGCGCTGAGCGGCTGGCGGACGGCGCTCGTCCTCGATCCCGCAATCCCCAAGCGCCTCCATCTGCGGATCGAGGCGAGCGGGCGCTAGCCCGCAAAGGCGTCTGCCGGCGGGCCTGGCACTGTCACCCGCGCCGCGAACAGGCTTCCAGCGAGCGGCTGCGCGGCCCGCTCGGTGGCATCCAGCCCCTCCCATGCGGTCGTGATGAACAGCGTGCGCCCGTCCTCGCCGCCGAGCGCGACCGACGACGGCTGCGTCACCGGTAGGCCGACTTCGTCCAGCACCTCACCCGATGTGCTCCAGCGCCGCACGCATCCGCCACCCCAGTGGGCGATCCACAGCGCGCCCTCGGCATCGGCGCACATTCCATCCGGCAGCCCCAACTCCATCGGCACCGTGAACCCCGTCCCATCGTCGATCCGCGTCACCGTCCGCGCCAATGTGTCGACATGCCACGCCCGCCCGGCCACCCAGGCGAGCCCGTTGGGAAGCGTCAGACCCGTCCGGATCGCCGCTGCCCTCCCCTCTGGCCCCACCCGGTGCAGCGCCCCCGCGCCCGGCCGTAGATCAAGCGTCATGGTGCCGATCCAGAACGCCCCATCCGGCGCCACCTTGCCATCGTTGACGACCACGTCCTCACCGCCCGGAAGCTGCGCGATAAGCGCGACCGCTTCGCCGGGTTTCCAGCTCACCACCCGCCGCCCGGTCGCGACCACGAACCCGCCGCCACGCCGCGGCGCCAGGCATCCCGCCGCCTCGCCAAGGTGCCACTCACCCTCGGGCGCGAGGCGCCGCACGGTCCCGGTCGGGCAGTCGAGCCACCACAGCGCGCCGTCGGACCAGACCGGCGACTCGCCCAGTTCGTCCGACCCCGCCCAGGCCAGCTTAATCATGCGGCTGGGGCCGCGATGCCCGCCGGCGCGCAGGAAGGTCGCCGCCAGCATTGCCGTGTGCGCGGGCCCATTCCCCGCGGCGCGCTCGCCGCCGATCGACCAACCGTCATCGACCGGGCGATAGCGCCGAGCCTTAAACTGCTCGCCAGTCGGTGGTGCGTCATCGATCGCCGGATTGCATCCTTGCGCCTGATTTACCAGCGTGGGCATCTTCATGCGCGAAATCGTGATGTTCTCGGTTCCAAAATCCGCTCGACGCGAGCTGTTCGCAGCCCGCAAGTACATTCGCTGGCGGTGGAGGAAAGCCGCGCGACAGCCGTGGCGATTGTCCGAACGCCGCTTTGAACGTGCGCGAGAAATGCGACGAGTTACGGTAGCCGCAAGCCAACGCGACCTCGGTCACCGCCATGTCCGTGGAGCGCAGCAGCTGGGCGGCGACTTCCAGCCTCATGCGAACATAGGCGTCGGCGATGCTGGTGCCCAAATGCGCCTTGAACAGGCGTTCGAGCTGGCGCAGCGACACGCGGGCTGTCGCCGCGACGCTCGCGCGGGATTGGGGCTCCTCGATCGCTGCCTCCATCGCCGCCAAGGCCAGCAGCACCGCCTCGTTGCACACCCGATACCGTTCGCGAAGACCCTGGCGTTGCGACCGTTCCGCCTGACGCTTGTCGTTACGAATGAACCACTCGCCGACCTGCTGCGACAGGGCGGCGCCATGCTCGCGCTCGATCAACTCGATTGCGAGGTCGAACCCGGCCGTACCCCCGGCGCAGGTTACCCGGCGCCGATCGATGACGAACAGGCTCGATTGGATCAGCAGCTGCGGAAAGGCATCGCGCAGCGCCGCCTCGTGCTCCCAATGGATCGTCGCCCGATGCCGGTCGAGCAGCCCGGCGCGGGCGAGCACAAACGGCCCGCCTGAGACACCCGCTATCGTGCGACCTTGGCTCGCCAGCCGGCGGAGCCAGGCCAGGGTCGCGGCATGGTCGAACGCTGCCGCTTCGCCCGCGGCGACAACGAGGAGCATATCGCACTCGATCGCCTCGCCGATCACGCCATCGGCCAGGAAGATCGCCCCGTTCGAAGCGGTGATCGAAGCACCTTCCACCGCAACATGAACCCAGTCGTAGAGCTGCTTGCCCGACAAGCTGTTCGCTGCCCTAAACGGTTCGATGACCGAGGCGTACGACATGAGCGGGAACCCATCGATCAGCAGCAGTGCCAGCCGCACTTCCCTCTCCCATGTCGCTGGCAGGACATATCATGTCGCAAACAGGCATGCAAAGCGCCCGCGAACCGAGTAGCCTCCAGTCGCAACAAACCCGGGCCAAGCACCAGCCTCATGCGGTTCTCCTTCCTCAGCCTTGCCGCCCATGCTCTCGCGGGCCACCGGCGATGGCGTCCCACGTGGCGCGACGCACAGCCTCGTGACGGCTATGACATCGTTGTGATCGGCGGCGGCGGGCACGGCCTGGCCACCGCTTACTACCTCGCGCGCCAGCACGGCATTACCCGCGTCGCAGTGCTGGAGAAGGGCTGGATCGGGGGCGGCAATGTCGGCCGCAACACCACCATCATCCGCTCCAACTATGGCCTGCCCGGCAACGAGCCGTTCTACGAATGGTCGATGAAGCTGTGGGAAGGCCTGGAGCAGGAACTGAACTACAACGCCATGGTCAGCCAGCGCGGCGTGCTCAACCTGTATCACAGCGACGCCCAGCGCGATGCCTTCGCGCGGCGCGGCAACGCCATGCGCTTGCACGGCGTGGATGCGGAGCTGCTCGATCGCGACGCGGTCCGTCGCATGGCGCCGTTCCTCGACTACGAGCAGGCGCGCTTCCCCGTAATGGGCGGGCTTTACCAGGCGCGAGGGGGCACCGCACGCCATGACGCGGTCGCCTGGGGCTATGCGCGCGGCGCTTCGGACCGTGGTGTCGACATTATCCAGAATTGCGAGGTGACCGGCTTCATGCGGGACGCGGCCGACGCGGTGATCGGCGTGGAGACCTCGCGCGGGACGATTCGCGCAGGCAAGGTCGGCATCTCGGTCGCCGGCAATTCGTCGCGCTTGGCGGCGATGGCCGGCCTGCGCTTGCCGATCGAAAGCCACGTGCTCCAAGCCTTCGTCAGCGAAGCGCTGAAACCGGTCATTCCCGGCGTTATCACCTTTGGCGCCGGCCACTTCTACGTCAGCCAATCGGACAAGGGGGGGCTGGTCTTCGGCGGCGATATCGACGGCTACAACAGTTACGCCAGCCGCGGCAACCTGCCCACCGTGGAAGACGTATGCGAGGGTGGAATGGCATTGATGCCGATGATCGGACGCGCGCGGCTGCTGCGCAGCTGGGGCGGCATCATGGACATGTCGATGGACGGCTCGCCGTTCATCGACGCGACGCCGGTGCCCGGCCTCTACCTCAACGCGGGCTGGTGCTACGGAGGGTTCAAGGCGACGCCCGCGGCCGGCTGGTGCTTTGCCCATCTGCTCGCCACCGACCGGCCCCACGAGACCGCGGCCGCCTACCGGCTCGACCGGTTTCGCACCGGCCATCTCATCGACGAAAAGGGCCAGGGCGCCCAACCCAACCTGCACTGAGGCGCGGCAAACCATGCGTATCCCCTGCCCGTTCTGCGGCGACCGCGACTCCCAGGAATTCGTCTATCGCGGCGACGCCCGGCCGGTGCGCCCCCCCGCCGATGACGATTTCCACGACTATGTTTACCTGCGCGAGAACCCTGCCGGTTTGCTGGACGAACATTGGTACCACGCGCAGGGCTGCCGGATGTGGATCGTGGTGACCCGCGACACTCGTACTCACGCGATATCGGCGGCCTCTTTCGCGAGTGGAGCGGGGGATTGAGCCGGCTTTCCTCCGGGGGCCTGATCGATCGCGCCCGGCCGATCGGGTTCACCTTCGACGGCCGACCGATGTCCGGGTTCGCCGGTGACACGCTGGCATCGGCGCTGGTCGCCAACGACGTACGCCTGGTCGGACGCTCGTTCAAATACCATCGCCCCCGGGGGATCCTCACCGCCGGGAGCGAGGAGCCCAACGCGCTGGTTACGCTGCGCAGCGGCGCCTCCGCCGAGCCCAACACCCGCGCGACGACCGTCCCGCTGTTCGAGGGGCTTGTGGCGACCAGCCAGAATCGCTGGCCCTCTCTGGCCGTCGACGTGATGGCGGTGAACCAGCTCGCCGCCCCACTGCTCGTGGCCGGCTTCTACTACAAGACGTTCATGTGGCCGGCCAAGGCGTGGGAGCAGGTGTACGAACCCTTGATCCGGCGGGCGGCGGGTCTGGGCGCGTTGTCGATGGCACCCGATCCCGACCGCTATGATCGCGAGCATGCCTTCTGCGACCTGCTGATCGTCGGCGGTGGTCCGGCGGGGCTGGCCGTGGCGCTGATTGCCGGACGCGCCGGACTGCGCGTTATCCTGGCCGAGGGCGAGGGGGTCCTGGGCGGGCGCCTGCTGGCCGAGACGCTGGCGATCGACGGCCTGGCCGGGGCCGCCTGGGCTGCGAAGGCCGTGGCTGAACTAACCACGCTGGCGAATGTGCGGGTGCTGCCGCGAACCACCGTGTTCGGCATCTACGACGGGCGCGAGTATGGCGCGGTTGAGCAGGTGTCCGACCATCTACCCGCTCCTGCACCTGGCCAGCCGCGGCAGCGGTTGTGGAAGATCGTCGCGCGCAACGCGGTGCTCGCCACCGGCGCGATCGAGCGGCCGCTGGTGTTCGGGGGCAATGACCGGCCGGGCGTGATGATGGCGTCTGCCGTCTCCAGCTATGTAAACCGCTTCGCCGCGGTACCGGGCGGCCGCGCCGTGGTGGTCACGACCGGCGATAGCGGCTGGGCGACCGCCGAACACCTGCTCGGCGCCGGCGTCGAGGTTGCCGCGGTGGTCGACACGCGGGCCTCGCTCCCGTTCGCCGCGACGCGGTTGCGCCAAGCCGGGGTCGATGTCCTGGCCGGCGCCGGGATCGCCCGCACGCGCGGACGCACGGTCTCGGGGGTCGATATCCGCGACCGGACGGGCCGAACGCGGCGGATCTCATGCGACCTGGTCGCGATGGCGGGAGGATGGAACCCCGCCATTGGCCTCGGCAGCAATCTGGGCGCCCGCCCGGTCTGGTCCGAGGCCATTCAAAGCTTCGTGCTGCACGATGCCCCGCCCGGCCTGGTCACCGTGGGGGCCGCGGCAGGTCGCCTCGCGCTTGGCGAGGTCCTCGAGGATGCAGCGCGCGTCGCGGGCCGGATCATCGCCGCTCACGGAGGCGGGAGTGCAAGCCCCGTTCACGCTTACACCTCCGACGATCCCGCGGGCTTGGGAGCGATGTGGTACGGTGGTCCAGGTAGCGGCAAGGCCTTCGTCGATTTTCAGCACGACGTGACCGATCTGGACATCGCGCTCGCCGAGCGCGAGGGCTTCCGGTCGGTCGAGCACCTGAAGCGCTACACCACGCTCGGCATGGCGACCGACCAGGGCAAGACGAGCCAGCTCAACGGGCACGCTTTGCTCGCCGCGGCGACCGGCAAGGCGATCGCCGAAGTCGGCACGGTCCTGTCGCGCCCGCCCTACCATCCGGTGTCCATCGGCGTGCTGGCCGGCTACCATCGCGGTCTCGACTACCGTCCCGAACGGCTCACCCCCAGCCACGGTTGGGCCGTGGAGCAGGGCGCCACCTTCACCGATGCCGGCCAATGGAAGCGCGCGCGATGGTACGCCCGTCCGGGCGAGACGAGCTGGCGCGAGAGCGTTGATCGCGAGGTGCTTTCGGTCCGTTCGGGGGTCGGCGTCTGCGACATCTCGACGCTGGGCAAGATCGAGGTCCACGGCCGCGATGCGGGAAGGCTGCTCGACCGGCTCTACATCAACACCTTCTCGACCCTGCCGGTCGGCCGGGCGCGCTACGGAGTGATGCTGCGCGAGGACGGTATCGTCATGGATGACGGCACGGCCAGCCGCTTCGCGGAGGATAGCTTCTTCGTCACCACCACCACCGTCAATGCCGCCAAGATCATGCAGCACCTCGACTATGCGCGGCAAGTGATCTGGCCGGAGTTGGACGTTCAGGCGATCTCGGTTACCGAACAATGGGCGAGCTTTGCGGTGGCTGGCCCGCTGTCGCGCGCGATGCTCCAGCCGATGTTCCCCGACCTCGACCTGGCGAACGATGCCTTCCCCTATATGGCTGTGGCGCAATGCCGATGGGATGGGATGCCCGCCCGGATCTTCCGCCTCTCCTTCTCCGGCGAACTGGCCTATGAAGTGGCGGTATCCGCGCGCGCCGGCGACCGCTTGATACGTGCGTTGGCCAGGCATGGTCGCGCTTTGGGCGTCACCCCTTACGGCACCGAGGCGCTGGGCGTTCTGCGGCTCGAGAAGGGTCATGTCGCCGGCAACGAGCTGAACGGCACCACCACCGCAGGCGATCTCGGCCTGGGGCGAATGCTGTCACGCAAGAAGGATTTCATCGGCCGGGCGCTGGCGCAGCGTCCCGGGCTGGTGGCGCCGGAACGAGCGGTGCTGGTGGGGTTGAAACCGGTTGCCAGGACTCAGGCTATTCGGGCGGGTGCGCACCTCCTGGCAGCCGGCGCCGCGGCGATTGCCGCGAACGACCATGGCTACGTCACCTCGGCCGCCTTTTCCCCCACGCTTGGCCACCCGATCGGTCTCGGGCTGCTGGCCTACGGGCGTGAGCGCCATGGTGAGCGGGTGGTCGTCCACGACCCTGTCCGCGGCGGCGATGTCGAAGCTGAGGTCTGCGATCCGGTATTCGTCGACCCCGAAGGATTGCGGTTTGGTGGCTGAGCAACTGACCATCGCGGTGCGTGACGCGCTGAGCATCGCGATGGTGGCGGCCCGCCGCGCAACCTGCCCGCAGCAACTGGCGGACGCATGCGGTCAGCCGTTCCCCGTCGGCCCGCACGCGACGATCGCGGGCGGCCGGACGATCCTGGGCCATGGGCCTTCGACCTGGCTGGTGTGGCAGGAGGATGCTCCGCCCGACTTTGCCGAAGCGCTGGCGGCTTCGCTCAATCCCATCGCCGCAGTGGTCGACCAGTCCGGCGCCTATGTCGTGTTTCGCCTGACCGGAACCGGCGCTCGGCGCGTGCTGCAGCGCGGGTGCTCCATCGACCTTGATGCCGCGGTTTTCCGTGCCGGATCGGTCGCGACGACCCTCATCGCGCATATCGGCGTGATCGTTTTCCAGGTCACCGACCAGCCCTCCTACGACGTGGCCGTGTGCCGCAGCTTCGCCGGCAGCTTCGGCCGCTGGCTGAACGCGGCCTCGGCCAGCTTGTGATCCGTTCCGCCAGCAAGAACGCCGTGCCCGGGCGAGCCCCGCTGGGCCGATCTTGCCCCCAACCAGCCGGGCATCCTCGTGCGTGTCCGTCGGTCCTCGAGGTGCCGAACGGTGGCAAGTCGTCGCTGCGGATTTCGCCGGAGATCAAGTACCCTGCCCGGCGTGACTTGCCGGCACGTTGCGCGTAACGGTGCGAGGGTGAACGCCTCTTCGCGGAACAAAGCTATGCCCGACCACGCCGAGCAAGCCGATGCTGGCACCGCCACCGGATCGGCGGCGCCGACCGCGGAGGTTCGCGGCCTGGAGCGCGCGCTGGGCAACCAGATCCGGGCGAACCGTCGGCGACACGACCTTTCGATTGCCGACCTGGCGGGGGCAGCGGGCATTTCGGCGGGCATGCTGTCAAAAATCGAGAACGGCGGCATTTCGCCCTCCTTGTCGACGCTGCAAGCAATCTCCGCGGTGCTCAAGGTGTCCCTATCGACGCTGTTCGCCTCCTCGGAAGATCGCCAGGACTGCTCGTTTGTCGCCAACGGTCAGGGCGTCGTCATCGAACGGCGCGGCACCAAGGTAGGCCATGTCTACGAACTGCTCGGCCACGTCCTGAGAGGCGACGTCGTGGTCGAACCATATCTCATCACGCTGCGAGAAAACGCGGCGTCTTATACCGGGTTCAGCCACGCCGGCACCGAATTCATTTACATGCTTGCGGGCGATGTCTCCTACCGACACGGTTCCGAAACCTATCGGCTCACTGTCGGCGACGCCCTCCTGTTCGACAGCAGCGCGCTCCACGGCCCTGAATCGGTCGGCATTGGCGAAGCGCGCTACCTGTCGATCATCGTCTACCCACGCGCGTAACGAGGCTTTCCTGGGAGGAAAATGTGTTTCTCTTGAGTTGACGGATATGTCTGGCATCGCATAAAGGGAAGGCCCGATCTCGGCGAAAGGTCTCGCTGCATGTGTGGTATCGTCGGATTGTTCCTTAAGCATCCGGCGCTGGAACCGCAGCTCGGCGCGCTGCTCGCCGGAATGCTGGAAAAGATGACCGATCGCGGCCCTGACAGCGCTGGCTTTGCCGTCTACCGCGAGGGCGCGCCGGATCGGATGAAGATCACCGTGCGGGGCCGCGGCCTGGACGGCGTAGCCCATGCGATTGGCGGCGATGTCCACGCGATCCGCCGCGATACGCATCTCGTCCTGTCCTTTCCTGCAGATCGTGAACAGGCGGTGCGCGACTGGCTGGCCGCCGAGCGCCCCGACCTTGTCGCCACCGGCTCGGGCCGGCGGATCGAGCTCTACAAGGAGGTCGGCCTGCCGGCGGAGGTGGCGGCGCGCTTCGGCCTGGCGGACATGACCGGCACGCATGGTATCGGCCACACCCGAATGGCGACGGAAAGCGCGGTATCGACCGACGGCGCCCACCCCTTCTCCACCGGCGCGGACCAGTGCCTGGTGCATAATGGTTCGTTGTCCAACCATCGCAGCCTGCGCCGGATGCTGGAGCCCGAAGGCGTCATCTTTTCCACCGACAACGACAGCGAGGTCGCTGCCGGATACCTGAGCTGGCGGCTTCGCGAAGGCGCCACTCTGGTCGAAGCGCTGGAATCGAGCCTGGAGCAGCTGGACGGCTTCTTTACCTTCGTGGTCGGAACAGAAAGCGGCTTTGCGGTGGTGCGCGACCCGATCTCCTGCAAGCCGGCGGTCATGGCCGAGACCGACGAATATGTCGCGTTCGGCTCCGAATACCGCGCGCTGGTCGGCCTGCCCGGGATTGCGGCGGCACGGGTCTTCGAGCCCGAACCCGCCCGCGTCTACGCCTGGCAACGCAATTGATGCCCACCATCGATCTCGCCACCACCTCCAAGTCGGACCTCAATCAACAGCTCCACCGCCTGGCGCCCGACACCAACGAGCGGTTGTGGCGGGTGGAAAACCCGGGCGGGCAGCACTCGCTTGCGGTAGGCCTGGACCTGGTGATGACGGTGGAGATCGCCGGCCACGCGGGTTATTATTGTGGCGGCATGAACAAGGCGGCGACGATTGTCATCGAAGGCAACGCCGGCGTCGGCGTCGCCGAGAACATGATGTCGGGCACCGTCCACGTGAAGGGTGATGCCAGCCAGGCGGCAGGAGCGACCGGGCAGGGCGGCCTGCTGGTGATCGAGGGCGATGCGGGGGCGCGCTGTGGCATCTCGATGAAGGGCATCGACATCGTCGTGAAAGGCTCGATCGGGCCGATCAGCGCCTTCATGGCGCAGTCGGGCAACCTGGTCGTGCTTGGTGACGCCGGTGAGGCGCTGGGCGATTCGATCTACGAGGCCCGGCTGTTTGTGCGCGGCGAGGTCGCCAGTTTGGGCGCCGATTGCACCGAGAAGGAGATGCGCGACGAACACCATGCCTTGCTGCGCGGCCTGCTCGATGCCGCCGGCGCCGAGGGGGTCGAGCCGGCGGAATTCAAGCGCTACGGCTCGGCCCGGTCGCTCTACAATTTCCACGTCGACAACGCCGCGGCGTACTGAGGACAACCATGGACCTGACCAACGCTCCGCAGACGCTGCCGCGCCGGTCGGCGACATTCGACGATTATACAATGTCCGAGATCAGGCGCGCCGCTGCGACCGGAATCTACGACATCCGCGGCGCAGGCACCAAGCGCAAGCTGCCGCACTTTGACGACCTGCTGTTCCTGGGCGCCTCCATCTCGCGCTATCCCCTGGAGGGTTACCGCGAGAAATGTGCGACCGATGTGTGGCTGGGCACCCGCTTTGCCAAGCGGCCGATCCACTTGCAGATCCCGGTCACGATCGCGGGCATGAGTTTCGGATCGCTGTCGGCCCAGGCCAAGGAAGCGCTGGGGCGCGGCGCGGGTTTGGCCGGCACGTCGACGACCACCGGCGACGGTGGCATGACGCCTGAGGAACGTAGCCAATCCAAGATATTGGTCTATCAATACCTGCCGTCGCGATACGGCATGAACCCCGACGACTTGCGCAAAGCCGATGCGATCGAAGTGGTAGTCGGTCAGGGCGCCAAGCCCGGCGGTGGCGGCATGCTGCTCGGCCAGAAGATCTCTGATCGCGTGGCGCAGATGCGCAACCTCCCCCAGGGGATCGACCAGCGCTCGGCCTGCCGTCACCCCGACTGGACCGGCCCCGACGACCTCAAGATCAAACTCGAGGAACTGCGGGAACTGACCGATTGGGAGAAGCCGATCTACGTCAAGGTCGGCGCCACCCGGCCCTATTACGATGTTGCCCTCGCGGTGAAATCGGGGGCGGACGTGGTCGTGCTGGACGGCATGCAGGGCGGCACCGCGGCGACGCAGGAGGTCTTCATCGAGCATGTCGGCATTCCGATCCTGGCGGCGATCCGCCCGGCGGTGCAGGCGCTCCACGATCTGGGCATGCACCGCAAGGTCCAGCTGATCGTCTCCGGCGGCATCCGCAACGGTGCAGACGTCGCCAAGGCGCTGGCGCTCGGCGCCGATGCCGTCGCCATAGGCACCGCGGCGCTGGTGGCGCTGGGCGACAACGATCCGGCGTTCGAGGCCGAGTACCAGCTGCTCGGCAGCACCGCCGGCGCCTACGACGACTGGCAGGACGGGCGCGATCCGGCCGGCATCACCACCCAGGATCCGGAGCTGGCCGCTCGACTGGACCCGGTCGCCGCCGGGCGCAGGCTCGCCAACTACCTCGCAGTGCTGACCCTGGAGGCGCAAACGATCGCGCGTGCCTGCGGCAAGAGCCATCTGCACAATCTGGAACCGGAGGATCTGGTGGCGCTCACCGTGGAGGCAGCGGCGATGGCGCGGGTGCCGCTCGCAGGAACCGGATGGATACCCGGGCCGGGGGGTTATTGAGCCGGCCCCGGGGCGATCGTTTCGCGATCAGGGGGTCACATGCAGGCGCACGCGCCGCGCCGCGCAGCGGGGAGACACAGGAATGACGATCGATCTGGCACAGGTCGCCGATGACAAGGGTATCCGGTATTTCCTGATCTCCTATTGCGACCTTTTCGGCAGCCAGCGCGCCAAGTTGGTGCCCGCATCGGCCATTGCCGGCATGCAGAAGACCGGGGCCGGTTTTGCCGGCTTCGCGACCTGGCTGGACCTGTCCCCGGCCGATCCCGACATCTTCGCACGCCCCGATCCCGACAGTCTGATCCAATTGCCCTGGAAGCCGGAGGTCGGCTGGCTGGCCGCCGATTTGTGGATGAACGACGCGCCGGTAGAGGCAAGCCCCCGCAATGCGCTCAAGCAGCAGCTGGCGCGCTCGTCGGACCTCGGGCTGGCGATGAAGACCGGGGTGGAATGCGAGTTCTTCCTGATCACGCCCGACGGCTCCCGGGTCGCCGATGGCGCCGATACCCAAATCAAGCCATGCTATGATCAGCAGGCGCTGATGCGCCATTACGACGTCATCACCGAAATCTGCGACGCGATGCAGACGCTGGGCTGGCATCCCTATCAGAACGACCACGAGGACGCGAACGGCCAGTTCGAGATGAATTGGCACTATGACGACGCGCTGGTCACCGCCGACCGCCATGCCTTCTTCAAATACATGGCTAAGTCGATTGCGGAGAAGCATGGGTTGCGGGCGACCTTCATGCCCAAGCCCTTCGTCCACCTGACGGGCAACGGGTGCCATATGCACGTGTCGATGTGGCGAGGCGAGCAGAACGCCTTCGAGGAGGCAGGCAGCCGGTACGGTCTGTCGCAACTCGCGCTCAACTTCATCGGTGGGATCATCGACTCCGCCGATGCGCTCGCGGCGTTCCTCAACCCCACGGTCAACAGCTACAAGCGGATCAACGCTCCACGCACCAATTCAGGTTCGACCTGGGCGCCCAACACGGTGACCTGGACGGGCAACAACCGCACCCATATGATCCGCGTGCCCGAGGGCAACCGGTTCGAACTGCGGCTCGCCGACGGCGCGGCAAACCCCTATTTGATGCCCGCCGCGACGCTCGCTGCCGGCCTGGCCGGGATCGAGCGGCGCAGCGATCCGGGCCCGCGGCTGGACTGCAACATGTATACCGAGGGCGGTAGCGCCGCAGACGTCAAGAAGCTTCCGCTGAACCTGCTTGACGCCTTGCGCGCGCTGGAGGGGTCGGAGGTGTTGCGCCAATCGCTCGGTGCGCTGGTGCCGGCCTATGTCAAGCTGAGGATCAGCGAGTGGAACGACCACGCCCGGCACCTCTCGCAATGGGAGCGCGAGACGACGCTGGACTGCTGATCCGGCTGTTCGGACCACCTCCCCCTCCGGCAGGTGCTCGGCGGCGCGACGGTCGGCGCCCTGTCCCGGGGTCAGCCGGACGGCGTGCGGTCGGCGCTGGCGATCGGTGAGGGCGCGGACTTCGGTGTTGCGACCGCCCCGGCTGGCGCCGATCGCCTGAATGTGCGCCCCCTTTTCCGCCGGCCGCCGAGCGGTGCGCCCCCGGTGCTAGTGGCGGAAGTGGCGCATGCCGGTGAACAGCATCGCGAGGCCCGCCTCGTCGGCCGCGGCGATCACCTCCGGGTCGCGCATCGCCCCGCCCGGCTGGATGACCGCGGTGGCGCCCGCCTCCACCGCCACCTCGAGCCCGTCGGCGAAGGGGAGGAAAGCGTCGGACGCCATCGCCCCGCCCACGGTGCGAGGGGTTTCCCAGCCGGCGGTTTCGGCGGCCTCGATCGCCCGCATCAGTGCAATCCTGGCGCTGTCGCGACGGTTCATCTGGCCCGCGCCGATGCCCGCGGTCACGCCGTCGCGAGCGAAGACGATGGCGTTGGACTTGACGTGGCGCGCGACCGTCCAGGCGAACAGGCAATCGGCGAACTCGGCCGGGGTCGGCCGGCGCCTGGTCACCACTTGCAGGTCCTCGGGGCGGACCGAACCGCCGTCGCGGTCCTGCTGGAGGATGCCGCCGGCGATGATGGTGAGCGCCTGGCCGGGGCGGCGCGGATCGGGCAGCGAGGGCACCAGCAGCAGGCGCAGATTGGGCTTGCCGGCGAAGATGTGCAGCGCCGCTGCATCGGCGCCCGGAGCGATGACGACCTCGGTGAAGATCCGCGTGATCCGCTCGGCAGTCGCCTCGTCCAGCGGGCGGTTGACCGCGACGATGCCGCCGAAGGCGGAGACCTGGTCGCAGGCCAGCGCCGCATCCCACGCCTGCGCCAGCGTCGCTGCCTGCGCGACGCCGCAGGGGTTGGCGTGCTTGACGATCACCGCGGTGGGCGCGTCACCCGCGAACTCGGCGACGAGTTCGAGCGCGGCATTGCCGTCGTTGTAATTGTTCCAGGACAGCGCCTTGCCCTGCACCTGCTCGGCCTGCGGGAGGCCGATCGCGTGCGGCCCTTCGGGAACGTAGAGCGCCGCCTCCTGGTGCGGGTTCTCCCCGTAGCGCAGCAGCGCCACCCGCCGCGTGGCCAGCGATCGGCGCGGAGGAAACTTCAGCCCTTCTTCGGCAAAGGCGAACCAGCCGGCGATGGCGGCATCGTAGGCGGCGGTGGCGGCGTAGGCCTTGGCGGCCAGGCGCATTCGGAAGGCGAGCGTGGTCGCGCCGTCGTGCTCGGCCAGCTCGTCGAGCAGCGCGGCATAGTCCTGCGGGTCGGTGACGATGGTGACGAAGGCGTGGTTCTTGGCCGCCGAGCGGATCATCGCCGGCCCGCCGATGTCGATGTTCTCGATGATTTCCGCGCGCGTCCCGCCGCGCGCCACGGTCTCGGCGAAGGGGTAGAGGTTGGAGACCAGCAGGTCGAACGGCTCGACATCGTGCGCCTCCATGGCGGCGGCGTGCTCGGGATCGTCGCGGACCGCCAAGAGCCCGCCATGCACGCGCGGGTGCAGGGTCTTGACCCGGCCGCCCATCATCTCGGGAAAGCCGGTGATGTCGGAGACCTCGCGCACCGGCAGGCCATCCGCGCGCAAGGCACGGGCCGTGCCGCCGGTGGAGACCAGCTCGACCCCGCCCTTGTGCAAGCGCGCGGCCAGTTCCACCACGCCGCTCTTGTCCGAGACGCTGAGCAGCGCCCGCCTGATCGCACCATCGCCCATGCGGCCGGTCTAGCCCATCTTCCGCAAAACCCAAGCGAAGGCGTCGCCCCCGCGCGAGGCCAGCCCCTCGAGCACCAGCTGCTGCACCGGGTGCGGGCGGCCGTCGCCATCGACGAACAGGCTCTCCTCGGCCCCGATCGTGGCGCCATCGGCGGTGAAGCGCCAGTAGCCGCCATCGGGCAGCACCAGGTCCGCGGCGTGGCCGTCGCCCGCCAGCCGCAGGTCGACGAAGGGACCCAGGTGAAAGCGGATGGCGTAGCCCACCTTGCCCTTGCCGCCGCGGCGGCCGGCGGGCTCCAGGCGGTCCTCGCCGGCCAGCAGGGTGCCATCGTCCGCCAGCGTCAGGCGGCGGCGGTGGGTGAGGGCGAAGCGGGCGGCGTAACCATCGTGGCTGAGATCCAGCCGGTTCGCGGTGCTGCCGGCGCCCGGCCCGCCCGGTTCGATCGTGACGGGCGCCCGGTCCACCTCCACCGCGCTCACGCCCTTACCCAGTCTGCCGTTGATCAGCACGGCGGTCGAATTGGCATCACCCAAAACGAGCGTGGAATGCGCAGCGGTGGCGCGCAGGCCCTGTTCGATGCGCATCGGCACCTGGCCGCCGGCCAGCGCCGCGCCGCCGCAATTGACCACCAGCGCGTGCTCGCCGTGGGAGAACTCGAACGCCAGGGTGGAGGCGCAGCCCGAGCGCGCATGGCGGGCGAGCGGCGGCGGCGCGGCGTCGGCCACCAGCACCGCTTCGCCGGCGGCGAGCCGCTGGTAGCCCCATTGCCGGGCCGCGTCGGGGTGGGTGCGCAGCGGCCGCGCGCGCACGCCGCTGGCGCGCACCAGGGCCTCGACGCGCTCGGCCGGCACCGCGCCCGATCCCTGCCAATTGCCCAGGCTGCCATCGGCGCGGGTGACGCTGGCAAGGGGCGGGACCAGCCGCTGCAGCATGGTCGCAATGGCGGCCGGGGGTTCGCGGCGGGTGGCGCGGTAGCAGGCGGCGAGCTCGATCAGCATGGCGATCGCCTCGGCCTGCGCCAGCGGGCTGCGCGACAGCACGCCGCCATCCTCGCCCACCATTGCGCCGAGCGCGCGTACCAGGCCCGCTTCGGCATGCAGGCGGCGGGGCTTGCCCTCGGGCAGCAGCAGCCCGGCAGCGGCGAGCGCGGCGAAGGCCAGCGCCTCGCCCTGGTGATCGACCGCCTTCCCGGCACGGCGGTCGAGCCAGCGCGCGGTCTCGCCGATCGCCTCGATCACGGCGGCGCGATAGGCCTTGTCGCCGCTGCCCAGGATCAAGGGCGCATGGACCAGCCAGGCGAGCAGCCGGCGGGCGGCGCTTTCGATGCTCCAGGCGCCGGCGCGCGGGGTGCCCGGGGCCTCCGGATTGGCCGCCAGCCAGGCGCGCACCACGCGCTCGGCGGTGGCCGTACAATGCGGGGCCGGGGCGCAGGCGGCCAGGTCGCGCAGCCAGGCAAAGCCGTGCAGCACCGCCTCGTGCGCTGGCGCCAGGCCGGCGCCGGCGGTGAAATCGGCCTCGCCGATGGGGAGCTTGCTTCCGCCCACAAGAAAATGCCCCGCGCGCAGCGCCATGCCCGCCACCCGGTCACCGATCGGCGGGCATTCCACCGTCGCCTTGACCCGCGGCTTGAGCGGCCGGCGAAACGGCGCGACGAGCACCGCCGCCGGCACGCCCAGCGCAAAGGCCGAGCGGACGAAGCGCTCACCCAAGGTGGTTTCGGGCGCGGGCAACTCGCTCGCGCCGGAGGGGGCGGCCGGATCTGCGCCAAGCGGCCGGCCGGGCGGCGGCGGGTCGGACCCGGCCGGCCCGGCCCGCGCCGACCGGGCGGCTGGCAGCGATGCACGTGGCTTCTCGGCAATCTCGGGAAACAGCGCCATCTGCGCCGCATCCGCCGCGGGTCGTTCCTCGTCCCGCGGTTCGGGATCGCCCACGAGGCGCGGGTGCAGCGCGTTCATCCGGCCACGCGCTCGCCCCGCAGGGCGGCGATGTTGGCGCCATAGCGCTCCGGCCCCCCGGCGAAGGTGGCCGAGCCCGCCACCAGCACGTCGGCCCCGGCCTCCACGCAGTGCCGTGCGGTTTGCGCGGTGACGCCGCCATCGACCTCGATCAGCACGTCGTGCCCGCCTTTGTCGATCATCGCGCGGACCGCCGCGATCTTCTTCAACTGCGAGGGGATGAAGCTCTGTCCGCCGAAGCCGGGGTTGACGCTCATCACCAGCACCAAATCGATCTCGCCGAGCAGATAGTCGAGCAGCTTGGCCGGTGTGCCCGGGTTGAGCGCGACCCCCGCCTGCTTGCCCAGCGCGCGGATCGCCTGCACGGTACGGTGGACGTGCGGCCCGGCTTCGGGGTGGACGGTGATGATGTCGGCGCCTGCCTGGGCGAAGGGCTCCAGCCACGGGTCCACCGGCGAGACCATCAGGTGCACGTCGAGCGGCTTATCCGTGTGCGGCCGCAGCGCCTTGACCACGCCCGGGCCGATGGTGAGGTTGGGGACGTAATGCCCGTCCATCACGTCGACATGGATCCAGTCCGCCCCGGCGGCGTCGATCGCGCGCACCTCCTCGCCGAGCCGCGCGAAGTCGGCCGACAGGATGGAGGGGGAGACGAGCGTTTCGCGCATGGCCGCCGCTGGGCGATAGGCGGGTCCGGATAGGGGGACAAGCGCGCCCGCGTCTTTTCCCCACAGGGCACCGCGGCGGGGGGCTCGATCGAGTGGCTCGGTCGGCGAGCTCGGCCTTCGGGTTCGACCGTCGGGCTCGGTCGGCGAGCTCGACCGTCGGGCGCGGCCGGCGGGTTCGACCGGAGGGGCTTGGCAGCCCGGTCGCGAACCCCCACATGGCCCCGCGAGTTTAAGCCGAGGTTCAGTCGCCTCCGGCCACCGATGGAGCCGGAAATCACCAGGGAAGCTGCGACCAGCCGCGCCGGCCGCCCGGGTCGACCAGGCGGCGCGCACCGCTTCCCCGCTACCGAGAGACACTTGCCCATGACGTCGCGCATGTACCGGATCGCCGCCAGCGGGTTTGCCGCGCTGGCCCTCGGCCTGTCGGCCATCGCCCTGGCCGTGCCCGCGCGGGCGCAATATGCTCAGAAGATCGCCAATGACCTCACCCTGTGCAGCGGAGCGGGCCCGGCCGTGCGGATCAACGTCTCCGGCATCAAGTCGAGCACCGGCGAGGTCAGGGTGCACCTCTACCGCGCCACCCGCGCCGACTGGCTGGAGCGCGACCGCTGGATGTACCGGGTGGAGACGCTGGCGCAGAAGGGCGACATGACCTTCTGCATGCCCGTGCCGCGGGCCGGCAGCTACGCCATCGCCATCCGCCACGACGCCAACGCCAACAACGAAACCGACCTGTTCGTCGACGGCGGGGGCATGTCGAACAACCCCAGCATCAATGTGCTCAACCTCGGGCGACCGAGCCACACCCGCACTGCGTTTGAGGTCAGCGAAGGAGTGACCACTGTCGCCATCCGGATGCGCTACCTCTAGCGTGGCGGCAAGCGCCGCTGCAGCATCCTTTACCCGGGCCGGACGATCAGGCAAACACCACGGCATGGGTAGGCCCGGCCATGAATAGGATGCCCGCAGCATGGTGAGCGCACTCCTCGAGGCGGCCCGCTTGATCGAGCCGCGGATCGTCGCCTTGCGCCGGGCCATCCACGCCGAACCGGAACTGGGGCTCGAGACGCCGCAGACCCTCGCCAAGGTCCGGCAGGAACTCGCCGACCTGCCGCTCACCTGGCGCCGGGGCACCTCGTGCACAGGTGCGGTGGCCACGCTGGCAGGGGGGGCGCCCGGTCGCAGCGTGCTGCTGCGCGGCGACATGGACGCGCTGCCGATGGACGAGCACACCGGGCTCGCCTTCGCCTCCACCCTGCCCGGCCGCATGCATGCCTGCGGGCACGATACCCACACCGCCATGCTGGCGGGCGCCGCGCGGATCCTGGCCGAACGCCGCGCCGAGCTGGCGGGCGAGGTGCGCTTCATGTTCCAGCCGGGCGAGGAAGGTTTCCACGGCGCGCGCCACATGCTGGCCGACGGCCTGCTGGGGGGAGGGGACCATGGGCCGCTGCCGGCCGCCGCCTTCGCGCTCCACATCATGCCCAACCAGCCGCACGGCCAGGTGATCGGCCGCGCCGGGGCCATGCTGGCGGCGGCCGATGCGCTCGACATCACCGTTACCGGGCGCGGCGGCCACGCCTCGATGCCGCACGATACCCGCGATCCCATCCCCGCCGCCGCGCAGCTGGTGCTGGCGCTGCAGGCGATGGTCACCCGCCGGTTCGACGCGGGCGAGGCCTGCGTGGTCACCATCACCCGGCTCGACGCGGGCAGCGCCCACAACATCATCCCCGACGCCGTGCGGCTGCGCGGCACCATCCGCACGCTCTCGTCCGCGCGCCGCGCCGCGATCCGCGCGGCGATCGAGGAAGTGGCAGTGCACACCGCCCGTGCGCATGGCTGCGAGGCGCAGGTGAGCTTCGTCGACGGCTTTCCCGTCACGCGTAACGATCCGCGCGCCGTGGCGCTGGGCGAACAGGTCGCGATCGGGATGGCCGAGGCGATCGACCCTCACGGCGAAGGCGCCTGGCGCACGCTGGCGCATCCGCTGATGGGCGCGGAAGACTTCTCCTACGTGCTGGAGAAGGTGCCGGGAGCGATGTTCTTCCTGGGCGTGGCGCCCGCCGGGGCCGAGTGGCGCAGCGCGCCCGCGATCCATTCCAGCCGCATGATCGTGGACGAGAGCGTGCTCCCCAAGGGCGCTGCTTTCCTTGCCGCCTGCGCCGCCCGCTTTCTCGAGCGCGGGTGGGCGTAGGGCCTCGCTCGGCGGGGCCGCGTCAATCGCGGGCGGCGGAACTCCCGGAAGCCGGCACCGTGGTGCGGGGAACATGGCTCGGATCGGCGGGCACCGTCCAGGCGCGCATCGCTTCGAACACCAGCACTGCGGTCAGCGGGGTGACGAGGTAGGTGAAGCCGTGCTCGAAGAAATGCGGCGCCAGCAACGTGGTCAGGCTCTCGCTCTGGCCCTGCGCGGCAGCGTCGGCGGCAATCGCGGCGACCAGCACATAGGCGATCAGCCCGAGCGCCAGGCCGACGGCGCCCAGCGACCAGGCCAACCGCGGGGCTTGGCGGACCCCGAACTCCGCCCCGCCGCGCCATCGCGCCAGCACCAGGCCCAGCGCCAGCGGCAGCGTCACCAGCCCATGCGTGAAGCTCTCGCGGATCTGGTGGCCGAGGAAGCGCGGATCGGTGAAGGGCTCGGCCAGGGCCGCCAGGTCGGGGGTGAACAGCGCGGTAAGGCCCAGGAACATGGCGAGGACGGTCCATCCCGCGATCTCGGCCCTGGGCTCCGGTTTACTCCGGCGCAAGGCGACCAGGGCCGACGACAGGCCAAGCGCCAGCAGGATCAGCGGCCCGCGCTCGAGCAGGTGATAGCGCCAATGTGCGCCCCAGACGAGCGGCGCGCCGGCGCGCGTGTGGTACTGGAGCAGGTTGTCCCCCACCGCGTCCGCGCCGAGCTGCCAGGCGGTGGCGCCGATCATGAGCAGGATGCAAGCCAGGAGCGCGAAGAGCAACCCGAGCGGCCGGCGCTGCCCGCTCTCTGCTTCCCCAGCATCGGCGGCGCGGCCCAGCGCAGCGGCTGCCCCCGCTCCCACCGCCAGACCCAGCAGCAGGTCGAGCGGCAGCTCGCGGGTGGCGTGCTCGAAGTAGAACAGCGTCTGGGCGAAGGTCCGGCGGCCATCCTCGTGCACGACGACCTGCCACAGCCAAAGCGTGCCGTGCTCCCAGCTCATCGCCGCATAGGCGACCGCGAGCACGATCAGGGCCATGGCCGTCAGCAGCCGCCCGGCCAGGCGCAGCCAGCGAGCGACCGGCATCGCCGCTGCCCCATCCATGTCCAGGCGGTTCATGCCTGGCGCGCGCAGCGCGAGACGAACAGGTCGCCGTCCGCGAGCGTCCCTTCGGCGATGTATAACAGGGTACACGATCCCCTGATCGAGGCGAGCAGGGCCGCATTGCCGCTGGCCATGGAGCGCTCGAACGTCCGCACGACGATGACGTCGGTTTGCCGGCGCAGCGCGGTCAGCTCCGCAAGGCTGTTCACCGACGCCCAGCCGCGCCGATGATAGATGTTGTACACGTAATCGGCGCCGATGCCGGCCGCCGCGACCCTATCGCCGGGGTGCTGCTGGCGCTCGACGTAGGCGAGCGCGCCGGCGTAATCCATCTTGGGCCGGCCGTATGTCCGGCTGAGGTCGAGCACCAGCACCCCGGCCATCGCCGCCACCGCCGCCCATTGCACGGGCTTTTCCCACGCCAGCCAGCCCGAACCCAGCCGCGCCAGCGCGAAGCGGTTGATCTCGAACACCCCGCGGATCCCGACCAGCAGCAGGAACCCGGCGACGAAGAAGAAGAACCGCGGGAATGTCGGGCGGTCGAGCAGCACGGCGGTGAGATAGACGACCAGCGGCGGCAGGAAGAACAGCAGGGGGATGAGCGGCGCCTGCCGCCAGTAACTGACCAGGCCGACCAGGAAGATCGCCCCACCGACGATCAGGATGCCCGCACCCTGCGCGCCGAGGCTGAGGTTGCGGAGCAATTCGATGATCGCCCACACCGGCGAGGCCGCCTTGTGCCCTTCGGAGGTATCCTGGAAGAAGGTGGCGATGTCCCCCAGCATCGGCGCATACAGCACCAATGTCAGGATGGCGGCGCCGATGAACCCGAGCGCCGGCCCCTTGGCTTCCTCGATCGAGAACCGGCGGGTCGCGATCATGCAGACCGCCAGCGCCAGCGCCTGGCCCACGGTCGCCAGGACCATGGTCAGGTGCGTGTAGGCGGCGAGCGCGCTTGCCACGGCGAACAGCAGCCAGGCCCGGTACGAGCGCTTCTGCAGCCCGTCGAGCAGCAGCCCGAGTGCGAGCAGGGTGAGCACCAGAATCAGCGTGTAGCCCCGGGCGTTCTGCGAGAACCAGACATGGTGTGCAGCAACGCTCGCCAGGATCGCCGCGGCGAGCGCCTCGAACCGGCTCGCAATGCGGCGCCCGACCAGGTAGATCAGCGCGACCGAGACGATCCCCAGGAGCACCGCGGGCAAACGCACCGTAAAGGGCGACTCGCCGCCCAGCGCGATGGTGGCATGCGCCAGCAGCGAATAGAGGACATGATCGTTGTTCGACGGGAAATGGGTCAGGATGGTCGCGAACGGTTCGCGCACGGAGCCTACCAGGGTGCGGATCTCGTCATACCAGAGCTGGTCGCCGGCCCCATAGAACCGCAGCCCGGTGGCGACGGCCAGGGCGAGGGCCAGCAGCGCCAGCGCTATCCCCGGCGCGATGTCCGCGGGCTCCCGGCGGGCTCCCGAGGGGCGCGATGCGGGTCCCACATCCCAGCCGGTCGGGTCCGGCGAAGCCCCCTCGAAGCCCTGGCTGGCGATCGGAGCGGTCGCTTGCATTCAGGATCGCCCCCCCTTCGGCGCCAAGAACGTGGACAGGATGGGCGCACGCCTCCTGACACGATCCTCCCTGATCCCGCCTTTACCTGCGGCGCTGCTGCAGAGCAATGCAGCGGCGCGCCATCGTGAATGGCTGACCCACGATCGCACAGCAGGTAGGCTCCACGCGGGAGCAGCGATAAGGTCCCGGCCGCATCCCGATCCGCGCCACCCGGTCAGCGCTCCACCCGGATCCCCCGGTCGAGATCGATGAGGAAGCGGTCGCCGTCCGGCTGCAACTTGCGGTCGGCGCCGGCCGCACCTCGCTGCCGGGCCTTTGCGCGCCAGTCGGGCCTTTGCGCGCCAGTGCTGCCTCGGCCTTCCCAACCCCCCGGCGGGGTAGCAGTCGTTGGCGCAGCCGCCGGTCACCCGATCCAGTCCCAACCTTGTGCCCGCTTGCCGCCCAATTAAGCGGGCGTTCACAGCGCGGGCGCTTTCACCGCCGCGACGCTCCCGCCTTGCCGCCTTGGCGCACAGGGCTATAGAGGCGCAGCGCGGCGGCTGCCCGGCCCGCCCGATCGCGCCCGTTTGCATGGAACCAGGATTCGTTGATGGCATCCCCGATCGCTCCCGCCCCCTCTCCCGCGGCCGCCACGCGCCGGCCCCGTTGCGCGGCGCTGCTCGGCGCCTGCTGCCTGGCGCTTGCGGCCTGCGGCGGCGGCGACGAGCGCCCCGAGGCCGATCTCGCCGCCTCGCTGGTGACCCAGATCGGGGTTAATTCCTACCTGTGGCGCGCCAGCCTGGAGACGCTTTCCTTCATGCCGCTGAGCCAGGCCGACAGCGCCGGCGGGGTCATCGTCACCGACTGGTACGCCAATCCCGATCAGCCGGGCGAGCGGGTCAAGATCTCGGTGCTGATCCTCGATCAGGACCTGCGCGCCGATGCCCTGCGCGTCGCCGCCAG
This sequence comes from Erythrobacteraceae bacterium, assembly GCA_031399025.1. Classification (GTDB taxonomy): domain Bacteria; phylum Pseudomonadota; class Alphaproteobacteria; order Sphingomonadales; family Sphingomonadaceae; genus CBDBZL01. Next base: position 10,080 of record JANNOJ010000015.1, on the reverse strand, counting down.
CCGCCAGGTGATGCAGGCGGGCAGCTGGGTCGAGGCGCCGGTGCAGGCCACTACCGTGCAGCGGCTGGAGGACATCATTCTCACCAAGGCGCGCGACCTGCGCCGCGCGGCGATCGGCTGAACGGCCTGCCGATGCGGCGGGGCGCGCGGGCATGAACGAGCAACCGGGCGTTCCAACCGCCGACCGCGCGGTAACCCGCTTCGACCCCGGCGCCGCCGAGGCGCGCTGGCAGCGGGCCTGGGATGAGGCGCGCAGCTTCGTGGCCGACACCAGCAGCAACCGACGCAAGAGCTTCGTGCTCGAGATGTTCCCCTACCCATCGGGGCGCATCCACATCGGCCATGTGCGCAATTACACCATGGGCGACGTGCTGGCGCGCTACCGGCGGATGCAGGGCGACGAGGTGCTGCACCCGATGGGCTGGGACGCCTTCGGCATGCCGGCCGAGAACGCGGCGATGGAACAGGGCGTCCACCCCGCGGGGTGGACCTACGCCAACATCGCCACCATGAAGCGCCAGCTGCGACAATTGGGCCTGGCGCTCGACTGGAGCCGCGAATTCGCCACCTGCGATCCCTCGTACTATGGCCACGAGCAGGCGCTGTTCCTCGACCTCTACGATGCCGGCCTGGTCTATCGGCGCGAGAGCGCGGTGAACTGGGATCCGGTCGACCTGACCGTGCTCGCCAACGAGCAGGTCGTCGACGGGCGCGGCTGGCGCTCGGGCGCGGTGGTGGAGAAGCGCCGGCTCGACCAGTGGTTCCTCAAAATCACCGCCTTCGCCGACGAGCTGCTGGCCGGGCTGGCGGGGCTGGAGCATTGGCCGCAAAAGGTGCGGCTGATGCAGGAGAACTGGATCGGCAAGAGCCAGGGTCTCGAGTTCAGCTTCGCCCTGTCGAACGGCGAGCGCCTGCCGGTCTACACCACCCGGCCCGACACCGTCTTCGGCGCCAGCTTCGTGGCCGTGGCGGCCGAACACCCGGTGGCGCAGGCGGTTGCGGCGAGCGATCCGGCGGCCGCCGCCTTCATCGCGCGCTGCCGCGCCGGCGGCACCACCGCCGCCGAGCTGGAGACGGCGGAGAAGCTGGGCCACGCCACCGGCCTCACCGCCGCGCATCCCTTCACCGGCGCCCCGCTGCCGGTCTACATCGCCAATTTCGTGCTGATGGACTACGGCACCGGCGCGGTGATGGCGGTGCCCGGCCACGACAGCCGCGATTACGACTTCGCCACCAAGTACGCCTTGCCGATCCCCCGCGTGGTCGCGCCCACCGCCCAAGCGGCCGGTGCGCCGCTCACCGAGGCGTTCACCGGCGAGGGCGTGCTGGTGAACTCCGCCTTCCTCGACGGCCTGGACGTGGCGAGCGCCAAGCAGGCGGTGATCGGCCGCGCCGAGGCCGAGGGCTGGGGCGAGGGGCGCACGGTCTGGCGGCTGCGCGACTGGGGCGTCTCGCGCCAGCGCTACTGGGGTACGCCGATCCCCTTCATCCATTGCGCCGCCTGCGGCGTGGTCTCGGTGCCGCGCGAGCAGCTGCCGGTCGTCCTCCCGGAGGATGTCGATTTCGCCACCCCCGGCAATCCGCTCGAACGCCACCCGACCTGGAAGCACGTGGCCTGCCCGTCCTGCGGCGGCGCGGCGGTGCGCGAGACCGACACGCTCGACACCTTCGTGAACTCGAGCTGGTACTTCCTGCGCTTCGCCAGCCAGCCCGCCGACAAGCCGTTCGACCCCGCGGAAGTGGCCGCCTGGATGCCGGTGGCGCAATATATCGGCGGCATCGAGCACGCGATCCTGCACCTGCTCTACGCCCGCTTCTGGACCCGGGCGCTGGCGCACATCGGCAAGCTCGACGTGGCCGAGCCCTTCGCCAGCCTGTTCACGCAAGGCATGGTGACGCACGAGACCTACTTCGTTGATGAGGTTGTATCACCGGGCGTTTTTATGGCTGACGATCGTATAGTCCATGAGGGTGATCTAACATACTTAGGCTCAAAAGCAGTTACTCGCCGGATCTACTTCAGTCCTGAAGAAGTGAGACGTGAAGAGAACCGAGCCTACTCTGTCAAGACTGGTGATCAAATCTGGGTCGGTCCCGTCACCAAAATGTCCAAGTCGAAGAAGAACGTGGTCGACCCCGAGGACATCGTCGCGCGCTACGGCGCCGATGCGGTGCGCTGGTTCATGCTGTCGGACAGCCCGCCCGAGCGCGACCTGCCGTGGTCGGCCAGCGGCATCGAGGGCTGCGCGCGGTTCGTCCAGCGGCTGTGGCGGCTGTTCGGCACCTTCGATCCGGTCGCCACCGGCGAGGATCGCGCGCTGGCCCGCAAGACCCACCAGGCCATCGCCGCGGTGGGCGCGGACATCGAGGCGTTGGCCTTCAACCGCGCGGTCGCCCGCATCTACGAGCTCGTCTCGGCCGCCGAGAAGGCCGCGCCGTCCGCCACGCGCTCCACCGCGATCCGCACCCTGATGCTGCTCGTGGCGCCGATGATGCCGCACCTGGCCGAGGAGGCCTGGGCGGCGACCGGCGACGCGGGCCTCATCGCCGACGCCGCCTGGCCGCCAATCGACCCCGCGTTGCTGGTGGCCGACGAGGTCACCATCGCCGTCCAGCACAAGGGCAAGCTGCGCGACACGCTCACCGTTCCCAGGGGTTCCGGCCAGGAAGCGCTCGAAGCCCTGGCCCTGGCCAGCGAGAACGTGCGCCGCTCGCTCGCCGGCGCGCCGGTGCGCAAGGTGATCGTGGTGCCCGACCGGCTGGTCAACATCGTCACCTGATGCGCGGCTCCCGCCCCCTTCTCGCTCTGGCCGCGCTCGCATTGCCGCTCGCCGGTTGCGGCCTGCAGCCGGTCTACTCCGGCGGCGCGGCCGGCGTGGTGGCGACCGGCCTCGCCGCGGTGGAGGTGCCGCCGATCCAGGGCCGCGACGGCTGGCTGGTGCGCAACGCGCTGGTCGACCGGCTCGGCCAGGCCGGCGTCGAGGCGGCCCCGCGCTACCGCCTCGACGTGGTGCTCGACGACGACCTGGAAGCCTTCGGCCTGCTCACCGACGATACCACCGGACGCGAGCGCCGCACCCTGCGCGCCCGCTTCCAACTGGTCGATACCGCCACCGGCGTCATCCTGGTCGACGCCACCGCCGGCTCGGATGCGGGTATCGACGTGGTCGGGTCGGAATACGCCACCATCGCCGCCGAGGAGACCGCGCTCGAGAACCTGGCGCAGCAGGTGGCCGACCGCATCGTCACGCGGCTCTCCCTCACCATGCGGGCGCAATCGTGAAGCGCGAGGCATGAGGCTCCGGCCCCCGGATCGGGCGTGAAGGCGACGCAGAAGGATTTCGCCGGGCTGGCCCCGCGCGCGGCGCGCGATTGCACGCTGTTCTTCTTCTGCGGGCCTGACGAGGCCGGCGCCAGCGCCGCTGCCGACCGGCTGGTGGCCGCGCTCGCCGACCCGGGCGAGCGGGTCGAGCTGAGCGGCGGCGAGCTCAAGGCCGATCCCGTGCGCCTGGTCGACGAATCGCGCTCGGCCTCGCTGTTCGGCGGCACCCGGCACCTGTTCGTGCGCGCTGCGGGCGAGGAGGCGCACGATGCGGTCAAGCTGTTCCTCGAACTCGCCGACATCGGCCAGACCCGCGGCGCCTGCCCCATCCTCATCCACGCCACCGCGGCCACCGACAAGTCGCGCACCGCCAAGCTGCTGGCGACCCGCAAGGACGCGCTGGTGGCGATGTTCTGGCCGCCCGATCTGGCCAGCGTCACCACCGAGGTGCGGATGATGGCCGATGCCGCCGGGCTGCGACTGGGCGGCGACCTGGCCGAGCGGATCGCCCGCGCTGCCGGGCTCGATCTGCGGCTGGCCCGCTCGGAGATCACCAAGCTCGCGCTCTACCTCGATGCCTCGCCCCAGGCGCCGCGGCTGGCCGGGCGCGAGTCGCTCGAGGCGATCGGCGCCGTCACCGAGGAGGAAGGGTTCGCGCCGATCGTCAACGCGGTGCTCTCGGGCGAGCTTGACCAGCTGCCGCGCGAGATCGGCCGGATGCGCGAACTGGGGCTGAACCCGGTCGCCGTCACCCTGGCGCTCGAGCGGCGCGCGGCGCAGCTCGCCCGGCTGGCCGCCCGCCTCGCGCAGGGCGGCGATGTCAAGGCCGCGCTCGAGGCCGAGCGCTCGTTTTTCGGCGAGCGCAAGGAGCTGACCGTGCAATTGTCGCGGTGGAGCGCGGGCAAGCTCGAGCGGCTGGTCAGCCGGCTGACCGAGCTGCACCGGGCGTTGCTGGGCAATTCGGCCGCTGCCGAACTGCTGCTCGCCCAGACTCTGGTGCAAATCGCCCGGGTCGCAGCCGGAAGGCAGAAATAGTTGAAAACGCTAACGGTTTTTAAGGTCCTGTTTTGATTCGGGACCTTACGCGAAATTAACCAAATGTTGCATGATTCTGCGGTAAATGTTGCTATGCACAACGAGCGACGTTTCCGGTTCTTTGGCCGTACAAGGGTTGATCGCATGGATATCGCTGCCGCTGACGCGGGCGTGAAATGCCCGGGTGCGGACGCCGAGGGCCTGCGGGCGGAAATCGCCGGCCCGCTCGGACGGTCGTTGGCGCGCCTGCCCCGGGTGCCGAGCGGCGGTCTGGCGCCCTCGCTCGAACACAAGCGCATCCAACTCTACCTGACCCAGATGTTCAGTGATGTCATCATCATGCTGGTGGGCTTCGTCCTCGGGCATGCCATCTCACCCTTTTCCGAGCCGAACGCCGAATCCATGCTGCCGGCCTACCTGGTTCTGCCCGTTTTCCTGACCATCGCGCTCTACAGCCGCACCTATTCGCGGCGCACCCTCACGCATTGGCGGCTGGGCAGCCTGCGCGTCCTGTGGGCGCTGCTGGTGGCCACGGCGCTGCTGGCGTTTATCGCCGTCTTCGCCGACATCCAGGTCGAGTTTTCACGGCCCGGGTTTCTGGCGGCGATGGGGATCACCGCCGTCGGGTTGGTGGTGGGGCGGATCGTGTTCGCCAGGCAGGTCCGCAGCACCTGGGGGCCGAACACGATCAACCGGCTGATCATCGAGGCCGGCGGGCCCGAGGTGCCGATGGCCGGCGCCTACCGGATCAATGCCAGCCAGCATACTCTGGTGCCCTCCACCGACGATCCCGCGGCGCTCGACCGGTTGGCCCAGTACCTGATCAACATGGACGAAGTGCTGGTTTCCTGCGCCGAAGCGGATCGCTATGCCTGGTCGGAAGTGCTCAAGGGCTCGGGCGTCCATGGCGAGGTGATCAGCGATTACGCCCGCGAAATCGGGGCGCTGGGCATCGTCCACCACGACCAGAGCCGCATCTCCACGCTGCTCGTCTCCACCGGCCCGCTGGCCATGCGCTCGCGGATGATCAAGCGGGCGTTCGACATCTCGGCCTCCGGCCTGGCGCTGCTGATGCTCGCGCCGCTGTTCTTCGTCGTCGCCGTCGCCATCGAAATGGAGGACGGCGGCTCGGTGTTCTTCAAGCAGCGCCGGATGGGGCGCGGCAACCGGTTCTTCTCCATCCTCAAGTTCCGCTCGATGCGCGAGGACACCTCCGATGCCGACGGCAACCGCTCGGCCTCCAGGGACGACGACCGGATCACCCGGGTCGGCCGCTTCCTGCGCAAGACCAGCATCGACGAACTGCCCCAGCTCATCAATGTCCTGCGCGGCGACATGAGCCTCGTCGGCCCGCGACCCCACGCGCTGGGTTCGCAGGCCGGCAGCAAGCTGTTCTGGCAGGTCGACCGACGCTACTGGCAGCGCCACTGCCTGCGCCCCGGCATCACCGGCCTGGCGCAGGTGCGCGGCTATCGCGGCGCCACCGAGACCGAACAGGACCTCACGGCACGGCTGCAGGCCGACCTGGAATACATTCAAGGCTGGACGATCTGGCGCGATATCAGCGTGCTGCTCTCCACGATCCGGGTGCTGGTGCACGACCGGGCCTTCTAGCGTCTTGCGCGATTGCGGACTACGTCGCTGTATCGCAGCCCTTGCGGGGCTTACTGATCGGGAACCGAGAAGGCCCCCGACACCCGGCCCGAGCCGGCCGCTCCCGGCACCGCGCCACCACCCCCGTCCACGCTGGACAGGCCGGTATTAAGGTCGATCACCAGCCGCCCGCCGTTGAGCGTGTCGGCACCCCGGCGCAGCGCCACGTCCCCCGATAGCGTGATCACCCGCCGGTTGAAATCGTACACCCCCGCGGTGCCGCTGGCCCGCTCGTTGCCGCGGGTGACGACCACCCCCCCGGTAGCGTCGATCCGCTGGATCTGCAGCGACCCGGCATTGGTGTAGGCCACCGTCGTGCGCCCCGCGATCAGCTGCAGGTCGCCCTGGTCGATCACCACATTGCCCGAGAGCACGACCCGGCTCTGCCGGTCCTGCAGCTCGATCCGATCGGCCGCGTAACTGACCGGCTGGTTCGAGTTGAACCCGGCGATCTCCTGCGCCCCGGCCAGCGATCCCAGGCCGGCAGTCGCAATCACGCCCGCGAGCACCCCGGCGAGCAGCCCGCGCCGGGCGCGCCGGCGCACCCCGGGAGGCCTCGCAACAGGTCGATCCAGCGTCATTGCGCGCGACGATAGCCCAGGGCGGGCGGATGACAAAGCGCTCACTCCATGCCGCTCGGCAGGCGCAATTGGCCCGGCACCATGGTCAGCCGCGCGTCGCCCTCCAGCGTGACGGTCCGCGCGGTCAGGTCGGCGCGCAGCGAACGAGCGGAGAACCTGCCCGCCGGGACCTCGCCGTCCACCCGGCCATCCCCCAGCAGTCGTTGGCCCGGCAGGTCGATGGCGACGTTGCGCGCGTCCATTTTGTAGCCATCGGCCGCCCGGAAGCGGACTACGCCGGGAATCGCCACGCGCTCCTCGTCGATGGCGTACCGACCCGCGGACGCCGTCAATACCGCCGGGCCGTCGGGCAGCAGGATCCGCGCGACCAGGTCCTCCAGCCGGACCACCGGCTCGCTGGCGCTGCGCTGCACCGCTTCGCCGGCTACCAGCGAATAGGGCCGCCCGCGATCGTCCTGGCCCCGGTACATCGCGTTGTCGACCCGCAGCCGGTCGTCGGCGATGTCAACCTTGTTGCGGTCGAGCAGGAAGCTCACCTCGCCCCGGTCGCCCAGCGGGGTGATCAGCATCATCGCCGCGATCACACCCACCAGCGCCGGCAGCACCCCCGCCAGCACGCGCACGATGCGCTCCAGCGTTCCGCCCGGCGCGGCGAAGGCCTGCCGCCGGCTGCGAATGGTGTCGGCCTGGATCGTCATGCGTCTCGTCTTGCCGTTGGTGCCTTACTCGTGGCTGAAGATGTCCTGTTCGGCCCAGCCTGCAAGGTCGAGCCGGGCGCGCGCCGGCAGAAAATCGAAGCACGCCTGCGCCAGCCCCAGCCGGTGCTCGCGCGCCAGCCGCGCGAGGAACACGTCGCGCAGGGCATGCAGATAGCGCACGTCGGAGGCGGCGTAGTCGCGTTGCGCCTCGCTCAGTTCGCCCGCACCCCAGTCGCTCGATTGCTGCTGCTTGGAGATGTCCACCCCCAGCAGCTCCTGCACCAGGTTCTTGAGCCCATGGCGGTCGGTATAGGTGCGCACCAGCTTGCTGGCGATCTTGGTGCAGAACACCGGCGCCGCCACCACCCCCAGATAATGCTCGATTGCCGCCAGGTCGAACCGGGCAAAATGGTAGATCTTCACCCGTCCCGGGTCGGCCAGCACCGCCTTGAGCACCGGCGCGTCGAACGCGCTGCCAGTGGCGAAGCGCACCAGGTGCTCATCGTCCCCGCCATCGCTGATCTGCACCAGGCACAGCCGGTCGCGGGGGGTGACCAGGCCCATCGTCTCGGTGTCGACCGCCAGCGCGGCCCCGTCGGCGAACACGCCTGCGGGCAGGTCCTCTTCATGAAAATGCACGGCCATAGGGGCGGCGCTTAGGCGACCGGGGGATTGAGGGGAAGACCCGCTGGAGCGCTGGCCCCGCCGGCGCTAGGCTCTGCCCGCATGGCCCGGTCCGGTGTCGAAAGGTGCATCCCCGAAAGCTGGCGGCCCGTGCTCGAACCCGGCTGCGCCAGCCCCGCGGGCCGTCGCCTGGGCGGCTGGCTGCGCGCTGAGGAGGCCGCGGGCAAGCGCATCTATCCGCCCCGCGGGCAGCGGCTGCGCGCCTTCGAACTCACCGCGCTCGACGAGGTGCGGGTGGTGATCCTGGGTCAGGATCCCTATCACGGCCCGGGCCAGGCGCATGGGCTCAGCTTCTCGGTCCCGCCCGGCGTGCGCCCGCCGCCCTCGCTCGCCAACATCTTCCGCGAACTGGCCAGCGACTGCGCCATCGCGCGCCCGGCGCACGGCACGCTCGAGCACTGGGCGCGCCAGGGCGTGCTGCTGCTCAACAGCGCGCTCACGGTGGAGGAAGGGCGGGCGGGCAGCCATGCGGGGCAGGGCTGGGAGGCGGTCACCGACGCCGCGGTGGCCGCGGTCGCGGCGCGCCCGGAGCCCAGCGTGTTCATCCTGTGGGGCAGTCACGCGCAGGGCAAGGCGGCGCGCATTCCGGAACTGCGCGGAGGCGAGCGGAGCCGGGGCAGCGGGGGCGGGGGCGGGGGCGGGGGCGGGGGCGAAGCGAATGCCGGCCGCCACCTGCTCATCGCCAGTCCGCACCCCAGCCCGCTTTCGGCGCATCGCGGCTTCTTCGGGTCGCGCCCGTTCAGCCGGGCCAACGCCTTCCTCGCTGCGCACGGCCGCGGCACGATCGACTGGGCGCTGCCGGCCTGAGCAGCACGCTCAGTGCGCGGCGACGCGCTCCACGCCAGCGGCTTGGCCGGCAATTGCTTGGCCGGTCAGCTGGGTGGTCAGCACGCCGATCCGGTGGCGCTCGGCGCTCCAGTCGCGCTCGGGATGGTCGCGCACCTGCGCGGTCAACCGGGCGAGTTCGCGGCGGCGATCCTCGGTGGTCACAGGGGTCATGGCATTGCTCTCCTCGCACATGCCCGGCCGGGTTCGACTCGGGCCATGCGCGCAGCATAGCACGTCGGGCCGCGGTTCCGGGTGCCGGCGGCGGCGGCTGCCCCTTGTGCGCGCTGGGCCAGGCCAAGGTTCGGTCGATATTCGGGCCGACCTGTCGGCACGTGCGGCCACCCGTCCCGATCGCCGTTAGCGCGATCTTAGCCACCTTGCGCAACCGGATGGCAGGCAGTGCGGCGGTAAGCGCGCAAGGATGGGAAAGGTGCATCGCTTCGACCCGCGCCGCCGGCGCTCGCGCTGGACGCGCCTGGCTGCCTATCTGGCGGCTGTCGCGAAACATCGTGCCGGCGGCGAAGTGCGCAAGGCGGCGGTTCGGAATGCCGCCGCGCAAGCGCGCCGGCGCGGGCGCAAGCGCCTGGCCATGCGCATGGGCACGGCCCCCGGCGTGCTGATGATCGTGCTGGGCGGGCTGTGGCTGGTCGGCGGCGACCCGCTGCCCGCCGCCACCGAGCAGCTCCCCGGCGGCGCCGAGCGCGTCGATGCGCAGTTCTCGCGGTGTGGGGGGCTCGGAAGCTTCTACTGCGTGGTCGACGGCGACACCATCCGCCTGGGCGAACGCCGCATCCGCCTGATCGGCTTCGACACCCCCGAGAAGAGCGCCCGCTGCGAGGCCGAGCGCCTCGCCGCCGAACGCGCCACCAACGCGTTGCGCGAATGGCTCAACCGCGGCCCCTTCGTGCTGCGGGTGCAATTCGGCACCGCCCGCCTCGACCGCTACGGCCGCGACCTGCGCGAGGTCCTGCGCGACCAGGGGCGGACGATGGAGGAGTTGAGCCGCTACATGGTGGAGGGCGGCTTTGCGCGCGCGTATGGGGGCGGGATGCGGGCGGGGTGGTGTTGAATTCGCTTGTCTAAGGTGTGATCCTTCGTTGCTGCAATTCCTCGCTCTCTCTGTTCGCGTGGTATGCCGTTAACAGGCCGCTGAAAAAGGCCACGGTTTAGCGATGAATGAGGTGTCGTCGCCATTATTGTAGGCGATTTCGCCTTCGAGCCAGCCATCTTCGCGCAGATCGGCCCATCCAGTGCCGGTGACCTGATCGCCTTCGTCGGC
>JANNOJ010000087.1:0-2786 GCA_031399025.1 Erythrobacteraceae bacterium | reverse complement strand
CGCCCCTTCGCCCCCTCGACCACGATCGAGGCCTGCGCCGAGTTCTTCGAGCTCGACCAGCCCAGCCCCTGCATGAACATTCTCGCGGTGGTCCGCCCGGAGAAGCGCGCCCTGATCCCCGCAGTGACCCATGTCGACGGCACCGCGCGCGTCCACACCGTCAGCGCGGAGTCGAACCCGCTGTTTCACCGGCTGATCGCGGCGTTCGGCGGACGCACCGGGGTGCCGGTGCTGCTGAACACCTCGGTCAACATTCAGGAGCCGATCGTGAATACGCCCGCCGAGGCGATCGCCACCTTCCTCGCCTCCGACATGGATCTGCTCGCGATCGGCGGGCATCTTTGCGACCGGGACTGGCGCGCGCGCGCAGGACGGGCGGCGTGAGGAGCGCGCGTCTCAGCATCGACTTCGAGGACATCGCGCACGATTTCAAGCGCGAGCACGGGATCGACCGCGACGGTCCGCTGCGCGAGGCGGCGCTCTGGTCGGCCTATGAGACGATCGAGACGTTCCTGCGGCGCGATCTGGCCGGCGCGCGGCTCACGTTCTTCACCACCGGCGTCGTCGCGGCGAAATGCCCGGCGATCGTCGCGCGGATCGCCGCAGACGGGCATGAGATCGCTTGCCATCACCACTTCCACGACCCCGCCCGCCGCGACCCGCCGCGGGCTTTCGAGACGAACCTGCGCCGCGCGCTCGACGCGCTGGAGGCCGCGTCGAACCAGCGCGTGCTCGGGTTCCGCGCGCCGCGCTTCTCGCTCGCCCCCGAGGACGCCGCGCATTTTCGCATCCTGCAGCGCCATCTCGCCTACGACAGCAGCCTGGGCGCGGCCAGCGCCGCCGACCTCGCGGCGCAGCGCCGCGCCCTGGGCCTCACGACGCTCGCCCTCTTTCCCGTGTCGCGCCAACGCGTCGCGCCCGGCCTGCCGTCGGTTCGCCCCGGCGGCAGCTATCTCAAGCTCTTTCCCGTCGCCGTCACCCTCGCGGCGATGGACCGCACCGCGCGCGCCGGCCTGATCCCGCTGGTCTACCTCCACCCCTACGAGTTCGTCGCGGACGGCTCCTTCCGGGTCGCGATGTCCGAGATGACCGGCGTCTCCCGCCGCCGGCGCCTCTACTGGGCGCTGCGCCAGGCGCAGTGGCACGCGGTCGGCAACCGCGGCGTCGCCGCCAAGCTTCGCTGCATCGCCGCACGCTGGCGCCTCGGCGGCCCTATGCGCACGCTCCTCGCCACCTGACGCCCACCGGCGCAGCCCGAGCCGGCCAAGGGATTTCATATTGGCGGAAGTCCTATCGAGCAGGCGCCGCGCGCCCACCGGCGCGCGCAAGGAAAGAGGTCTTGCGCGCAGTGCGCGCTCGATTTTGCGGCAAAGGCCGCCGCGCGGAGCATGCCGCGCACTCGCCGGTTCAGCCGAACCGCGGGGCGGCGGCCGCCCTCACCCCCGCAGCGCGTCCATCACCGCCACGAGCTCGGCCGTGATCCCCGGCTCGGACAGCGCGTGCCCGGCGGCGCCGATCATCTTCAGCTTCGACCCCGGCCAAGCCTCGTGCACCGCCTGCGCGGTATGGGGCGGGCAGATCATGTCGTAACGCCCCTGCACGATGTGGCCCGGGATCTCCCGGATCCGGTCCATGTCGCGCATGACCTTGTCGTCCGCGTCGAGAAAGCCGCCGTTGATAAAGTAGTGGTTCTCCAGCCGCGCGAACGCGAGCGCATAGGCCGAGGACGGATAGCCGCGCCCCTCCCCCGGGTCGAGCACCGCGAGCGCGCTCTCCCAGCCCGCCCAGGCCCGCGCAAATCGCGCCTGCTCGTTCGGATCCGCCCCGAACAGCCGCTTGTGGTACGCCCCGATCAGGTCGTCCCGCTCGGCCTTGGGAACCATGTGCGAGAATGACCGCCAGGGCTCGGGCCAGAAGCCGCCGGCGCCGCCGCCGTAGAACCAGTCGAGCTCGCCCCGAGTCATGGTGAACACGCCGCGCAGCACGAGGGCCGAGACCCGTTCTGGATGGGTCTGCGCGTAGATCAGCGCAAGGCACGCCCCCCACGAGCCGCCGAACACCGCCCATTTCTCGATCCCGAGATCGACGCGGATCCGCTCGATGTCCGCGACCAGATCCCAGGTCGTGTTGTTCTCGACGCTCGCGTGCGGGCTCGAGCGGCCGCAGCCGCGCTGGTCGAACAGCACCACCCGGTAGTGCTTGGGGTCGAAGAACCGCCGCATCCCCGGGCTGCACCCGCCCCCCGGCCCGCCGTGCAGCACGATCACCGGCGCGCCGTCCGACCTGCCGCATTGCTCCACATAGACCCTGTGGCCCCCCGGCATGTCGAGCAGCTGCTGGCGGAACGGCTCGATCGGCGGATAGAGCGCGCTGCGCGGGCCGGCGCCGTCGGGGCTGAGGTTTTCCTTCATGACCGCACTATGTATCGCATCGCCAGGCGTCACAATCGCCGGTTAGATGCGCAGGTTGGAAAAATGAACGCAATGCAGACCGATCCCGACGCCGCCGCCGGCGGCACGGTCGACGCGGCCGAAATCGCCAAGTTCGAGGCGATGGCCGCGGAGTGGTGGGACCCGAACGGCAAGTTCAAGCCGCTGCACATGCTCCAGCCCTGCCGCCTCGACTACGTCATCGACCAGATCGCCGCGGAGTTCGGCCGCGACCCCAAGGCCGAGCGCCCGTTCGCCGGCCTGCGACTGCTCGACATCGGCTGCGGCGGGGGCCTGTTGTGCGAACCGATGGCGCGGCTCGGCGCCGAGGTGGTGGGCGCGGACGCCGCAGCGCGC
>JANNOJ010000080.1:0-4692 GCA_031399025.1 Erythrobacteraceae bacterium | reverse complement strand
GGTGGTGTTGCAGCCCTTCGGCAGCGCGGTGCTGCGCGACCTGCGCGTGCAGCCCGGCGAGGCGGTGGCGGCCGGACAGATTGTCGCGGTGCTGGATTCCACCTTCACCGCCGCCGACCGCGAGGGGCTGGCGGCGCAGCGCAGGGCGCTGGCGGCGCAGCGCGATCGGCTCGAATCCGAACTCGCGGGCGGGTCCGCGGCAGCCGCGGCGCTCGGCGCGGAGGCGGCGCTTCAGGACGATCTCCGGGTCCGGCGCCGGTCGTTTCTCGACGCGCGCCGGGCGGCGATCGGGGCCGAACTCGACGCCCTCGACGCCGCCTTGCGGGCGGAGCGCCGGGCGGGCGCGGGCCTTTCCGAGCAACTGATCATCGCCCGCGAAGTCGAGGATATGCGCGCGCGGCTGGCCGAAGACCAGATCGGCTCGCGCCTGAACCTGCTCTCGGCGCGCGCGGCGCGGTTGCAGGCCGAGGCCGAGGGGCAGCGTCACGCCGCGCGGATGGAGGAACTGACCCATCGCAAGGCCGCCCGCCTGGCCGATCTCGACGCCTTCCTGCGGGACTGGGAGCGGCAGGTGCTGGAGGAGCTGGCCCGGGTTCGGCCCGAGATCGCCCGGATCGACGAACAGCTCGCCAAGGCCGAGCGCCTCGACGCGCTCACCGAAATGCGCGCACCGCGGGCGGGCGTCGTGCTCGAGGTCGCCCGCCGGTCGGCGGGCTCGCTGATGCGCGAGGGCGATCCGGTGGTGATCCTCGTGCCCACCGGCGTGCCGCTGATCGCCGAGATCGCCCTGCCCTCGGCCGATATCGGCCGCCTCCAGCCCGGGGACGCGGCGGCGATGAAGATCGACAGCTTTCCGTGGCGCCGGCACGGGACCCTGCCCGGCGTCCTGCGCTCGGTCAGCCGAGAATCCTACGCTCCGGAGGGCGACGGCGCCTCCGGCCCGGCGATGCACCGCGGCCAGATCGCCGTGAAGGCCGAGACCCTCGCCGACATGCCGCCCGACGCCGCCCTGCTTCCCGGCATGACGCTGACCGCGGACATCAAGGTCGGAACGCGCAGCGTGCTCGATTTCTTCCTCGAGCCCCTGATCCGCGGCCTGCACGAAAGCCTGCGCGAGCCGTGAGGGACCCGGCCGTCGCGCGATGTCCCGCCGACCATGCCGCAGCGCTCGCGCCAGACCCCAGGCTCCCGCAGCCGGAGCGCCACCGGCCGACCTCTGCGGATACGATTCAGAAAAGTGTTTCAAAACAATATGTTGCCGACGTATCAACGTGTTACGGTTCCCGGACATCGGACGCTATGGCCCGCTGGCCTCAGCGGCCGCGAACCGCGGTGGCCCAGAGCGCGAAGCGGCCGTCGCGCAGCACGCTGACCGAGGCGAACCCCGCCCCACGGAGCGCGCGCTCCAGCGTGCTGGCGGTGAAGCCGGTCCGATGCCCCATGAAGCCGTTGCCGGCGGCGATGGCCGCCCGAAAACCATAAAGCATGTCGACCGCCGCGATGGGACCCGCGGGCGAAACATAGGCCGTATCCTCCAGCCGATCCTCCGCGATCAGCGCCGCGACCTGCTGGAGGTCCGGCATGGTCATGAGGGCAAAGCCGCCGGGCCGGAGCACCCGCAGGAACTCGGCGAGGGCGACCGGGACCTCGTGCGCCGCAAGGTGTTCGAGGTTGTGCGAGGACCAGACCGCATCGAAGCTCGCGTCGGGTACGATCCCCATGTCGGTGACGCTCGCCACGATGTCGGGCGCGACCCCGGGGTCGATGTCGAGGCGCACCTCACGCCAGGCCCCTGGCGCAAAGACCTCCGCCGGCACCTTGGCCGGGTTCGCCGCGCCGCACCCGACATGGAGCAGGTCGCGAAGCGCCGCTTCCATCGGGAGCGCCTGCGCGGCGTCAAGAACGTCGGACGTCATTGGATCGGATCCTTTCGCAGGCGCGGGCTCACACGCAGAGGCGGACGCGCCGGTACGCGTCCTCGAGGCGTCGGGTGAAGGCCGCCGCGTCGCCGAGGCTGCGCGCCCAGCGGTCGCCCCCGAGGCGCGCACGCAGCGCCACATGGGCGACAGGGTCGTCCGCCAGCGTCGTCGCGCGCAGGACATAGTCGTCCATAGTCTCGGCGATGAGCTCGGGCAGGTCCATCGTGGTGAGCAGGCTCGTAGCCATCCGGGCAGCGAAGGCGCGTCCACGCACCGTCAGGATCGGCAGGCCCATGCGCAGCGCGTCGGACGCGACCGTGCCGGCGTTGTAGGGGGTGGTGTCGAGGAAGAGGTCCGCCAGCGCCATGCGCGCGCGGTACCGCGCAGGATCCACCCGAGCCGCGAAAATCAGCCGCTCGGGCGCAAGGCCGTGCGCAGCCCAGCGCGCCACCAGATTTCGGCGGCTGATCGGGCCGTCGTCGACCAGCCAGAGCACCGCGTCGCCCGACCGTTCGAGGATCGCGAGCCAGGCGTCGAACACTCGCGGCGTGATCTTGTAGTGGTGGGAGAAGCAGCAATAGACGAACGCACGCGCGGGCAGGCCCTCCTCGGCCCGGCTGACCGCGGGCAAATCGGTCGCCTTGCTGTCGTTCGCCTGATAGCAGCCGGCCAGCGGCAAGGGACGCGGCGCATATGCATGGGCGAGGTCGGGCGGCACGACGATGTCGTCGCAGATCAGCCAGTCGAGTTCGGGCACAGGGACCGGGCCGACATACCCCAGATACGTGGCCTGGACCGGCGCCGGCTTCCAGCGCAGCACGCCCAGGCGCCCGCCCTTGGTCAGCCCGTTCAGATCCACGAGGATGTCGATCTCGTCCGCACGGATGCGTCGGGCGGCGGCCTCGTCGCCGATCTCGGCGATCCGGACGAAATGGTCGAAGGCGCCGAGCATGCGCGCGCGCACGCCGCTGCCATCCTCGGGCGAGGCGCAATAGCCGTAGACTTCGAACGCTGCGCGATCGTGCAGTTCCAGCATCTCGGCGATCAGAAAGGCCATGGCGTGACGGCAGAAATCCGACGAGAGATAGCCGATCCGGATCCGGTCATGGCGGTATCCGCGCGCCGGGGCGAGGCGCTCCGGCGCAGGCGGCAGCTTGCGGGCGATCCAGGCCGCGGTGATGTCGCGCTGAATGGCCGGGTCGTCGTGAAGCGCGAGCGCCGCCAACGGCCCGCAGTTCCGCGCCAGTTCCTCGACGGAGAGGCCCGGAACGTCCGAAGCGAGCACTGGCCACATCGCCATGCGCTGGCGCAAATGCACCAGATGCTGCTGCACATCGGGCTGATCGGGATCGATCAGCAGCGCCGCACGGAGCTCGTCGGTGGCGGCCCCGAGATCGCCGCGCTCCTCCAGCATGCGGCCCAGATGCATATGCAGGATGCGCCTGTGACCGGCGGCCGGGACCGCGCGCCGCCAGACGCGCATGGCCTCCTCCGGGTCGCCGAGGGCTTCGCGGACGAGACCGAGATTGACCATGGCCTCGTGCAGGTCGGGCTTCAGCACCAAGGCGTTCTCATACGCGACCGCGCTCTGGGACTTTTCGCCGAGCCGCATCAGGCTGACGCCCAGATTGAACCAGACGGCGTAGGCCTCGAGTGCATCGGGATTGAGGCCGAGCCAGGATTTGTACAGCCCGGCGGCTTCCTCGTCCCCGACCCGCTCCGCGACCGCCAGCAGCCGCCCGAGGGGCAGGGCGCACAGGACCCGCACCGCGCGCGGGCTCTCGCTGCTCCCCAGCGAACCCAGCATGCCGGGGCGCTGGACGATCGCGGCCAGCCAATCGTCTTCCTCGGGCGGCGACGTGGGTGCGGAACGGACGGCGAGGGTCATTGGCTCATCCTGAACGAGGGATCGCGGACGCTGGTGTATCGAAAGTGAACGAACGGTGAAGAGTTCGTCCACAGGGCTAGGCTTGGACGGACCGGCGCGGCGCCGGTTCTGCATGCGCTTGGGTCCGGCGTCGACGACCATGGGCGCTGGACGCGGGACCGTGCGGTCCTCCCCCCGCGGGGTAACGAGGACCGCGCCGCGCCGCCGCCGCTCGCGGCCGCGCTAGAGGAACAGGGCGTTGATCTGCGCCGTCGACATCGCGCCGATCTGGGTCGACGTGAAGGCGGCGGCCTGGGTGCTCGAAAGCGCGACGATGTCGGCGGTTTCCAGGGCGGCGACCTGGGCTGTCGAGAGCGCGGCGATCTGAGCGGTCGTCAGGCCGACCATCTGCGCCGTCGTAAGCGCAGTGATCGCCGGAGCGGTCAATGCGGCGACCTGAGCGGTCGTCAGCTTCGACACCGCCGCCATCGTCAGCGCCCCCACCTGGGCGGTGGTCAGCGCGGCCACCTGGGCGGTGGTGAGCGCCGGGGCCTGGGCCGAGCCGATGCCCTTGATCGCGGCGGTGGTCAGCGCCGCGAGGTCGGCGGTCTCCATCGCGGCGATCTGGGTCGAGGAAAGCGCTGCGACCTGGGCCGAGGTGAGGGCGGCGGCCTGGCCGGTGGTGAGCGCCACGACGTCGGCGGTCTCCAGCCCCTTGACGCCCGCGGTGGAGAGCCCGCCGATCTGGGCGGTGGTGATGGCCGCGACCTGGGCGGTGGTCAGCGCGGCCACCTGGGTCGAGGTGAGCGCCGCGAGCTGGGTCGAGGTCAGCGCCGCGACCTGGGCGGTGGTCAGCGCCGCGATGTCGGCGGTCTCGAGCTTGGCGACGGCGGCGGCCGAGAGGGC
>JANNOJ010000063.1:0-81694 GCA_031399025.1 Erythrobacteraceae bacterium | reverse complement strand
AACGCATATTGGTGACGACCTTCCTGCGCTCGACCGATCTGCTGCTCTCGCCCGCGCCCGGTGGCCCAGTCAATTTCATTGCGATCGCCGATCCTTACGTCGCGGGCTGCAGCAATCCGCTCGCCGATTTGTCCTGACGGCAACCTCCGGCCGCGCCGGCGCGCCAGCCTAGCGGACCAGCGGCTCGAGCGAGTAGCCGCCGGCGGTGAACTCCAGCCGCCAGAGCCGCCGATCGGCGAAATAGTCCAGCAGGCGTGCGTCGGCTGGTTCGGACAGGCTATGGGCGAAGACGACTGCCGCCCGATCGATGTCCGGCTCGTTGTACACGATGTCGCCATAGGGCAGGAAGAACTCGTTGTGCTTGACCAGGACCAGGTCCTGGCCCGGGGATCGGACCAGCCGGTCGCGTAATTGTTCGTGTTCGCTGGTCTGGCGCACGGCGCAGCAGGCCTCGTTCCAGGAATTGTTGATATCCTTGGGCCAACCCGTGGTCAGGTGAAGCGCCAGAAGCAGATTGGGGCTGGCCGCGGCGATGAAGGCGCCGCGCGAATAGAGGTAGCCGGCCGGCCGGTCCTGCACCGACCAGCGGCCCAGCACCACCAGCCCCCGTATGGTGATGAGCAGAAACACCGGAAACAGCGGGGCGGCATAATGGGGGAAGTGCCAGCTGGTGAGCAGGTGATTGGCGAACACCACGATCGCCGTGCCGACGACCGGCAGGTCGCGTCGCGACACCCACAGGCCGATCAGAAACGGCAGAGCCATGGCAAAGCCGATGTAGAACGCACCCGCGAGGCGGATCTTCACGACCTCGAAGCTGATCAGTTCGCCCAGCGAGCGCCTGGCGGCGAAGTAGTTTTCCGATTCGACCTCGTACACTGCTTCGAAGTAGCCGGGCAGTTGATCGGACGGTGGCTGGCGATCGACCGGCGCCTGGATGAGGAATGCGGGCACCGACGCATATTGTTCGCGGTTCACCGCGTAGGGGGTGAGCAACGGATCGCCAGTGGTCGCTTCGTTGTACTGCAGGATGAACCCGCCGCCGAGGGCGACACCGGCGGCGAGCGGGAGGCCGGCGCGCGCGGCGAACCGCCCGACATTCGCCAGGCCCGTCTTGAGCAGCCGCGGCCCGAAGAACAGGCCGAGCGCCGCGCACAAGGCGCCGCCCTCGAACGGGCGCGTGATCAGCAGGATCATGGCGCCAAGGCCCAGCACGATTCCGCCCCCCCAGCTCGGCCGGCGGATGAGCCGCGGCAACGCACCGAACACCAGCATGGCGCCAAATGCGGTCAAGGCGCCCCCCCAATAGGAATTGACCCAATAGCTCCCGGCTCCCAGCCGCAGGACGACCAGCATGCCGCCGGCCAGCGCGGCCTTGGGTCCGACCCAGCCGCGCAGCATCCACACCGTGCCCATGGCGAACAGGACGAAGCTGGCCCAGATGCCGAGCCACGGCTCGTCGGCCAGCAGCAAGCCAAGCGCCAGCGGCAGGCCGCGCCCTGGAAAGTACATCGAGGCATAGGCCGGCACCTGGTTGACGTGCATCGCCTGGAAGTGCTGCCAGAACGGGTGGGTCGGGTTGGCGAGCCGCCATTCCATGAAGGTCTGCGCCTGGAGCAGCAGGCTGTATTCGTCGGGGATCAGCGGCACCGGCGGCCCGAGCCACGGCAGGAAGGCGGCCCGGATGAGCACCGCGAACAGGCCGATGAAGGCCAGCTGCATGCCGAGCGAGGTCGGCAGGCGGAGCGCGCGGGTCTCGGCCGCCGCGAGCCGGCGGATGGTCGCGGCCGGCAGCAACCAGGCAGCCAGCAGCAGCGTCGCCACCAAGGCAAGTTCGATCAGCGCCGGCGCAGACAGAAGGAAGGACAATCGCGAACACCCCTGCCTGTTGCATCCGAGCAATCGGGCCCGGCTGTTGATGACACTGATGGTCGGCTTTGCCACCCTGAAGTTTCTCGCCCGCAAGGGGCGAGGAATGCGACCTGAGCGAAGTGTGCGCGAAGCCCACCTAGGCGCGCCGCGGCATTTCCGGCGGGCCCGGTATTCCGCCCGCCTCCTCGCCGACCCCGCCACGGCCGGCCGCGATCACCTTTGTTCTTGGTCGAATTACCTTGTTCCGCTAGCAGCGGATGGCGCTACGGGCCAGACTATTGGCACACTTTACCCAAACTCGGGCAGTCGATTAAAATCAGTCGTTCTCGCGGTCCGGGCGCGCGTAGGTGACCGCCTGATTCCGGCTTGCGAGCCGACACCGGAACTTGGGGCGGGCAGCTGTATTCATCACCGTCGGCCCGGGCTGGCCGGTCGCTGCTGAACCTTGGCGGAGCGTGGTATGACCATGAACAGTGTGACCGTCGGCAAGTCGGCCGGACTCGGCGATTTCTTGCGCCTGGCGCGGTTCGACCATGCGACCAAGCACGTCTTCATCCTGCCCGGTATCCTGCTCGCCTTTGCCCTGCGCGGCGCGCAGAACAGCGACCTGCCCTATCACATCGCCCTCGGGCTGATCTGCGCCGTCGCCATCGCCTCGGCCAATTACGTGATCAACGAATGGCTCGATCGCGACTTCGACCGGCACCATCCGACCAAGTCGGCGCGGGTCTCGGTCAACGTGCCGCTCAATCCGGCGCTGGTCTACGCGCTGTGGCTGGGGTTCCTGTTCGCCGGCCTGCTCGCCGCCTTTCTGTCCAGCTGGCTGATGTTCGGGGTGGCGGTGGTGTTCGGGCTGCAGGGCGTCGTCTACAACGTCCCGCCGATCCGCTCCAAGGACCGCGCCTTTCTCGACGTGATCTCGGAATCGATCAACAATCCGCTGCGCCTGCTGATCGGCTGGGCGATGATCGATGGCTGGACCTTGCCCCCGTCCTCGATCCTGATCGCCTATTGGCTCGGCGGCGCCTTCCTGATGGCCGCCAAGCGCTTCTCCGAATACCGCGAGATCGTCGCCTCGCACGGCATCGACCTGCTGGTGCGCTACCGCAAGTCGTTCGCCGGCTACACCGAGGCCAGCCTGTTCGTCTCGACCTTCCTCTATGCGATGCTGAGCGTCGGCCTGTTCGCGGTGTTCCTGACCAAGTACCGGATCGAGTACATCCTCTCGCTGCCGTTCCTGTGCGTCCTGTTCGCGGTCTACATGTCGCTGTCGATGGCCAAGAGTTCGGTCGCCCAGGCGCCCGAGAAGATCTTCACCTCGCGGTTGCTGATGGTGGCGACGAGCGTCTTTGCGCTGTCCGTGCTCGTCCTTGCATTCGTCGATCTGCCGCTGGTCGAATACCTCTCCGCACAGCGATACATCTCGCTGGCCCCGGAGCGATGACCGCGAGCCTGGACTGGGACTGCGTTAGGCTGGTCGTGTTCGACCTCGACGGGACGCTGTACGAACAGCGCCCCGTGCGGCTGGGCATGGCGGGCGACCTGCTGCTCCATTCGGTCCGGACCCGCTCGCTGCGCGAATTCCGGCTGGTGCACGCCTACCGCAAGCTGCGCGAGGAGCTGGCCGAAAGCGGCCGGCCCGATTTCATGGACCATCTGCATGAAAAGCTGGGAGCAAGCCACCGGCTGGCGCCGCAGCAAGTGGCCGCGCTGGCCAAGGAATGGCTCGAACGCCGGCCGCTCAAGCGGCTGGCGCGCGCCCGCATCCGGGGCGCCGATGCGCTGTTCGCCGCGCTGCGCCGCAGCGGCCGGCAGGTGGGGGTGTGGTCCGACTATCCGGTGGCCGGCAAGCTCGCCAGCCTGGGCCTCGCGGCAGACCATGTCTGTGCCGCGACCGATCCCGATATCGGGCGCCTCAAGCCCGACCCGGCCGGGCTGCTCAAGATCCTCGGTGAGGCCGGCGTGGCGCCGCGCGAGGCGCTGATGATCGGCGATCGGCCCGAGCGCGACGGCGAGGCGGCGAGGCGCGCGGGCGTGCCGTTCCTCCTGCGCACGAGCAGGCGGGTCGCCGGGCATCGCTGCGCGGCCGACTACCACGACCCGCAATTCGGCGCCCTGCTGGCATGCTGAGCTACCAGCGGTTCATCGGCTACGGCCTGACCGGCGGCCTGGCGGCGGTCATCGATCTGGGCCTGTTCCTGGTGTTCGAGAGCCGCGGCCTGGCGGTGGCGCTGGCCGCCTCGGCCAGCTTCCTGATCGCCGCGGTGTTCAACTTCATCAGTTCCTCGCTGCTCGTGTTTGCGACCCCGGTGACCGGCCGGCGGTTCCTGCGCTTCGTGTCGGTCGCCTCGGTCGGGCTGATGATCAACGTCGGGGTGACCTGGCTGGTTTACGATCTGCTGACCCAGCCGGCGGCGGCCAAGGCGATCGGCATCGGGATCGCCTTCGTCTTCAATTACTTCGCCCACGGCTTGCTGGTCTTCGGCCGGGCGCAGGCCGGCGCGCGCTAGGGCAAGCACGATCGGCAGCGAAGCGGGGCCGGACGCGCCCTTGCAGGAGGCCCGGGAGCGGCGCCGCCGACGACAGTGTCCGCGCCGGCGGGTCGGGGGCCGCCGCTGGCCGGGGAGTGGCGCGGCCAAGCCCCGGCGCGGCGCTCGGCGCCGGCGGGCATTGCGGCCGCCGGGCGGTCCATGCCATGGCGGGCGCACCCAGCCGGCGTGCCCGCCGGCACCAAGGGCCCGGCGATCCCGTCGGCGCCACAGGCACGAGGCACGAGGCACGAGGCACGATGGCGAGGCTCGATCCGCTCGAAGACAAGCTGGCGGTGCTGGTGGGAGGCGACGGCTTCCTAGGCACGCATCTGGCGCAAGCGCTGCTGGAGCGCGGCGTGCGGCTGCGGATCGCCGGGCGCAACCCGGCCAAGGCCTTCAGACTGAAGCCGCTGGCCAATTTGGGCCAGTTGCAATTCGCCCGCTGCGACGTGAAGGACCCCCGCACCCTGGAAGCGGTGCTCGCCGGGGCCGATGCGGCGGTGTACCTGGTGGGCACCTTCGCGGCCGACGCCAAGGCGCTGCAGACCGACGGCGCGGGGGCGGCGGCGCGGATCGCCCGCGAGCAAGGGGCAGGCAGCTTCGTCTACGTCTCGGCGATCGGCGCCGACGCCGCGGACCGCGAGAGCCGGTATGCCGCCACCAAGGGCGCGGGCGAGGCCCGGGTGCTCGAAGCCTTCCCGACCGCGACGATCGTGCGCCCTTCGGTCCTGTTCGGCGAGGACGACAGCTTCCTCAATCTGTTCGCCGGCCTGGTGAGCAGCCTGCCGGCGCTGCCCGTGTTCGGCCCCCGGGCGCGGCTCCAGCCGCTGTGGGTGGACGATGCGGCCGAGGCCATCGTCCAGGCGCTGGCCGATCCGGCGGGGCATGGCGGCAGGACCTACGAGCTGGCCGGGCCCGAGGTGATCACCATGCAGGCTCTGCACGAGCGCATCGCCGCGGCGCAGGGGCGGCGGCGCAGGCTGCTGGCGATGCCCGACGCCCTGAGCGCCCTGTTCGCCGCCCTCCCGGGGACGCCGATGAACCGCGACCAATGGCGGCTGCTCCAGCGCGGCAGCGTGGCGAGCGGCGCGCTGCCGGGAATCGCCGAATTGGGGGTGACACCAAAGCCGCTCGGACTGTTCCTCGAGCGGTGGATGGTGCGCTACCGCCGGCATGGGCGGTTCGCCACGCCGACCGGTTAGGGTCCATCGCCGGCGTCGGCGCTGCCGGCTCTTGCTCCAAACGCGCCCGGTGCGGGGGCTGCGGCCCCGATCGGCTTGGAAAGGCCCAGCGGCGGCGCCATTTGACGCCGGACCGCCGGCCATGCGATGCGCGGACCCGATGATGGTGGCGCCATCGCGGCCACTGGCGAGGAGATGTAGATGGCGACCATGTCGATGAGCCGCAACCCGCTCGAACAGCTTGCCGACACCAATCCCCAAAGCGAGATCTGGTGGGATTCCTCGCCGCTGGTCTATCCCAGCTGGCGCGACGAGACGCTGGCCAAGGCGCCCGATTCCCGCCGCGCCGACTGGACCGAGCAACTGGCGCGGCTGTACGATGCCGAGACCGTCGCGCGCGCCGGGACGATGGGCTTCCGCGGCGTGACCACCAACCCGCCGCTCTCGCTGCAGGCGATCGGAGTGGATCCGCAGGGCTGGTCGAGCCTGATCAGGCGGCTGGCCGCGGCCGATCCGCTGGCCGGCGTGGAGGAGGTCTACTGGGCGATGTACCTGGAGCTGGTGAAGCGCGGCGCCGACGCCATCCGCCCGGTGTTCGACGCGTCGGGCGGCAGGTTCGGCTTTCTCTCCGCCCAGGTCGATCCGCGCTTCGTCACCGATGCCGGCAAGATGCTGGCCATGGGCCTGACCATCGCCGCGCAAGGGCCCAACGTGATGGTCAAGATCCCCGGCACCATGGAGGGCTACGCGGTGATCGAGGAGCTCACCGCAATGGGCATCGCCACCAACAACACGACCAGCTTCACCGTCTCGCAATACATGAAGTGCATGGCCGCGGTGACCGCGGGCCTGCAGCGGGCCAAGGCGGCGGGCGTGGACCTGACCCATTGGCGCAGCGTCATCACCCATATGTCGAGCCGGCTGGGCGAGAAGGGCGACTGGAACACCGAGGCCAAGGCGCGCGGGATCGCGCTCACCATGAGCGAGATCCGCGACGGCGAGGAGGCGGTGCTCAAGCGGGCTTATTGGTGGGGCAAGCACAACGGCCACCCGTCCAAGATGCTGCAATGCTCGTTGCGGGTCGAGCAGGACGAGGCCGGCCGCACGGTGAGCCGCCACATCCAGGACTACGCGGGCTCGGACATGGTCTATACCTGCCCCGGCAGCTACATCGCCCAGCTGATGGAGGTACAGGACGAGCTCGCCCCGTTCGACCCGCAGGCGATCGAACGCGAGCCCAACAAGGCGAGCGTTGCAAAACTGATGCGGCTGCCCAGCTTTCGTGCAGCCTACGAGTTCGAGGGGCTCAAGCCCGCCGAATTCGCCCAATTCGGCAGCTTCCAGGCGACCGCGACCGAGTTCGCCGCCGCCACCAGGCAGACGGTGGACATCGTGCGGCGCACGCTGGAGGGTTGAAGACTTGTTTACGGCCGGGGCGTAGAAGGCGGGGGTGCGCTCCGTCATCGAGATCTTCTGGCACATCGTCCTGGCGCTCGTCGGGGCGCTGGGCTTCGCGGCGCTGATCGTCGCGGGGGTGGCGCTCGCCTGCGGCTGCGGGGCGATGGGCTGCGGCTATGTCTGGCGCGGCTGGCAGCGCCGCCGGGCGCGGCCGAAGGGCGACTGATCGAAGCCCCTGCCGCGGCGGCGGCGGCGGCGGCGCTGCCGGGTCCGCCGCTGAGGCCGAAGCGCAAGCGCGAACCAGCTTATCGCGCACGGCCCGACGCGGTACGGCGAACCCCCTCTACCCCCTCGCCTCTGGTAAGCAAAGCCGCCGATGACGTCCTTCCACCAGATCCTGGGCAACAATCTGGTCCAGAACATCACCAACATGACCGCCTGGTTCGCGCTGGTGTTCTGGGCCTTCCTGGAAACCCGCTCGGTGTTCGTGACCGGGATGATCGGGGGCATCTACCTGGTGTTCACCGCCGGCTTCGCCATCTGGTTCGGGAGCCTGGTGGATCACCATCGCAAGAAGTCGGTGATGCTCGCCTCGAGCGCGGCCTCCTTCACGCTCTACGGCGCGGCGCTGGCCATCTACGCGTTGGCGCCGACCGCCGACCTCGCGCGGGCCGAGGCGCCCGCGCTGTGGCTGTTCATCCTGATCGTGATGCTGGGGGTGATCTGCGGCAACATCCGCATGATCGCCCTGCCCACGCTGGTCACCGCGCTGGTCGAGGAGGACCGGCGCGACCGGGCCAACGGGCTCGTCGGCATGGTCACCGGCATCGGCTTTCTGGTCACTTCGGGCATCAGCGGCTTCCTGGTCGCCTGGGACGGCATCCGCGGCGCGCTGGCGGTGGCGCTCGGGCTCAGCCTCGTCGCCTTCGTGCACCTGGCGAGCGTGCGCTTCGGCGAACCCGTACCGGCCTCCGCCACCCGGGGCGCACGGCGGGAGCTCGACTTGGCCGGCACTATCCGGGTGATCGCCGCGGTGCCCGGCCTGTTCGCGCTCATCCTGTTTGCCAGCTTCAACAATTTCCTGGGCGGCGTCTTCATGGCGCTGATGGACGCCTACGGCCTCTCGCTGATGGCGGTGGAGCAATGGGGCCTGCTGTGGGCCTTCGCCTCGAGCGGGTTCATCGTGAGCGGGATCATCATCGCGCGCCGCGGCCTGGGCCGTAAGCCGCTGCGCACCTTGATGATCGTCAACCTGCTGGTGTGGAGCGTGGCGGCGGTGTTCACGATCCAGTCCTCGATCATCCTGCTCGCGGTCGGCTGCGTGATCTGGCTGTTCCTCAGCCCCTATGCCGAGGCGGCCGAGCAGACCACGCTGCAGCAGGTGGTGCCCTATGCGCGGCAGGGGCGGGTGTTCGGCTTCGCCCAGTCGGTGGAACAGGCCGCCGCGCCGCTGACCGCCTTCCTGGTCGGGCCGCTGACGCAGTTCGTGGTGATCCCGTTCATGACCGACGGCGCGGGCGCGGCGGCGATCGGCGCCTGGTACGGCACCGGGCCGGCGCGCGGCATGGCGCTGGTGTTCAGCGGCGCGGGCGTGCTGGGCGTGGCGATGACGCTCATCGCTTTCAACTCGCGCCAGTACCGCGAGCTGTCGGCGGTCTACGCGCAAGGCGAGGCGGCGCCCGGCCCGGCCGGCGGCGTTCAGTCGGACCAGTAGAGCCGCATGGGATTGTCGACCAGGAGCTTGCGCTGCAATTCCCGGCTGGGCGCGATGCGGGGGATCATGTCCACGAGGTGGCCATCGTCGGGGATGGCGTCCTGCATATTGGGGTGCGGCCAGTCGGTGCCCCAGATGCAGCGGTCGGGATAATCCGCCACCAGCGGCGCGACGGCGTGCGCGAAGGCGTCCCACGGGTCGCCGGCGGGATCGAGCCGATCGGGGCAGGTGGGCTTGAAGTGGATGTCGGGCCGGCTGTCGAGCAGGGCGCGGAACGCGCGCAGGTCGGCGCCGTCGGGGCCTTGCGACACATCCGGGCGGCCCATGTGGTCGACCACGATCGGCACCGGGATCGCCTGCATGAACGGGCGCAGTTCATCGAGGAGATCGGCCTCGAAATAGATCACCACGTGCCAGCCGGCGGGCAGGCGGCGACTGACCTCGAGGAACCGGTCCTTGGGGGCGTGGTCGACCAGGCGCCTGAGGAAATTGAAGCGGATGGCGCGCATCCCGCCTGCGTGCAGCCCGGCGAGGTCGGCATCGGAGATGGCGGGATCGACCACCGCGACCCCGCGCGCTGCGCCATTGGAGCGGGCGATGGCGTCGAGCGTGGCGGCATTGTCGGTGCCATGGCAGCTGGCCTGGACGATGACATTGCGCGCAAAGCCGAGGTGATCGCGCAGGGCGAACAGCATTTCGGGGCCTGCATCCGCGGGCAGGTACTTGGCCGCGGGGCTGAACGCGAAACGCTCCATCGGCCCGAACACGTGGCAATGCGCGTCCACCGCGCCCGGCGGCGGGGTGAAGCTGGGGCGCGCGGGGTTCGGGTGCCAGGATGTTACGCGCTCAGACATGCTCAATCGCTCGCCCTGAGCTGGTCGCGCGCCGTTCTTGGTCTTCTCGGGTCAGACACGGGAAAATCCTTCCTTCGACAAGCTCGCGACGAGCCGATTGCCCGACGAGCGCGGCCCTCACCCGAACACCACGCCGTCCATCAGCTTGCGCGCGGTGCGCAGGAGCGCGGCGGCTTCCACCTTGCCGTCTTCGCCCAGCGTCATCACGCAGCTCGTCTCGCCCGAGGGATGCTCGATGCTGAGCGTCTTGGTGCGGCCTTCGGGGACCTGGGCCACCTCGGCTGCGGGCGAACCTTCGACCAGGCACGCGGTGGCCGCGGTCACCGCGCCGAGCACGCCGATGCTGGCATGGGCGCGGTGCGGGATGAACACGCGGGCGGTGACCGCGCCGCCGTGCCTGGGGGGCGCGACGAGGGTCATCTTGGGGACGGATTTGGCGCTCACATCGCCCAGATTCATCAACGGACCGGCGGCGAGGCGGATGGCCTCGATGCGCGCGCGGATGGGGGCGAAGGCCTCGCCCTCCAGCTCCTCGCGGGATTCGGAGCCGGTCGCGCCGACATCCTGGGCCTTGAACACCACGCAGGGCATACCGTTGTCGATGAGGGTGCAGCGCACTCCCTCGATGTCGTCGGCCGCATTGCCGGTGGGGAGCAGCGTGCCGCACGACGAGCCGGCGGTGTCGCGGAATTCGAGCGGTACGGGCGCGTGGCTGCCGGGCACGCCGTCGATCCGCGCGTCGCCCGCGTAGGTGAGGGTACCGCCGGGAGTCTCCACCGTGGCGATGGCGACCTGCTCGGTGTTCTCCATGAAGATGGCGACGCGCGTCTGGTCGCCGGTGGCCGCGACCAACCCGCGCTCGATGGCAAAGGGGCCGACGCCCGCCAGCATGTTGCCGCAATTCTGCGCGGCGCTGACGATCGCCTGGTCGACGAACACCTGCAGGAACAGGTAGTCGACGTCGATCCCCGCGCGCTCCGAGCGCTTCACCACCGCGACCTTGCTGGTGAGCGGATCGCCGCCGCCCATGCCGTCGATCTGGCGCGGGTCGGGCGAGCCCATCACCCGCAGCAGGAAGGCGTCGCGCTGCGCGGCGTCCGCCGGCAGGTCGGCCGCGAGGAAATAGGCGCCCTTCGAAGTGCCGCCGCGCATCCACATGACGGGGGCGGAGGTCACCCGCTCAGATCCACTTCAGCCCCAGGTCGGCGAGCTGCTGGCGGAAGCCGTACAGGTCGAGGCCGAGCACGCCTTCGGCCAGCTGCCGGCGCTTCTCGCCCTCCTTGGCCTCGCGCGCCTGCGCCGCCTCGAGCACCGCGGCGGCGTCCTCGCGCTTGACCACGCACACGCCGTCATCGTCGGCCACGATCACGTCGCCCGGGCGGATGAAGGCGCCCGCGCACACCAGGTCGACATTGACGCTGCCGAGCGAGGCCTTGATCGTGCCTTGCGCGAACACCCGCTTGGACCATACCGGAAAGGCCATCTCGGTGAGGTCGCGCACGTCGCGCACGCCGGCATCGATGATGAGCCCGCGCACGCCGCGCGCCTGGGCGCTGGTGGCGAGCAGGTCGCCGAAATAGCCGTCCTCGCACGGGGACGTGGGGGCCAGGACCAGCACGTCGCCTTCCTGGCATTGCTCGATGGCGGCGTGGACCATGTAATTGTCGCCGGGCGGGACCGAGACGGTGATCGCCGAGGCGCCGATCCGCGCGCCGGGATAGATCGGCCGCAGGTAGCTCGCCAGCAGCCCGGTGCGCCCTTGCGATTCGTGCACGGTGGCGACGCCGCAGGCGCCGAGCGCGCGCACCACTGCAGGATCCGCGCGGACGATGTTCTGGACGACGACCCCTGTCATTCTCACCTCTCCTCCCGGCACCAGGTCGGCGATGGCGGTGGACCCGGGTGGTCCCCCGCGTCAAGGATTGTCGCCGCGCCCCCGCCCCGGCGCCCCGCCAAACTTGTCAGCAATACCCACATTCTCTAGGAACCGAGCCACTCAGGATGCCGCCCCCACCATCGCCTCAATCCCTGCCGCAAACGGCGCTCATCGGCTTCGGCGAGGCGGGCGAGACGTTCGCGCGCGCCGCGGGCTGGCACGGCCGTGCGAAGGGCTGGGACGTGCTGGCGCGGCGCCGGGCGCTGATGGCCGGGGCCGGGGTCGAGGCGGGCGCCGATGCGGCGGGCGCGCTGGCCGGGGCGGACCTCGTGCTCTCGCTGGTCACCGCCGACGCCGCGCTCGCCGCGGCGCGCGATTATGCGCCGCTGCTGCCGGCGGGCGCACTGTGGTGCGACATGAACTCGGTGGCGCCCGAGACCAAGCGCGAGGCGGCGCAGGCGGTGGCGGCGGCGGGCGGGCGCTATGTCGATGTCTCCGTGATGGCGCCGGTCGACCGGGGGCTGGCCGTGCCGCTGCTCCTGGCCGGACGCGAGGCTGACGCCGCGGCGGCGCTGTTGGCCGCGCTGGGTTTTACCGACATGCGCGTGGTGGGCGGGGCGGTGGGCCGCGCCTCGGCGATCAAGATGATCCGCTCGGTGATGGTCAAGGGTATCGAGGCGCTGAGCTACGAATGCGCCGCTGCCGCCGATCATGCCGGCGTGCTGGGCGAGGTCATGGCCTCGCTCGACGCGTCCGAGCGCGGCTGGGCCTGGGCGCGCCGGCTGGCCTACAACCGCGAGCGGATGGCGACCCACGGAGCCAGGCGCGCCGCCGAGATGGAAGAGGTGTGCCGCACGCTCGCCGACCTGGGGGTGGACCCGGTGATGAGCCGGGCCACCGTCATCCGCCAGCGCGACGCCGCCGTTCAAGGCACCCTGCAAGGGGTCGCCGCCGAATGACGCTGATCATCGACTGCCACGGCCATTACACCACCGCCCCGCCGGCGCATGACGCGTGGCGCAAGGCGCAGGTGGCGGCGTTCAACGAGGGCGCCGACGCCCCGCTTTATCCCGAGATCGGCGATGCCGAGATCCGCGCGACGATCGAGAGCAACCAGCTCAAACTTATCGCGGAACGCGGCGCGGACCTGACCATCTTCAGCCCCCGCGCCAGCAAGATGGAGCACCATGTCGGCGACCAGGCGGTGTCCGAGGAATGGTCGCGCCGGTGCAACGACCTCATCTACCGGGTGACGCAGCTGTTTCCCGGCGTGTTCGCCGGCGTGTGCCAGCTGCCGCAGAACCCCCGGGCCGGGCTCGAGGCGAGCGTTGCCGAACTCCATCGCTGCGTCGAAGAGCTGGGCTTTGTCGGCTGCAACCTCAACCCCGATCCGGGCGGCGGGCACTTCACCCATCCGCCGCTGACCGACGCATACTGGTTCCCCATCTACGCGGCGATGGTGGAGCTGGACGTGCCGGCGATGATCCACGTCTCGGGCAGCTGCAACCCGGCGATGCACGCCACCGGCGGCTTCTACCTGGCAGCCGATACCATCGCCTTCATGCAGCTCTTGGAAGGCGATCTGTTCGCCCGTTTCCCACGCCTGCGCTTCATCATCCCGCACGGCGGGGGCGCGGTGCCGTTCCACTGGGGGCGCTATCGGGGGCTGGCGGACATGCTCAAGCAGCCCCCGCTCGACACGCATCTGATGCACAACGTGTACTTCGATACCTGCGTCTATCATCAGCCGGGCATCGACCTGCTGGCTAAGGTGATCGAGCCCAAGAACATCCTGTTCGGCAGCGAGATGGTGGGCGCGGTGCGCGGCATCGACCCGCAGACGGGGCAGTATTTCGATGATACCAAGCGCTACATCGACGCGCTTGCGATCCCCGATGCGGCGAAACACGCCATCTTCGAAGGCAATGCGCGCCGGGTCTATCCGCGGCTCGATGTGCAGCTGAAGGAGCGGGGGCTATGAACGATTCCGGGACCGGCCAGCCCACCGAGCAGGCAGGCGACACCGCCTTCACCGCCACCGGCTTCGCGCCCTGCGAAAAGCCCGAGCGGTACATCCAGCAGGCAGTCAGCCATTGGAGCCACAAGATGGCCACCAGCTACGACAAGGATGCGAAGAAGGGCGTGCTGCCCTTCTCCCGGACGGCGAATGCCGTGATGACCGCGCGCGAGGATGGCATTGCCCTGAAGCTGACCACCGCCGATCGCGCCGAGAACGAGCGGATGCGCGCGGTGATCGAGCGCCACCTCGACCGCTTCGCCTTCCGCGAGGCGCCGCTGGCCTACCAATGGGAAGAGCAGCCATGACCAGAACCATGCCGCGCGACGTCGCCGCCTATCTCGCCCAGTTCGAGGACATCCCCGGCACCCGCGTGTTCACCGCCACCCGGGCGCGCCGGGGCTACCACCTCAACCAGTTCGCCATGAGCCTGATGAAGGCCGAGAACCGCGAGCGCTTCCTCGCGGGCGAGCGCGCCTATCTCGACGAATGGCCGATGAGCGAGGAGGCCAAGCAGGCGGTGCTGGCGCGCGATTACAACGCGATGATCGATTGCGGCGGCAACATCTATTTCCTGGCCAAGCTGTTCTCGACCGACAAGCAGAGCTTCCAGGACGCGGTCGGATCGATGACCGGCATGACCAGGGACGATTATGCGGCGATGATGCTCGCGGGCGGGCGGAGCGTCGAAGGGCAGCGCTCCAAGAAGGAGATCGAGTAGGCATGGCCCGGATCACCCACGGCCTCACCACCAGCCACATCCCCGCGATCGGCGCGATGATCGACCAGGGCCGGACGACCGACGATTACTGGAAGCCCATCTTCGCCGGCTTCGACTGGACCAAGGCGTACCTGGAGGACAAGCTGCCCGCCGTCGTCATCCTGGTGTACAACGACCACGCCAGCGCGTTCGACATGAAGGTGATCCCCACATTCGCGATCGGCTGCGCCGACGAGTTCCGGCCCGCCGACGAGGGCTGGGGCCCGCGCCCGGTGCCGGTGGTGAAGGGCCACGCCGACCTCGCCTGGCACATCGCCCAGAGCTGCATCCTCGACGAGTTCGACATGACCATCATCAACGAGATGGATGTCGACCACGGCCTCACCGTGCCGCTCAACCTGATCCTGGGCAACAGGGACAATTCCACGCCCCGGGAGTGGCCCGCGCGGGTGATCCCGCTGGCGGTCAACGTGGTCACCTATCCGCCGCCCTCGGGCAATCGCTGCTGGATGCTCGGCGAGGCGATCGCCCGCGCGGTGGCGAGCTACCCGGAGGACCTCGACGTCCACATCTGGGGAACGGGCGGGATGAGCCACCAGCTCCAGGGGCCGCGCGCCGGGCTGATCAACAAGGAATGGGACACCCGTTTCCTCGACGATCTCACCGCCGACCCGCAGCGGCTGCGCCATATCGAGCATATCGAGTACCTGCGCGAGACCGGCTCGGAAGGCATCGAGATGGTGATGTGGCTGATCATGCGCGGCGCGCTGGGCGACAACGTGACCGAGCTGCACCGCCACTACCACGTGCCCTGTTCGAACACCGCGCTGGGCCATATCGTGTTGCGCAAGGAAGAGGAGCAGCCGGCGCTCCAGGCGGCCGAGTAGCCTCGTTTCTTCCCCCCGAAGTTCCAGGAGTACCTCCATGAAGATCGCACTCGCCGGCGGCGGCGCTTTCGGTGAAAAGCACCTCGACGGCCTCAGGAACATCGACGGCGTGGAGGTGGTCGCGCTGGTCGGCCGCATCCAGGACAAGACGCAGGCGATGGCGGACAAATACGCCATCCCCTTCGCCACCACCGACTACGAGGCGATGCTCGAGGACGACGCCATCGACGCGGTGATCCTGTGCACCCCCACCCAGCTGCACGCCGACCAGGCGATCAGGGCCATGGATGCGGGCAAGCATGTCGAGGTGGAGATCCCGCTCGCCGACAGCCTGGCCGATGCCGAGGCGGTGCTGGCCAAGAGCCGCGAGACCGGCCTGGTCTGCATGGCCGGCCACACCCGCCGCTTCAACCCGAGCCACCAGTACGTGAAGCGGCGGATCGATGCGGGCGAGCTGAAAATCCTGGCAATGGATGTGGAGACCTACTTCTTCCGCCGCGAGAACAGGAACGCCAAGGGCGAGCCGCGCTCCTGGACCGACCACCTGCTGTGGCACCATTCGGCGCACACGATCGACCTGTTCCAGTACATGACCGGCGGGCGGATCATCGCCGCCAACATCCTGCAGGGGCCCAGGCACCCCCGGCTCGGCATCGCGATGGACCAGTCGATCCAGATGAAGACCGACCAAGGCCAGATCCTCACTTTGTCGCTGTCGTTCAACAACGAGGGGCCGTTCGGCACCTTCTTCCGGTATATCGGCGATACCGCGACGTACCTGGCGCGCTATGACGACCTGTTCACCGGCAGGGACGAGCCCATTGACCTTGCCGGCGTGGCGGTGAGCAATAACGGCATCGAACTGCAGGACCGCGAGTTCATCGCCGCGATCCGCGAAGGGCGCGAGCCCAACAGCTCGGTGGCCCAGACGATCGAATGCTACCGCACCATCGGCGCGCTGGCCGCGAGCCTGGAAGCACAGGACGGCTGGTCCTGATGGCGATCGGCAAGCGGACCATCGCCGGCCGCGCCCTCCACCCGGTCGGGCTGGGGTGCATGAACCTGTCGTGGGCCTACGCCTCGCCGCCGCCGCGCGCGGAGCAGGTCCGGCTGCTGAACCGGGCGCTGGACCTGGGCTGCGACCATCTCGACACCGCCAACATCTATGGTGGCGGCGCTAACGAGGAATTGCTGCGCGAGGCGGTGATGCACCGGCGCTGCGAATTCCTGCTCGCCTCCAAGGTCGGCATCGTGGTCGACGGGCCGAACCGGGGCGTGGATTGCTCGCCCGCGGCGATTGCCGCCTCGCTCGACGCCAGCCTGGCGCGGCTGGGCACCGATCACATCGACCTGTTCTACCTGCACCGCTTCGACCCCAAGGTGCCGGTGGCCGATAGCGTGGGGGCGATGGTGCGCGCGATCGAGGCGGGCAAGATCGGCGCCTATGGCGTCTCCGAATGGTCGGCCGCGCATATCCGCGAGGCGCATGCCGTGCACCCGATGGCCGCGGTGCAGCCGGAATATTCCTTGTGGACGCGCAATGTCGAGCTGGGCGTGCGTGATACCTGCGGCGAGCTGGGCATCGCGCTGGTCGCCTTCAGCCCCACCGGACGCGGCGCGTTGGGCGGGGTGTTGCGCGACCCTGCCACGCTCGAGGCGCGCGATTTGCGTACCAGGATGCCGCGCTTCTCGCCTGAGAACTGGCCGCACAATCTGGTGCTGGTCGATCGGCTGACCGAGCTGGCGCGGGGGGTCGGCCTATCGCCCGCCGAGCTGGCGCTGCGCTGGGTGCTCGAACAGGGGCAGCACATCCACATCATCCCCGGCACCACCCGGATCGCGCATCTGGAGCAGAATCACGCGGTGCCTTCGCTGGAGATCGCGCCTGAGGTGATCGCCGAAGCTGGCCGGATCATCAACCAGCGCACCGTGCGGGGGCATCGCTATCATGATGCAATCCGCCCGACGATCGACACCGAGGAGTTCGAGGACGCCTGAGGGCAAACCCGTCGGTCCGGCTGCGCGCTGCCCGCGGCTATCCGCAGCGCACCCACTAGCGGGGGCGACCAGCCTGGGCTCATGCAGGCCAACCAACTGGTCGGCCGCAGCGCCGGGGATCAGCCTGCGGGCGCGGCGCCCGCGACCGGTTCGCCCGGCGTCCGGACGAAGCCGGGGCTCCGCAGACCGCAGCCTGCAGAGCCCGCATTCGTGGCGCCAACTGGTGGAGTTAGCTTTCGGGCTGCGCCGCTGATTGCATGCCGCCCGCCGCCAGTTGGACCCGCTCGGCGATCGCAGGGTCGCTCTGCATCGCCTGGCCGATGGCGTTGAAGGTTTCGGGAGCGATCCCCGCATTGGCCACGATGGTTGCTGCCTGTTCCTGCTTGGTGGCCTCGTCGCCCTGCAGGTTCTGGATCTCCAACGCTGCGGCGGCAAAGCTCTCGATCTCAGCATCGGTAAAGGCGACTTCAGGGGCGGTCACTCCGGCTTGCGCAGTGGTCGCCGGCGTGCTGTTCGTCGGCGCGCTGGTCGTCGGGTCTGCCGTTTGCGACGCGGTGGGCAGCTCAGCGTCCGCCATGGGGTCGGCCTCGGCCGCAATCGTGTCGCCCGGCACGGCCGGGTCGCTGGCCATGGTATCCGCCGATGCGCCGGTATCGGTCGCGGTTTCCGTGGGCGCGGCCGGGTCGGGCGCCGAGTGGGTATGCGCCGTGCCCGGGACATCCTGAGCGAAAGCGGCGCTGCCGGCCAGCAGGAGTCCGGCGCCGGCAAGGGCGGTGAACGTGTTCATCGATACTCTCCTTTGAAAATGCTGGATAATCGTCTGCACGTAACGACGAAGTAGCCCGCGGGGTGCCAAGCGCCAGACCCTGATCGGCTCAGTCGCCCTGTCGGAAAGACCGGCAGAGCGAGTCGAGCCGTTCGCGGGACGAATGGTAATCCTTCGCGTCCGGTCGGCAGGGTCTCGCGGCTCGCCGGGGATCGATGGCGGATCCATTGCGGGCCGAGAGTGACGCGCATGGCCGCTGCCCCGCGATGGCTCGGCGCGGGCCACTGTCGGAGAGGCGAACCGCCGGTCGCACAGCGACGCGGAAAGGCCGGAATCAGGGCGGCAGCCGGGGCCGGCGAGCGCGGCTCCGGTTACAACGAGGAATAGAGCTCCAGCAGGTTCGCCCAGGCGCGGTCGGCCTCGGCCTGGTCGTAGACCGGGCTGTCGAGCACGGTCCAGCCGTGGTCGCCGGCATAGACCTCGATCTCGGCCGTCACCCCCGCCGCCTCGGCCGCGGCGCGCAGCTGGGTCTTGGCGGCGGGCGCCTCGGCATCGTCGTCGCGCGAGATGGCGACGAGCACGCGGGCATCATCGGCGAGGTCGGCGAGCCGGTTGACCGGTGCGGTCGGGTCCTCGCCGGCGAGGCCGCCGCCGTGGAAGCTGGCCGCGGCCTTGACGCGGGCGGGCACGGCGGCGGCGGTGAAGATCGTCCAGCTGCCGGTCATGCAATAGCCCTGGTTGCCGATGCCGCGTGCGCGATCCACCGCTTCCTGCCCATCGAGCCAGGCGACCACCGCCACGGCCGTCTCGGCGATGGCGGCGGGCGTGTTGACGGCGCGCCAGGGCCCGACCCGCTGCATCCCGCCCCCCGCACGCCAGGCGTCGAAATCGGCGAAGGGCTGGCCGGCGACGCTGCGGTAGTAGGGGTTGGCGACGAGCACCGCATAGCCTTCGGCGGCGAGGCGGCGGCCCATCTCGATCTTGGCCGGACGCACGCCGGCGATGTCGGGCCACAGAATGATGCCCGGGTGGGCGCCGGTGGCCGGGTGGAGGAACACGCCATCCATCGTCCCGCCCGGCGCGGCGAAGCTGACGGCGGTTTCGGCGACCCCGCCGGCGCCCGCCGCCGAACCGGCCATCGGCGCGCAGGCGGCGACCGCCCCGCCCAGGCCCACGCCGGCGCTCAGCACGGCGAATTGCCGCCGGTTGATCGGAGCCATGCCGGCTACTTGTCGTTCGGTGCACATCGTCGGGCCTCCAGCATCCTTGGGGGTAACCGGGGGCAAGGATAGCAGGCCCGTCTGCAAGGTCTACCGCCCTCGTGCGGGGCTCAGGGCAAATTATCGGGCTGGATATTGCGGCGCACGGCGCCGGCCTGGCGCCCGGACCAAGGACGTATCGGCGGCGCACCCCCTCGCCAGCAAGCCCAAGGCGGGCACCCTCTGAGGCAATTGCCACGCAATGCCCCTGGCGGCCTTCTGCGCGCCGAGTGGGCAAGGCGCTACCGTGCCGGGCCGCGTGCGTCGTTCGTTGCGGCATGAGGATCCAGAGCCGCCGGGAGCGGCATGACCGCCAGCAGGAGAGCTACCGGGCCCATGCCGATCGGCCATGCGAGCATGCGCACCATGAACAGCGCGTGGATGGCCGTATGGTTGCGGAACAGGGCGTACCAGGTGAATATCACTCCTATCGACAGCAGCGCCGTAATCACGGCCATCCTGCGCCAGCGCGCCATTTTCCCGAATAATGCCGCCAGCAATGCGGCCAGCGCGGACATAATGCCGGCGACCACGGCAAGCTGGCCGATCGGCGCAACTCCCCACGCAATCATGTGCAAGCTGCTTTGCAGCCGAGCGACAACCTCGCTCAGCAAGTAGTCCTCTCCGCCCATGCGGTAGGTCAATTGCCCGAGGAACGCCGCGATCGCGGTCGGTCCAAGCGCGGTCATGGCGGCCAAGATCTTGGCGAGTGCAGCTCCGGTGGCGCCCGCTATACAGGCCGCCACCGACCGCGTGACTTCCAGCGATGAGATTGCCGTGTGTAACCGGAAAGAGTGCAGGGCAGTGCATCCCAGGACCATTGCCAGCATCACCGGCAGGGTCCCGTGCAGGAACTCGAAGCCGAACGCCAGGCCGCCGAGCATCGCCGTGCGCAGGTCCGCCTCCAACCCCTGCGGCAAGGGTCGCAATGAGAGCCAGGCGTAGGCAGCGATCAGCAGGATGTCCGAAGGGCCGTGCGTTAGCGACTGGGCATAATAATCGATGCCGCTGAACAGCAGGATCGAAGCCGGAATGACCGCGAAGCCCGCATGCGAGACCCACTCTGCAGGGGTCGAGCAACGGCAGGAGCGGTACAGGCGACTTAGGTGAGCGACGATGACCAGGAGCAGCAAGCCAACGACCAGCACTCGGTAGAGGAAACGAATGTCCGCCAAAGAGCCGACCGAAATCAAGACGTGAAAGGGAATCCGGTAGCCGTGTACGTAGCGGTCGTAGGGAAGATAGTACGCTCGCGGCAGCATTTCCCGCGGGTGGTCGGACTGCACGGCATCGACAGCGATCGAGCATTCCTGCCGCACCTTGCCCTGGGGGTCGAGAAGCGGTTGCGGATAGTCGTTGAAGACCACGAGCGGGCTCACTGCGGACGACCACGGCGACTGACGAAAGCGCGCCATCATCACCAGCAGACAATCATTGTACTGGTTGACGCCCAGGGTCCGATCCCGCGGCCAGTCCTCGCTCTGCAACGATCCTTCCGCAATCGATTGTCGCAGGTTCTGGCGCATCGGCTCAGCAGGGAGGTACTCTGTAGCCAGGATGAGGAGGAGGAGAATGGCGGTTACGGCCGCGCCGACGGCTGCCATGCCGGCGGACCAGGACAGGCCTTGCCGCAGGGGGAGTTTGGGCCGACGTTCAGAGCCAGGGGAAAGTGCCTTCGGTCTGCTGCCAGCCATACCCCCGCCTTACCCTGCGAATAATGCTGTTGCGCCATGCGCGGCCCGACAATGGACCCGAACAGGAGCGGCGCCAATGCCTGTCCGGCAACGCTGCCCAGCCCTCGAGCCGATGAAATGGATCGGCTTGCTGGTGGCATAATCACCCCGCGCCAATCAGCCTCGCCGCCATCGTCGCTCGGCGGATATCCGGCTTGGACCTGGCCTTCCTATTGCATTCTCGCTGCGGGCGTGCTGATCGGCGTCCCGGACCAACTGTCGGCACAGGTGCTGCATGTCGCCAACCAACCAGCTATCCTTCGCCCCAGGCGACCCGCTGCACTGCGAGCTCGAAGCCTGGAACGGGTGAGCAATCGCGGGGTGGCGCGACCGAAATCGGGCGGTGCCGCGCGCCTGCTGGTCAATCCTCGGTTCGGAACGATGCGCCGGCATGACCCCGTTCCGCCCGGCACGGATCACGCTGGCTTGCACTCGAGTGTGGACCGGTGACCAACGCCATGGGCAAGCAGCTATTCGCCGCGCTGGAAGCGGGAGGGACCAAAATGATCTGCGCGCTCGCCGACGGAGAAGGCGGCGTGCTGGCGCAATCGCGGTTTCCCACGTCCGATCCCGCGACGGTGTTCGGGGTCCTTGCCGCGTTCTATTCGGAGCGGGCCGCGCAGCACGGACCGATCCGGGGGGCGGGAATCGCCAGCTTCGGCCCGCTCGATCTCGATCGGG
The DNA here is from genome assembly GCA_031399025.1 of Erythrobacteraceae bacterium. Classification (GTDB taxonomy): domain Bacteria; phylum Pseudomonadota; class Alphaproteobacteria; order Sphingomonadales; family Sphingomonadaceae; genus CBDBZL01. The sequence continues at coordinate 60,206 of JANNOJ010000063.1, read as the reverse complement.
GGTCGCCCGGTTTCGGTCGGCTGACGATGACCCCCAAGGCTGGTTGGTCACGGGTCGATATGCTGGGGCGCGTGGCCGCCATCGTCGGCGCGCCGGCAATCATCGATACCGACGTCAACTGCGCCGCGCGGGCCGAGCTGCACCACGGAGCGGGGCGGGGCCTCGAACGCATCTGCTATGTCACCATCGGCACCGGCATCGGGGTAGGGCTGTGCGACACCAAGGGGCAGCAGACGCGCGTGGGCCACCCGGAAATGGGCCACATCCGGGTGCCGCGCGCCGATGGCGACGGATTTGCCGGTATCTGCCCGAGCCATGGCGATTGTCTGGAGGGGCTTGCCAGCGGCCCGGCGATCGCCGCCCGCTGGGGCTGCCCGGCGGAGGAGCTTGCGGCCCATCATCCCGCTTGGGACTATGAGGCGCAATACATCGCCGCTTTATGCGTCAACCTCACCTATATCGCGCGTCCGCAACGGATCGTCATCGGTGGCGGGGTGATGGGGCAGGCGACCCTGTATCCGGCGGTGCGGTTCTGGTTCGAACGGCTGAGCGCGGGCTATGCGCTCGATCGATACAGCGGCGCGGTCGGATCATACATTTGCCAGCCGGTGCTGAGCGATCCGTCGCCCGGCCTGGTCGGGGCAATCGAACTCGCATGGGATGCGGCGCGCGCGGTCAGCCCGACCGGGGCCTAGCCCAGCTGGGCTCGGACCCGGTAAACTGCCTGCAGCGGGGGCGATGGGTTGATTGAATGGCGGCGCGAGGAGGCCGGCGTGAGTGATCTGGTGGTCGGAGACGCAGATGCGCCGGATCGAGCCCCATTTGCAGTGGTCGCACGGCGTGCCAGGGCCGACGATCGCGCATCGTCAATCGGCCTATGACCCCCAGATGGCGGCCACCGCCCGCGGTCGCCAGCAGGACCTTGGCCCTCGGCAGGCGCCAAGCAAAACCCGCGGAGAACCGCGTCCCGGCAGCCATGGGTTCAGCCCTGCTTGGTGTAGGGGACGAATTCGTCGAGGAACACCACGCCGGTCGTGAAATGCGAGGAACGATCGATGGTGCGAATCACGTCCTGGCGGCACAGCTGGCTGCCGAATCGCTCGAAAATCGGCACGTCGCTGTGCCCGAGCGAGCGCGGATCGGCCGCGCGCGCGATCCACACGGTATCGCCCTGCTCGTAGACGATGCCCAGGTACTCGACCACTTTGAGATCGTTCGAGCGCATCGCCGAGATGCAGCTGCGTGGCTCGCCGGCGGTACGACCTTGGGTCAGCTCGGCGAACCGGGCGGCGCCCTTTTCTTCGGCGGTTGCGGCGCTGGAGGGAGCAGCGCCGAAGGCGAAGGCCGCGGCGCCAAGCGCAACCAGAACAGACTTCATCGGCGTTCTCCCACTGTGTCTCCCACTGTGTGGCATATGGGTGTCATGTTGCCGCTGAACAACCGCTGACCGTGCCTTTTCCGTTGCGCCTCAGCCTCAGCTATGCGGCGTCGGCTCGCCAGCGGCGAGATCGCCCCGCTCCACTTCGTGCAGGCTGCGCTCCGGCTCACCCGCATCGGCCGCCGTGGCATCGGCCGGCCCGCCCGCGAGGATGAAGCGTCGGTCGCAATAGCCGCAATCGGCATAGCCCTTCTCATCGATCTGCATGAAGACGCGCGGATGGCCCAGCGCGGCGGAGCGAAAACCGGGGCCGCTACGGATGTCGCCCGAGCCGTCGCACCACACCCGACGCCCGGCGACGAGCGTCGTTTCGGGCACCAGTTCGGGTCGCGTCGGATCGGCCATGGCCGCTGCCCTAGCCCGCCTGCTGCTGCCGGGCAACATGGGTGCTTTACACCCGCGTCACGGCGTCCCAAGTGGCGCGCGCCAGCATCATGCCCGACCCGCGCTCCCCCCCACCCGTCGCCAGCCGACCCGATCCGGAACCCGCAATCGTCATCCGCGACGTGGTCAAGCGCTATGCGGGGACGGGCGATTCGCCGGCCAAGCTGGCGCTCAAGGGGCTGTCCTTCGATGTGCCCGCGGGCGGCATCTTCGGCCTGCTCGGCCCCAACGGGGCGGGCAAGTCGACGCTCATCAACATCATGGCCGGGCTCGTCAACAAGACCAGCGGCACCATCCGCATCTGGGGCCACGACATCGACCACGACCACCGCAATGCCAAGCTCTCGATCGGCATCGTGCCGCAGGAGATCGTATTCGACCCGTTCTTCACCCCGTTCGAGGTGCTGGAGAACCAGGGCGGCATGTACGGCGTCGGGCGCGCGCTGCGGCGTTCGGAGGAATTGCTGCGCGCGGTGCGGCTGGAGGACAAGCGCAACGCCTATTCGCGCACGCTTTCGGGCGGGATGAAGCGGCGGCTGCTGATCGCCAAGGCGATGGTCCACTCGCCGCCCATCCTGGTGCTCGACGAGCCGACCGCGGGCGTGGACGTGGAGCTGCGCCGGCAATTGTGGGAGCTGGTGAGCGAGCTCAATGCCGAAGGGGTGACGGTGGTGCTGACCACGCACTACCTGGAAGAGGCCGAGCAATTGTGCGAGCGGATCGCCATCATCAGCAACGGCGAGCTGATCGCCAACAAGCCCACCCGCGAGCTGGTGGCCATGGCGCGCGAGAAGATCGTGCGGGTGAGCGTCGACAAGGACATCGCCGGCCCGCCGATGGAGGAGGGCTTTTCCAAGGTCCAGGTGATCGACCCGCGCACGCTGGAGATCACCTACAACCGCGACCGCTCGAACGCAGGGCAGGTGCTCGCGCTGGTGCAGAGCCACGGCTACACCGTGGAGGACGTCACCACCCGCGAGGCGGACCTGGAGGATGTGTTCGTGCAGCTGACGAGCGCGGCGGGCAGCGCCGGTTGAGGCAGCGCGAGCCCTTGGGGGGCGATGCGAAGTTGAGGAAGGCGACACGGTCAACCCAGCGTTTCCTTTAGAATTGGCGCATCAGCGCGAACAACACGGGCTGGGTGACAGGTGACACTTGTTCGCACATGTTTCGCCCGCCCTCGGGATCGCATCGGCCGCAGGCAGATGGCGGATGTCTGCAATGTAGGACAGCCTAATGCCGCCAGGCACCCTGTTGATGGACTCCGGCTTTGCAATCGACCGCTATCCGATAGGGTCGGGGAGCAGGCTCTATTTGTTGAAGGTGCGCGGAATGAGCGTCGACCATTCTGAGGGCTATGAAGACATTGCAGACAAATTCATTGCCGCTCGATCCGACATCGGTGCGACGTTCGTGCGATCCTGGGCCAGGGACAATCTGGCGCCATCAAGCTCAATCGTAGATGTTGCTTGCGGCTCTGGAGTGCCGATAGCGCAAGCTCTGATCGAGGATGGTTTCGTCATTTTCGGGATTGACGCATCGCCCTCCTTGACAGCTGCGTTTCGCGGGAGATTTCCTGATGTAGAAGCCGCATGCGAAGCTGCGCAGGATAGCGCTTTCTTTAACCGCGATTTTGATGCAGCCGTTTGCGTCGGTTTGCTGTTCCTGCTGTCGCCTGACAATCAGCTTAAGGTATTGCACCGGGTGACGAATGCCCTGCGGCCAGGAGGGCGTTTTCTGTTCACTGCGCCCCGCCAGGCCTGCGAATGGCAGGACGTGCTGACCGGACGACGGTCCAGATCACTTGGCGAACGCGAGTATGAACGACTTCTCAATGCGTCAGGACTGCAGCTAGTCGGCGCTCATGAGCAAGATAACTTCTTCTACGATGCAATCAAACCCACTGTATAAGGCCGTTGCCGCAAACGACATAAAACTACCAGTCCAGCGAATCGCACACCCAACTGAAGTCGCCCTTACATAATGCGAGCCGTGCATGGCCCGTCGCTGCGCCACTTTGAAGCACTGCACAGCCGGAGAGCCATGAAGAGGCGCCGGCCCGCCCCCTACTCCCCGCCGAGCAGGTGGCGCTGCCAGAACAGCAGCGTGGCCCAGTAATAATAATCCGCGTTCTCCTTCCTGGCGAAGCCGTGGCCTTCGTTGGCGGCGAGGAAGTGCCAGGCTTCGCCGCCATTGGCGCGGACCGCGGCGATGATCTGGTCGGCTTCGCTGGCGGGCACGCGCGGGTCGTTGGCGCCGGTGGCGACCATCAGCGGGATGGCGATCTCGCTCGCGCGGCTCAGCGGGCTGATCTCGGCGAGCCTGGCGCGCTGGGCGGGGTCGCGCTCGTCGCCGTACTCGACGCGGCGCAGGTCGCGGCGGTAATCCTCGGTGTTTTCGAGGAAGGTGACGAAATCCGAGATGGCGACGGTGCAGACCGCCCCCTTGAGCCGTTCGCCGTAGAAGATGGCGGAGGCGTAGCACATGTAGCCGCCGTAGCTGCCGCCGGTCACCGCCACGCGGCCAGCATCGATGGCCGGATCGGCGGTGAGGTGATCGAGGAAGGCGCCGATGTCGCGCACCGAGTTTTCCCGCAAATCGGGGCCGTTGTCGAGGCCGACGAAGCGCTTGCCGTAGCCGGTGGAGCCGCGCACGTTGGGCTCGAAGATGGCGATGCCCAACTCGTTGGTGAGGTAGTTGGCGCGGCCCTGGAAGCTGGCGACCGACTGGCTTTCCGGCCCGCCGTGGATGTCGATCACCAGCGGGCGCGGGCCGGCGAACCGGGCGGGGTCGGGCCGGTAGAGGAAGCCCGACATCCGCTCGCCGTCGAAGCTCTCGATCTCGACCAGTTCGGGCAGGATGTTGGCGGCCGGGTCGAGCCCGCCCATCTCGCTCACCGTCCAGCGGCTCACCTCCAGCGTGCGCGGATCGACGCTGTAGGCGTCGGACGCCGCCTGGTTGGAGCTGAGGGTGAAGCCGATCGTGCCCCAGGGCGCGATCTCCATCGTGCCCATGACGCCGGGCGGCAGCTCGACGGCGCGGGTGGTGCCGGCGGCAATGTCGTGGATCTTCAGCTCCGAGCGGCCGGCGGCGTTGACCTGGTAGGCGATGAAGCTGCCGTCATCGGCGATGTCGAACGAATCGATGTCCCACTCCTCCTCGATCACGGGCGTGAAGGTGGCGGTGGCGGGGTCGAAGATGCCCAGGCGTTTGAATTCCGAACCCTCGTCGGAGGAGACCCACAGCCGGCCGTCGGGGGCGTATTCCAGGCCGCTGAAGGCGACCGGCCGGCCGGCGGGCGTGAGCCGGGTCTCGGCGCCGGTGACGAGGTCGATGTGGTAGAGTTCCATGTCGGTGACCGAGACGTAGTTCACCACCAGCGCCTGGGCGTCGTCCGGGGTGAAATCGACCACGAACCAGCCGCCGCCTTGGCGCTCGGCGAGCAGGCGGGCGCTGGCGGGATCGCGCGGGTCCATGAGGTAGAGGTCGGCGTCGGCGCCGTTGCGGCGGGTGGAGCTGAACGAGACCAGCTCGCCGTCGCGGGTCCAGGCCCCGATCTCGTTGCGGCTGGCGCCGTCGGTGAGCAGTTCGAGCCGGCCATTGGCGAGGCGGTAGATCTGGTAGAATTCGTTGCCGCCGATGTCCTTGGCCACCAGCAGCACGTCGCCGCGCCCGCGCGAAAAGCTCGCCCGGGTGACCGGCTCCTCCTCGAAGGTCTGCTGCGTGCGCGCCGCGCCGGGCGCGAGTACCCGGTGGATCTGGGCGGTATCGGCGAAGCGGGTGGCGATCAGCATGGAGCGATCCTGCGGGTCCCAGCCGGCGAAGGAGGCGGTGCGGTATTCGAAATAGGGCCGCGTCAGGGCGGCAAGCTCGGCGGGCACGGGCGGGATGCCGTCGGCGGTGATGGCGGCGGGCTTGGCCACTGCGTTGGCCGCCACGTTCGCCTCGGCGGGCGCTTCCTGCGCTGATGCGGCGGCAGGGAACAGCACGAGGAAGGGGGTGATGAGGGAGGCGGCGGCGAGGTGGAGGGTAGGACGCATGCGACAAGGCTCCTGCGGCGGGACGAGCGGCCTGGTGCGGCCTCGGCCCGCCCCCTTCATGCCACGCCCGGCCCGCCGGTCCAGCCCCCTTTGCACACCGCCCGCTTCGCGCCGCCCGGCCTTGCGCCACCCGGCCTTGCGCCACCCGGCCTGATGGCCAGCCTTGCTCCCGCGCGCCCGCGCCGCCATGGGACGCGCATGACCGCAAGCGCGCACGACGTCCTCATCATCGGCTCAGGCGCGGCGGGGCTGTCGGCCGCGCTGGTGCTGGCGCAGCGCTTGAAGGTGCTGGTGCTGGCCAAGGGGCCGCTCACCAGCGGTTCGACCGCCTGGGCGCAAGGCGGGATCGCCGCGGTGCTGGACGCCGGCGACACCTTCGAGCAGCACGTCGCCGATACCATGATGGCGGGCGCGGGGCTCAACCGGCGCGAGACGGTGGAACACGTGATCGGCCAGGCTCCCGAGGCGATCGAGCGGCTGGCGGCGCTCGGCGTGCCGTTCAACCCCGATGGCCCGGGCTTCCACCTGACGCGCGAGGGCGGCCATTCGCATCGGCGCATCGTCCATGTCGACGATGCTACCGGCTGGGCGGTGCAGGCGGCCTTGCTCGAGGCGGCCGAAGCCAATCCCAACATCACCCTGCTGCCCGAACGCACCTGCATCGACCTCATCACCGGGCGCCACGAGGCGCGCTATTCGGGCTCGGGCCGGGTCTGGGGCGCCTATGCACTCGACGCCGCCACCGGGCGCGTCGAGGCGCATACCGCGCGCGCCACCATCATGGCCTCGGGCGGGGCGGGGCGCTGCTACCTGTTCTCCACCGCGCCGCGCGGGGCGACGGGCGACGGCATCGCCATGGCCTGGCGGGCCGGGGCGCGGGTCTCCAACATGGAGATGATGCAGTTCCACCCGACCTGCCTGTACCATCTGGAGGTGAAGAACTTCCTCATCACCGAGGCCGTGCGCGGCGAGGGCGGGCGGCTGATCAACCCGCGCACGGGCAAGCGCTTCATGGCCTATTACGACGAGGCGCGCCTGGAGCTGGCGCCGCGCGATGTGGTGGCCCGCGCGATCGACGCCGAGATCAAGCGCTTCGGCCTCGACTGCGTGCACCTCGACATCAGCCACATGCCGGCCGCATTCGTGCGCGAGCACTTCCCCAACATCCACGACAAGCTGCTGGGCCTCGGCATCGACATGACCGCCGGGCCGATCCCGGTGGTGCCCGCGCAGCATTACACCTGCGGGGGCATCCTCATCGACCTGGCCGCTCGCACCGATTTGCCGGGGCTATACGCGGCGGGCGAGTGCACCGAGAGCGGATTGCACGGGGCCAACCGGCTCGCCTCGAACTCGCTGCTCGAGTGCTTCGTGTTCGGCGATGCTGCCGGGCGCGACATCCTGGCGCGCTGGGGCGAGTTTCCCGCGGTGCCGACGATCCGCGAATGGGACGCCAGCCGGGTGACCGAGACCGACGAGGAGGTGGTCATCAAGCAGAACTGGACCGAGATCCGCCGTTTCATGTGGAACTACGTGGGCATCGTGCGCACCACCAAGCGGCTCGAGCGCGCGGCGCACCGCATCGCGCTGCTGCACGGCGAGATCGACGATTATTACGGCCATTTCCGCGTCACCACCGACCTCGTCGAGCTGCGCAACCTGCTGCAATGCGCCGACCTCATCGTCAGGAGCGCGCTCAAGCGGCGCGAGAGCCGCGGGCTGCATTTCACCCTCGACTTCCCGCAGACCGATGCGGAGGCGAGGGATACGGTGCTGGTGCCGTAGCGGGTGCGCCTGGGCGGCCGCTATTGGGGCCCATCCGCGCGTTCGGCCTCCACCTCGGCCTGGAACTCGTCGACTTCCGCATCCACTTCGGCGGCGCCCTCCTCGAGCGCGGCGCCGGCCTCGGCGGCCGCTTCCTCGACGTCCTCGCCGACCACTTCGAGCGTGGCCTCGGCGTCGGCGGCCATGTTGTCGAGCGTCGCCTCGGCGCTCTCCTCGGTGCTCTCCGAGCAGGCCGTCAGGGCGCCCGCGGCAACGAGGCCAGCGGTCAGGAGGAGTACGCGGATCGGGTGCATGGCGGTGGTTCCCTCGTCCAGGATGGTCGCGCCCGTTCTATGCGGGGGCGCGGGTGGAGGCAATCGCCGCCTGATGGCGACTAGCTCCGCATCGCCTCGAGCACGTCGTCGAGGCGGGCGGGATCGCCCAGCGCCAGGACCCGGCCGTCGGAACCTGCATGCAGCGGCTCGCCGTTCCAATCGGCCATCAGCCCGCCCGCGCCCTCCACCACCGGGACCAACGCGGCGTAATCGTGCAGCTTGAGCCCCGCCTCGCAGACGAGGTCGAGATGGCCGCTGGCCAGCATGGCGTAATTGTAGCAGTCGCCGCCCATCACCATGCGCTTGTGATCGGTTTGGGCGGCCAGGGTCATGAAGGTGTGGCCTTCCTCGGCGGAGAAATATTGCGGCCCGGTGGTGGCGAGGCTCGCCCCCCCCAGGGCGGGACAGGCACGGGTGCGCGCGGCGCTGCTACGGTTCGGCCCGTTGAACGCGGTCGGGCGCCCCGCCGCACCCAGCCAGCGCTCGCCCAGGATCGGCTGGTCGATCACGCCGAGCACCGGAAAACCCTTCACCAATAGCGCGATCAGCGTGCCGAAGATCGGCCGGCCGGCGAGGAAAGCGGTGGTGCCGTCGACCGGATCGAGCACCCATTGGCGGCCCGAGCGGCCCTCCTTGACGCCGTATTCCTCGCCGTGGACGCCATCGTGGGGCAGCTCGGCATCGAGAATTCGGCGCATGGCGGCCTCGGCGTTGCGGTCGGCCATGGTGACGGGGGAGGCATCTTCCTTGGCTTCCGAGACGAGCCCGGTGCGGAACAGCGGCCGGATCTCGGCGCGCGCGGCATCGGCGAGGCGGTGGGCGACGGCGATGTCGGCATCGGTCATGCCTGGCGCCATGGCGTGCGGGGATGGCGCTGGCAACAGCGGCCCTGCGACAGTCCCAGAACGTCAATCGCCCGCGGGAATGCTCACCGGATCGCCCTCATCGTGGACGCGGGTGACGATGGCGCGGAAGCCTCGCGGCCCGGCGCGCGGCGTGTGGACGGTACGCGCCGGGATGACGAAGCTCTCGCCCGCCGCTAGCGGCCGCGGCCGGCCAGCGAGGTCGATCACCGCGCTGCCTTCGATGACGTAGAGGAACTCCTCCCACGGATGCCAATGCGCCTCGCCCACGGCATCGGGCGGCAGGCGCAGGTCGGCAACGATCAGCTCGTGGCCCGGCGCGGCGGCAGTGCGCGCGCGGAACACCTGGTTGGATCCGAGCGGCGGCAGATAGGCGGTGGGCGCCGGGGCGGACTGGGGGCCCGGACGAGGGGCGATGCAGGCTGCGAGCGCGGGAGCCAGCGCAAGGGTCGCAACGTTGCGGAGCCTCGCCTTCGGCATCAGTCGAACAGGCTGGAGACGCTGCTCTCGTCGGCGATGCGGCGCACCGCCTCGCCGACGAGGGGCGCGATGGTGAGGATGCGGATGCGCCCGCAATCGCGCGCGGCGTCGGTGGGCCGGATGGTGTCGGTGATGACCAGTTCGCCCAGCACCGACTGGTCGATCCGCGCCACCGCGCCCCCCGACAGCACGCCGTGGGTGATGTAGGCGGCCACGCTCTTGGCCCCGGCCTGCATCAGCGCGTCGGCCGCGTTGCACAAGGTGCCGCCCGAATCGATGATGTCGTCGATCAGGATGCAGTCGCGTGCCGCGACCTCGCCGATGATGTTCATCACCTCGGATTCGCCCGGTTTCTCGCGGCGCTTGTCGACGATGGCCAGCGGCGAATTGTCGAGCCGCTTGGCCAGCGCCCTGGCGCGCACCACTCCGCCCACGTCGGGCGAGACCACGGTGAGGCGGTCGCTGGCGAAGCGCGCCTGGATGTCGGCGGCCATCACCGGGGCGGCATAGAGGTTGTCGGTGGGGATGTCGAAGAAGCCCTGGATCTGCCCGGCGTGCAGGTCCACCGCCAGCACCCGGTTGGCGCCCGCCTCGGTGATGAGGTTGGCCACCAGCTTGGCCGAGATGGGCGTGCGCGGGCCGGGTTTGCGGTCCTGCCGGCCGTAGCCGAAATAGGGAATGACGGCGGTGATCCGCTTGGCCGAGGCGCGCCGCAGCGCATCGGTGCAGATCAGCAGTTCCATCAGGTTGTCGTTGGCCGGAAAGCCGGTCGGCTGGACGATGAACACGTCCTCGCCGCGCACGTTCTCGTGGATCTCGACGAAGATCTCCTCGTCGGCGAAGCGGCGGACCGAGGCATCGGTGAGCGGCACTTCGAGATAGCCGGCGATCGCCCGGGCGAGCGGCAGGTTGGCGTTGCCGGACATGATCTTCATCGCTTGGCTGTGCCCCCGCGGCTTCGTGAGAATCCTGCCGCGCGGCTCTAAACCAGCGTCATCTGATTGCAACCAAGCGCGCAGGCACAATCCCCGACACCGGACTCGCGGGCGTCAGAGGGCGGATCCGGCAGCGCTCCACTCGGGATGGCCCGGGAAGGTCACGGATTATCCACAAACCATTCTCAACTGGATCGATTGAGTTATGGTGGTCTCGCCTCAGCATGCGAGTCGCAATGCCTCGCCGGCGACAATGGAGTGGTACCCATGGTTCATTACCTCGCGCTCGATGAAGTCCGGCTGGCCGGCAATCCGCTGATCCTCATGGTGCCCGGGCTCGACAACAGCGGCGCGGGGCATTGGCAGACGCTGTGGGAAGCCCAGTGCAGCGAATGCCGGCGGGTGGACCTGGGCATGTGGAACGATCCGCACCGGAACACCTGGGTGAACAAGCTCAACCTGGCGATCCACCGGGCGGAACGGCCGATCATCCTGGTGGCCCACAGCCTGGGCTGCCTCGCGGTGTCGTGGTGGGCGCAATTCGAGCAGCCGTCGGAGGGCAACCCGGTGGTGGGCGCGCTGTTGGTGGCCCCGCCCGAGGTCGACCGGCCCGGCATCGATCCGCGCCTGGCACGGTTCCGCTCGGGCGCTCGCAGCGCGCTCCCGTTTCGGTCCATACTCGCGGCAAGCGAAGACGACGGTTTGTGTGGGCTCGATGCGGCAGCGGAGCTGGCGAGCGAGTGGGGTTCCCGCTTCGTGAACGCCGGCGCGGTGGGCCACATCAACGCCCGGTCGGGCTTGGGCGACTGGGCTGTGGGCAAGAGCCTGCTGGCCGAATTGCTCGCTGCGCACCGGCGCGAGCACGGCCACGGCGATCGCGGCGGGTCACCGATCCTGTCGGCCGCCCGGGACGGAGCGGCAGGGGCCCAGCGCGGCGCCGGGAGCGTACCGGGAGCACCAGTGCAATCGCCCCCGCTCGGCGGACCCAGGCTGCCCCTCGGCGATGGGCGGCGCTGAGCGCGCGGCACATTGCGCCACGCGCCTATTCGCTGTGGTGCTCCCCCCGCACCCAGCGCACGGTGCCTGAACTCGCGCGCATCACCACGCTCTCAGTGGTCATCCTACCGCCGCGCAGGCGCTTGACGCCCTGGAGCATCGAGCCGTCGGTAACGCCGGTGGCGGCGAAGATGCAGTCGCCCTTGGCGAGATCCTCGAGCAGGTAGATCCGGTCGAGGTCCGCGATCCCCCAGCGGTGGGCGCGGGCGCGTTCCTCGTCGTTGCGGAACAGCAGCCGGCCGTTGAACTGCCCGCCCACGCAGCGCAGCGCCGCGGCGGCCAGCACCCCTTCGGGCGCGCCGCCCGAACCCATGTAGAGGTCGATCTGGGTCTCGGGATCGGTGGTGGCGATGACCCCGGCGACGTCGCCGTCGCCGATCAGCGCGACGCCGCAGCCCAGCGAGCGCAGGGTGGCGATGAGCTCGGCATGGCGCGGCCGGTCGAGCACGCAGACCATGATCTGCGCCGGCGTCACGCCCTTGGCCGCGGCGAGCGAGGCGACGTTCTCCTGCACCGAGCGCTCGAGGCCCACGACGCCCGCCGGATAGCCGGGGCCGACCGCCAGCTTCTCCATGTAGACGTCGGGCGCGTTGAGCAGGCAGCCCGCTTCCGCCGCGGCGAGGACGGCGAGCGCGTTAGGGCCGGCCTTGGCGGTGATGGTGGTGCCTTCCAGCGGATCGAGCGCGATGTCGATCTTGGGCCCCGTGCCAGGCGCCCCGCCCACCTTTTCGCCGATGTAGAGCATGGGCGCCTCGTCGCGCTCGCCCTCGCCGATCACCACCGTGCCGTCGATCTCGAGCTTGTCGAACGCCCGGCGCATGGCCTCGACGGCGGCGTGGTCGGCGGCCTTCTCGTCGCCGCGGCCGATCAGCAGCGAGGCGGCGATGGCGGCCGCCTCGGTGACCCGGACCAGTTCGAGCACGAGCCCGCGGTCGAGCACGGAGGAGGCGAGCGGCGCGCCCGCAGCGGCAGCAGCAGCGGGTGCGGAGGCGTTGGGTTCGGCCGGGTGCTGCGTGTTCATCGGCAATTCACTCCCCCGGCGATGATGGTAGGCCCCGGCGCTTAGGCCGAGGGTGTGACGATGTCGAGTAGCGGCTCGGGGACGAGCGGAAGGCGTGCCGTGCTGCTCCTGCTGATGGCGCTGCCGGCCGCCGCCGCGGCGCAGGAGGATGCCTCGGGGGCGGGCGCGATCACTGCCGAGGAGGCACTCGCCACGGCGCGCGCGACTTATTCCGCCTTGCGGGAGGAGCAGGTGACCGCATGCCCGAGCGACGGGGCGCAGCCGGGCGAAGCGGGAGCCGAAGGCAATGTCATCATCGTCTGCCGCGAGCGGGTGGACGGGGCGCGCTACAGATTGGAGCAGCCGGCCGCGCGGCCCGTGGGCGCCGCGATCCGCGACACGGCAAGCGGCGCCCCGCGCGCGCCGGATTTCAACCCCTCCTGCCTGCACACGCGCGGCCGGGCGAATTGCCTGATGGTCGGCGCGGTCGCGCCGCGCGCCTTGATGATCGACCTGGCGGCACTGCCCGAACCGCTGTCGGCTGAGGAGGCCGCCGCGGTCTTGCGCGCGCCCGAAGAGGCGACCGGCAGCCCCGGAGGGGTGATGGGCGAGCCGGCGCCGACCCCCTAATCGAGCAGGCGCATGACCAGCGGCGGCTCGGCGATGTCGGGCGCGCCTTCGAGCAGCGCCAGCGCGTGCGAGACCGCGCGTTCGGGCGCCTCGTGCGTGACCATCGCCACCAGCACCTCGCCGCCTTCGTTCGGCCGGCCCTGCTGGATCAGGCTCTCGATCGACACCCCGGCATCGCGCATGGCGGCGGTGATCTGGGCCAGCACGCCCGGCCGGTCGGCGAGGGTGAAGCGGATATAGGCGCGGTCGCGGCGCTCGCCCGGGTCGGCCGGGATGGCGGCGGCAAGCTGGGCGACGGGAAGCCCGAACGGCGGCAGGGTGGCGCCCCGGGCGATGTCGATGAGATCAGCCACCACCGCGCTGGCGGTCGGCCCGGCGCCCGCGCCGGCGCCCTGGAACAGCAGGCGGCCGGCGAAATCGCCCTCGATCACCACCGCGTTGGTCGGCCCGTCGACCGCGGCCAGCGGATGGCTGCGCGGCACCAGGAAGGGGGCGACGCGCTGGAACAATCTCTCCCCGCTCCCGGGCAAGGCGACCATCTCGGCCCGGCCGACCAGGCGGATGACATGGCCCAGCGTCGCCGCCTGGGCGATGTCGGCGGCGCGGATCGCGGCGATGCCGACCGCGTCCACTCCGGCGAAATCGGGCTGCGTGCCGAAGGCCAGCGCCGCCAGGATGGCGAGCTTATGCGCCGCGTCGGTGCCCTCGATGTCGAACGCCGGGTCGGCCTCGGCGTAGCCCAGCGCCTGCGCCTCGCGCAGCACGGCGGCGAAGTCGGCGCCGGTCTGCTCCATGGTCGCCAGGATGTAATTGCAGGTGCCGTTGAGGATGCCGTAGAGCCCGGCGATGCGGTTGGCCGCCGCGCCTTCAGCGAGGCCCTTGATGGCCGGGATGCCGCCCGCCACCGCCGCCTCAAAGCGCAGCGCGGTGCCCCGTCCCGCATTGGCGCCTTCGGCGAGGCGGGCCAGCTCCAGTCCGTGATGGGCGATCATCGCCTTGTTGGCGGTGACCAGGCCCTTGCCGCTGCCCAGCGTGCGCCGGGCGAGCGCCAGCGCCGGGCCGTCCGCGCCGCCGACCAGCTCGACCACCACATCCACATCGGCGCGCGCGGCGAGGGTGGCCAGGTCGTCCTCCCAAGCGAAGGCGCTCAGGTCGACGCCGCGATCACGCGCCCGGTTGCGGGCGGAGACGGCGACCACCTCGATCGGCCGGCCGGCGCGCGCGGCGACCAGCGCGCCGTTCGCCGCCAGCAGCCGGATCACCCCGGCGCCGACCGTGCCGAGCCCGGCGAGCGCGATCCGCAGATTTGTCGTCACCGTGTCGATCCTTCGCCCTGCCTGCCGCCTCGGCGTGCGGGGTTAGGGAGCCGGACGGCGGTTGGCTAGAGGCTCGCCCCCGGCCGCGGCAGGATCGCCCGGACGCTCAGCGAGCGCAGGGGCCGAGATCGGCCAGGACGAAGGCGTAGTCTGCGCGGGCGCGGGCGCGGGCGGCGGATTCCTGCTGGAGGAAGGCGGCGTCGGGCAGTTCGGGCGGCAGGAAGCAGGCCAGGCCATGCCAGGCCAGCGTCTCGGGAAGGGCCGGGCGGGCAGCCGGGTCGACGATCTCGGTCCACGACACGCCCCATTGCGGCGCCATGCCGGGGCGGCGCAGCACGGTGAGCGAGACCGGCTCGCCGCCCGCGCTCGCGAGGAACAGCTGCGTCTCGGATTCGCCGGCGAGGTTACCGGCGATCGAGATCACCTCGCGGATGCCCGTCACCCGCGGTAGCGGCGGACCCTCGGCCAGCTGGCGCAGCACGCTGCGGGCGCGTTCGACCAGTTCGGGCGAGGCGGGCAGCATGGCGGCGGGCGAGACCAGCTGGATCTCCCCCGGCCGCCCGGGCACGGCTCTGGCGAAGAGCAGGAAGCGTTCGTCTTCGAGGTCGGGCGCGCGGCCGCGGCCATCGAGGTCGCGATCGGCGAGGAAGGCGAGCGATGCGCCAATCGCCGAGCGCCCGGCCAGCAAGGTCTCGGTTTCAGCCTCGAGATAGAGCCGCACCTTGCCCGGCGCGAGACCGGGCGCGCGCTCGGGCGGAACGCGGGCCTGGTCGGCGATGGCGGCGATCACGGTGAACTCGGCCGCCCGGGCCAGGTCGACCAGCGCTGCATAGGATGGCTCCGCGGCGCCGGGTGCGGGGGCCGGCAAGCTCGCCGCCGCCTCGCCCCGGGCCGGGCGGTCCTGGGCTGCTGCGGGCGGGGCGCAGCCCGCCAGCGCGGCGAGCACCAGCGCGGCGGCGGGCGCCCCGATGGCGATTTGCCCCGCAATACCGCGTGCCGGCCTGCCCGAATACCGGCGGACACCGCGCTGCATGTTGATCTCCTCGCTAGCGAAGTCACATTCTGGGACAGATAAGGCCCCTTTGGCCCCCGTTCTTACGGGTGTATTGCCGAGGAACGAAGTGAATCACGGCTTAACCGACAAAGCGATTGCCCAGCCTTGGCATCGTCGATAAGACCTCGCCGAACAGGGGCTAGGCGAGTTGGGCACCATGGGCCCGCACGGGTCTTGCGGCGCTCCCACGGGATCGAAAGCGAAGCTGGTGCATCTTGCGGGTGGACAAAGCTTGATTGCGGCTGGCAGGATACGAATCCGGGCCTCATGCGGCGACCCGGATATGCTGTACCTTTAGCGGAGTGAAGGGACCGGATGGCTTACGCTGACCAGCAAATGAGCGGCAATCGCATCATCGCGATCATTCTCGTCGTCCTCATCCACCTTGCGCTCGGCTATGCCCTGATAACCGGTCTGGCCTATTCGGCGGTTTCCAACATCGTTGAGCGCGTGACCACGATCGACATCGAGGAGCCCGAGCCCGAGGAACCGGAGGAGGAGCCGCCGCCGCCCGAGCCGGTCGATGCGCCGCCGCCGCCCGTCGCGCCGCCGCCGCCGATCAACGTCGCCGTGGCCCCGCCGCCGATCCGGACGCAAGTGACCATTCAGCCGCCCGCGCCGCCGCGGCTGATCGTGCCGCCGCCGGCCCCGGTCGCCCCGCCGGCCCCGCCCGCGCCGCCCGCGCCGTCCCAAGCGCGCGGCGTGACGCCCGATGGCCAGAGCCGCTGGGCGGCGCGGATCCAGGAAAATTATCCGGCTACCGCCGTTCGCCGCGAGATCGAAGGGTCGGTCGGCGTGACGGTCCAGATCGGCACCGACGGCCGCGTCACGGGGTGCACCGTGTCACGCTCGAGCGGGGAGAGCGTCCTCGACGAGGCCGCATGTCAGGGTATGCAGCGCTATGCCCGGTACAACCCGGCGCTCAACGCCGCCGGCGATCCGATCCCCGCCAGCACCTCGACCACCATCGTCTACCGGCTCGACTAGGCCGATTGTCCCAATCGTCGTAACAGAGGATTACCCGCATGCTCATCGACCTCCTTGCCGCCGCCGGAGCGGCCCCAGCCACCCAGTTCGGCTTCATGGAAGCCATGGAGCAGGGCGGTGTCATCGCCTGGTCCATCCTGACCGTGCTGGTCATCATGTCCGTCGGCTCGTTCTACATCCTGATCACCAAGCTGCTCGAGCAGAACAAGATCATGAGCCAGTACAAGGCGATCCGCAGCCAGTTCTGGCGCACCAACACGCTGTCGGAAGGCGCGACCAAGCTCGAGAAGAACAGTGCGTGGCGCCAGATGGTCGACGACGCGCTGGTCGCCGAATCGCAGCACAGCAAGATGACCGACAGCCTCGAGGCGCATGACTGGATGCACGGTTCGCTGGCTCGCTCGGAAGCGTCGATCAATGCCAAGCTCGCCGGCGGCCTGCCGTTCCTGGCCACGGTGGGCGCCACCGCGCCGTTCGTCGGCCTGCTCGGCACGGTGATCGGCATCTACCGCGCGCTCATCAACATCGGTATCGCCGGCTCGGCCTCGATCGACAAGGTCGCCGGCCCCGTCGGCGAGGCGCTGATCATGACCGCCATCGGCCTGCTGGTCGCCGTGCCCGCGGTGCTGGCCTACAACTGGCTGCAGAGCCGCAACCGCCGCATCGCCGAACTGCTCAACGGCTTTTCGACCGACCTGCTCGCCTACATCACCTCCAAGGGCGCGGTGAAGCCCGAGGTGCTGACCAGCACTTCGACGCAGGCTGCGGCCAAGACCACCGCACCGGCGACCGCCAAGCCGATCACCACCCCCGCCGCCGGAGCGCCCCGCCCGGCGACCACCACCCCGGTCGGTACGGGCCCCGTCGGCACCACCACGACGACCACCACGCCCCGGCCGTAAGCGGCAGAATCGATCGGCGGATCCCGCGAGCATGCGCCCGGGTCCGCCCCTTACCGGCGATTGAGATAGGACGAGAGCGACATGGCGATTTCCGCAGGTGGGAGCCCCGACACCCCGATGTCGGACATCAACACCACCCCGCTGGTGGACGTCATGCTGGTGCTGCTGATCATCTTCCTGATCGCGGTGCCGGTGGCCATCCAGACCATCGAGCAATTGCGGCTGCCGATCTTCCCCTCGGTCGAATCCGAGGACAAGGTGGAGAACCTGCTGATCACCGTCACCACGACCGACGCCAACGGCCTCACCCCGTCGACGGTCGACACCGCTTACTCCGGCGCCACCCGCGAGGGTGATTGCCGGGTCTACCTCAACAACACCACGCTGGTCGATTCGAGCGAGCTGTACGATCGCGCGTTCGAGCGGCTCGACGCCATCGTCCAGGCCGCGGGCGGCCCCGAGGCGATCATGCAGGACCCCGAACTGATCCCGCAGGTGCATATCCGGGGCGACGTCAACGCCCCCTGGCGCTGCGTAGCGGGCACCATCTACAACGTGCAGGCGGCCGGCTATCCGACCGTCGGTTTCATCTCGAACCCGGTCGACCCCAACGGCTGAGCGGCTCGCTACCCGCGGTTAAAGGAGTAAGTTCAGATGGCAATGGCAGGCGGCAGAGACGACGGCGCGCCGATGATGGAAATGAACATGACGCCGCTCATCGACGTCCTGCTCGTGCTCCTGATCATGTTCATCATCACCATCCCGGTGGCCACGCACGCGATCAATATCGACCTGCCGCAGCCCTCGGATCAACCGACCGACAATGTCGAGCCGCAGATCAACAAGATCGTGCTGACGCAGAACAATCAGATCCTGTGGAACGCCCAGCCGATCAACGACAACCAGCTGGTCGCCAACCTCCAGCAGACCCTGCGCTTCGCGGTCGAGCCCGAGCTCCAGTTCGAACCCGAGCCCAATGCGAGCTACGAGCTGGCGGCCAACGTGCTCAATATCATCAAGGCGTCGGGCGTGACCAAGTTCGGCTTCGTGGGCAACGAGCAATATCGCAGCTTCGGGTCGAGCTGATCGGCGCCGGGCGGACTCGCGTGCCGTCGGGGCGGGGGGCTGACTCCCGCCCGTCTTCGTTGGCGCGCGGATCCTAGTCGCGCCCTGCGGGCATCATCCGCTCGCCCCCCATCGCCGTCGCGGCCAGGCTCTCGGCCTCGAGCAGCAGCTCGTCGTCGGCCGCCCCGTGCGGCGTGGCCTCGCGGCCGATCATCACCATCACCGGCACCGCCAGCGGGCTAACCCGGTCGAGCGTGACGTGCTCGATCCGCTCGGCCGCGGTCTGGAGCAGGTCGGCAAGGCGGCCCACGTCGGTCATCCGCGCGCGTGCATCCGCCCAGGCGGCCTGGATCAGCAGGTGGTCGGGCTCGTATTTGCGCAGCACGTCGTAGATGAGGTCGGTCGAGAAGGTGACTTGCCGTCCCGACTTCTTCTTGCCCGGGTGCTGGCGTTCCACCAGCCCGCCGATCACCGCCACCTCGCGGAAGGCGCGGCGCAGCAGGTGGCTCTCCTGCACCCAGTCGACGAATTCCTCGGTGAGGATGTCGGGCGAGAGCAGCGGGCGCGGATCGGTGACCGGTTTCAGGCCCCAGACCGCCAGCGAGTAATCGTTGGCGACGAAGCCGCCGGGCATCAGGCCGAGCGTCTCCATCCGTTGCGTGATCAGCATGCCCAGCGACTGGTTCGCGTTCCAGCCGACGAAGGTGTAGTAGGCGGTGTAGTGGCGCCTGCCGTGCGGAAAGCTCTCGACCAGGAGATTGTCGGGCCCAGGCAGCGCCGAGCGCCAGTCCTGCACTTCCAGCCAATCGCGCACGTCGTCGGGGAAGCGGCTCCAGCCCGCGCGGTCGACCAGCATCGCGCGCACCCGGTCGGCCAGGTGGGTGGTGAGCGGCAGGCGCAGCCCGCCGTAGGAGGGGATCATCGCCGCCTTGGCGCTGGCGCGCACGATCAGCTCCAGGTCCTTGAGCTGTTCGACCTCGACGTTCACCCCGGCGAACTGGAAGGTGTCGCCCGGGCGCAGCGCGGCGGCGAAGCGTTCCTCCACCCGACCGAGCGAGCGGCCCCCCTTCCCCCCACCTCCCCGGAAGCGCACCTCGAGCATCTCGGAATCGACGATGATACCGGCGTTCATCCGGTGGCGCGCGGCGAATTCGGGGTGCGCAAGGCGCCAGCTGGCCTCGCCATCGCCATGCTCCTCGCGGACGATGCGCTTGAACTTGTCGTAGGCGCGCAAGGCGTAGCCGCCGGTCGCCACAAACCGGAGCACCCGCTGCCACACCACTTCGTCGATCCACGCATAGGCGAGCGTGGAGCGCACCTCGGCCAGCAGCGCCGCCTCGTCGAACGGCCGGGCGCAGGCGCAGCCCATCACGTGCTGGGCGAGCACGTCGAGCCCGCCGGGGCGGAAATCCTCGCCGTCGCGCACCCCCTCTGCCACCGCGTCCTTGGCCGCCTGCGCCTCGAGGAACTCGAAGCGGTTGCCGGGCACGAGGATGGCGCGCGAGGCGAGCTCGAGGCGGTGATTGGCGCGGCCGATCCGCTGCAGCAGGCGGCTGGAGCCCTTGGGGGCGCCCATCTGCACCACGCAGTCGATGTCCCCCCAGTCGATCCCCAGGTCGAGGCTGGCGGTGCACACCAGAGCGCGCAATTCGCCGCGCGCCATCGCCCCTTCCACCTTGCGCCGCGCCTCCTTGCTGAGCGAGCCATGGTGGATGCCGATGGGCAGATTGTCCTCGTTCACGTCCCACAGATGTTGGAAGATGTACTCGGCCAGGAACCGCGTATTGGTGAACACCAAGGTGGTCTTGTTGCGGCTAATCTCCTGGTAGAGCTGGGGGATGGCCCAGGTCGCCGCGTGGCCGCCCCAGGGCACGCGTTGCTCAATCGGCAGGAGGATCTCGACGATCGGCTCGGCGCCCTGTTCGCCAGCCACTAGCGTCACCCGGTCGATCTCGCCCCCGATCCCGCCTCTTTGGGGCGCCAGCCAGGCGCGGAACGCCTCGGGGTCGGCCACGGTGGCCGAGAGGCCGGCGCGGGTGAGACCGGGCGCGATCGCCTGCAGGCGCGACAGGGCGAGGGCCAGCAGGTCGCCGCGCTTGCCGGTGGCAAAGGCGTGCACCTCGTCCACCACCACGCGCTTGAGGCCGGCAAACAGCGCGAAACTGTCCTCGTAGCTGAGCAATAATGACAGCGATTCCGGCGTGGTGAGCAGCACGTGCGGCGGGCGCGCGCGCTGGCGGGCCTTGCGGTCGGATGGGGTGTCGCCGCTGCGGGTCTCGACGCGGATCGGCAGGCCGAGCTCCTCTACCGGCGCCACGAGGTTGCGCTGCACGTCGTGCGCCAGCGCCTTGAGCGGCGAGACGTAAAGGGTGTGCAGGCCCTCGTGGGCAGGGCTGCTCGCGAGCCGCGAGCCGCAATACGCCGCCAGCGTGGGCAGGAAGCCGGCCAGCGTCTTGCCCGCGCCGGTATCGGCCACCAGCAGCGCATCCCGCCCGGCATCTGCCGCCGCCAGCATCTCGGCCTGGTGCCGGCGCAGGCGCCAATTGCGGCCCTCGAACCAGTGGGCGAGTTCGGGCGGGACACAAGGGCCGCTCATGCTGAGGCGGCGGCCAGGGCCAGCCGGGAGCTCGCAAGGCCCGGCGAGCGGTCAGGGGGGGATCGGTTCATGTCCGCCTTACGCCACTCGCCCGCGGCCAGCGCAAGCGATCGATCCGCCCCGCGCCGGCGGCGGTTCCTGCAAGGCCGATCCGGCGCGCCCCGCCCACCGTCCCGGAGAGGGTCGCCTGCGGCATTGCTGTTGCCGATGCGCCGATCGCGCGGCAGGCGGGCGGCGTCGGCCGTTGCCGGCGGGCTCGACGCCGGTGGTGCGCGCCGATGCCCACGCAATTCGGCTGGAGGACCATTTGCAGGATGTCGCGAACGGCGCCCCCTCCAGCTAGAGGCCCCGTTGCCGATCGCTTCGCCATCCGCCGTGACGAGTACTCGCTGCAGCTGACGTCCGGACAGGACCGCCGCGGCTTCATCCGGATCGATACGGATGCACCCGGTCTGGTCATCACCGACCTCGATCCCGGTTCATGCGTCCCGGTGGAGGCAGCGTTGGCACTGGAATGCGCGATAGGTCTGGCGGGGCGGCTCGCCTGCTCCTCGCTGACGGTGCGCGATCTTGCCGCCGGCGGCGATCGGCAGCTTCAGGTTGCCCGGCTGCTGGCAATTCTCGCCGCTTACGCAGCCCGCCGACGCTGGGCGGTGGCGCGGACCGAGCTCGTCGAGCGGGGCCACAAGACCGATCTGACGGTCGCATTTTCCGCTTCGCAGGCCGTGTCTCCGGCCGCCCGTTAACGTTTGGTTAGGCGTGTTCGTCCATTGCACTTCCAGTACCAGTGATGGAGTGATGCAGATGTTGGACCAGCGGCTGGACCCTGTCCGGGACATTGATTGGGACGACGATTTCGTCTGGGTCCAGCGGGCGCCCGTCCTCACGGTGCTCGATCGGGGCGCGGGATGGATCCATGTCCGCCACCCCGCCGGGGGCGAGATCACCCTGACCCGCGCGGTCGCCGAGGCCGAGTACTTCCCCATCAAGGGCGGCGCCATGCTCAAGCCGCGCTACGCCCCGATCAAGGCGCATTGCGCGGCAACGGCGGCCAGCATGGGTCTGGCTTGCGGAACGGTACGCCTGGAGGCGGGCGACGTGCTGCTCAACCAAGGGGGCCGCTACAGCGTCGTGCGCGCCGCCATTTTCGAACGCGACTACATTGCCGTGGCGTACGGCCACGACGGGCCAAGCGAATCATGCGCGCACCCGGCGACCACAGCGAAGCGGGCTGAACCGCAACATCTGCCGGCCGCGCAGAGAACCTAGGCTGTCCGTAGCTGGCCTTGGTTGATCCCGGGCAGCTGCCGAGGCAGGACGCAAGACCCCGGAGTTCGGATGATATGCCGCAGACGGGCGGGACGAACCCGTCGGCGGTGGATCGCAGAATCGCTTGCGCGAGGGAACCGGAGCCGCGGACCGCGAAGCAGCCAGGGTCCGGCAACCCTCAGGCCCTGCCGCCTACAATGCCCCAGCCCAGATGGCCGCTAGCCTTCGATCGCATAGTGGATCGGCTTGAAGCTGCCGCCATTCGACGCATAGGCCGAACACGCCGTGAGCCCGACGATCAAATCCATCAGCGCCCGGAGCCGAATATAGTCGCCCGCTCTACTCAGTGGAGGCGCGACACTCAGCCGGCCGCTCGCTGGGTCCACCGGCACATTCATGAACACGTTGAACGCACAAGGGATGGCATCGTCCGCGATCCCGAATGGCGCCAGCGCTTCGGCAAGGTTGCCGAAACAGCCGCGGTGGACCGGATGTTCCGGGTAGAAGTGCCGGAAGGTGGCCTCGCTGCAAGGGGTCAGCAGGAAATCGTGGCAACCCACCGTGTCCTCGATGATCTCTAGCATCGGTTGCGAGCGGTTGGACCACAGCCTGGCGCCGGTGGTCAGGCGAACGGTCTCCTCGTAATCGAACGTTCGCCCGTTCGACAGCGCCTCGCGCGGGTCGGTTGCGGAAAAGGCAAGGAGGTCGCTCACCTGCATCCCTCGCGGATCGATGACCCGCAGCACCTGGCCTTGCGCCAGGCGAAATGCCGTCCCGCTTCGCGGTGGCACTTCACGGATCGCGACGCTGGCCTGCGTCACTTGCTCCGCTTGTCTGCGAACGGGCAGGCCCAGTCGGCCCCGACCAGTCGGCCGGAATACTGCCGGGCTTCGCTCGTCTCCCCGTATCGCGCCAGCATCGGGTTGAGATCACCGGCCAGGGCGAGGTCGCGGGCGAGGATGGCTTCGCGCATGCGGTCGTAGCGCCCTTGTTCGCGCAAGCGCTCGAACTGGTCGTGCAGGTTGAACACCAGGGTCGGGCGGGGGAACCGGCGCGCGGGGCGGCTCGCGCCCGGGTGCAGGCCGACCACGAAGAAGGCCTCGCCGCCGAAACTCAGCGAGAAGTGCGGATCATCCGGGTCGGCGCTGACCCGGGGATCGTATTCCTGCCCCCGCCATTCATCCTTGTCGGCTAGCGATTGGATGCGGTTCCACATGGCGCGCTCAAATTCCCGCTCGGACAGGCCGAGGGGGCCATCGAACACCACGACCAGGCTGCGCAATCCGTCCGGGTCACAGCGGTAGGAGCGCGTCCACTCGATCAGGTCGGAATGGATCGCCATATCGTCCCAGCCGCTCTCAATCGAATGGCCGACGACGACCTTCAGCGTACCGCGCGCCAGTGCCGATTTGGCCCCCACACATGGGAAACCGTGCTCGGCGATGCGCGCGAACAATTCGCCGCGCGCACTCTCGCGCAGATCATCGTCTACCAGCATCGTCGCCAAAACCCTTCCGTTATCAGCGATATGAACGTGCACGGTCGGACACGGGTTCCGGACCTGCCCCAAGGTCCGGGCATAGGGCGCTCGGCGCGACGCCGGTTTGCGGTCAGTGCGCGGCCGGTGCCCCACGTTCCAGCCCCGAGGCGGCGAGCTGGTCGTCGATCTGCCGCATCAGCCGGGCGAGCCCTTCCTCGCTGTCGCTTTCGGCCCGCGCGACCAGCACGTCCTGGGTGTTGGAGGCGCGCAGCAGCCACCAGCCATCGGGCGTGGTGACGCGCACGCCGTCGGTGTCGTTCACCTCGGCGTCGGCCGGCGCATTCGGTCCCGACAGGCGCTGCCTCACCTCGTCGATGGCGGCAAACTTGCGGCTCTCGTCCACCTGGAAGCGCAATTCGGGCGTGTTGAGCATCGCGGGCATCGCGGAGCGCAGCTCGGTGACCGATCTGCCGAGTCGCGCCGAGGCGGCGATGAGGCGCAGACCCGCGTAGAGCGCATCGTCATAGCCGTAGTAATCGTCGGCAAAAAACACATGGCCGCTCATTTCCCCGGCCAGCGGCGAATTAACCTCCTTCATTTTGGACTTAATCAGCGAGTGACCGGTCTTCCACATCAGCGGCGTGCCGCCGTGCCTGGCGACATGGTCGAATAGCGCCCGGCTGGCCTTCACATCGGCGATGATCGTGGCTCCCGGCCGCCGTTGCAGCAGGTCTTCGGCAAAGATGATCAGCAGCTGGTCGCCCCAGATGACGCGGCCCTGACCGTCGATCGCGCCGATCCGGTCGCCGTCGCCGTCGAAAGCCACTCCGAAATCGAGGTTCTTCGCCGCGACAAGGTTAACCAGATCCTGAAGATTGGCCTCAACAGTGGGGTCAGGATGATGGTTCGGAAAATTCCCGTCGACTTCGGTAAACAGCAGATGGTGTTCGCCGGGCAGGCGCGCGGCAAGCGCTTCGAGCGCGGGACCGGCGGCGCCGTTGCCCGCGTCCCAGCCGACGCGCAGCCGGGCGAGCGCTGCAGGATCGATGCCGTCGAGTGCGGTGAGCAGCCGTTCGACATACTCATCCAGGATCTCCACGCTCTCCACGCTGCCGGCGCCGTCGACCCAGTCGCCCTGCGCCGCCATGGCGCCAAGCCGCTGAATGTCCGCACCAAAGAACGGCCGACCCTGAAACACCATCTTGAAGCCATTGTAATTGGCGGGATTATGGCTGCCGGTTATCTGGATTCCGCCATCAATTTCTTCGCTTGAGGCCTCCGCGTAATAGAGCATGGGGGTGGCCCCCATGCCGATCCGCCGGACATCGATGCCGCTGGCGGTGAGCCCTTCGATCAGCGCGCGCTCGAGCATCGGCGAGCTGACGCGCCCGTCATAGCCCACCGCCGCCTTGCGCCCGCCCGCGCGCTTGAGGAGGGTGCCGAAACCGCGGCCGATGGCGCGCGCATCCTGCGCCCCCAGCGTCGCGCCGATGATGCCGCGGATGTCGTATTCCCTGAGCACGGTGGGATCGAACTGGTGGGTCATTGCGGCTCCTCGGGGTGGTGGATCGATGGCGTCGGCAGCTCGGCGAGCAGCAGGTCGCGCGCCTCGTTGGCCTCGTGGACGCCGGCGCCCGAGCCGCCGCGGTCGGGATGGACCGTGGTCAGCCGGCGGCGGTGGGCAGCGAGGATCTCCTGGCGCCCGGCATCGAGGCCCAGGCCCAGCGTCGCCCGGGCCCTGGCGAGGGCGCGATCGCGCACGCTCACCCGCTGCTCCCAGGGCCAGCGGCCGACGAGCGCGCGATAGGCGAGCACGATCAGCGCGGCGATGACCAGCAGCTGCGTCATCGGCTTAAGCGGCCCTGGTGCTGGGAATGGGCAAGGCTTCCACGGACGGCGCGGGCGTGGCCTCGGGCACGCCCATTCGGGCCACGGCTCCAGGCCCGGCCTGCGGCAGGTTGAGATTGGCCACCAGCGCGCGCAGTTCCTGGCGGGCGACCAGGTGGCTGGTGCCGAGGTCTCCGAGGTAGCCCTTGTCGAGCAGGGTCAGCCCCGAGGGGAACAATTCGCGGAAGATCACCCGCTCGGCCAGTCCCGGGCTGACGCGGAAGCCGACCCGCTTGGAAAGTTCGCCCAGCGCCTGCTCGATGCGGCGCTGGTTCTTGGCGTCGGTGTGGCCGGTGCGGTTGCGCACCACCACCCAGTCCATCTCGCGGCGGCGCTCGTCGAGCTGGCGGCGGCTGCGCTTGAGCCGGGCCTCCCAGATGAGCTCGGCGTAGAAGCTCAGGCGGCGCACCTTGAAGGTCTCGGCATCGACCTGGCCGATGAGGTCGAAATCGACGAAGCTGTCGTTCATCGGCGTCACCAGCGTGTCGGCCTGGGTGGCCACGTGGCGGGCGAAGGGATCGTCGCGGCCGGGCGTGTCGAACACCAGGAAATCGCAGCCCTCGGCCAGCTGCGCGGCCTGCGCCTCGAGCGCGTCGATGCTGTCGCCTTCGAACACGCCGAAGCCGGGGGAGGGCAGGTCGATGCCGCGGCGGCGCATGGTCTCGGCGCGGTTCTCGCAATAGCGGTGGAAGGTGCGCTGGCGCGGATCGAGATCGAGCGCGGCGACCCGCGCGCCCTGGTAGGCCAGCGCCACGGCCACATGCACCGCGGTGGTGGACTTGCCGGTGCCGCCCTTTTCGTTGGCAAAGACGATGCGGTGAAGCTCAGGGCGGTGAAGCTCAGGGCGGTGGAGCTCAGGGCGATGCAGCGCTGGCTGGGTCACGGTGTTACCGGGCTTTCTCTGGTGGTCGCGCGGCGCTAGGCCGGGCGCATCGCTTTATCGTCAGGGCAGCGCCGATGCAAACCGTGGAACGGCTGGAAGCCTTGCGCAAGGCTGTGGACGAATTGCGCCGGGCCGGCAATCGCGCGCCCACGCTGGCGCTGGTGCCGACGATGGGCGCGCTGCACGCCGGCCACCTGGCGCTGGTGCGCGAGGCGCGCGCGCGCGCGGGGGCGGTGGTGGTGTCGATCTTCGTCAACCCCGCGCAGTTCGGGCCCGGCGAGGACCTGGCGAGCTATCCGCGCCAGCTGGAGGCGGATGCGCGCCTGCTCGAGGCGGAGGGCGTGGCGCTGCTGTGGGCGCCGGGGGTGGAGGATATGTATCCCGAGGGGTTCGCCACCAAGGTGTCGGTCGCCGGGGTCAGCGAAGGGCTCGACAGTGCCTTCCGGCCCGGGCATTTCGACGGGGTGGCGACGGTGGTGGCCAAGCTGTTCAACCAGGTGCGGCCGGACCTGGCGGTGTTCGGCGAGAAGGACTGGCAGCAGCTCGCGGTCATCCGCCGCATGGCGCGCGACCTCGACCTGCTGCAGCCCCGCGCCCAGGCGATCATCGGCGTGCCTACCGTGCGCGAGGCGGACGGCCTGGCGATGTCCAGCCGCAACCATTATCTCGCGCCCGGCGAGCGGCAGGCGGCCGCTGCCCTGCCGCGCGCGCTGCGCCAGGCGGCCCGGCGGATCGAGGCCGGGGAGGACATCGCCGCGGTGCTGGCGGAGGCGGCGGGCGCGCTGCCGGCCGCGGGCTTCGCCGCGGTGGACTATGTCGCCCTGGTCGATGCCGAGAGCCTGACGCCGCTCGATCGGCTTGGCGAGCAACCCGCCCGCCTGCTGGCCGCCGCGCGGCTCGGCGGCACGCGGCTGATCGACAATCTTCCGGTGGGTCGGCGCGCTCAGGCCCGCAGCACCGCCCGCACCCGGTAACCATGGCCCTTGCCCCCGGTGGTGCGGGTCAGCTCGGCGCCGCACACGCCACTCAACTGCTCGAGCAGGGAGCCGCCATGGCCGCCGCAATAGCCGACCACCGCCCCATCGCCGTCGTCCTCGACGCTGAGCGCGATGCCGCCCACCTCGTCCTTGAGGGCGATCAGGATCAGGCCGCCGGCGCGGGCCAGATAGCCGTACTTCAGCGCATTGATCATCATTTCGCTGCACATCAGGATGAGGGCGCGACGCCGGTCCGGGGCCAGGTACACCGGATCGATATCGAGCGAGACCCCGATGCCCCTGGCCCGGCCGAAGATCTGCGTCAGCCGCGTCGCCACCTCGCCCAGCAAGGCAGCGCAGGGCACCAGGTCGGCCTGCCCACACTCGGCGCCAAGCTCCTGATAGGCGCGCGCCAGGCACCGGGCCTGGGAAACCACGTCGTCGGGCAACCAATGGCGCGTGGGGTGTTGGGCGACGGCGGCGAGCGCGCTCGTCATCTGCGCCAGGTTCCTGGCGCGGTGGATCGCGTCGGTCCGCCACAGGGGAGAATGGTCGAGCCGATGCGAGAAGGCGGCGTTGCCCTGGTCGAGCCGAATCGGGTCGAACAGTTCCAGGATCCTGGTCTCGACGGCCACTTGCCCAATATGGCCGCTGCTCGTGGATGATCCAGTGGCATGAGCATGCATCCGACGGCTCCCTGCATTGCTACCCGTGAATTGCCATAGACCATCTTAACAAATTCGATGTTGATCCTGATCAGCGGCCCACCGGCGGGCGACTAGCGAGCATACATGCTGAAGCTGGCGTGGATCGCCCGCAGCAGTCCCAGCGATTCCTCCATGCGGGTGTTGGATTCGCCAGCTCGCTGCGCCACTTCGACCTTCACCTCGCACGTGGTCTGGATGACCGACATCGCTTCGTCGGCCGAGAGCGCGTTCGTCTCGACAAGAGCGTGAAGGATGCTTTCGGACAGCAACAACGCAGCCTGGCCGTGCGCGTCCGGCTCGGTGCCGGCGGCGACTGCCGCGGCCAGCGGGCCCTTGTTCGGAGTTTCATTCATGGTGAGAGCCGATCTGCAATCAGGCGGGAGCGCTTCGCGTCTCTCGGCCGCCGGCGCCTGGGTTCGCGTGCCGACAATAGAGGTGTTATAGGCGACCTTCGGAGGCGGTGCCTTAACCGGCGTCAACGTCCCGAACCGCTGCGGCGGGCATGTTCCAAAGGGGGACAAATCGATGACCAACGCCTTTGTCGAACGCCTGCGCGGGTACGCCCCGATGCGCGACGAGGATGTCGCGTTAGTGCTCGACGTGTCCCGCAACATCCGCGAACATCGCGCGGGCCATCATCTCATCAGGGAAGGTGACAAGCCCGATCCGGTGTTCGTGGTGCTGGAAGGGTGGGCCTGCCGGTACAAGATCCTGCCCGATGGAGGCCGGCAGATCTTGGCTTTCATGCTGCCAGGCGACTTCTGCGACATCCACATCTCCGTGCTGGAGGAAATGGACCACAGCATCGTGACCCTGACCAAGGCGAAGGTCGCATCGCTCCCCCGAATGCAGATGGAAGCGCTGGTCGAGGCGACGCCGGCCCTGCGGCGAGCCTTCTGGTGGTCGCAATTGGTCGATCAGGGCGTGCTGCGGGCGTGGATCGTCAGCATGGGGCGGCGCAAGAGCGAGGAACGCGTCGCCCATCTGATGTGCGAGCTTTACATCCGCATGCGCAACATCGGTCTGGCGACCGACGATCGGTGTGAGCTGCCGCTGACCCAGATCGTGCTTGCCGACGCCCTGGGGCTGACCCCGGTGCATGTGAACCGGGTGCTGCGCCGGCTGCGGCTGGCCCGGGTGATGGAGCTGCGCGACGGCTCCCTGAACGTGCTGGACCCCGCCAGGCTGGCCAAGATCGCCGGGTTCGACGACAATTACCTGCACGGCCGACTGAAGCTGGTCGCCTAGCTGGATGCCCATGCAGCACCCCGGTGACCCTCGTCCGACGGCGCGGTGCCTCGGTGCGGAGATCACCGACCCGCCGTCGATTGCGGACCAGCGGCGATCGCGCGACGGGGATGCCGGCAACTCCCCGATGGCGCTTGGCACCCGGTCACCAGCGGCAGTGCGGCCGAAGGTCGCGGGCAAGAGAGGCCGTGCCGTGAACCTCGCCCGGGCGCTTGCGGGCGGCTCGTCCGCTTGTCTCACCCCCGGGCGCCATAGGCGCGCATGAACGCGTCGGCAGCCTCCCAGGCGGATTGCTCGATTTCGCCGCGGGCGATTACGTCGCGTGGAGAGAGCAGCGAGCGTTCCACGAAATCCTGATCCAGCATGCCCTTGAAATGGATCGCCATGGTCCACGGGTTGCCTGACCTCAGCACGCCTTGTTCGATGAGTTCGGCGACCAGCTCCCCGAGCCGCTGCGTGCTGGGAACGATCGCCCTCTGGTGGAAGTTGCGGCCGACGCTGCTTTCCTCGGGCAACGAGGCAACGATGCGGAACAGGCGCGCGTGCCGGGCCCCGAGCCGCTCCCGGAGATAGCGCAGGCCGGTCCGTCGCAGGAACTCGCGGATGTCGGCGCCCGGCATCTCCGAGTAGACCTCCTCGGCGGTGCGGGCGACCTCTTCCTCCAGCACGGCCAACAGCAGGTCCTCCTTCGACTTGAAGTATCCGTAGAGCGTCGCCTTCGAGCCGCCCAGGCGCTGCGATACCAGCGACATGGATGTGCCCTGGTAGCCACGTTCGAGGAACAGCTCGGCGGCTACGTCCACGATCTCCTGCCGCTTGGCGTCGGTCCGCACCCGCATCGCTGTGTCTCCGCTACTTCGGTTTAACCGTACATGATCGTACATTTATCGATTGACAAGAGGCCACGGATCTTAAATAGACCGTACCGTACGGTTTAGGAGACGAATCGTGAGGACAAGATCATTGCCCCGTGCTGCTGGCGGGGCGGCGCTGCTGAGCGCACTGCTGTGCACGGCATGCCTGCCGGTGCCGGATCTCGCAGAGCGGCCCGCGCCGCGGGCCGCGATGCCCCTGGTCGAGGGGCTCCAGGCTCCCGGCGGCAGGGTGCTGGGCTGGCCCGACGGGCGTTGGTGGGAGATATACGGCGACGCGCAGCTTAGCGCGCTCATCGATGAGGCGCTGGCGTCCTCGCCATCGCTCGACGAGGCGGCGGCCCGGGTTCGGCGCGCGCAGGCCATCGCCCAGCAATCCGGTTCGCAATTGCTGCCCAGCCTGGATGCCAGCGCTCAGGGCGGGGTGGTCCGGCAATCGCAGAACCTCGGCCTGCCGGCGGGTTCCACGCCCGAAGGCTGGAACGACACCGCGACTGCTTCGCTCGGCCTGGCCTATGATCTCGACCTCTGGGGCCGCAACCGCGCCGCCCTGCGCGCGGCGCAGTCGGAAGTCGCGGCGAGCCGGGCCGACGAGGCCGCGGTGCGTCTGGCGCTCTCGACCGGGATCGCGTCGATCTATGCCGAACTGCTCAGGCTGGCAGACCTGCGCGATGCGGCCCTCACCAACGAGCGCATCCGTGCCGACAGCCTGCGCCTGATCCAGGCCCGCCATCAGCAGGGCCTCGAGAACGACGCGGCGGTGGCGAGGTCTTCGGCCGGCCGATCCGCCGCCGCTGCCGAGCTGGCGGCCATCGACGAACAGATCGACCTGGCGCGCAACCAGCTTGGCGCGCTCATGGGCCATGGTCCCGCGCGCGGCCAGGCGATCGCGCTGCCCGATCGGCCCCAGTTGCAAGCGTTCGGGCTGCCGGGCGACCTGGGCATCGAGATCGTCGGCCGACGCCCGGACATCGTCGCGGCACGGCTGCGCAGCGAAGCGCTGGGCGCGCGGATCCAGGCGGCGAAGGCGGATTTCTATCCCAACGTCCGCCTGTCCGCGATCATCGGATCGCAGGCGCTCGGGATCGGCGATCTCCTCGAGGGAAGCTCGACCTTCGGCTCGGCCGGGCCGGCGATCAGCCTGCCGATCTTCTCGGGAGGCCGGATCGAAGGCGCCTATCGCGGGGCCCGCGCCGAGTTCGATGAATCGGTCGCCGCTTACGATCTGACCCTGATCCAGGCCGTGCGCGAGATCGCCGATGTCGCGACCCGCCAGCGGGCGCTGAGCGTGCGGCTCGCCCAGACCCGTGCCGCCTTCACTTCCTCGCAGCGCGCCTACGAGCTGGTTCAGGCGCGCTATCGCGGTGGCCTTTCGCCCTATTTCGAAGTCCTGAGCGCCGAGGATGCGCTCAACGCCCACCGCCGTGCCGTGGCCGATCTCGAGGCGAGCGCCTTCACGCTCGACATCGCGCTCGTCCGCGCGCTCGGCGGCGGCTTCCGTCAACCGCAAGCTTGAGGACCAGACCCATGAACAAGCCCATTTCGCCCGACGAGTTTCAGCGCCCCGAAGCGCTCCAGGCGCCACTCCCGACCCATCCCGGGGAGGACCAGGCGGCGCGCAGCAGCAAGCGCCAGCGCCTGTTCGTCGGCCTGGCGGCGGCGATCGCCCTGACCGCCGGCGGCAGCTACGCCTACAACACCCTGGTCGGCGCCCACCATGTGGTGACCGACAACGCCTATGTCGGCGCGGACGTAGCGCAGATCACGCCGCTGATCGGCGCCCCGGTACGCGAAGTGC
The DNA here is from genome assembly GCA_031399025.1 of Erythrobacteraceae bacterium. GTDB lineage: Bacteria > Pseudomonadota > Alphaproteobacteria > Sphingomonadales > Sphingomonadaceae > CBDBZL01. The sequence goes on along the minus strand of JANNOJ010000063.1, from coordinate 28,240 downwards.
TGGTGCAGGACGCGCAAGGCGTCCGCCGCGGCGACGTGCTGGTGCGGCTCGACGATACCGACGCCCGGATCGCCCTGGCGCTGGCCGAGGCCCGGCTGGCGGCCGCCGAGCGGCAGGTGCGCAGCCTAATTGCGACCGGCAGCGGGCTGTCCGCGCAGATCGCCGCCAGCGTCGCCGACGAAGCGCGCGCCGCGGCCCAGGTCGCCGCCGCCCAGTCCGAGCTCGACAAGGCGCGCATCGATCTCGACCGGCGCGAGGCGCTGGCGGCCTCGGGCGCGGTCTCGGGCGACGAGCTGACCATGGCCCGCAATGCCCACAACGGCGCGCTCGCCCAATTGCGCGCGGCGCAAGCCACCCGCGCCCCGGCCGCGGCCGGCCGCGGCGCCGCGGTGGGAACCCGCGCTGCCAACGGGGCGCTGATCGCCGACGGCAATGTCGCAACCAACCCGGACGTGATGGCGGCGCGCGCCGCCCTCGAACAGGCCCGCATCGATCTCGCCCGCACGGTCATTCGTGCGCCGATCGACGGGGTGGTCTCGCGGCGCCAGGTCCAGGTCGGCCAGCGGGTCCAGCCGGGCGCGATGCTGATGGTGATCGTCCCCATCCAGTCGGCCTATGTCGATGCCAACTTCAAGGAGGTGCAACTGGCCCGGGTCCGTCCCGGGCAGCAGGTCGAGCTCGTCTCCGACCTCTACGGCGAAGACGTGGTGTTCCACGGTACGGTCAAGGGGTTCTCCGGCGGCACGGGCGCGGCTTTCGCGCTGGTCCCGGCGCAGAACGCAACCGGCAACTGGATCAAGGTCGTCCAGCGCCTGCCGGTGCGCATCGCGCTCGATCCCGAGGAGCTGCAGCAGCACCCGCTCCGCGTCGGCCTGTCGATGACCGCCGACGTCCGCGTCTCCCAATAAGGCCGGCCAAAGGGGAAAGCATCATGGCAAGCGCAGCATTGGCGGCACACTCCGGGTTCGGGCCCGGCTCCCGTCCCACGACCGGGGAGCCCGCGCCGCTGACCGGCGTCAGGCTCTACGCCGCGGCGATCCTGATCGGCCTGGGCAATTTCCTGGTGGTGCTCGACACCACCATCGCCAACGTGTCGATCCCGACGATCGCCGGCAATCTCGGGGTCTCCTCGACTCAGGGGACCTGGGTGATCACCTCCTATGCGGTGGCCGAGGCGATCACCGTCCCGCTCACCGGGTGGCTGGCCAAGAAGTTCGGCGCGCAGCGCACCTTCATCACCTGTTACCTGGCGTTTGCCGTGATCTCGCTCCTTTGCGGCCTGTCGAGCTCGCTGGGCATGCTGCTCGGCGCGCGCGTGCTGCTCGGCCTGTTCGGCGGGCCGATCATGCCGCTCTCGCAGATGCTGCTGCTGCGCATCTTCCCCAGGGAAAAGGCCACCCTGGCCACCGTCATCTGGGCGATGACCACGCTGATCGGGCCGGTCGCCGGCCCTATTCTGGGCGGCATCATCTGCGACAATTACGGCTGGGAATGGATTTTCTTCATCAAGGTGCCGATCGCTGGCGCGGGCGGCCTCGTCCTGTGGTGGCTGATGCGTGGCCAGGCGGATCCGAAGATGCAGGCGTTGATCGACCGGGTCGGGCTCTTCCTGCTCGTCATCTGGGTCGCCGCGCTGCAGATCATGCTCGACGAGGGCCGCAACCATGACTGGTTCGCCGACCCGCACATCCGGATGTACGGCATCATCGCCGCCATCGGCTTCGTCGCCTTCGTGATCTGGGAGCTGACCGAGAAGAACCCCATCGTCGACCTCAGGATTTTCCGTCACCGCGGCTTCGTCGCCGCCGCAACCACTTACTCCGTGGGCTTCGGCGCCTTCTTCGCCAGCATCGTCATCCTGCCGATGTGGCTCCAGGCGAACATGGGCTACACCGCCACCTGGGCGGGTTACGCGACGGGCATCATGGGGGTCCTGGCGGTGCTGAGCTCGCCCGCGATCGGCAAGGCGGTGGAGAAGTTCGACCCGCGCCTCATCGTGTGCGGCGGCATCGTCGGCCTGGCGGCGATCATGCTGTATCGGATGTGGACGTTCAACAGCGACGTCACCTTCCTGCAGATGGCCTGGCCCACGCTGCTTACCGGCGTGTTCATGGTGATGTTCTTCATCCCCGTGACCGGCCTCGCCATGGCCAGCGTCGATCCCGAGGAGCAGGCCAATGCGGCCGGCATCTCCAACTTCATGCGCACGCTCGCCGGCGCCTTTGCCACCGCGCTGATCCAGAGCCGCTGGTCGGACGCGACGCGCGCCAACAACACCGAGCTCGCCAATGCGATGCCGCACGGCCGGCAGGCGGTCGACGCGATGATGGCGCAGGGCGTGCCGGCCGAGACCGCGCGCACGATGCTCTCGCAGCTGGTCGAACATCAAAGCGTGATGCTGGCCACTTTGAACATGTTCGGCGTCATCGCCGGCTGCCTTGGGGTCGCGGCGACGATCATCTGGCTGGCGCCCAAGCCCAAGGGTCCGATCGACACCAGCGGCGCCCACTGAGTTCGGCGCGCTGGCATTTGCTGGTGTATTCCCAAGCTTGCGAATGCTCCCTGCGCGGCCCGCAGGGAGCGCGAGCGGCCGATCAGGAAAATGGAGCGGGTAGCGGGAATCGAACCCGCATAGCCAGCTTGGAAGGCTGGTGCTTTACCACTAAGCTATACCCGCTCGGCGACGGGCGGGACCGCCTGCGCCTGCGCCGATTGCCATCGCCTGGGCCGGGCCGTCAAGCGCCCTCGCCGCGCGGCAAGGCCTGCTCGGCGCGGACGCCCCCTCACCCGCGCGGCCGCACGCTCTGGTCAATGCCCCTCGAAGGCGAGCACCGCATGCGTCGCCACGCCGGCGCCGCGCAGCGCGGCCGCCCCGCCCAGGTCGGGCAGCTCGATCACGAACAGCGCATGTTCGACGAGCGTGCCAGCACGGCGCAGCAGGTCGATGCCGGCCAGCGCAGTGCCGCCGGTGGCGAGCAGGTCGTCCATCAACACGACGCGCTCGCCCGGATCGACGGCGCCCGGGTCCAGCTCGATGCTCGCCGAGCCGTATTCGAGATCGTATTGCGCCGAGATGGTCGCGACCGGCAGCTTGCCCGCCTTGCGCAGCGGCACGAAGCCGGTCCCCAGGCGGATCGCCAGGGCGGCACCGAAGACGAAGCCGCGCGCCTCGACCCCGGCTACCGCCGCTGCCCGCGCGGGCGTGGCCAGGGCGGCCAGGTGCTCGATGGTGGCGGCAAGGCCCGGCCCATGAGCGATCAGCGTGGTGATGTCGCGGAACAGGACCCCGGGCCGAGGGAAGTCGGGGACCGTGCGGACCAGCGCCTTGAGCTCGTCGCGGCTCAGCACGGCGGCATCCTCTGCGGCATTGGCGCACCCCGCCGCACCGGATCGTTTTTCCCCGACCCATCCGTGGCTTGCAGGCTCCAGCGGCTGAGCCGGCGATGGCGGCGAGGCCGGGACGCTCCGGAGGCGGTTTTCGGGCGCGCGGCGGCAAGCGGTTGAGAGGGTAATATGCGCGCTGCCTGGGCCATGGCGCGGATGTGGCCCGATGCTCGCGGCCGGGTCAAGCCTTCCGGTCGAGGGCCGTGCATGTGCGTCGCTGACCGATAGGCCGCTGACGCATGGAGGGGTGGTGTGATCGTGTTGCGGACCGTTGTCGAATTGCCCGAGTTCCGGCGGCGCGCGAGGCGATCAGGAGCGATGACGAGCGTGCGGCGCTGGTCGATTACATCGCCGCCAACCCCGAGATCGGGGGTTTCGCTCGGCGGGGGCGTTCGCAAGGTGCGCATCCCGCCCGGCGCAAGCGGCAAGAGCGGCGGCCGTCGGTCATCACGATCGTCGCCACCGGATCATCGCCGGCGCCCGCGCCATGCAGATGGCGCCGCAGCATCGTGCCCGCGGAGTTGTACTCGGCCACCAGCGCATCGCCGTCGTCCGCGCCGCACCCGGCGAGGGCCGGTCTCGCGTCTCGAACAGCAGCTCGATGCCATCGCACGGCTTCCCCGAGCGAGCAGAGGTTCGTTTCCCGGATGCTCGACAACGTGCTCGCCCAGGCCGGCGCAGGACAGGAGGCCGCCACCGCCTCCTGACCCTTCTCAGCCGCTCACACGCGGCGCTGGCAGCACAGGACGAGATCAGGGGCCGGGGACCACTCCCGCAGCCCAGAGCAGAGCCTTTGGCAGCTCTCTACAGGGATAGATCAAGGCACGACCGGCCCTGGAGCGGCATTCGCCGGTGACTTGGATTTGATTGGCAAGACCGCCGCAAAAATCTGCGCGATTATAATGGCTTGCTACAAAGTAAATCACTTCCGGGTCGCAAGTTTGATTCGATTGAGAAGCTGCCACACCCCAAAATCACACTTTTACCCAACCACATCAATAGCCTGCACCAGCGAGCACTCGCGTACGGTGTGCCGATTGTCTGTCACTTCCGGGTCATGATCCGGTGAACGAGCCTGAACCGGATCGAGGAATTGCGACGCAATATAGGGACTGTCGGCGAGGGGGCGCGATTGTCGATGCCTGTCGTTCGGAAGCGAGGCTGGACTCCGGTGAGGGACGATCGCCAAAGGCGGAATCAGCAGGTATTTGCGATGCTCTCACCGGAATTGAAGCCGCGATAGCCAAGATCACTTATCTAAGCTACTATTGATGCCTTCGATCCTTCGCGCAATTGCCTGCAGAGCATTGTTCATACCCTTTTCAAACTCACTATAATCGGTTAAATCTACGCGCAAAGACGTCATCAATTGCGCGATCTTTTTATTGCTCTCAAGCAGATCGTGATCAATGAGCGCTATCTGAAAATCATTGAAGTCAGAGAAAATAGCTAAGCTGAAATCCTGAGAGGCAACTATCACTCGCCGCTCTAGCATGGGAGCAATATCGACGAAGAAATTTCGGTTATCATAGTATGAAATCGAGCAAATTGCTTGAAATGAAAACTGCTCGATTGCCATCCCTTCCAGCTCCACAACGTGTGCTGGCAACCGCAAAATTTGCCCCAAACTCCCACTCAAGATGTCATATAGTACATCATCAAGTAAAAATGCATTGTATCCCTTTTCTAAATGATCGGACGCGCCGGTGCAGAGGTAATGCAGGCTACGAAGCACTCCGTTGATTTTCTGGTCGGCTCCTCCTGCTGCTTGAGATCGAATCGTCATGAATCAATACCTGATCTTGACTGAAGCAACCACTACGTCTCGCGGTATCAGTGATCCCGTCGGGGTTATAGACTGATGGAATGTGACATTAATGGATGGCCCTTGGGTTGAAGTGGCTGTGTAAGCGTGAGCGGTAGCCGTCAGACCGCCACCAAAACTTAAGCTGGTTTGGCTAGCACCGTTTGCTCCCAATGCCGCCATTGCCGCGGATTGGCTATTCTGACCGCCCAGCGGTAAAATGAAATGCCCCTTTTCCGGTAACTCCATCAAATTGGCCTTGGCCAAGAACGCTTCGTAGATTGGCCACTGCCGACTGTCCGCTTGTAGAGGCTGCCGGGTTCGAAATTATGATTCCCGGCCGGACAATGTTTGCCGCTCTACTTACCCCTGTTGCGATCCTAACATCGCTCGCCGACGGATGTCCAATGGAAGTCGGAACGTATCGGTTAAGCCTTGAATTGACGGCGTTAATCTCAGCGATGCGCGAGCGAAACTCCTGCGCGCGCAACATTTCAGGCAATGTTCGGGGTGCATTGGGCCCCATCTGGGGTGCCAATATCGGACGCCTTTGTTCGCCATCGACATCGACGAAATTCACCGGATCATTTGCGACATAACCGTAGAGATTAAATCGATCCTCATAGCCGATGGGGTCGGTCTGCATAAACCGGCCGAGCGTGGGCGAGTACATGCGGGCCTTGTAGTGGACCATGCCGAGCTCGGGGATCCAGGCCTGGCCGGTGTACTGGAACCGTTTGGCATTGGCCGGGCCTGGGATGCCGTATTCGTCGTAGCGGTTGATCGCGCCCCAGGTGCCGGGCTGCAGCTGGCCGTAGGCGTCGGTCACCGCCATGATCGAGCCGCGCTTTGGCGGAACCGGACCCGGCTCCTCGTTCAGCGGCAAGCGGCGCTAGGCTTCGGCGCCGGCTTCCGGCTGGCGCGGCTTGGCCCCCTTGGCATCGGCCCAGATGTGCCGCTTGGCGAACCAGGCGAGCACGGTGGCGAACAGCAGGAAGCCGAGCACGGGCCAGCCGGTCTGCCGGCGCTTCACCAGCGTGGGCTCGGCGGTCCAGGTGAGGAAGGCGGCGACGTCCTTGGCCATCTGGTCGATGGTGGCGGTGGTGCCGTCATCGTAGGTCACCTGCGCATCGACGATGAGCGGCGGCGACATGGCGAGGTTGAGGTTGGCGAAATAGGGGTTGTGGTGCAGCCCCGGCGACGGCGCCGCATCGGGGAACCGGGCGAGCAGTTCGGGCTCGGGCGCCTGGTAGCCGGTCAACAGCGAATAGACATAGGCCGGGCCGTCGTGGCGCGCCTTGGTCATCAGCGACAGGTCGGGCGGGATGGCGTTGTTGTTGGCGGCGCGGGCGGCGACATCGTTGGGATAGACCGAGGGGAAGTAATCGACCGGGGTCGCCGGGCGCATGATCGCCTCGCCGGTGGTGCCGTCGATCCCCGGCACCTGCCAGGTGGCCGCCTCGGCCTTCACCTGCGCTTCGCTGTAGCCCAGCTCGGTCAGGTTGCGGAAGGCGATCAGCTCGATCGAATGACAGGCCGAACAGACCTCCTTGTAGACCTTGTAGCCGCGCTGGAGCTGGGCGATGTCCCAGGTGCCCAAGAGCCCGTCGTGCTGGAACTCGACCGGCCTGGGATCGCGGTGGAATTCGTGCTCGGCCGTGGGCTCGACGAAATAGCCCTGGCTGGCGACCGTGGCGAAGCCGGGAACGAACGACCACAAAAGGACGCAGCCGGCGAAGAACAGGCCGGTCAGGATGCCGATAAGGCGGATCATCGTCGCGTTATTCCCTTGACCATCGGGCGATCAGACCGCGACCGGCTCGGCGTACTCGCCCTTGACGATTTCCTTGTCGTTCGGGCCTTGGCCCAGCACCGCCTCGGTGATCGAGAAAGGCATGGGCTCGGGCCGCTCGATCGCGGAGACGAGCGGCAGGATGACCAGGAAGTGCAGGAAGTAATAGGCGGTGAAGATCTGGCTGAGCATCACGTAGGGCTCTTCCGGCGCGGCGCCCCCCAGATAGAACAGGGCGCCCATCGTCGGGATCAGGCCGAACCAGAAGAACTTGCGGAACAGCGGGCGGTAATGCCCCGAACGCACGGGCGAGCTGTCCAGCCAGGGCAGGAAGAACCACACCAGGATGGAGGCGAACATCGCCATCACGCCCAGCAGCTTGGCGGGGATCAACACGATGCTGGTGAAGGGGATGCCGAAGTCGCCGGTGAAGGCGCGCAGGATGGCGTAGAACGGGTAGAAATACCACTCGGGGACGATGTGCGCCGGCGTGGAGAGCGGGTTGGCCGGGATGTAATTGTCCGGGTGGCCGAGCGCGTTGGGCATGAAGAACACGAAGGCGAGGTAGAGCATCAGGAAGATGCCCAGGCCAAAGCCGTCCTTGGCGGTGTAGTAGGGGTGGAACGGCAGCGTGTCGCTCTCGCTCTTGACCTCGACCCCCGCGGGATTGGACGAGCCCGGGATGTGCAGCGCCCAGATGTGCAGGATGACGCAGCCCATCATCACGAACGGCAGCAGGAAGTGCAATGAGAAGAAGCGGTTGAGCGCGGCGTTGTCGGGCGCATAGCCGCCCAGCAGCCAGATCTGGATCGGCTCGCCCACCAGCGGAATGGCGGCGAACAGCCCGGTGATCACCTGCGCGCCCCAGAAGCTCATCTGCCCCCAGGGCAGCACGTAGCCCATGAAGGCGGTGGCCATGGACAGCAGGAAGATGACCACGCCGATCAGCCAGATCATCTCGCGCGGGGCCTTGTAGGAGGAGTAGAACAGCCCGCGGCCGATATGGATGTAGAGCACCAGGAAGAAGAAGCTGGCGCCGTTGGCGTGGGCATAGCGCATCAGCCAGCCCCAGTTGACGTCGCGCATGATGTGCTCGACCGATGCAAAGGCGATCTCGGCGTTGGCGGCATAGTGCATCGCCAGGACCACGCCGGTGACGATCTGCAGGACGAGGCAGAAGCCCGCCAGCACGCCGAAATTCCAGAAGTAGTTGAGGTTGCGCGGCACCGGATAGCCCGCCCCCACCGCGTTGTAGACGAACCGCGGCAGCGGCAGTTTCTCGTCGAAGAAACGCATCACCGGGTTGGTGGGTTGGTACTGCCGGGCCCAGGGGAAGCTCATCGCGCGCTCTTTCGCCTCAACCGATGGTGACGCTGGTGTCGCTGGTGTACACGTATTCGGGAACCACCAAATTGCTCGGCGCCGGACCCTTGCGGATCCGCCCGGCGGTATCGTAGTGCGAGCCGTGGCAGGGGCAGAAATAGCCGCCGAACTCGCCCTTGTTCTCGCCCTCGGCGGCGCCCAGCGGCACGCAGCCCAGATGGGTGCACACGCCCATGGTGATGAGGATGTTGGTGCGCCCCTCCTTGGTCCGTTCCGCCAGCGTCTGCGGGTCGCGCAGGCCTCCCACATCGACCGCGTCGGCGGCCTGGATTTCGGCCGGGGTCAGGTTGCGCACGAACAGCGGCTGCTTGCGGAACACCGCCTTGATCGTCTGGCCGCTCTCCAGCGTGCTGAGGTCCAGCTCGGTGGTGCTTTCGGCCAGAACGTCGGCCGAAGGGGCCATCTGCGAGATCAGCGGCAGCAGGGTGGCCAGGCCACCGACCCCCGCGGCCGAGACCGCGGCGATATTGATGAAGTCGCGACGGCGTACGCCCTGTTCGCCCACCACGGCGGTTTGGGTGCCGGTCTCGACGCTGCCCGTGGTGGATGCCATTACCCTGCCTTGCCTGCCGGTCCGCGAGCGAAATCCCGCCCGGTCGCGAACCCTCGAAGATGTCCTGACAGTCGCGCGCCAGACCCGGTCGCCGGCAGTGACCCGGCCGGCTGATAGCCGAGCGCCGCAGCGATGCCAACCCGCCTTTTGGCGGTATTATGACAGTTTCGTGCGCCGAGGCGAGCCGGACGGCAGGAAGAGCGATCGGCGACCGCCAGCCGGGCCTCGCGACAACTGCTCAATCGTTCGTTCCCGAGTGTCCCGAGCCGAGCCAAGGGCTCGGGACACTCGGGTGGCTTGCGGACGGGCTAGGCCGGCAGCGCGATGAGGGAGAACTGGCGCCCGTAATTGGGTTCTGCCCGGTGGGTGGCGCGGCGGAAGGAGTAGAACCGCGCGGGATCGGCGTAGGTGTCGAGCGCGAGCCGCTCGATCCGCTCCACGCCCGCAGCGGCGAGGCGGGCCTGGGCATAGCCGGGCAGGTCGAACTGCCAGCGGCCTTCGCGGCCCGGTGCGAAGAACCGCCCGTCTGCCGCGGCGAAGAGGGCGCGGAACGCCGCGTCGACCTCGTAACTGTCCTGGGCGATGGCCGGACCGATGGCGGCGACGATCCGCTCGCGCCGGGCGCCCAGCGCGCACATCTCGGCCACCGTGTTCTCCAGTACCCCGCCATGCGCTCCGCGCCAGCCGGCATGGGCAGCGCCGATCACCCCTGCCTGGCCATCGGCGAGCAGCACGGGCGCGCAATCCGCGGTGACGATCGCCAGCAGCATCCCCGGCTCGTGGCACACCATCGCATCGGCGCGCGGCCGGTCGCGCTCGGGCCAGGGGCGCGTCACCGGCGCCACCGCGGCGGAATGGACCTGGTATACGGTGGCGATGTCGCACCCGGCGCACACCGCCTCGGCCGCGCGGCGGCGGTTCTCGGCCACCGCGTCGGGATCGTCGCCCGCCCCCAGGCCGACCTGCAGGCCCGCGACTACGCCGGTCGACACGCCGCCGCGTCGCCCCAGGAAGCCGTGCGGGATGTTCGCCAGCAGCTTGGCGCGGATGACCTCGGGCGGCTCAGCCAAGGCTGCGCGAGACCTGCTCGTGCGTATCGCGCGACAGGCCGCGGGCGGCGGCGATCCGCTCGAGTGCGGCGCGCATCAGCGCGGCCCGGCCCGGTTCGATCCGCCGCCACCGGCCCAGCGGGGCGACGAAGCGCGCGGCGGTCTGCGGGTTGAGCGGATCGAGTTCGAGGATGAGGTCGGCGATGAGCTCGTAGCCCTCGCCGGCCGGATCGTGGAAGGGGTGCAGATTGCCCGCGAACGCCATGTACAGCGAGCGCACGCGGTTGGGGTTGCGCAGCGTGAAATCGGGATGCCGGGCGAGCGCCTTGACGTGTTCGAGCACCCCGGGGTGCGGCGCACTGGCCTGGAGCGCGAACCACTTGTCGATGACCAGCGGATTGTCGCGGTAGCGCTGGTAGAAATCGAGCAGCTTGTGCGTGCGCTGGGGCGCGCGCAGCCCGGTGAGCACCATCAGCGCGCCCTGCCGGTCGGTCATGTTGTCGGCCCCATCGTATTGCGCACAGGCAAGATCGGCGCCCAGCGCCGCGTCGCCCGCGGCCAGGAACGAGAGCGCCTGGATCTTCACCTTGCGGGCGCCGCGCGCGGCGGGATCGAGACCGTAGGGCACCGCGCTCGCCCGGTGATGCAGCGCCAGCAGGCGGGCGCTCAGCTCGCGACCCAACCAGGCGCGCAAGGCGCTGCGTTCGGCATGGATGGCGGCGGGATCGGCGATCGGCCGCTGCTCGGCGAGATAGGTCTCGGACGGCAAGACGAGCAGTTCGCCGCGCATCAGGTCATCGATCCCGGCATCGTCGAGCACCGCGGCAAACGTGGCGCCGATCGCCGCGCGCGCCCCAGCCCGTGCGGCATCGTCGAGCCCGCCCGCGACCGCCTCGCACAAATGGCCCACGACCAGGTCCTGCATCGCCTCGTAGCGGGCGAACGGATCGTCGTCGTGCGCGGCGAGGAACACCAGGTCCTCGCGCGAGAGGTCGCGCTCGATGGCGACCGGGGCGGAAAAGCCGCGGTTGAGCGAGAGCACCGGCGGCTGCGCGAAGCCGGCGAACTCCACGCTCATCCGCTCGGTGTCGAGCACCACGAGCTGCTCGTTGTCGTGCCGGCCGGTAGCGCGATCGAACAGCGCGAGGCGCAGCGGGATGACCATCGGCTGCTTGTCGGGCTGGCCGGGCGTGGGTGGCACGCGCTGCGCCAGGTGAAGGGTGACCAGGTCGCCGTCGTGCTCCATGCGCACCGACACGCGCGGCGTGCCCGCTTGCGAATACCAGCGGCGGAACTGGGCCAGGTCGAGCCCGGCGCCTTGCTCGATCGCGCGGACGAATTCCTCGCAGGTCGCCGCCTGGCCGTCGTGGCGCGCGAAGTACAGATCGCACCCGGCCCGGAACGCCGCGGGGCCTGCCATGGTGCGCATCATGCGGATCACCTCGGCGCCCTTGTTGTAGATGGTGGCGGTGTAGAAATTGCTGATCTCGCGGAAGCTGTCGGGCCGCACCGAATGCGCCAGCGGGCCCGAATCCTCGGGGAACTGGACGCTGCGAAGCACCCGCACGTCCTCGATCCGCTTGACCGCGGGGGAGCCCAGATCCTGGCTGAACAGCTGGTCGCGCAGGACGGTGAAGCCCTCCTTGAGCGACAGCTGGAACCAGTCGCGGCAGGTCACCCGGTTGCCCGACCAATTGTGGAAGTATTCGTGCGCGATCACGCCCTCGATGGCGTCGTAATCCCCGTCGGTGGCGGTCTCGGGGTCGGCGAGCACATACTTGGTGTTGAAGACATTGAGGCCCTTGTTCTCCATCGCCCCCATGTTGAAGTCGCTCACCGCGACGATGTTGAAGGTGTCGAGGTCGTATTCACGGCCAAACGCCTGCTCGTCCCAGGCCATCGCCTGCTTGAGCGAGGCCATCGCGTGGGCCGTGCGCGCCAAATCGCCCGCGCGCACCCAGATGGCGAGCGCCACCTGGCGCCCGTTCATGGTGACGAAACTGTCGCGTCGCGCCACCAGGTCGCCGGCCACCAGCGCGAACAGGTAGGAGGGCTTGGGCCACGGGTCGTGCCATTCGGCCCAATGGGCGCCCTCATCATCCTCGCCGCTATCCACCAGGTTGCCGTTCGACAGCAGCACGGGGAACTGCTTCTTGTCGCCCGTGATCCGCACGCGATAGGTGGAGAGCACGTCGGGCCGGTCGGGGAAGAAGGTGATGCGGCGGAAGCCTTCGGCCTCGCACTGGGTGCACAGCATGCCGCCCGAGGCATAGAGCCCCATCAACTGGCTGTTGGCGGCGGGCGCGATCTCGGTGACAAGCTCGATCAGGAAGGCGTCACCGGTCCCGATCTCGGGCTCGTCGAGCCCCGGCAGAGTGACCAGCAGGTCGGGGCCATCCATGGTCCAGCCGCTGGTCGGCGCGCCATCCAGCTTGACCTCGAGCGGCTCCAGCCCGTCGCCATTGAGCCGGATCGTGGCGGCCGGCTCGGCTTGCGGGTTGCGGCTCACGGTGAGCGCCGTGCGGACCCCGGTGCGCTCGGCGCCAAGGGCAAAGTCGAGCCGCAACTCGGGCACGCGCCAGGGGAACGGTCGGTAATCCTTGCGATAGATTTCGGGCGGCGCCTTGGGCTCGACGGCGGCGTCCGCCATCTCGAAATTGCCGTCGGGGGTGGCGGGCGTGCGGGCGATATCCATGGTGAGCGGTCTAGGTCCTTTCGCCGCAGCGTCCAGCAGCTAGAACGCTCGTGGGCAACAAAAGTGGCGACAGTGCAGCTGTTCATTTTCGGGCTTGGCTACAGCGGAAAGCGCATCCGGGCGGCGGCGCTGAGACGTGACATCGGCGTGACCGCGACCGGCAGTGCGGGCGACATCGCCTTCGGCGAGGAAGCGGCCGTGCGCGCCGCGCTGGCGACGGCGACGCATGTGCTCTCCTGCGTGCCGCCCGATCGCAAGAGCGGCGTTGACCCGGTGCTGGAGCGCTATGGGCCATCGCTCGGCGCCCAGCGGCTGAGCTATTTGTCGGCCTCGGGCGTCTACGGCGACACCGGCGGCGCCTGGGTGGACGAGGGCACACCAGTGGTCGGCGATGGCGGGATCGGCCGCCGCACCGCGCGGGCTGCCGCCGATGCCGCCTGGCTCGAGCGCGGCGCGCGGGTGTTCCGCCTGCCGGGCATCTATGGGCCTGGCCGCAGCGCCTTCGAGCGCCTCGCCGAGGGCAAGGCGCAGCGCATCGACGCGCCCGGCCAGGTGTTCAGCCGGGTGCACGTCGACGACATCGCCACGGGCGTTCTCGCCGGGCTGGCGGCGGCACCCGGCGCCTACAATTTGGCCGACGACCTGCCCGCCAGCAACAATGCGGTGATCGAGGAGGCCTGTCGGCTGCTCGGCATCGCGCCGCCGCCGCTGGTGCCGCTGGAGGAGGCGGGCCTGTCGCCGATGGCGCGCGGGTTCTATGCCGAAAACCGGCGGGTGGCGAACGGCAAGGCCAAGCGCGTGTTCGGCTGGCGGCTGCGCTACCCGACCTACCGCGAAGGGCTGGGCGCGCTCAATCCTGGCGCGGCGTGGCGAGGGTGCGGCCCCGCAGCGCCACGATGAGCCCCGCGGCTGCCAGCAGCGCCCCGGCGACGGCCAGTCCCGACCACCGATAGCCTTCGAACAGCGTGGAGAGCGCCATTGCCACCACCGGGGTCAGCACGCCGGTATAGGCCGCGCGGCCCGGGCCGATGTCGCGGATGAGGCCGAAATACAGCGGGAAGGTGACCACCGAGCCGAGCAGCGCCAGATAAACAACACCCGCCCAGTAGCGCGGCTCGGCCGGCAGCACCGGCGGGCCGGCCACGGCGAGGGCGAAGGCGGCGTCGCACCCGGTTCCCCACAGCATGGCCCAGGCGAGCAGCAGCAGCAGCGGCGGGCGCCGGGCCGCAGCGCTCGCCTGCATGACGTTGGCGGCGGACGCTGAGAGGATGCCGAACCCGGTCAGCGCCACGCCCAGCCCGACCTGCGCGCCGGCCGGCGCCGCGCGGAATTCATGCGCGAGCAGCAGGCCGATGCCGCCCAGCGCGATCATCGTGCCAAGGACGAAGCGCCGGGTGATCGTGGAACCCAAGACCAGCCGGGCGAGGATGGCGTTGGGCACCATCAGCAGCCCGAACAGCACCGCTACGATACCCGAGGTGACATGCAGTTCGGCGCGGTAGACGAAGTTGAAATTGCCGCAGAACTGGAAAATGCCGATGCCCAGCGCCATCGCCTGCTCGCCCGGGCTCATGGCGAAACTGCGCCGGGCGATGCCGGCCCGCCAGCCGACGAGCACGAACATCGCGACGGTGGCGAGGGCGAAGCGGTAGGTGACCGACCAGCTGGGCGGCGCGGCGGCGGCGAGCTGGTCGCGGATGACGAACCAAGTCGAGCCCCAGATCAGCGCGACCAGCAGGAAGGGGATCGCCACGCCCGGACGCAGCAGCGCGTGGCGCGGGGATGCCGGTCCGGTCATCGCCGATCACCCGCCAATCACAGGCCCGCCAATCACAGGGCCGCGAGCGCAGCCGCCAGCGCGGCGGCGTGCACGTCGCGGGTGTTCCAGGCGGTGACGAAGCGCGCGGTATCCGCATCCCAGTCGTAGAACGCCCAGCCGCGCGCCCGCAGGCCGGCGCGCTCGGAAGCGGCGAGGCGGACGAACACCTCGTTCGCCTCCACCGGGTACGCCAGCCGGGCGCCCGCGCCTGCGCCGATGGCCTGCGCGGCGGCGTTGGCGGCGCGGGCGTTGGCGAGCCACAGGTCGTCCTCGAGCAAGGCGAGGATCTGCGCCGCGAGGAACCGGCCCTTGGACTGCAGGTGCCCGGCGCGCTTGCGCCGCCAGCCGGCGAGGTCGGCGGCGGCGGGATCGAACAGCACGATGGCCTCGGCGCTCATGCCGCCGTTCTTGACGCAGCCGAAGCTGAGCGCATCCACCGGGCCGGCGGCATCGCCCGGCGGGCAGCCCAGGAAGGCGACGGCATTGGCGAAGCGCGCGCCATCAAGATGCAGACCCAGGCCGCGGATCCGCGCCAGCGCGCCGATGGCCGCAAGTTCGTGCGGCCGGTAGACCAGCCCGTACTCGCTCGCCTGGGTGAGCGAGATCGCTTGGGCAGGAACCTGGTGAATGCCTCGGGTGATGCCATCGAGCACCCCCTCGATCCCGGCCGGCGTCAGCTTCGCGCCCGCGCCATCTTTCTCTTGGCCGGCCAGCAGCAGCTTGGCGCCGTGCAGGTAGAAGCCCGGCGCGCCGCATTCGTCCATCTCGATATGCGCCTCGCGGTGGCAGATGACCCCGCCGTGGGGAGCGACCATGGTGGCGAGCGCCAGGCAATTGGCCGCGGTGCCGGTGGCGGCCCACAAGGCGGTGCAGTCGCGGCCGAACAGGGCGGAAAACGCCTCGTCCAGGCGCCGGCTCAGGGCGTCGCCGTCGTACGGCAGGTCGGCCTCGTCCGCCGCCTGCAGGGCATCCCACACGCGCGGGTGAACGGGGGCGGCGTTATCCGACAGGAAGCGCATGCGGAACGCCATGGCGACGCCGGGGGTTCGAGGCAAGCAGGAGCCCCAACCATGACCGACCCCGCCACGACCGATCAGGCCGACATCGAAGTGACCGACGAGACCACGCACGGCGCCTATCGCCTCCCGGTTGCGGGCAGCGCAGATGGCGCCCAGCTGACCTGGACCGCGCGCGGCGAGGCGCGCATCGCCGAGCATACCTATGTGCCCGACCAAGCGCGCGGCGGCGGCATCGCCAAGCGGCTGGTCGAGCGGCTGGTGGCCGACGCCCGCGCGCAGGGCTTCACCATCGTCCCGCAATGCACCTATGTCGACGCCGCCTTCCGCCGCCATCCCGAATGGGCCGACGTGCTCGCCGGCCCGGGCGAGTAGCGCGCGGGCTCAGCGCGGCAGTTGCGAGAAATCGACGGCGGTGATCGCCTCGAGAATGGCGCTGCGCAGGCGACGGGCATCGCCCACCGGGAGGCCATCCAGCCGCAGCCGCCCGCCGGCCAGGCCGAGGGCCAGATCGGCGTAGCCGTGCCGGCGACCCAGCGGGCCCTGGAGGATCTCCACCGAATGCAGCTTGACCGGCGCGGCGACGGTGATCCGCGGGCCGAGCCACCCGGTGCGCCCGAGCAGCCGGTCGCCATCCTGGGCGTATCGCTCGCAGCGCCACAGGGCATATTGCCGCAGCCCGAGGACCAGGCCCAAGGCGAGCGCGAGCAGCGCGGGCGGCAGCAGGCCCAGAGCCAGGGCCAGGAGCGTCAGGAGCGTGGGGATCGTCAGCGCCAGACCGGCCCGGTCGATGCGATAGCGCGGGTTCGGCCGGAGCCATTGCGTGTCAGGGCCCGGCAGGGGGAGGCCGGCGGCCGCGGCGATCGGCGCCAGCTCCGCCAGCCGGGCGAACGGGGCGACCACGTGGTGGGCCGAACCCGCATCCTGCGCCAGGCTGACGAAGGCCAGGCCATGCCAGCCCCACCAGCGGCGTATCGGGCCGGTCGAGAGCGTCAGCGCCTGGACCCGGTGGACGGGCATGACCACGTCGGTCCGCGTGAGCAGGCCGCGGCGTCGGCGAAAGCCCTTGGCGGTGCGTTCGAGGCGGAAGCCGAAGTCGCGCAACACCGTGCGCACCACGCCGGTCGCCAGGCCCACGGCGGCGAGCGCCACCAGGGCCAGCAGCGCGCCGGCCACGCGCGCGGCCAGGTCCAGCCCGGCGAACCAGGCGCCCACCATCGCATCGCTCCCGGCCAGCCGCCGCTGCCACTCGCTGAATTCCCAGATGTCGAACGGCAGCAGGAAATCAAACTGCTGCGCGGCGCCGCCCAGCACCGCAAACACCACCAACGAGAACTCGAACAGGCCGAACAGCAGCAGCCGGCGCGGGTTCATGACGAAGAGCGCCGGGCCTGCTGGCGCGGCGGTGCGACCCGCCGCGGTCCCAGCGGCATCCTCGGAGGTGGCCGGTGACTGGGCATCGAGCCGGGTGCGCACGGTCTCGCGCAGCGCCTCGCCTTCGCTCCTGGTGACGTAGGCAAGCGCGAGTTCGTCCTTGCCGCCGGCACCGGTCTCGAAGCGCACCTCGACCAGCCCGAGCAGGCGGGCGAGTGGCCCCTGCTCCAGGCTGACATCCTGGATCCGCTCGAGCGGCACCGAGCGCGCCTGGTGGCCGAGCACGCCGCGGTGCAGGCGGATGTCGTCGGGGCCGATGCGGTATTGCGTGCGCCACCAACCCAGCGCGGTGAACACCACGGTGACCATCACGATGCCCGCTGCGGCAAGCAGGCCGAGGGGCAGGCCGAGTGGCTCCGCGTCGGCGACGGTGCTGCTGCCGTAGATGACGGCGATCGTGGGCACGATCGCCTGGCGCAGACTGCGCAAGGCCAGCGGCACGATCCCGAGCAGGCTGAGCCGCCGCCAGCCCTGGGCCGTTTCGACCGCCGCCTGCCCGCGTTCGGGTGGCCCGGCGGCGGCGTCAACCCCCGGAGCGATGCTCACATCGTCTCGCGCCGGACCTGCGCGCGGATCGCCTCGCGCATCGCCAGCGCGGTCGCATGGGCGAGGCCGGGCAACGCCACGCTGGCGTTATGCGTGCCCGCGGTGTGCAGCGTGAGCGTGGCCAGGCCATGGAGCCGCTCGAGCAGGCCCTGCTCGACATCGAGATGCTGCACCCGGCCGAACGGCACCACGGTATCGACCCGGACCAGCACGCCCCTGACCACGCGCAGCCGGTCGGCGCCCAGGTCGTAGCCGCGCGCCCGGAACCGGCGCCGGGGCAGGCGCCACAGCGCCCAGCCGGCCGCCAGCACGACCGGCGCGAGCACCATGCCCGGTAGCGGCAGACCGGTGGCCTCCAGCACGATTGCGCCGATCAGGAAGGGCAGCAGGGTGACGAGCAGGTTCAGCCGCAGGACCTTGGCATAGGCCGGATGCAGCGCGGTCAGCGGCGCCTCCTGGTCGCTCTCGCCGAGCGCGAGGGCCGGCTCGCCGGGCGGAACTGCGGGTTCGCCAGAGGGGACTGCGGGTTCCGGCGCATGCATGGTGCATTGCATGGCCAATACACCAATTCCAGGCAAGCGAAACCGGCATGCGCCGGTCGTCGCGCGGGCCCGGTGCCGCTTCCCGGTGGTGCTGCTGGGGAGGATTGAACTCCCGACCTCACCCTTACCAAGGGTGCGCTCTACCACTGAGCTACAGCAGCGATGCCATGAGCGCCTGGGGCAGGCGGCGCTATCGACATGGGGCCGGCCAAAGTCAAGCCAAGCTTGCGGCCCGAGGCTGAAGCCCGAGCTTGAGCCAGGCGGCACTTGCCGCCATGGCCTTATGGGCATGACCGGCAGCGACCAACCCAGCGGCGCCAAACCCACGCGCGAACAACGCCTGGCGAGCCGGCTGCGCGCCAATCTGCGCCGCCGCAAGGCGCAGGCGCGGGCGCGGGACGCCGGCGAGCCGGGCGGCGAGCCGACGATGCCGGGCACCAGCCTTCCCAAGCGCGAGGATGGCGGCTAACGCGCTGGGCCTCCCCCTGATGCGCCAAGTGCGGCCCGGAGCAAGACGCCGACCATGCCCATGCTGACCCGAGCCACTCTGATTCTGGTGCGCCACGGCCAGAGCCAATGGAACCTGGAAAACCGCTTCACCGGCTGGTGGGACGTCGACCTGACCGAGCGGGGCGCCGCCGAGGCGTGCGCGGCGGGCGAGCTGCTGGCGGCCAGGGGCCTGCTGCCCACCCGCGCCTTTACCTCGGTGCAGCTGCGCGCGATCAAGACGCTGCACCTGGCGCTGGAGGCGTGCGGGCGGCTGTGGATTCCCGAAACCAAGGACTGGCGGCTCAACGAGCGGCATTACGGCGGCCTGACCGGGCTCGACAAGGCCGAGACCGCCGCGCTGCACGGCGCCGAGCAGGTCCACCTCTGGCGCCGCTCGTTCGACGTGCCGCCACCGGTGCTCGAACCCGGCGGGCCGTACGACGTCGCCGCCGACCCGCGCTATGCCGGCATCGCCATCCCCGCGGCCGAAAGCCTCAGGCTCACCATCGCGCGCGTGCTGCCCTATTGGCAGGAGACGATCCGGCCGGTCCTGGCGAGCGGCGAGACGGTGATCATCTCGGCCCACGGCAACTCGCTGCGCGCGCTGGTCAAGCACCTGTCGGGCATTTCCGACGAGGAGATCACCGCGCTGGAGATCCCCACCGGGCAGCCGATCGTCTACGAGTTCGACGCGGCGTTGACGCCCGGCCAGCGCTACTACCTCAAGGATGCCTGAGATGGCGGCCCCGCCCCCCCGCGTCGGCCGCCGGGTGGCGGTCGCGATGGGCAGCCAGTCGGACTGGGCGACCATGCGGCACGCCGCGGCCGTGCTCGAGCAGCTGGGCATCGCGCATCAGACCAGCATCGTCTCGGCGCACCGCACGCCCGATCGCCTCCACGCCTTCGGCAAGGCGGCCGCCGCGCAAGGCTTCGCGGTGATCATTGCGGGCGCGGGGGGCGCCGCGCACCTGCCGGGCATGCTCGCCGCGCTCACCCACCTGCCGGTGCTCGGCGTGCCGGTGCAGACGCGCACGCTGTCGGGGCTCGATTCGCTGCTGTCGATCGTCCAGATGCCCGCCGGCATTCCCGTCGGCACGCTGGCGATCGGCGAGGCGGGCGCCACCAATGCCGGCCTGCTCGCCGCCGCTATCCTCGCGCTCTACGACGACGCGCTCGCCGCCCGCCTGCAGGCCTGGCGCGCCGCGCAGACCGATGCGGTGGCCGAGGCGCCGAGCGATGGCCAGCCATACTCGTCGACCCCGCTAGCGGATTAATCTGGGAAAGGGCGGACCAATCCAACACCGGAACCCGTCGTGATCGAGCCGGGCAGCACGGTCGGCATCCTGGGCGGCGGGCAGCTGGGCCGGATGCTGGCGATGGCCGCGGCGCAATTGGGGCTCAAGGCGCACATCTTTGCCCCCCAGGAGGACAGCGTGGCGGCCGAGGTGGCGGCCCGTTTCACCTGCGCCGACTGGCACGACGCGTCGGCGCTCGCCGATTTCGCCGCCGAGTGCGCGGTGGTCACCTACGAGTTCGAGAACGTGCCGGTGGCCGCGCTCGGCGCGATCGCACCGGGCAGGCTGGCGCCGGGTAGACGCGCACTCGAAGTGGCGCAGGATCGCCTGGCCGAGAAGCGCTTCATCGCCGAGCTGGGCGGCCGCCCGGCGCCCTTCGCCCCCGTTTCATCGCTTGCGGAGCTGACGGCGGCGGTGGCGCGGGTCGGCCTGCCCGGCATCCTCAAGACCCGCCGCGAAGGTTATGACGGCAAGGGCCAATGGCGGATCGCTTCGGTTGACGATCTGGCCGGCATTACCGCGCCGGCGAGCGGCCTGGTGTACGAGCGGATGGTGGAGTTCGCCGCCGAGTTCTCGGTCATCCTGGTTCGCGGCCGCAACGGCGAGGTGCGGTTCTGGGACTCGCCGCACAATTGCCACGAAGGCGGCGTCCTGGTGCGCTCCGAGCTGCCCGCGCCCGCCGTCGTCGCCGCGCAGGTGGCGGCGGCGCGCGCGCTCGCCCGCCAGGTCGCCGACGCGCTCGACTACGTGGGCGTGCTCACGCTCGAATTCTTCGCCACCGCCGAGGGCTCGCCGGTGGTTGGCCCGGTGTTCAACGAGATGGCCCCCCGGGTGCACAATTCGGGGCACTGGACCATCGAGGGTGCGCTCACCTCGCAATTCGAGAACCATTTGCGCGCGGTTTGCGGCCTGCCGCTGGGCGACACCACCACGCTCGCCCCGCGCGTGGTGATGGACAACCTCATCGGCGAAGCGGCGCTGGCGCTCGCCCGCCATCTGGCCGATCCGCGCGCCCACCTCCATCTCTACGGCAAGAGCATGGCGCAGCCGGGGCGCAAGATGGGCCACATCACCCGCATCGGAGAGCCGGGATGAAGGTGCCGCCCGAAGACCGTGAGCCGGATCGCGAAATCGTCTTCGTCGTCGCCCGCGCGCGCAACGGCTGCATCGCCAAGGGGGGCGCTGTGCCGTGGACGATCCGCGAGGATCTGCAGCATTTCGTCCGCCAGACCACCGGCAAGGCGATGGTGATGGGGCGCAAGACCTTCGAATCGCTGCCCCGCCTGCTGCCGGGGCGGCGCCACGTCGTCCTCACCCGTCAGCCCGGCTGGAGCGCGCCCGGCGCCGAGGTGGTGCATACGCTGGAGGCGGCGCTGGCGCTGATGGCGGGAGAGCACATCGCGGTGATCGGCGGCGCGGACATCTTCGCCCTGTTCGAACCCCTCGCCACCCGGCTCGAGATCACCGAGGTCGACGAGGACACAACCGATTGCGAGGTGTTCATGCCCGCGCCCCATGCGCTGCGCTGGCGCGAGGTGGCGCGCCACCCGCGCGAGGCCGGCGCCAGGCACCCGCCCTATGCCTTCGTCAGCTACCTGCCGCTGGTCGATCCAGCGCAGGAGCCGGCTTGAGCGAGCCCGGCTTTGCCCGCCTGGGCCACCGCGATCTTGTCCCCGAACCCCTTCGCGGCGCGATCGTGGCATTGGGCAATTTCGATGGCTTCCACCTCGGCCACCAGCGCGTGGCCGCCGAGGCGATCGACTGGGCGCGCAGCGAAGGCCGCCCGGCGATCATCGCCACCTTCGATCCGCACCCGGTGCGCCACTTCGCCCCGCACGTCCCGCCGTTCCGCCTCACCAGCCTCGACCAGCGCGCCGAGTTGTTCGCTGCTGCGGGCGCCGACGCCATGCTGGTGTTCGCCTTCGATGCCGAGCTTGCCCGCACCAGCGCCGACAGCTTCGTGCGCGACCTGCTCGCCGCGCGAATCGGCGCCGCCGGCGTGGTGACGGGCGAGGATTTCACCTTCGGCCAGGGGCGGGGCGGCAATGTCGGCGTGCTGCGCGCGGTCGGTGCCACCTGCGCCATCGCCACGCGCGCCATCGGCCCGGTGATGGCGGATGGCCTGGCGGTCTCCTCCAGCCGCATCCGCGACGCGCTCAAGGCCGGCGATTGCGAGCTCGCCGCGCGCCTGCTCACCCGCCCCTTCGCGATGCGCGGCACGGTCCAGCACGGCGACAAGCGGGGGCGTGAGATCGGCTATCCCACCGCCAACCTGGCGCTCGGCTCCTACCTGCGCCCGCGCTTCGGAATCTACGCGGTCACCGGGCGCGTGCTGGCGACCGGCGCGGTGCTGGAAGGTGCGGCCAATATCGGCGTGCGGCCTACCTTCGATCCGCCGGTCGAGCTGCTCGAGCCGCATTTCTTCAACTTCTCGGGCGATCTCTACGGCCAGGAGATCGAGGTCGCCTTCCGCCACTTCCTGCGGCCCGAGGCGAAGTTCGACGGGCTCGGCGCACTCCGGGCGCAGATGGCGCGGGATTGCGAGCAGGCGAGGAACCTCCTAAGCGCGCGGGCCTGATGGCCGACGCTCCCGATACCAAGCGCGAAAACCAACGTGATTGGCGCGACACCGTCTTCCTGCCCACGACCGACTTTCCGATGAAGGCCGGCCTGCCCGCCAAGGAGCCCGCCATCCTCGCCCGCTGGCAGGCGGACGACCTCTACCGCCGGCTGCGCGAAGCCCGCGCGGGGCGGGAAAAGTTCATCCTCCACGATGGCCCGCCCTACGCCAATGGCGACATGCATATCGGCCACGCATTGAACCACGTGCTGAAGGACATGGTGGTCCGCACCCAGACCCTGCTCGGCAAGGACGCGCCCTACGTGCCCGGCTGGGACTGCCACGGCCTGCCGATCGAATGGAAGGTGGAGGAGCAGTACCGCAAGCAGAAGCGCGACAAGGACCAGGTCGCCCCGGCCGAGTTCCGCGCCGAATGCCGCGCCTACGCCGCGCATTGGGTGGACGTGCAGCGCGAACAGCTGAAGCGCCTGGGCACGCTGGCGGACTGGGACAATCCCTACCTCACGATGCAGTTCGAGAGCGAGGCGGGCATCGTGCGCGAATTGCTCAGGTTCGCCGAGAGCGGGCTGCTGTACCGGGGTGCCAAGCCGGTGATGTGGTCGCCGGTGGAGAAGACCGCGCTGGCCGAGGCGGAGGTCGAGTACGAGGAAATCGTCTCCACGCAGCTGGATGTGGCGTTCGAGATCGTGGAAAGCCCGATCCCCGAGCTGGTAGGGGCGCATGCGGTTATCTGGACGACGACGCCTTGGACCATTCCGGTTAATCAGGCGCTCGCGTATGGGCCGGACGTTGAGTACGATATCATCGAGCTGGCGATAGACGGCAGCTCACCAAGGGCCACGGCGACATTCGCACAGCAAGCGAGCTGGTACGAGAATGTCGTCAAAGTTCTGGTAGCGAAGCATCTACGCGAAGCCTTCATCAAGCGGCTTGAGAAGGCACTTCCTGGGTCGGCTCAGGACTTGGGTGAACGAAGCCTTTGGGCGATGCCCGTGGGCATCAGCGGCACAGTTAAGCCAATCAAAGGCTCCGACCTCGCCGGCACCAAGGTCCGCCACCCAATGCACCATCTCGGCGGCTTCTTCGCCGACCTACGCCCCATGCTGCCGGGCGATTTCGTCACCACCGACAGCGGTACGGGCCTCGTCCACATGGCGCCCGACCATGGCGAGGACGATTTCGAGCTGTGCCGCCGCTACGGCATCGAGCCCAAGTTCGTGGTCGAGGACGACGGCCGCTACCGCGCCGACTGGGGCTGGCTGCCGCGCACCGACGCGCGCAGCGCCTCGGTCATCAACCCCAAGTTCAACGCCCCCGACGGCCCGATCTGCTCCGACCTGCGCGACGCCGGCGCGCTCCTCAGCGCATCCACCGATTACCAACACTCTTATCCACACAGCTGGCGCTCGAAGGCCAAGGTGATCTTCCGCTGCACACCGCAATGGTTCGTGCCGATGGACCAGCCGATGGCGCCGTTCGACTACGACGTGGCGCCGCTCGGTGGCATCGGCGGAGCGATCGCGCTGGTCACCGACGCGGACGATACCGCCACCTTGCGCCAGACCGCGCTCGCCGCGATCGACGCCACCCGCTTCGTGCCCGAGCGCGGGCGCAACCGCATCCGCTCGATGGTGGAAGGCCGGCCCGACTGGGTGCTCAGCCGCCAGCGCGCCTGGGGCGTGCCGATCACCCTGTTCGTCGATCGCAAAACAGGCGAATACCTGGCCGATCCGATCGTCAACCAGCGGATCGTGGAGTCGGTGCGCGCCGAGGGTGTCGATGCCTGGCGCGAGGACAATGCCGCCCGCCTGCTCGGCCCCGATTACGACCCGGCCGATTACGAGATGGTCGCCGATATCCTCGACGTCTGGTTCGACAGCGGCTCCACCCACGCCTTCGTGCTCGAAAGCGCGCGCTGGCCCGAGCTGCGATCGCCGGCGGATTTGTACCTGGAAGGTTCGGACCAGCATCGCGGCTGGTTCCAGTCCAGCCTGCTCGAAAGCTGCGCCACGCGCGGGCGCGCGCCCTATCGGGCGGTGCTGACCCACGGCTTCACCATGGACCCGACGGGCCGCAAAATGTCCAAGAGCCTGGGCAACACCGTCGATCCCATCACGGTGATGGAGCGATACGGGGCCGACATCATCCGGATGTGGGCCCTGAGCGTGGACTTCACCGCCGATCACCGGATCGGTGAGGAGATCCTCAAGGGCGTCGCCGACCAGTACCGCAAGCTGCGCAACACCTTCCGCTACCTGCTGGGCGCGCTCGACGGTTTCGAACACGAGCGCGAGGCGGTGCCATACAGCGCCATGCCGGAACTCGAACGCTATATGCTCGACCGTCTCGCCCGGCTGGATGCCACCCTGCGTCGCGCCATCGTGGACTACGACTTCACCGGCTACACCCACGCGCTCAACGACTTTGCCAACGAGGACCTGTCCGCCTTCTATTTCGATATCCGCAAGGACCGGCTCTATTGCGACGCGCCGGGCGACCCCGATCGCCGCGCCTATCGCACCGTGCTCGACATCTTGTTCGAGGCGCTCGTCCGCTACGCCGCGCCGGTACTCGTCTTCACCGCCGAGGAGGTGTGGGCCACGCGCTGCCCCGAGCGCGGCAGCGTCCACCTGCTCGAACTGCACGATTTGCCGGCCGAGTGGTGCGACGATGCCCTGGCCGAGCGGTTCGCCCGGCTGCGCGCCGTGCGCATCGAGGTGACCGAGGCGATCGAGCCGCTGCGCCGCGACAAGACCGTCCGCTCGAGCCTCGAAGCGGCGATCCGGCTGCCGGCCGAACGCATCCCCGCCGGGTTCACCGATGCCAGCCTGGCCGAGCTGTTCATCACCGCCGATGTTTCACGTGGAACATCGGCGCAAATTGAAGTAACCAGATCGGCACACTCCAAGTGCGGCCGCTGCTGGCGCCTGCTGCCCGACGTGCCGGAGGACGGCGCGCTGTGCGGCCGCTGCGATGCCGTCGTCGCGCAGCTGGACACCGCCGCATGAGCGGCGAGCCGCCCGTCTGGCGCAACCGCGCGATCGGCCTGGCGATCGCCGCGGTGATCTTCGCCGTCGACCAGTGGGTGAAGCGCTACGTGGTCGACGTGCTCGGCCTGACCGAGCGCGGCGACCATTACGACCTGCTGCCGTTCTTCGACTTCACCCGCGAGAACAATTACGGCGTCTCGCTCGGGCTGTTCCAGGCCACCAGCATCGAGATGCGCTGGATCCTGGTCGGCGTGACCGCGCTCATCGCCATGGTGGTGCTGGCGTGGCTGCTGCGCGAGCGGCTGCTGGGCGACGTCATGGCACTCGCACTGGTGCTGGGCGGGGCGCTGGGCAACATCGTCGATCGCTATCAGCTTGGCTATGTGATCGACTATGCCGACCTGCATTTCGGCGATTTCCGCCCGTTCCTGATCTTCAACGTCGCCGATGCGGCGATCACCATCGGCGTGGTCCTGCTGCTTGCCCGCACCCTGTTCATGCGCGAGAAACCCCCACAAGCGCACGCGGCCGGCCACGACCGGCCGGCGGCGGACCCATCCCACGGAGACTTGCCTTGATGCCCGATTTCGTCCGAATTGCTGCTGTCATGCTGACGCTCGCCGGCGCCGCGCTGCTCGCAGGCTGCGGCAGCACGGGCCTGCTGAACCGCCAGAGGCCCGACGAGTTCGCCGTGCAGCGCCAGGCGCCGCTGGTGGTGCCGCCCGATTTCTCGCTGGAGCCGCCCACGCCCGGCGCGCCGCGCCCCACCGAGGGCACCGCCGCCGAGCAGGCCCTGGAAGCGCTGTTCGGCGCCCCCGAGCGCAGCGCGGTCGAAACCAGCGCGCTGCGGCTGATGGGCGAGCCCGAAATCGGCATCCGCTCGACCATCGGCGATCCCGAGACGTACACGGTGGACAAGGGCACCACGACCCGCGCCATCATCGCCGCGCCCGAAGGCGACGGGCAGGCGGCCAGGGCGGTGATAGTGACCTAGCTTAGCCTCAGGCGCCGGCGGCCGGATACGCGGTCTTAGGCTTTCGGCCTGACGGCCGACGCGCGTTCGCGCTTTCTGACCACTGGTCGCAGCCCGAACCATTCCACGCCAGACCTGGCGGGTACCAGCCCGGTTGGCGGCCAGCCGACCGCAAGGCCGAACGGCCGCCCGCAGCCGCCCGGAGCCCGGACTGTCCGCGCGAGGGAACAGCGCAAGGATGCCCGCCCGGATGGGTGGGCAGATATCAGGCGCTCCTGCTCACCAGCAGCTTGTCGATCCGCCGCCCGTCCATGTCGACCACTTCGAAGCGCCAACCCTGTTCAGAGAAGAACTCGCCCTCGTGCGGCAGCTTCTTGAGCACCCACAGCGCGTAGCCCGCGGCGGTGGCGAATTCGCGGTTGCCGGGCAGCTCGAGCCCGAGCCGCTCGGCGAGCGCATCGGCCGACATCGCGCCGGCGATCAGCAGCGAGCCGTCCGCGCGCTCCACCACCTCGGGCTCGTCGCCCTCGTCCTGGTGGCTGGCGAAGCTGCCGGCGATCGCCCGCAACAGGTCGGCGGGGGTGACGATGCCCTCCAGATGGCCGTATTCGTCGCGCACCATGGCCATCGCGGTGCCCGATTGCTGGAGCACGCGCAGCGCGTCCATCGAATCGAGCTGGTCGGGCACCACCGCGGGCTTGCGCATCAGCAGATCGAGGTCGATCGGCCCGCCGGCCAGGCGCATCGCCAGCACCTCGCGCACCTTGACCACGCCCACCATCCGGTCGGGCGAACCGTCGCCCACCGGCAGCAGCGAGTGCGGGGTCTCGGCGATGGTGGCCAGCATCGCCGCCTCGCCGCCCGACCGGTCGAGCCAGTCGAGCTCGGTGCGCGGGGTCATCAGTTCGCGGACCGGCTTGTCGTTGAGGCGCATGATCCCCGAGAGGATCGAGCGCTCCTGTTCCTCGAGCACGCCGGTCCGGGTCGCTTCGGAGAGGATCATCCGCAATTCCTCCACCGTGATCCCGTGCTCGCCGCGATGGCGGATGCCGAGCAGCCGCATCAGCGCGCCCGACGAGGTGTCGAGCAGCCAGACGAACGGCGCGGTGATGGTGGCCAGCCAGGTCATCGGCAGGGCGATGATGAGGGCGACCGGCTCGGCCGCGCGCAGCGCCAGCTGCTTGGGCACCAGCTCGCCCACCACCAGCGAGAGGTAGGTGGTGACCGCGATCACCAGCACGAAACCGATGTCGTCGGCGCTGTCGGCCGGCACGCCCAGCGCGGCAATCCGCTCGCCCACGGGTTCGCCCAGCGTCGCGCCTGAAACCGCGCCGTTGATGACGCCGATCAGCGTGATGCCGATCTGCACGGAGGAGAGGAACTTGCCCGGGTCCTCCGCCAGCCGCAGCGCCGCGGCGGCGGCCTTGCTGCCGCGCTCGGCCGCCATCTTCAGCCGGGCGGTGCGCGCCGAGACGATCGCGAGCTCGGACATGGCGAACACGCCATTGATGACGATGAGGCCGAGCAGCGCGGCCAGATAGTGCCAGGGGAAAGGGGTCATCGGGCTGGTGGGTTCCGGGATGGTGAGGCGCTAGCAGATCGGGCGGCGGCGGCGAAGGCCGTTCAATCGCGCGACAGTTCCCGCACGTTAACCATCGTTGAGGGAACGCGCTCCCCGCGGTGGCGTTTCCAGCTCAACGACGGCACCGTGCCGCATAACAATGTGCCGCATAACAAGTGGCAAGCAGGATGAGGGTGTAATCATGAAAAGATCGCGTATTCTCGTGAGCGGCATGGCCAGTGTCGCCCTGCTCACCGTCACCGGCTGCGTGACCGATCCCAATACCGGCGAGCGCACCGTCTCGCGCACCGCGATCGGTGCGGTCGGTGGTGCG
>JANNOJ010000013.1:0-6740 GCA_031399025.1 Erythrobacteraceae bacterium | reverse complement strand
AGACGGTCAACCGGCTGGTCGTGCCCGATGCGGGGCGGGTGCTGGTGCAGGGTCGCGATGTTGCGGACCAACCCGTCGCACAGCTGCGGCGGGGTATCGGCTATGTGTTCCAGGAGATCGGCCTGTTCCCGCATCTGACGGTGGGCGAGAATGTCGCCATCGGGCCGCGACTGGCCAGTGCGCCGCTTTCGCGCGAGCGGATCGTGGAGCTCCTCGAACAGGTGGGCCTGACGCCAGATATGGTCGGCCGGATGCCCAATGCTTTGTCCGGCGGGCAGCGCCAACGCGTGGGCGTAGCGCGCGCGCTGGCGACCGGGCCCACGCTGCTGCTGATGGACGAACCCTTCGGCGCGCTCGACCCCGTCACCCGCGACGCGCTCGGCCGCCGCGTGCGCGCGCTCCACGACACGCTCGGCATGACCACGGTAATGGTGACGCACGACATGGCCGAGGCGCTGCTGCTGGCGAGCCGGGTGCTGGTAATGGACCATGGGCGCATCGTCGCCGACGAGACGCCGCAGGCCTTGCTGGCGGGCGCGGGCGGGGCGGAGGCGCAGGCGCTGGTCGCGGTCCCACGCGATCAGGCGCGGCGGTTGGCGGAGTTGGCCCCGTGACCCCGTTCCTAGACGCGCTGGCGGGGCTGGGCGACGAACTGGCGTGGCACGTCCTGCTGGCCGCCGCCGCCATCTCGCTTGGCATCATCGTCGCGCTGCCACTCGCCGTATGGGCGGGGCGCTCGGCCACGGTGGCGCAGGTGGCGTTGGGGTTCGCCAGCCTGGTGCAGACCATCCCCGCGCTGGCGCTGCTGGCGCTGTTCTTCCCGATCCTGCTGAGCCTCCGCGCGGTGTTCGGCCAGGGACTGCCCACGCTCGGCTTCCTGCCCGCGCTGCTCGCGCTCGCGCTCTATGCGCTGCTGCCGATCCTGCGGAACGCGGTGACGGCGCAAGCCAATCTCGCGCCGGGCGTCGTCGAGGCGGCCGATGCGATGGGCATGACCGGCTGGCAGAAGCTGCGGCTGGTCGAAGCCCCGCTCGCCGCCCCCTACCTGATGGCGGGCATCCGGACCGCCGCGGTGTGGACCATCGGCGCGGCCACGCTTTCGACCACTGTGGGCCAGCCGAGCCTGGGCGATCCGATCTTCGCGGGGCTCCAGACGCAGAACTGGGCGCTGGTGCTGGCAGGGTGCCTGACCGCCGCCGCGCTGGCGCTGGTGGCCGATGCGCTGCTCGGCATGGTCGAGCACGGCTTTGCAAGGCGCAGCCGCTGGCTGTGGCGCGGAGCAGCCGTGGCGGTGCTGGGCGGGGTGCTGCTGGCAGGCGCGGTGCAGTTCGCGGGCGCGGCGAGCGGCGAGCGGCGGGTGGTGATCGGGGCCAAGGGCTTTTCCGAACAGTACATCCTCGCCCGGCTGATTGGACAGCGGCTCCAGGCGGAGGGCTATGTGCCGGTCTATCGCGACGGGCTGGGCTCGGCGGTGGCGCACAGCGCGGTGGCCAGCGGCCAGATCGACGTGCTGGTCGATTACACCGGCACGATCTGGACCAATCAGATGAAGCGCACCGATAGCCCGGAACGCGAGGCCATGCTGGCGGAGATAATCCGCTGGGAAAACGCCGTCGGCGGTGCGCGGGTGCTCGGGCGGCTGGGATTTGAGAACGCCTATGGATTGGCGATGAAGCGTGAACGGGCAACTGCCGCGGGCATCGCCAGCATCGCCGATCTCGCCGCCCTGGCGTCAGACCTGACCATCGGCGGCGATCCCGAGTTCTTCGAACGGCCCGAGTGGCGCAAGGTCGCGGGCGCCTACGGATTGCGGTTCGCGCGCCAGCGGACTTTCGCGCCGACCTTCATGTACGACGCGCTGGCCTCGGGCGAGGCCGATGTGATCAGCGGCTACACCTCCGACGGGCGGATCGCCGCCGACGATCTGGTGATCCTGGCCGATCGGCAGCGGGCCTTTCCAAATTACGATGCGATCCTGCTGCTAAGTCCGCAGGCGAACGCCGATTTGTCACTGGTTGCGTCGCTTCGGCCGCTTATCGGACGGATCGAAGTCGAGGCGATGCGTGCGGCCAATTATTCGGTCGATCGCAAGGACGACAAATCCACCCCGGCCGAGGCAGCGCGCGTGCTGGCGACGCGCGCCGGGCTCTGACTAGCTGGCGCGGGTCCAGACCTGGGTCCGGCAGAACGGGCCCAGGCAGCCCTTGACCTCGAGGCGGCCCTGCGCCCCGATTTTGATGATCGAGCGATACGTTCTGCCGCTGTTCGGATCGTAGATCTGCCCGCGCCAGTCGTCCTTGCGCGCGACGAAATCGGTCAGGATCGGTAGGCCGAGGATGCGGCGGCCGCGCAGCGCCGCGTTCGGGTTGTTGGCATCGCGCAGGTCCGCATTATCGCGCCGCGGCCCGGCCACCTTGACGATGGTGCCGCACAGCTTCGCTCCGCAAGGCGCGATTTCGACGACCCCGGTCTTCTCCGCGGTCAGCCAGCGACCTGTTACGGGCTCGGCCGCCGCGACCGGAGCGCAGGCCGCGAGCGCGAGTGCGCAGATCATCGATAAACGCACGCGCAATCCCTTCCGGTTAGGGGGCGAAGCCGGGTGGTGCCGGCCAACCGGGCGCGACGAGCGCCATGGCCTTGAACAATTGGCCCATTTGCTCGTCCCCGACAAGGCGGTCGCGGGCGTGGGCGATGTTGCGGGCGGCAGATGGCGTGGCGCGGGCCAGTGCTTCGGCGCGCAGGTCGATGCCCATGCCGCGCAGCCAATCGCCCTGGGTCGCGGTGTGCACCTTGCAGCCCGCCGCCCGCGCGATCTCGACCAGCGTGGCGAAATCGACGTGGGCGGTCAGGTCGGCTTCGCCGGGGGCTGCCAATGCATCGAGCTTGCGATGCGCGCGCACCGCCTGAAGTGTCGAACCGGTGCGCGGTACGAGGTGGCCGTAATCGACGAACAGCGCCGCGCCGCCTTGCCGCGTCAGCCGTTGCGCGATCTCGCAGGTTATGGCCGCCGCTGCGGGGCAGATTTCAAGAATGGTGCCGAGCGCGGCATCGGCGAAGGCTGCGGGTACGGCCTCGTCCATTGGCTCCATCCCAGCGACGAAGACGAAGGCATCGCCGTCGAGTGCCACCATCCGCTCGCGCCAACCTGCTTGCGCCCGCACCAGTTGCCGCACGGGCATGGCGTCGAAGAACTCGTTGGCGAGCAGCAGCAGCGGGCCGGCATCGGGCAGGCCCGCGGTATCTTCCCGAAACGCGGCACCCGGAACGGCTTCGGCTTGAACCGCCCGCAGTGTCGGTGAACCTTCGACGAAATTGACTGACGGCCGCAGCCCGGCGTTCGCCATCACCCGCAGCGCATCGCGCCCCAGCGTTCCGCGTCCCGGACCCAGTTCGGCGTAAATGGCATCGGCGGGCCGCCCCGCTCGGTCCCAAAGATCGGCCAGCCACAACCCAGCCAGCTCTCCGAACATCTGGCTGATCTCGGGCGCGGTGATGAAATCGCCCGCCGCCCCCAGCGGATGGCGCGAGGCGTAATACTGCGCATTGCTCTCGCCCATGAACCGCGCGACCGGCATCGGGCCGTGCGTGCGGATCAGGCGGCGGAAGCGGGCGGCGAGATTCAGCCCCGGTGCGTCACCGGTCACGTCGGCTGGGCGGAGCCCCCAGACTCGCTCCGGGGCTCGATCCGCCGCGTCAGGCCGTAGGCGATGACCGCCAGCCCCACGGCGATCATCGGCAGCGAGAGCCATTGCCCGCGGCTGAACCCGGTCTGCTCCACCACCGACACCAGATAGCTGTCGGGCTGGCGGAAGAACTCGTTGACGAAGCGCGCCAGCCCCATGCTGACGGTGAACACGCCGACCAGCAGACCGGGCCGCCAGCGCGCGTTGGTCCGCCAGAACAGCCACAGCATGATGACGATTATCGCCAGCCCTTCCAGCCCGGCCTGGTAGAGCTGGCTCGGGTGGCGCGCCTGGAAGCTGCTGACGCAGGTGGTGGCGGTCTGCTCGATATCGCAGAAGGTCATCGCCCACGGCACGTCGGTCACCCGGCCCCACAGCTCGCCGTTGACGAAGTTCGCCAGCCGCCCGAACAGCATCCCGAAGCCGACGTTGACCGCGATGTAATCGCACACCCGGAGCCAGTTGAGCTTGTTGCGCAGCGCCACGAAGGTGATCGCCGCCAGCACGCCTAGCACGCCGCCGTGGAAGCTCATGCCGCCGTCCCACAGGCGGACCAGGCCCCAGCTGATCGGGCCGGGATGGCTGAAGTCGCTGAACAGCTCGGGCTTGTAGAACATGGCGAAGCCCAGCCGTCCGCCCAGGATCACGCCGAGCGTGCAGTAGAAGAACAGATCATCCACGTGGCGCTGCGCCATCGGCGCACCGGGCACTTTCAGCATCTTCGTCAGATGCCAATAGGCCAGCAGGATGCCGCCGAGATAGGCGAGCGAATACCAGCGCAGCGTGAAGAAGCCGAGCTCGATCCCAGGGGTCAGCCCGAGCGCCGCCCATGACAGGGGCTGGGAGACAGCGGTGGCGGCGGGCGCCAGTAGTGACAGCAAGCTTATATCCCCTTAGACATTTACGTCGAAGGCAGCACCCGGCCACCCGTCGGCGCGGCTTTTGGCACAGCGGCGCGATGCGGGAAAGCCCGTGCGCGCGGCCATGCTTCACCCACTGGAGAGGATGACCCGACCACCCATGCCGACCGATCTCGACCGCGACATCCACCGCATCACCGACGCCGTCACCGCCCCTGGTCAGATGTTCGCACTGAAATCTGTGACCCGGCGCGGCGTTGAGATGCCCGCCTTCGTCAATGCGCCGCCCAGCGTGGCGCATTACCTCGCGCATTTCTGCAACCAGCACCGCGACACGGTCTTCCTGGTCGATGGCGATCTGAGGATGACCTTCGGCGAGGTCTATGCCGCCGCCACGCATGTGGCGCACGGGCTCGCCACCTTCCACGGGGTCAGAAAAGGCGACCGGGTCGGCATCGCGGCGCGCAATTCGGTCAATTGGATCGTCGCTTACATGGGCACGATCATGGCGGGCGGCTGCGCGACGCTGCTCAACGGCTGGTGGACGGGCGAGGAGCTCGCCTATGGCGTGGACCTGTGCGAATGCACGCTGGTCCTGGCCGATGCGCAGCGCGCCGCGCGGCTGGAAGGGCACGCGCACGGGGCCCGCATCGTGACCTTCAGCCACGGCGATCCCGCGACCGGGCTGGAGCAGGTCTGGGCCGATGGCGACACCGCCACCCGGATGCTCGGCGAACTGGGCCCGTCGGATTTGGCAACGATCCTCTACACCTCCGGCTCTACGGGCCATCCCAAGGGCGCCTACTCGGACCATCTTGGCGTGGTGTCGGGCGTGATGAACTACATCTGCCAGACCGCGATGGTGCTCCAGCTCCTGACCGAGCGCGGCGAAGCCCCCACGGTGCAGCCCAGCGCGCTGGTCACCGTGCCGCTGTTCCACGTTACTGGCGAGATTCCCGTGTTCCTCCAGTCGCTGGCCATCGGGCGCAAGCTGGTGCTGATGCCCAAGTGGGATGCGGGCGAGGCGCTGCGGTTGCTGGACGAAGAGAAGGTAACCTATTTCGTCGGCGTGCCGCTGATGAGCTACGAAATGGCAATGCATCCCGACCGGGACAAATACGACCTCAGCCAGTGCAAAAGCTTCGCCGCCGGCGGCGCGCCGCGCCCGGTGGAGCATGTGCTCAAAATCCGCGAAGCTTTTCCCGACGGCTATCCGCTGCTTGGTTACGGCCTCACCGAGACCAATGCCGTGGGCGCGGGCAATCTCAACGAGAACTACCTCGCCAAGCCCGGCAGCACCGGGCTCGCTTCGCGCCCGCTGGTGGACATGGCGATCCTCGATGACGCCGGCGAGAAGCTGCCGCAGGGCGAGACCGGAGAAGTTTCGATCCGCTCGGTCGCCAATTTCCTCGGCTACTGGAAGAACGAGCAGGCGACCCGCGAGTGCTACACCGCCGAGGGCTATTTCCGCACCGGCGACCTCGGCTATCTCGACGCCGACGGCTATCTGTTCATCGTCGATCGCAAGAAGGACATCATCATCCGCGGCGGCGAGAATATCTCCGCCGCCGAAGTCGAGGCCGCGCTCTACGCGTGCGAAGGGATCGCCGAGGCGGCCGTGTTCGGCGCCGCCGACGAGCGGCTCGGCGAAGTGCCGGTCGCGGTCCTGTTCCGGCGCGAGGGAAGTTCGCTGAGCGCGGAGGATTTGCGCGCCTTCCTCGATGGCCGCCTGTCAGCGTTCAAGGTGCCGGCGCGAATGATTTTTTCCGATGAACCGCTGCCGCGGCTTGGCACCGGCAAGATCGACCGCGTCGTCCTCAAGCAGAAATTTGCCGGCTGATCATGGCGCTGCCGGCGGTAGCGATCGATCGCCGCACCCTGCTGATCGGCGGCGGCGCCGGGGTGGGGCTGGTGGTCGCCTTTGTTGCCTGGCCGCGGCAAGAGGACAGCCCGCTGCGCCCCGGCCCGCGCGACCGCATATTCGGTCCCTATCTGCGCATCGCGATCGACGGTCGCGTCACGCTGGCGGTGCCGCAGACCGTGGTCGGGCAGGGCTTCTGGACCGGCCTGGCCCAGATTGCCGCCGTCGAATTGGGTGCCGCGTGGGAGAATATGGCGGTCGAGCCCGCCCCCCATGCGCCCGCTTACGCAAACCTGTTGATCGAGCGCGACTATGGCGTGGTGACACGGGTCACCG